>NZ_CP117460.1:0-606294 GCF_030687145.1 Pseudomonas sp. FP1742 | reverse complement strand
CGCGCCACCGAGCTTTATTGCCCAGTACCCGAAGGGCTGTGGCTGGAACTGCATCAGCTGTATCGGATCGGCTGTCAGTTCCAACTGCAACATTTGAGCGTGCGTGATGAACTGGCCAGCCAGACGCAAAAACTGAGCATCGAGCAAACCTACGTCGTCGCCCTTCTGCTGGGCGCTTCCCGCTGCAATCAACTGCGCCAGAACCAGATCGCCCGGCTCGCCGAGGTGCTGGAACCCTGGAGCCAATGGATCAAGCTGCAACCAGACAAACCGGACAACGGGCTGTTTGCCGTCGCGCCGGATCTCGATACCGGCCCGCGTTACCGCTCCAAATTCCTGCCCGAACAACAGGCGCGTTTGTTGGGGATCGATCCGCAGCCACTGGTCACGGCCATCGAAGTCCACCTGCAACAGTCGGCCGATAAAGCATCGCCATTGCCGGTGCCGATGGGGCTGAATCTGGACACACTGCAACACCTGCATGCCGCCTGGGGCCAGGCCGCCGAGCGTGGTTTCCAGCGCACCGTCGGCCACGGCACATTGACCTTGTGCGTGGGGATGAGCGCATTGCACTTTTATCTCGGCGGGCAGCGCTCGTTCAGTGACATCCTGAAAAAAACTGGCGCCCGTCCCGCGCAGTTCTCGGTTACCGAACCGGCCGGACGCGCCAAAGACCAATGGAACAAAGCCTTCGACGCCGCCCCCCATGGCACGGCAGACACTTTGCTGCCTTACGAAGAGATCGAATACCCGCACCTTCAGAACGATGACAGCCACGAGGCATCCGACCGCCAGCAGCAGTTCCCGACCTATGCACTACCGGTGATCAATCACAGCCCTGGCGGTTATTGCCTGGCCTGGCCCGGCGCAGTGCCCGCCGAACTGCAGGCCGGCGAGATGGTCGGTATCGAGGATACGGCCGGCCAAGGCTGGAGCATTGCCGTGGTGCGCTGGATACGTCAGGTACGGGGCGGCGGCACGCAGATGGGTATCGAACAAGTTGCGCCATACGCCGAGCCCTGCGGCCTGCAACTGATGCGCTCCGGCGACGAGCACAGCCAGTACCTGCGCGGGCTGTTACTGCCCGCCATCAGCGCCATCGACCTGCCGGCCACCCTGCTCGCCCCGCGCCTGCCGTTCCAGGAAGGCAATAAGGTGTTGATCAACACCAACGGCCAGGAACGCCGGGCCGAGCTGGAGCGACGGGTGGCGAGCAGCAACAGCTTCAATCAGTTTGCCTACCGTTCGCTGGAGGTAGCCACTAACGAAAACGCCGCTCAAGGCGGCGTGGTCGGGGTAACGCAAGAGTTTGATTCGTTGTGGAAGTCGCTGTGAGCGTAAGCCTATAAACCGCGGCGCGCCCTTCGCGAGCAAGCCCGCTCCCACATTGATCGTGTGATCGACATAGATGTGGG
The DNA here is from genome assembly GCF_030687145.1 of Pseudomonas sp. FP1742. NCBI lineage: Bacteria > Pseudomonadati > Pseudomonadota > Gammaproteobacteria > Pseudomonadales > Pseudomonadaceae > Pseudomonas > Pseudomonas sp. FP1742. The sequence goes on along the minus strand of NZ_CP117460.1, from coordinate 604,879 downwards.
AGCGGGCTTGCGCGCGAAGAGGCCCTGTCAGTCAATACAAAACTCAGAGCTGCCCGTCGCGATCGCGGAAGCCCAGCAGATACAGGACGCCATCCAGCCCAAGGGTGGAAATCGCCTGCTTCGCCGATTGCTTGACCAACGGCTTGGCACGGAACGCCACGCCCAGACCGGCAATCGCCAGCATCGGCAAGTCGTTGGCACCGTCACCGACGGCAATTGTCTGTTCCAGGCGCAAGCCTTCCTTGTGCGCCAGTTCACGCAGCAGGTCGGCCTTGCGTTGCGCATCGACAATCGGCTCGACCGCCACACCCGTGACTTTGCCGTTCACCACTTCCAGTTCGTTGGCAAACACATAGTCGATGCCCAGCTTGGCCTGCAATTGCTTGGCGAAGTAGGTGAAGCCGCCCGACAGAATCGCGGTCTTGTAGCCCAGGCGCTTGAGTTCGGCGAACAGGGTTTCGGCGCCTTCGGTCAGGCGCAGGGAGGCGCCGATGGAATCCAGCACGCTGACGTCCAGCCCTTGCAGCAAGGCCAGGCGTTCCTTGAAGCTGGCGCGGAAGTCCAGCTCGCCGGCCATCGCCCGTTCAGTGATCGCGGACACCTGATCGCCAACGCCGGCGGCCTTGGCCAGCTCGTCGATGACTTCGGCTTCGATCAGCGTCGAGTCCATGTCGAACACCGCCAAACGACGGTTACGGCGGAACAGCGAATCTTCCTGGAAGGCGATGTCGACGTTCAGCTCCTGCGCGACGCTGAGGAATTCGGCCCGCAGCGCTTGCGGATCAGCCGCTTCGCCACGCACGGAAAACTCGATGCAGCCCTTGCCCTTGTCGGCCGGGGTGTCCAGCGGCATGCGCCCGGACAGGCGATCGATATGATCGATGTTCAGGCCATATTTGGCAGTGATCGAGCTCACACGCTGCAATTGCTCGGCAGTCACTTTGCGGGTCAATAGGGTGACGATGTGGCGTTTCTTGCCCTGGTTGCCGACCCACTGCTGGTAATCCTCTTCGGACACCGGCGTGAAACGCACCTGCTGCTCAAGCTCATAGCCTTTGAACAGGATGTCTTTGAGCACCGAATTACCTTGTACGGTGTCGGGAATTTCAACCAGGATGCCGAACGACAGGGTGTCGTGGATCACCGCCTGACCGATGTCGAGAATGTTCACACCACCCTGGGCCAGAACGCCGGTTATGGCCGCAGTCAGACCCGGACGGTCGACTCCCGTGATGTTTATCAGGACGATTTCGCGCAAGGCGCACCCCCGCAGGTGGAAAAAAACCGCATTCTACCCATTTTCAGTGACCATCGGGCACCGCGAGCGCTTTGACGGCCTAGGGCCTGTCGCTATACTGCGCGTCAACTTCACGGACAAAGAGCCGAGCTCAAGTGAACCGGCCCACGCCAGTAAAAACCGATAACTTCTTTCTGCTGATCTTCCGGGCACTGCGTCATCGCCGTGTACCGATCGCATTACGCATCGCCAGCCATAACGTGATCCTGGTCGCTCTGGCCCTGGTGATCTATGCCTGCGTGATGGGTTTGCAGTTCAAGCAGGCCATGCACGAGCAGGCGGATGCCCTGGGCGAAAGCCTGACCACCCAGACGGCTACGTCGGCCACGGAGCTGTTGGTGTCCAATGACATCCTCAGCCTCAACGTGCTGCTCAATAACCTGACCAAGAACAAACTGGTGGCCCACGCCGCCATCTACAGCGTGGATAACCGCATCCTCGCCGAAGCCGGTCAGCGCCCCAAGCATAGCCTGCTGGGCGAAGCCGAAGGCATGTACCAGAGCAAGATCACTTTCCAGGACGTGACTGCCGGGCAATTGCGCATCAGCCTGGACATGGATCAGTTCCAGCAGCCGATGACCATCAGCCTGCAAAGCATGGGTATTCTGAGTGCGATTCTGCTGGCCCTGTCCCTGGCCTTGAGCCTGCGCCTGGGGCGCAATATCTCCACGCCGCTGCTGCAATTGCGGGTGTGGCTGCGCAATATCGACGAATACACCCCGGCCACCGAGCGTCAGGATGAAGTCGGCGACCTGGCTCGTCAGCTGCACGCCAATTTCGCGCCGGAGCCGGCTGAACCTGAGCCTGTTCCGGAGCCCGAGTTCGACGACAGCGATGACGACGAAGAGGTCGATCCGGCCTTCGAAGTGCGCAACCTGCGCGATCCAAGTTTCGATGAAACCAAGCCTGCCGCCGGCCTCAAGCCCGCGCCACGGCGCATTGTCAGCACCGTTGAAGACGATGATGACGAAGATCCGTTTGCCGATCTGCGTGACGACTCGGCAGACAGCGCACCGAAACCCGTGGTAAAGCCACAGGTATCGAACCTGCCGCAACACAGCGCGGTACTGGCTGTGCAACTGGGCGCACAGGATCAACTGCGCCGCCTGCCCCGCACACGCCTGGAAGAGCTGCTCAAGCGCTACCGCGATTGCCTCGATCAGGCCGCCTCGCTCTACCAGAGCGAACTGCACACCCTGAACGATGGCAGCACGCTGATGCTGTTCCATACCGAAGACAGTGGCGATGACTACCTGACCAACGCCATCTGCTGCGGTGAGTTGCTACGCGCCCTGGGCCATCAGTTGCAGATCGAAGTCGCCGACAGCGGCATCACCCTGCAATTGCAACTGGGCCTGACACTGGGCGACGAGTTGTTCGGCCTGACCCAGATCGACCTGCTGCTGACCGAAACCGCTCAAGATGCCCTGGCCCTGTCGCAACACAGCCGCAACCTGCTGCTGGTGGAGCGCAAGATCAGCGACGACGCGCTGATTCGCCAGCGTGCACGAATCCGGCCGATCGCAAGTCCGGAGGGTGCGTGCTGCGTAGAGCGCCTGATGGAGCCTTATCCGTCGATGCTGGAGCGGCAACTGGCGCGGATGCACGAACGTCGGACGTAGGCCTTGAGCCCGTAACAACAAAGCCCGCAGATGAGTGATCATTCTGCGGGCTTTTTGTTGCCTGTCCCGGCCTTCTTCGCGAGCAAGCCCGCTCCCACAGTGGATCTGCGTCGTTCACAAATCCACTGTGGGAGCGGGCTTGCTCGCGAAGAGGCCATCAGAAGCGCTGAAGATTTCATTCCGCGGAAACAACAAAGCCCGCCAATGGCGGGCTTTGCTTTGGATCAATCCAGGCTCAGAACCTGAATACTTCCATATCCGTACGTATCGGCGAAGCCATCGGGATTTTCGGTTGTTTTTCCGGCTCTGCTGCCGGAGCCACAGGCTTGGCGGCCGGTTTGCGCGGTGCTTCGGCGATCGGTGGCTGGTTGGCCAATGGCTTGAGCGCTGTCGACAATTGCTCGGCCAGACGCTGCAGCAACACACCCTGGGCCTGAACCTGAGCCGCCGTGCCGCCGGCGTGCTGTTCCTGCAGATGAATGATGCGGTTATCACGCACCTGACCACGACGGTCGATCAGGCGCCATTGCGCATCCAGGATCGCCGGTTGCGACTCCCCCGAGTCCAGACGCGTGATCGTCAATAGAACCTGGACGTCAGGCGTGAAACCTATCGTTGCAGGCGCCAGGACAACACGCTGGCTGTCCAGATGACCGGCGACCTGCCGCAGCAACAGCTGATCGATGTCCGCTGACAGGCTGCCCGCCCAACGACCGTCGGTCGATGCTTGAAGACTGCCATCCGGCTGACGCTGCAACAAGGTTTCGCGTTGCAGGTAATCGGCAACCGTCACCGGGCCCAACAATACCGCCATGCCCGCGCTTTGCGCAGGCTGAGCCGGACTTCCGCTGTCCAGCTGATACAGCGACACCGGCTGGTGAACGCTGCAACCCGCCAGGCCAAGAACGCCAGCGAGCATCAAAATAAAAGGAAGGCGCAGAGCAGTCATCGTCCCATCCAGGTGGCTGCCACAAGGCTCACCACAGTGAAAATACTCAAAAAATATGAAGAACACTCGGCCACGCCGGCGCTTGAAAGGCCATATCATCCGTGAATATGCGTTCCGACTCCAGCGCCAAAGCGTCGATCTACGCGTTAAATCGTAGATCGAGCGCTCTAGGACGCTTAATTGAGGTTTTCGACGAACAGCGCATCCACCCTCTGAAAGCCACGTGGCAGTTTGTTACCGCGACGCCCACGCTCACCTTTGTAGTGTTCGAGGTCATCCGCCTTCAGTGACAAGGTGCGTTTGCCGGCCTGCAGCACCAAAGTGGCGCCCTCCGGTAAAACGGCGATGTCCGTGACATATTCTTCGCGACTGGCAACACGCTCACCAGGAATCCCGATGATCTTATTCCCTTTACCTTTACCTAATTGTGGCAGATCGCTGATTTTGAAGATCAGCAGGCGACCCTCGGTGGTTACCGAGGCCAGCCAGTTGTGCTCACGGTCGGCCACCGGGCGCGGCAGGATGACCTTGGCGTTGTTCGGCAGGCTCAACAGGGCCTTGCCCGCCTTGTTCTTGGCTTGCAGGTCTTCGCCCTTGACCACGAAACCGTAACCGGCGTCGGATGCGATCACGTACAGCGCATCGTCCTCAGGCATCAATACACATTCAAAGCTCGCCCCTGGTGGCGGCGTCAGGCGCCCGGTCAGCGGTTCGCCCTGGCCACGGGCCGACGGCAAGGTGTGGGTCGCGACCGAATAACTGCGACCGGTGGAGTCGATAAACACGGCAAACTGGTTGGAACGCCCGGCCGCCGAGGTCTTGAAGCCGTCCCCGGCCTTGTAGGACAACCCGGTGGCGTCGATGTCGTGACCTTTGGCGGAGCGAACCCAGCCTTTTTCCGACAGCACGACCGTCACTTTCTCGTTCGGCAGCAGATCGTGCTCGGTCATTGCCTTGGCTTCGGCACGCTCGACGATTGGCGAACGACGGTCGTCGCCGTAAGTTTCGGCGTCTTTGATCAGCTCGCTGCGTACCAGTTTCTTCAGTTTGGCTTCGCTGCCCAACAGGGCTTGCAGCTTGGCCTGTTCCTTGAGCAGTTCATCCTGCTCGGCCCGCAGTTTCATTTCTTCCAGTCGCGCCAACTGACGCAAACGGGTGTCGAGGATGTAATCGGCCTGGATTTCGCTCAGGGCAAAGCGCTCGATCAGGCTGGCCTTCGGATGCTCCTCGGTACGGATGATGTGAATCACTTCGTCCAGGTTGAGGTAGGCAATCAGCAAACCGTCCAACAGATGCAGGCGACGCTCGACCTTGTCCAGACGGAATTGCAGGCGTCGACGCACGGTCCGCACGCGGAATTCCAGCCACTCCACCAGCAATGCGCGCAGGTTCTTGAGCTGCGGCTTGCCGTCCAGACCAATGATATTGATGTTGACCCGGTAGCTGGACTCAAGCTCGGTGGTCGCGAACAGGTGCTGCATCAGCGCTTCGTGATCGACCCGGCTGTTGACCGGAATAATCACGATGCGGCAAGGGTTCTCGTGGTCCGACTCGTCGCGCAAATCCGCAATCTGCGGTGCTTTCGACGGTTTTGCCTGCATCATCGCGGCAATCTGCTCGAGCACTTTGGCGCCGGAAACCTGATGCGGCAGCGCCGTTACGATGATGTCGCCATCCTCGACGTGGTACACCGCACGCATACGCACCGAACCGCGACCGGTTTCGTAGATTTTCAGCAGGTCGGCACGCGGCGTGATGATTTCCGCTTCGGTCGGGTAATCCGGGCCCTGGATATGTTCACAGAGCTGCTCGACCGTGGCTTTGGGCTCATCCAGCAAACGTACGCAAGCGGTGGCGACTTCGCGCAGGTTATGCGGCGGGACATCGGTGGCCATGCCCACGGCGATGCCGGTGGTGCCGTTGAGCAGGATGTTCGGCAAACGGGCCGGCAACACCAGAGGTTCTTCCAGCGTGCCGTCGAAGTTCGGGCCCCAGTCCGCGGTGCCCTGGCCCAGCTCGCTGAGCAGCACTTCGGAATAACGCGACAACCGCGCCTCGGTGTAACGCATGGCCGCGAAGGACTTGGGATCGTCCGGCGCACCCCAGTTACCCTGGCCGTCGACCAGCGTGTAGCGGTAGCTGAACGGCTGGGCCATCAGCACCATGGCTTCGTAGCACGCCGAGTCGCCGTGTGGGTGGAATTTACCGAGCACGTCACCGACAGTACGCGCCGACTTCTTGTGCTTGGAATCGGCGTCCAGCCCCAACTCGCTCATCGCATAGACGATGCGTCGCTGTACCGGTTTCAGGCCGTCGCCGATATGCGGCAAGGCTCGGTCCATGATCACGTACATGGAGTAGTTGAGGTAGGCATTTTCGGTGAAGTCAGCCAGTGACCGGCGCTCTACACCGTCCAGGCTGAGATCAAGGGAGTCGCTCATGCGGGCCTCATTATTTCGTGGTCTGGCGCAGCAGCATGGTGCCACCGCGCTGGGTAAATTCAAGTTTGTTCAGTGCGCTCATACCGAGCAGCACCTGATTGCCGTGCAAACCGGGCGCCACCAACGCGCGAACATCACGCAGCACGATGCTGCCCAGTTGCAGCCGATCGAGGCGGGTTCGATAGCCCTCGCTCAAGCCATTGGCCGTGCTCAGGGTCACCCCGAAGCCTTTTTCCAGCTTCAGCCGCTCGGCCATTTCGGCCGGGATCGACACATCGGTCGCGCCGGTATCGAGCATGAACTCCACCGGCTGGCCGTTGATCTGGCCGGAGGCGACAAAATGCCCCTGGCTGTTGCCGATCAGCTTCACCTCGATAAAACCTTCGCCCTGCTCAGAGCTGACGACGGTGTTGGGATTCTGTTGACGCGCCTCCCACTGACCGAAGAACCGCGTCGCCAAAAACAGTGCGGCGCACCAGGCCAGCACCATCAACACCCGACCGGCACGTTTGCCCGGCGGTTGCTGGCTCACGGCTTGGCACTCCAGCCACCTTCAGGCGCGGCAAAGCGCCAGACAATCGGGCGTACCTCACCGTCGGCGCGCGCACCGTTGTTGTTGTCGATACCGATCCAGGCACCGTCGGCGTCCACGATCAACGCTTCCGCCAACCCAAAGGGCTGTGAATAACGACGGTTTTCCTGCAAGGCCTCGGCGGCAAACGACCAGCAGCGCTCGACCTTGGTCGTCACCGCATCACGGCGACAGATCTGAAAGGCGTTGCGCTCAAGGGTAAACAGCTTGCCGTCGAACAATGACAGATCGGCAAAGTCCCGAGGGCGCGCTCTGGCGTGGGGAAATTGCGCCGGCTGCATTTCCATCCCGCCTTCACTCAGCAGCACACAACCACCGTCGCAGTCCCAGACCGTTTGCTGGCGCTTGATCAGCAGCAGACCGCGGCGTTCGCGCTCGGCGGCCAGCCACAGCGTATCACCGGCCGGATTGATCGCCAGGCCTTCGAACAACGCATTGAAGTGCAACAACATACCGCTGGCCCGCGCTTCGCGTACCAGCATCGGCGAAATTTTCAGCCAGGACGCAGGCCCGATCGGCGGAACTTGCAACACCGCGGCATGGCCTTCACTGACGATGTAACGATTGCCGGCGCTGTCGCAGGTGATGCCTTCGAAATCCAGGTCCCCACCCCGCACGAACGATGCCGCCCAGGTTCGCGAACGCAAGCCCCAGGGCAAACCGCTGTCGGGCACCAGGGGTACGTCAATGTGCACGGTTTCCGCTTGCCAGGTGGGGTTGCGGGTGTCGAGGCGATAGATTTGATCATCGTCGCGATCCGAAACGGTCCACAGCTCCTTGCCACACTGGGCCAGCCCTGACAGATTGCCGCCGCGCATGCCATCGACGGCATGTTCGGACAACAGGCGCAGCTCTGGCGCGGGTTCCGCGCAAATCGTCACCGAAGTCAGCAGCAACGCACACGCCAGGGCCCAGCCAAAGCGCATCAGCCCAGAACCTCGGCCAGGTTGCCTTTGGATTCCAGCCAGGTCTTGCGATCACCAGCGCGTTTTTTCGCCAGCAGCATGTCCATCATTTCCGAGGTCTCGGCGAAATCTTCACCCAGCGTCAGCTGCACCAGACGCCGCGTGTTCGGGTCCATGGTGGTTTCACGCAGCTGCGGCGGGTTCATTTCACCCAGCCCCTTGAATCGGGTGACCTGCGGTTTGCCGCGTTTCTTCTCGGCCACCAGGCGATCGAGGATGCCGTCGCGCTCGGCCTCGTCCAAGGCATAGTAGATCTCTTTGCCCAGGTCGATACGGTACAGCGGCGGCATGGCGACATAGACGTGACCGGCATCCACCAACGGGCGGAAATGCTGGACGAACAAGGCGCAGAGCAAGGTTGCGATGTGCAAGCCGTCGGAGTCGGCGTCGGCGAGGATGCAGATCTTGCCGTAACGCAGCTGGCTCATGTCCGCCGCGCCTGGATCGACACCGATCGCCACGGCGATGTTGTGCACTTCCTGGCTGGCCAGCACTTCGCTGCCGTCGACTTCCCAGGTGTTCAGGATCTTGCCGCGCAATGGCAGGATCGCCTGAAACTCTTTGTCCCGCGCCTGCTTGGCCGAACCGCCGGCGGAGTCACCTTCCACCAGGAACAGCTCGGAACGCATCGGATCCTGCCCGGCACAGTCGGCGAGCTTGCCTGGCAGTGCAGGCCCTTGGGTGATGCGTTTACGCTCGACCTTCTTGCTGGCCTTCAGACGACGGCCCGCGTTGTTGATCGCCAGTTCGGCCAGCAACATGCCGGTTTCCGGGTTGGCGTTGAGCCACAGGCTGAAGGCGTCCTTGACCACGCCGGAAACGAAGGCGGCCGCTTCACGGGAGGACAGGCGCTCCTTGGTCTGGCCGGAGAATTGCGGTTCCTGCATCTTCATCGAAAGGACGAACGCGATACGCTCCCAGACGTCTTCCGGCGCCAGCTTCACACCGCGCGGCAATAGGCTGCGGAACTCGCAGAACTCACGCATGGCATCGAGCAAGCCCTGACGCAGACCGTTGACATGAGTACCGCCCTGGGCGGTCGGGATCAGGTTGACGTAGCTTTCCTGAACGCTATCGCCGCCCTCTGGCAACCACAGCAGCGCCCAGTCGACCGCTTCCTTGTTACCGGCCAGGCTGCCGCAGAATGGTTCGTCCGGCAGGCGTTCGAATTCGCTGACGGCGTCGACCAGATAGGAGCGCAGGCCGTCTTCGTAATGCCATTCGACTTTCTCGCCGGTGGCCTTGTCTTCAAAACTGACCAGCAGCCCCGGGCACAGAACGGCCTTGGCCTTGAGTACGTGCTTGAGGCGGCTGATGGAGAATTTCGGCGAATCGAAATACTTCGGGTCCGGTGCGAAGAACACACTGGTGCCGGTATTGCGTTTGCCGACGGTGCCGATGACTTCCAGCTCGGTTTTCTTGTAACCGTCGGCGAATGTCATCTGGTATTCGTTGCCGTCACGTTTTACACGCACCCGGACTTCAGTCGACAAGGCGTTGACCACGGAAATACCCACCCCGTGCAAACCGCCGGAGAACTGGTAGTTCTTGTTGGAAAACTTGCCGCCGGCATGAAGCTTGGTGAGGATCAGCTCGACACCCGACACACCTTCTTCCGGGTGAATGTCCACCGGCATGCCACGGCCGTCATCGCTGACTTCCAGGGAGTGGTCGGCGTGCAGGATGACTTGCACCGATGTCGCATGCCCGGCCAAGGCTTCGTCGACGCTGTTGTCGATGACTTCCTGGGCGAGGTGGTTCGGCCGACTGGTGTCGGTGTACATGCCGGGGCGTTTGCGCACCGGGTCGAGGCCCGAGAGGACTTCGATGGCGTCTGCGTTATAAGAGCTAGCGCTGGGAGTGGCCATGGGGTCTCGTCGTCAGTGTTCCAGTGAAAAAGGGGCAAGGACTCACAGTGCCGTGAAATCGATTGCCTGATACAAATCTGCGCCGATGCCGGCAAAACTCAGTATGGCCGGCAGTTGCGCGGCAAAACCCTGGAAACTATGGTCGCCGCCGGCCTGAATGCGCAAGGCACAGGCCCGGTAATACTGCTGGGCGAGGCGATAATCCAGCGTTTCATCAGCGGTCTGCAACCACACCTGAAACCGCTGCGGATCCTGGGGCGCCGGCACTTCCAGCTCGGCCAGGGCCGTCACATGGTCGTGGGTCATTTCCCAGGTCTCATTGGTATACAGGTTTTTCTGCGTTCCCAGAAATCCGTCGAACATCCGGTGCGGGCTGACGGCCGGGTTGATCAGCAGGGCTTTCAAGCCATGGCGCTCGGCCAGGTGAGTCGCATAGTAGCCGCCGAGTGAGCTGCCGACCAGCAGTGGCCGCCCCAGCTCGGCAATCGCCTGCTCCAGCTGACCGATGGCCTCGCGGGGATGGTGATGCAAGGCCGGCACGCGCAACTGATCGCTCAAGCCCAGCCGCTCCATCACATTCATCAACTGACAGGCCTTTTTCGATGCGGGCGCGCTGTTGAAACCGTGGATATAAAGGATCGAACCAGACATTTGAGCTCCCTGTACGTCGGGTAAAGAAGACGGAGTTTACAGGGTGTCGGGGGAATCGGGGATAGGCGTGGAAATCAGTAGCCGCTGGAACCGTAATCGATCTGGAAATCGAAACCGGTAACGCGCTCAACACCAGTTTCAAGCTGACCATCCGGCAAAAGCCGCAACCACCGATACCCCGGCGCCTGCTCACTCACTTTGAAATCCTCACTGCCCGGCTCGAACTGAATGCAGGTCGAGGGTGATGCGATCAGGCGAACACCGTTGCGCATCTGGTCAATTTCCTGATGCACATGCCCCCAAAGCACCGCACGCACGTGTGGAAAGCGATCCAGCACCGCGAACAACGCTTCTGGATTGCGCAATCCAATGGGCTCCATCCACGCACACCCGATCGACACCGGATGATGATGGAAACACACCAGATGATGCCGCTGCGGCGCTTCGCTCAACGAACGGGCCAGCAATTGCAACTGCTCATCCTGCAAATACCCCGGCACCGACCCCGGCACCGCCGAATCAAGCAACGTAACCCGCCAGTTGCCGATGTCCACCACCGGCTCCAGCAGCGCACTTTGCACGGCGGCCTCGGCCATGATCCGCGGCTCGTCATGATTACCGGGAATCCAGCGCGCCGGGGCATCGATCTGCCGCGTCAGGTCGCGAAACAACTGGTATGACTCCAGCGTCCCGTCCTGGGACAGATCACCACTGGCGATCATCAGATCGATCCGCGGCTGCTGCTTCAATACCAGCTCGATCACCTGTTGCAGGCTGTCGCAGGTATTCATGCCCAGCAACGTCCCGTTCGCCTCGGCAAACAGATGACTGTCGGACAGTTGCACCAGCAACGCCGCATCGGCGGTGGTCAATGTGGATACGCTCGGCAAGGCATTCTCCCAGGGCGTGATCACGGGGTTGGTTAAGTGCCGTAATTATGCTGGGGGACGATCAAAAGAGGAAACCTGTGAACCGGACGCAGTTCACAACTACACAGGGCTCTTAGCGCACAACGGCATACTCGTGTCCGCAAGCCAGGCAATGACTCAGCCATTCCCCCAGGAACAGATTGAGCTGGGCCTTTTCGTCCGGCTGATGCATCGCGGCGTTCGGGTAAGGATAGATGCCGCGAAAGCGTCGTGCATGTTCGGCGCTGATAACTTCGGCCATGCGCGCGTCGTGGTACACCTGAACTTCCAGTTGCGGCACCGGCAACCAGGGCAGGCTGTGTTCCTGGCGCACTTGCAAGGTGGTGGTGTATGGACAGGCTTGCAGCACTTCCAGGGCCAGCACGCCGAGCATCTGGTCGCCCTGGGTCACGGCAATGCGCCGGGCCGCCGGATCGTTGCGCATGTCTGGCAATAGCCGCATCAGGCGCGCGTAGTTGGCCTCGCAGGAAGCTTGCAGCCCCACGAGATCGACCCGATAGCGATCGCGCAGCTTGTTTACGACCATAACCCCCTCACTTCAACGCGATTCAAAGCCAGCCATTGCAAGGCAATGATGCTTGGCGCGTTGGCAATACGTCCGTCGCGCACGGCTTGCAGGGCATCGTCGAAAGCCCAGACCGTGACGCGAATATCTTCTGCCTCTTCCTCCAGCCCATGCAGGCCGCCAACCCCGGCACTGTCACAACGCCCCAGATACAAATGCACGAATTCGTTACTGCCACCCGGCGATGGAAAATATTTGGTCATCGGCCAGAGTGCCCCGAATACAAGCCCAGCTTCCTCCTGCGCTTCGCGGTGAGCAACTTCTTCCGGTATTTCGTCCTTGTCGATCAGACCGGCGACCAGTTCGATCAGCCACGGATTGTCGGTCTTGCCCATGGCGCCGACGCGAAACTGCTCGATCAGCACCACTTCGTCGCGCTGCGGATCGTAAGGCAACACACACACCGCATCGTGGCGCACGAACACTTCACGATTGATCTCGCGACTCATGCCTCCGGCGAACAATTCGTGGCGCAAGTGCACACGGTCGAGCTTGTAGAAGCCCTCATAGCACTTTTCGCGCCGAACGATATCAACGGCGGTCGGAATGGCGTTGGCAAAATCAGTCATGAACAATCCTCGTTTACTCAAATCCTGTACGAGGCTCCTTTTTGTTACTTGCAACCTCGACTTCGCGCCATCCTAACGCGCCCGCCATGTTTGATGCAGCCCCTTTACAGTCAGCGGGATAGACGGTGAGGGCGAAACCAACTCTAATTAGCTTAGTGGCGAACTGACTGCTTCGTTGAGAGTCGAAGCGGGTAACTTTTCGCCTTCCCCTGTTTCATTAAGGACGCCCATGTCGCTTTTCAAGATCGCCTCTGTGGCCGCCATCGCCCTGACCCTGGGTGCGTGCCAGAGTCTGTTCCAGCCCAATTACCGGGCGCCGCTGGAAACCACCCGCGACGCTTCCGAACAGCTGAAACCAGGTTGCGCCAATCCTGATTGCCCGCTGGTGAACATCGATACGCTGCGTTTCCCGGCTGAACCCGCGCTGGACGGCATCATCGAAAAACGCCTGCTGCAAATGACCCGCATCGCGCCCGACGCCCCTGTGGCACCGACGCTGGCGGCGTATCGAGAGCAGTTTTTAAGCAGTGCCGGGCCGCACTACAGCAGCTACCTGCAAGCCAAGGTACGTGAACAGCATGACGGCTTGGTGATCATTGAATTGTCCAGCTACCTGGACACCGGCGGTGACCATGGCACGCCGGGCCGCGGTTTCATCAACTATTCACGTCAGCAGCATAAAGTGCTGACCCTCTCGGACATGGTGATCCCGGGTCAGGAAGAAGCGTTCTGGAAAGCGGCCCAGGTGGCGCACAACAGCTGGCTGATCAGCACCAAGCTCGATCAGGAGCCAGAGTTCGTCAAACGCTGGCCCTTCGTCAAAACCCAGAACGTGGCGCTGACCTACGGCGGGGTGATCCTCAAGTACGAAGTGAGCACCCTCGCGCCTTACGCACTGGGCCACGTCGAACTGAAGATCCCCTACCCGCGCCTGAACGGCATTCTCAAGCCTGAGCTGTTTCCCGGCCGTAGCTGAAGGCCCGACCAAGCACCAGTTGCAGCAGCCCTGCCAGTACCAGCGACGGCAGGGTTGCGCCGATGTCCGGATAGAGATTGGCCAGCAGGTGATAGGTGCTCACCCCGCCCAACCAGGCGAGCAACGCCGGCCAGCGCAAGGCAGCCGACGCCACCTGGCTACTGCGTTTGCGCAGGATGAAATGATCCACCAGCACCACGCCGAACAGCGGCGCAAACACCGAACCGATCAACAGTAGGAAGTTCTGGTACTGGGCCAATGGCGCCAGGCAAGCGATAAGCGTGCAGATCACGCCGATGGCCAAGGCCAGATGCTCGACTTTCAAGCGCAGCAGAATCCCGCTGGACACCGCTGCCGAATGAATATCGGCAAAGGCATTTTCCGACTCGTCCAACAGAATCAGTAGCAGTGGAATGCCCAGACCGGCACCGGCCAGCGCCAGCAGCAAGGCATTCACTTCACCGCTCGGCGCGAACGCCAGGGTGTAGGCCACGCCCAGGCTCATCAGCCAGAAGTTACCGATAAAGAAACCCAGTGCCGTACCGCCGAAGACATTCTTCGCACGCTTGCCGAAACGCGAGTAGTCGGCAATCAGCGGCAGCCAGGACAGCGGCATCGCGATCGCAATGTCGAAGCCCACGGCGAACGGCATCGAACCATCACCGGCCTGCGCCCACAACGCCGCCAGATCGGCCTTGGCGAACAGGTTCCAGGTCAGCCAGATGCATGCGGCCAACAGCAGCCAGATGCCCCACTTGCGCAGGATCTTGCGCACGAAAGTCAACGGGCCGCTGACCGCCAGCAAGGTCGCCAGTGCACCGAAGAACAGCGTCCACAAAAGCGGATTCGACCACAGGCTGCCTTCGCTGAATGCACGGGCGCCGAGCAGGCTGGCGGCGTCGCGCATCACGATGATTTCGAACGAGCCCCAGCCAATCAGTTGCAGCAGGTTCAGCACCGCCGGAAGGCTCGCACCTTTTTTACCGAGGCTGAGTTTCAGCGCGGCCATCGACGACAGCCCGGTGTCGCTGCCGATCACGCCGACAGCGGCCAGCAACAGCACGCCGACCAGCGTGCCGAGAAAAATCGCCAGCAATGAGCCGGACAGGCCCAGCCCCGGAGCGAGCAGCGCGCCGGTCTGCAACACCATCAGGCCGATGCCGAGGGAGAACCACAGGGAAAACAGATCACGACCGCCGAAGACGCGCTTGTCGGTCGGTACCGCGGTATCCGGGGAGTAAGTGCTGGGTTGGATGCTCAAGGGGGTGTTATCTCGGAGGGATAAGTGTGTCTGTGGGATTTTTGGTGCCTGATCTGGCGCTTTCGCGAAGACGGCAGCACAGCCGCCGTCAATCACAGGTCAGATCAAACCTTCTTGTACAGCTGACTACCTTCCTGCTTGAACCGCTCAGCCTGTTCCGCCAGTCCCTTGGCGACGTCGGCGTCGACAGTTTCGATCCGCTGGTTGGCCGCGTATTCACGGACTTCCTGGGTGATCTTCATCGAGCAGAATTTCGGTCCGCACATGGAGCAGAAGTGCGCGACCTTGGCCGAATCCTTCGGCAGGGTTTCATCGTGGTACGAGCGCGCGGTGTCCGGATCGAGACCCAGGTTGAACTGGTCTTCCCAGCGGAACTCGAACCGCGCCTTGCTCAAGGCGTTATCGCGAATCTGCGCGCCCGGGTGCCCTTTGGCCAAATCGGCAGCGTGAGCGGCGATCTTGTAGGTGATGATCCCGGTCTTCACGTCATCCTTGTTCGGCAGCCCCAGGTGTTCCTTCGGCGTCACGTAGCAGAGCATGGCGCAACCGAACCAGCCGATCATCGCCGCACCGATACCGGAGGTGATGTGGTCGTAGCCCGGGGCGATGTCGGTGGTCAGCGGGCCGAGGGTGTAGAACGGCGCCTCGTCGCAGCACTCGAGCTGCTTGTCCATGTTCTCTTTGATCAACTGCATCGGCACGTGGCCGGGGCCTTCGATCATGCACTGCACGTCGTGCTTCCAGGCGATTTTGGTCAGCTCGCCGAGGGTTTCCAGCTCACCGAATTGCGCTTCATCGTTGGCGTCGGCAATCGAGCCCGGACGCAGGCCATCGCCCAGCGAGAAGCTGACGTCGTAGGCCTTCATGATTTCGCAGATGTCTTCGAAATGGGTGTAGAGGAAGTTTTCCTTGTGATGCGCCAGGCACCACTTGGCCATGATCGAACCACCACGGGAGACGATGCCGGTCACGCGTTTTGCGGTCAGCGGCACATAGCGCAGCAACACGCCGGCGTGGATGGTGAAGTAGTCGACGCCCTGCTCGGCCTGCTCGATCAACGTGTCGCGGAACAGCTCCCAGGTCAGGTCTTCGGCGACGCCATTGACCTTCTCCAGTGCCTGATAGATCGGCACGGTACCGATCGGCACCGGCGAGTTACGGATGATCCATTCGCGGGTTTCGTGAATGTGTTTGCCGGTGGACAAGTCCATGACCGTGTCCGAACCCCAGCGAATGCCCCAGGTCAATTTCGCCACTTCTTCTTCGATGGACGAACCCAGCGCGCTGTTGCCGATGTTGCCGTTGATCTTCACCAGGAAGTTACGGCCGATGATCATCGGTTCCAGTTCGGTGTGGTTGATGTTCGCCGGAATGATCGCGCGACCGCGGGCGATTTCTTCACGGACGAATTCCGGGGTGATGATTTTCGGCACGCTGGCGCCAAAGCTGTGGCCGGCGTGTTGCTGGTCCAGCAGGCCTGCGGCACGGGCCACTTCGAGCTTCATGTTTTCGCGGATGGCGACGTATTCCATCTCGGCGGTGATGATGCCTTTGCGGGCGTAGTGCATCTGGCTGACGTTGGCACCCGCCTTGGCGCGGCGTGGGTTGTTGACGTGGGCGAAGCGCAGCTTGGTCAGCTCCGGATCGGCGAGGCGTTCCTGACCGAAGTTGGAACTCAGGCCGGACAGACGCTCGGTGTCGCCACGGGATTCGATCCACGGCGAACGCACATCGGCCAGGCCTTTGCGCACGTCGATGATGACGTTGGGGTCGGTGTACGGGCCCGAGGTGTCATACACCACCACCGGCGCGTTGATTTCACCGCCGAAGTCGGTCGGGGTCACATCAAGGCTGATTTCGCGCATCGGCACGAGGATGTCGGGGCGCGTGCCCTGGACATAGATTTTTTGCGAGCGGGTAAACGGCTGAACCGATTGCTGATCGACCTTGGCCGAATCACTCAGGTTGGTTGCGATTTTTGATTTTGTAGTCATCACGGGCTCTCCAGACACACATCCAGGCAGTGGATTTTTGTCGGAGCGAACCTGTAAACGAATGGACGCACGGGCGCTGGAAATTCCAGCAGGTGCTGTGCTCGATGCTCGAGGGGTGTTCGATTGTCGAACAACATCCCGGACGAAGCACAAGAGGACTCGCCGGGTGACGAGAAATCTTGTTCCCTACGCAGGCGCTAACCTGATCAGGTTCAACGGGATCCGAAATTATTCGATCTCAGCCTCATAGCAAGGCACCCCGACAAGAACCCGGCCAGTCTAGACATAACCGGCAAAGAACGCCAACACCACGGTAAACACCGTGATGAATGGCGCAATCAGCGGATTGTTGCCGTGACTGCGTGCAACTACACTCGCTACGCCGTGCCGCGCCTTGACGCTCTGCCTTGACGCTGCAGTGCGCCGCGCCGTAGCCTTGGCGTTCAAATTATCAGCATAATTTTTTAGGGATGGCCTCATGCTGCGCAAACTCTCACTGGCCCTTGCCGTGTCTTGTGCGTCCAATGGAATGGCCTGGGCAGCAGAAGCGCCCTTATCGACCAAGACCGACCTGGTCAGCGTCTATCAGGAAGCGGTGGACAACAACGCCGATATCGCCGCCGCCCGCGCCCAATACGGCGCCCAGAAGGAAGTCGTGCCCCAGGCCCGCGCCGGGTTGCTGCCCAACCTGTCGGCCGGTGCCAACCTGAACGACACCCGCACCGCGCTCGATCAGCCATCGGTAACCTCGAACCGCAGCGGCACGGTGTATCAGGCGACCCTGTCGCAACCGATTTTCCGCGCCGACCGCTGGTTCCAGTTCCAGGCCGCCAAGGACGTCAATGAACAGGCCGCCCTGCAACTCTCGGCTACCGAACAGAACCTGATCCTGCAAAGCGCCGAAAGCTACTTCAACGTGCTGCGCAGCCAGGACAACCTGGCCTCGACCAAAGCCGAAGAAGCAGCCTTCAAGCGCCAGCTCGACCAGTCCAACGAGCGCTTCGACGTCGGCCTGTCGGACAAGACCGATGTGCTGCAATCCCAGGCCAGTTACGACACCGCGCGGGCCAACCGGATTCTCGCCCAGCGTCAGGTGGATGACGCGTTCGAAGCGCTGATCACCCTGACCAATCGCCAGTACAACTCGATCCAGGGCATCGTCCACACCTTGCCGATCCTGCCGCCGGCACCGAACGACGCCAAGGCCTGGGTCGATACCGCCGCCAAACAGAATCTGAATTTGCTGGCCAGCAACTACGCGGTGAGCGCCGCCGAAGAGACCCTCAAGCAACGCAAGGCCGGGCATGCCCCCACCCTGGATGCGGTCGCGCAATACAAGAAAGGTGACAACGACGCCCTCGGCTTTACCAACCCGAGCGCGACCGGCGTGCGTTACGGTGGCGATGTCGAACAACGCACCGTCGGCCTGCAATTGAGCATCCCGATCTACAGCGGCGGTCTCACCAGCTCCCAGGTGCGTGAGTCTTATTCACGGCTGGATCAGACCGAGCAACAACGCGAAGCGTTGCGTCGCCAGGTCGTGGAAAACACCCGCAATCTGCACCGCGCCGTGAACACCGACGTCGAACAGGTGCAGGCGCGTCGGCAGTCGATCATTTCCAACCAGAGCGCGGTGGAAGCGACCGAAATCGGTTATCAGGTGGGGACGCGCAACATCGTCGACGTGCTCGATGCCCAGCGTCAGCTGTACACCTCGGTGCGCAACTACAACAACACCCGCTACGACTACATCCTCGACAACCTGCGCCTGAAGCAGGCCGCCGGCACCTTGAACCCGGGGGATTTGCAGGACCTGACGCGTTACCTCAAAGCCGACTACAACCCGGACAAGGACTTCTTGCCACCGGATCTGGCCAAGGCTGCGGCGGAACAGCTCAAAGCCAAACCTTAAAAGCAAAAGATCGCAGTCTTTGGCAGCTCCTGCATTGGGATCGATGTACACCCTGCAGGAGCTGCCGAAGGCTGCGATCTTTTTGTTTCAGGCAACCGGTCTAACGCTCGATCAACCGCCCCAACCCATCCAGCAACCGCTGCAACGCGCCCTGATTGGTGCGCATCACCTTCAGCCCCGCCTCCGCCATCCGCTGCGCATCGCGCGGCAGTTCGAACAGCCGCTGCACCGCCAGCGCCAGCCCTTCGGCATCATCGACCTCGGCCAACGCTCCGGCGCTGCGTAACTGCGCGGCGATTTCGAGGAAGTTGAACAGGTGCGGCCCGCTGAGCACCGGTTTGGCCAGGGCCGCCGGCTCCAGCAGGTTATGGCCGCCGTTGGGCACCAGGCTGCCGCCGACGAAAGCGCTGTCGGCCAAGGCATAGAGAAACAGCAACTCGCCCATGGTGTCACCCAGCAGCACCGACGTGTCGGCGGTCACCGGCTCACCCGTCGAACGCCGTACCGTGGCGAAACCTTTTTGCCGGCACAACTCGAACACCGGATTGAAACGCTCCGGGTGACGCGGCACCAGAATCAGCAAGGCATCGGGGTGATTGGCCAGTAGCCGACGATGGGCATCGAGCACCACTTCGTCTTCACCTTCATGGGTACTCGCGGCGATCCACACCGGGCGTTCCAGCGCCTGCCATTGTCCCCGCAATTCGGCGGCACGCTGCAACAGCTGCGGATCGATAGTCAGGTCGAACTTGATCGAACCAGTCACTTCGACGGTTTCCGGGCGCGCGCCCAAATCGCGAAAACGCTGGGCCTCGGCTTCGGTCTGCACCGCGAACAGGCTCATCTCGGCGAGCATTGGCCGGGTCAGTTTATGGAAGCGGCCATAACCTTTGGCCGAGCGCTCTGACAGTCGTGCATTGGCCAGGGCCACGGGAATCCCGCGTTTGGCGCACTGATGGATATGGTTGGGCCAGAGCTCGGTTTCCATGATCACCGCCAGTTTTGGCCGGGCCCGATCAAGGAATCGCGCCGCGGCGCAGGGCAAGTCGTAGGGCAGATAGCAGTGCTGAATGCGTGGCTCATTGGCAAACAATGCCTGGATGCGCTCGGACCCGGTCGGGGTCATGCAAGTGACGGTAATCGGCAGCGTCGGATAACGTTGCAGCAGGGCACGAATCATCGGTGCCGCGGCGATGCTTTCACCCACCGATACCGCGTGCACCCAAAGGCCGCCCGGCTTCATCGCCGGCAGCGCGAGGGAGAAACGTTCGCCGATGCGTTTGGCGTACGCCGGCGCCTTGCGCGCCCGCAGCCAAAGCCGAATCGCTACCAATGGCAGCCCCAGGTAAAACAGCGCGGTGTAGAGAGTTCTATTCATGACGGCGGAGTTTATCGGTTTTTTAGCCGATCGCCTGCAAGTGCACGGCAAAACGTTCCGCCAGCCAACGGGCTGCCGGGCCGAGGGGCTCGTCGCGGCGCCAGACCAGTTCCACAATCAATGCCGGGGGCGTCCATTCACTGGTCAGTTCAACCATCAGATTCTGATACGCCGGGTACTGCACCACATGGCGCGGCAACCAGGCCCAGCCAAGGCCGCGCATCACCCATTCGGCCATCACGTAGAAACTGTCGGCACGCCACACCTGCGGGCTGGCCGGCTCACTGCCGGGGTAGACGCTGGACTGCGTGGACATCAGCAACTGTCGATGCTGCGCCAGTTGCTGGCAATCGACCTGCATCTGCCTGGCCATTGGATGCCCCACGCCGCACACGGTGACCATCTCGACACTACCCAGCACACGCCGTTCGAGGGCTTCGGGAATCTGCTCATGATAAAACAGCAAGCCCAGGTCCGCCCGGCGCTCCACCAGTTTGCGCGCCACATCGCCCTGAGCGGCGCTGGTCAGCTGCACTTCGAGGCTGGGAAATTGTTCAGCCAGGGCCTCGAAGCTTTCAACCACCGCCTGATAGGGCATCGCCTCGTCCTGGGCCACACGCAGACTCGCTTCCTGACCGCGCATCATCGCCAATGCCCGGCCGTTGAGGCGCTCACATTGGCGCAGCACTTCCCGCGCCTCTTCAAGCAGGGCGGTACCGGCTTCGGTGAGTTTCGGCTGACGACCACTGCTGCGGTCGAACAGGCTGACGCCCAAGTCCTCCTCCAGCAGCGCAATCGAACTGCTGACCGCCGACTGCGCCTTGCGTTGATCCCGCGCCACCGCGGAAAACGATCGTTGCTCCGCTACCCTGACAAACAAGCGCAGCTGTTCCAGATTCCATTGCATGTTCATGGCTCAACCCATCTTCAGAACAGATAGGTAATGACTTTACCGCATCTGGCCAATCACTAAAATGCCGACCTCAGAGAGCAACACTTCTTACGAGGATTGAACCATGACCGCTTACTACTACCTGGCCATTGCCATCTGCGCCGAAGTGATTGCTACCGTTTCGATGAAAGCGGTCAAAGGCATCAGCACGCCACTGCCGCTGCTGCTGGTCATCGTCGGTTACGGCATTGCTTTCGGGATGCTGACCCTGGTGGTGCGCAGCGTTCCGGTCGGCGTGGCCTACGCGGTGTGGGCCGGCATGGGCATCGTGATGGTCAGCGTCGCGGCGCTGTTTATCTACGGGCAGAAACTGGATGTACCGGCAATGCTGGGGATGGCGCTGATTGTGCTGGGTGTGGTGGTTATCCAGCTGTTCTCGAAGACTGCCGGACACTAAAACCCGAAGCACGATCTATTGTGGGAGCGGCGGTGCGGCGATCCGACTTGCTCGCGAAAACGGTGTGCCAGGCAACAACATTGATGTCGACTGACATGCCCTATTCGCGAGCAAGCCCGCTCCCACAGGTTTTGCATCTCCCTATTGATCACCAACAAATCCCCTGCGCATCGAGTCTGTATACTGCGCCCTCGTCTTGAACACTGAGGTCGCTGCATGCCATCCGTTATTTCCACCGACGTTCTGATTGTCGGCGCTGGTGTCGCCGGCCTCTGGCTGAATGCGCGCCTGCGCCGCCAGGGCTTTTCGACCGTGCTGGTGGAAAGCGCCAGCCTCGGCGGCGGGCAGAGCGTGAAGTCCCAGGGCATCATCCATGGCGGCGCCAAGTACGCCTTGCACGGTGCCCTGACTGGCGCCTCGGAAGCCATTGCCGACATGCCGCGACGCTGGCGTGAAGCCCTGGCCGGCGCCGGCGAGCTGGACCTGTCGGGCGTGCGCCTGCTCTCCGAAGCTCATTATCTCTGGTCCCCCGGCACCCTCGCCGGCAACCTCACCAGTTTCTTTGCCAGCAAGGCCGTGCGCGGGCGGGTCGATCAGGTCAAGGGCGAACAACTGCCCCCGGCCCTGCAAGACAAGCGCTTCAAGGGCAAGGTCTATCGCCTGGCAGAACTGGTGGTCGACGTGCCGAGCCTGATCCGGCGCCTGGCCGAGCTGGCCGGCGACGGCCTGCTGGCCGGTCAGCACATTGAACCACTGCTGGAAAACGGCGTACTGGTCGGTTTGAAAGTCGACGAACGCGAGATCCGCGCCCAACGCATCGTTCTCAGCGCCGGTGCCGGCACCGCCGACCTGCTCACGGCACTGGGCCTGAGCCAGCCGGCCATGCAACGCCGCCCGCTGCACATGGTCATCGTCAAGGGCCCAGGCCTCAAACCGCTGTACGCCCATTGCCTGGGTGGCGGGCCGAAGCCGCGCATCACTGTGACCACTCACCCGGCCGCCGATGGCCAGTGGGTCTGGTACCTGGGTGGCGACATTGCCGAAGCCGAAGGCGTGGCCCGCGATCCTGCCGCGCAAATCGCCACCGCCCAGAAGGAACTTGGCCAACTATTGCCGTGGATCGACCTGAGTACCGCGCAGTGGGCAACCTTGCGGGTCGACCGCGCCGAGCCGTTGCAATCGGGCCTAACCCGCCCGGACAACGCCTTTCTCGCCGAGCAGGATCGTCTGCTGGTGGGCTGGCCCACCAAGCTGGCCCTGGCGCCGGACTTCGCTGACCGCGTCATCGCCTCACTGCAACGCGACGGCATTCAGCCGAGCCATCCGGCGCCGTTGCCGGAACTGCCGAAACCGCCGATGGGCATTCCTGCCTGGGAGCAACTGCTGCCATGAGCCAACCGACCCTGCACGACTTGCATCGCCCATTGGGCAGCACCGGCCTGCTGGTCTCGCCGCTGGGCCTGGGTACGGTGAAACTTGGCCGCGATCAAGGGGTGAAATACCCCAACGGTTTTCAGATCCCCGGCGATGACGAAGCGCGCAGGTTGCTCAAACTCGCGCGCGACCTGGGTATCAACCTGATCGACACTGCACCGGCCTATGGCCGCAGCGAAGAGCGCCTCGGCCCGCTACTGCGAGGTCAGCGTCAGGACTGGGTAATCGTCAGCAAGGTCGGCGAAGAATTTGCCGACGGCCAGTCCAGCCA
The DNA here is from genome assembly GCF_030687145.1 of Pseudomonas sp. FP1742. Classification (NCBI taxonomy): domain Bacteria; kingdom Pseudomonadati; phylum Pseudomonadota; class Gammaproteobacteria; order Pseudomonadales; family Pseudomonadaceae; genus Pseudomonas; species Pseudomonas sp. FP1742. Next base: position 581,856 of record NZ_CP117460.1, on the reverse strand, counting down.
TGACTTCAGCGCGACGCATACCCGGTTCTCGGTGGAACGCAGCCTGCAACGCCTGGAAACCGATGTTATCGACCTGGTGCTGGTGCATTCCGATGGCAACGACCTGGCAATCCTCAATGGCAGCGAGGTGTATGCGACCCTTGCCGAGCTAAAACGCGAAGGCAAGATTCGTGGCTTCGGCTTCTCCGGAAAAACCGTCGACGGCGGTTTGAAGGCTCTGGAACAAGGTGATTGCGCGATGGTCACCTACAATCTGAACGAACAGAACGAGAAGGCCGTCATTGACTATGCTGCTGCTCACGGCAAAGCGATCCTGGTTAAAAAGGCCCTGGCCAGCGGCCATGTGTGCCTGAGCCCGGGCGTGGACCCGGTGCGCGCCAGCTTCGAACTGTTGTTTGAACACCCGGGGGTGGCCAGTGCTATTGTCGGGACCATCAATCCGCTGCACCTCGCCCATAACGTCGCGACCGTTGCCCAGGTCCTTCGTAGAAACTGATGCCGCCCACGCGGCCTTAAGCAGGAGCCGACATGCCGCGTACGCTCATAAGAAAGAACCCGAGCAACTTCAAGACCCTGCCGTTATTCGTGGAAGCGACACCCGAAGGCCTGAGTTATCAGAGCGTCGGGATGCCGCTGAATTTTTCCCAGACCCTGCAACGCCGCCGTCCGGTGACGGTGGCCGACAGCGAGCGGTTTGCCCTGGAGTTGGCGAACCTTGGCGTTTCGGTGCGCCTGACCCTGCATTGGCAGAATCGCGATTACTGGGTGTTGGTGCGTCAGCGTCGACAGGACCGCGGCGATGTGGTCCTCAAGCTGATCTCCGGTTACGTGCCAGCCCATGAACTGAACCTGCCGCTGCACACGGCAACCCAGGAAATTGCCGAAGAGTGCCTGCTGGAAACCCCGGAAGGCTGGCTTGGCGGCCGTTTCAACGAAACCTGGCTACCCGCGCCCTACTCCTCTGCGCTGCACTATCGCGAGGCTTTGCCGTTCCGCCTGACCCCGTTGTCCGGCTCGGCGCGGCCGGTGCGCTGCGCCAACATGCCGCTGATCGAACGCCCGCAGGCTTACGTGCACTTGCCGACCGCATCACTGCAATTGATCTACGACTTGCGCCTGGACGTGCCCAAGGAAGCCAAATCCCTGAGTCTGTTCCATGTCGACGAACGGCTGGAGGGCGATCAACTGGTGGCCCGGCTTGATCGCAAACGTCCCGACTTGTACTTGATGCCCCTTGAAGATGGGGTGCCCCTTCCCGAGTTGTATACGCTCAAGCGCGATAAACTTTTACCGGCCAGTACCCGTGGACTGTATCTGGCGGAGAGCTTTGCTATCCAGCAAGGCTGGGTGGTCCGTGAAGAACGTATTCGCTGGAAGGACTGGATCGCACAACAAGGGCTGGGAGTACCGAAAGCTCAGCGACCAGGGTTGAAGCAACTGAGCGTAAAGGCTCTCCGACTGGTGAGGCTGGTGCGGGGAACGCTGAGTAAATAATGGTGAAGTCGTCGCGGCTGTTGAGTGAGATTTCCAGATTGGCGTTACGATCCAAAGCCACATCTCACGCGACTTTCGCCTAGCCAGATCGCTGCTTGTCCATGAACGTGCGCAACTGCGCAAATAAATGAAAGTAGCGATTCTCGCGTTTGCCCATGCCTCGCTTGGGAGAGAACGACTCATCAGCAAATGCACCGGTAATACGAACACGGGAAGCCTGGGTATCCATGGTGCAGATCCTGGCTCCTGCCTGTTGCAGTACGTATTTGAGCAGTCGTTCGGAATGTAACGTCCTTCCTGTCGCTTTGCAGAAGTCGAAGATGTGCTCAATCCTTTTCCCATAAGCCCTGTAGGTATCACGCCCACAAATGGCAAAACGATCGTTCAGCCCTCCCCACCACTGCCAATCAGGGATATAGCTATTCCGCCGCCTGGCTTCGGGGTGGTTGAACACATAAGCGGGAAGGGGTGTGTGATAGAAATTATCCGGCCGAACGAATACAACGAAATCAGGATTGAAGGACTCCATCATGGCCGTGACGGTGTGCAGCGAATTCAGCTGATAGATCAGGTTGCGAAGTGATGCGTACTCATCCGCCCAGGTATCGCCGAGTGCCTTGACTTGTTCAAAGTTCCAATGTTCCAGAACACCTTCCGTTGAGGTGAGCAAGCCCGTCATTGACTCGAAGGCCTTGTAGTTGTCCGCCTTCAGTTCACCTCTTTCACCTGAACGCGTGTTCTGGATTTCGTCGATTTTATACAGATGATAAAAGCATTTTACGTTGCTGTTCGGAGGCAACTGCGCAAGAACGCTTTCTTGAATGGAGGGAAAGCAGATTTCCGAGTTTCTTGGAATACCAAAAAAAGCCACCGCAATATTTAACACTCGACAACACCCCTGAAAGAAAACGAGCCCACTTTGCCGCGTCCGGCTGGCGTCATTTGCGACGAAGCAATACTTGCCACCAACGACGACGCTGCAAAGGCACGACAATGACGTCCGACTTCTGCAACCAGTCCCGCTCATAGTCCCAGGCATGCCCGCTCCAGAGCTTCCCTGCCTCGTTGGAAAAACCCAGCGTCATCAGTTGATAGGTATAACCGGTGTGGCTGCGCAGCCAATCGAACAACACCAGCGCATTGAAGCCGGTGGAAGGTCCAACATAACGTTTGCCTCCCGGTCGATCGACCGGGTAGTTCCACAGCGCCGGTAAAGGAATACGCTCCCAAAAAAGAGCTACTCGCGGCAGAGGGCACATCGCCTGCGTACTTCCCACCAGCATCGTGAAGCAACGCTCGCCAGCGTGTTGGAAAAGTCGCTGCACTTCAGCTCCATAGGGAAGGCCGAAGAAGTAGGCATCCGGCGCATTGAAACCATGCACGAATACATTGACGCTCTGCGGGCAAAGCAATGCTGATTTAACACAGGTATTGAAACTGACCACTACGTCATCGATGCCAATATTCAGCGCCTGGAAATCGGCCGACGTAATAGCCGGATTATTGGCTATAAGCACAACACGAGCGGCCGTGCGCAAGCACTCTTTCAACGCTTCCGGCAGTCCATCCATAACGGACTGGTGCCCACCAGGCAGCCCATCCAGCGCTACTTGTTCACAGGCTTGAGGCTTTTGACCGTCCATAAGCTACTCCGGAACCTTCATCCCATGGCGTAACTTGACCCACAGGCGAGTGAATGCTGATGGCGGTCGCCAAGGACGCATTTCACGCTGGATTTCAACAGCGAGGGTACGCCCCACGCGTGCGAAGGAATACTGGCTCTCAGCGAACACCTGCCCGTTACTGGCGATACGAGCCGCTAACGCAGGGTCACTCTCCAACAGCTTGAGTTTTTCCAGTGCCTCATCTTCGGAGCGATAGAACACGGTGTTGTGCATATCCTGAAAACCCAACAACCGATCTTCTTCACCCTGACTCCAGGCCAGCAATACACAGCCACAGGCCATGGCTTCAAAGTTCTTGATCATGAATTCGCCCATGCCTATATCGGCACTGACAAAAATCTTGATGCGATTGAGTGTTTCCAGATATTCGGCGCCTGACTGGGTCCGGGTTACCAACATGCCGGTACGCCGAGCCAGCGATTCAAGGACTGCCTTGCGCTGCGCATATTCGGTACTTTTCAGACTGCCCAGAAAACCGATCGGAATGTCTCGAACACCGCCCATGTTATGCAGCATCTGTTCGTCATACCCTTTTGAAACGAACACTGCATCAATATTTTCAGCTTGCATCCTACGCGCAACAACAGCTCCAGAAACCAGTACGCGAGAGCTTGGGAGACGACTATACAGGCGCGAATATACCCGCCGGTACTTACTGTTGGGCATGTAGTTCTGATAGGCGTCATGTTCGAGAAAAATCAGCCCGGGAATACACTTCAGAACTCTGACCTGCGGGACGAGGCGCTTGACCCTGGAGAAAACCACGACTCGGTCGAAGTTCTGATAATTGACTGAAGCCAGAAACGGACCGAGATTCATCTGTTGTGGTTTGCTTAGGCGATAGACAACGCAATCGGTGCAATTCTGCTGCACGATTTCATACAGGCGGTCCAATATGACGCGCTGCTCATCCATCACCAGGAGCATGACTTTCATAAAATAATTACCACAAGACAAAAGCAGGTAAGCGCGGGTTCGTACCGGCCAACGTCAACGGAAACGGTTATACCCTCACGGTAAAACCGTTCACATACAGTACAAAATGAGAAACACCCACCTCAACGACTGCGGATCTTCTCGACGATCGCCGTCGTCGAGCTGTTTTCCACCAGCCCCAGCACTTTCACCGTCCCGCCGTAAGCTTTGACGATGTCTGCACCGACCACTTGGTCGATCCCATAATCACCGCCTTTGACCAGTACGTCCGGCTTGACCTCGCGCAGCAGGTTTTCCGGGGTGCCTTCAGCGAAGCTGATCACCCAATCCACTGCGCCAAGCCCTGCCAGTACCGCCATGCGACGATCGACGCTGTTGATCGGACGACCCGGCCCTTTCAGGCGGCTCACCGACGCATCGTCGTTGACCGCTACGATCAGACGATCACCCTGGGCCCGCGCCTGTTCAAGGTAGGTCACATGGCCGGCATGCAGGATATCGAAGCAGCCGTTGGTGAAGACAATTTTCTCATTGTGCGCACGTGCGTCATCGACCGCCAGCAGCAACTGCTCCAGACCCAGCACTCCACGCTCGGAGCCCTCTTCACGCTGGATCGCGCGCCGCAGTTCCGGCGCGCTGATGGCAGCGGTACCGAGCTTGCCGACCACGATACCCGCCGCCAGGTTAGCCAGGGCCACCGCATGGGGCAGTTCTTCGCCAGCGGCGATCGCCGCCGCCAGGGTCGAAATCACCGTGTCACCGGCGCCGGTCACGTCAAACACTTCACGGGCACGGGCCGGCAGGTGCAGCGGCGGATGATCCGGACGCAGCAGCGTCATCCCGTGCTCACCACGGGTCACCAGCAGCGCGCCGAGGTCCAGGTCGTGCATCAACTGCGCCCCCTTGCTCACCAGCTCGTGTTCATCGGCGCAACCGCCGACGATGGTTTCGAACTCGCTGAGGTTCGGGGTGATCACGCTCGCCCCACGGTAGATCGAGAAATCCTTGCCCTTGGGATCGGCCAGCACCGGAATGCCACGGGCACGGGCAGCCTGGATCAGTACCTGGTGGTTTTTCAGCGCGCCTTTGCCATAGTCGGACAACACCAGCACCTTGATGCCTTCGAGCAGCTCGTCAACTTGCTCGCCCAGCGCCAGGGCGTCGGTTGCGAAAGGCTCTTCGAAGTCGATACGCAGCAATTGCTGGTGACGGCTCATGACCCGCAACTTGACGATGGTCGGCTGGTGCGCGATGCGCTGGAACAAGGCCCGCACGCCGGCGCCCTTGAGGCTATTGACCAGGCTGTCGGCCGCTTCGTCGTCGCCGGTCACGCCAACCAGCGAGGCCGGAGCACCGAGCGCGGCAATGTTCAGGGCGACGTTGGCGGCACCACCCGGGCGGTCTTCGATTTGCTCGACCTTGACTACCGGTACCGGCGCCTCAGGGGAGATCCGTGAGGTACCACCATGCCAGTAACGGTCGAGCATGACATCGCCGACCACCAAGACAGGGGCTTGATTGAATCGCGGCATGGACAACTTCATGGAGCAACCCACATACAAAATGAACAAGGGCGCGATATTAGCACAGGGTTGGCGCTGGCTTGCGTGATGGCTGCAACCGGATGAATCGGCGGGATTTTCTGTTCATTTATTAAGCAGAAATGACGATAACTTGCGACAGGCGTCCGCGAGTTGCAGCGTTTGGGTATCGATCTCGCATTCCGCCGTCAGCGGCGCCTCGGGAACCGGCATCGACAAGGTCTCACTCATAACCGAGCATTTCGTAATCGCGCTGGTACACCCGCCGCACCAGCCGACGGGTACGCACCGAGCAGAAATCACGGGCAAGCATCGGGCGCCGCTGTTGCGAGCAGTTGACGTGGGGCAACACCAGCGAGCGACCCAGTTGCTCACAGACCAGCCGGAAATCCCGCTCCAGATATTCCTGATAGCCGATGAAATCCAGGGCCAGGCGCCCCAGGGAATCGGTGAGAAAATCCGTTTGCGCGGCAAAATGCATTTGTAGGCTGATCGTCTCCGAATGCAGCCAGCGAGCAACGAAATCATCGAAGTCGCGGTAGTGGCTGACCAGTTTCTGCGCCGTCTTATCCCGTCGCCCCAACTCGTTGCCCCGTAAAAAAGCATAAGCCGAGTAGGCCCTTTCCAGCGGATCACGAACGAAGGCGAACTTGAAACTGGCGGCAAACTGCTCGGGAAATTGCTGTTCGTACCAATACAACGGCAAGTGCCCGGGGCTCCAGCCATCGAACATCGCCACACACACACTGCCCCCGGCACATTTGGGGACATGAATGAATAGACAGGAATGCTGTTCGAAGGCCTGGGGAAAGCTCAGATTGGCCGACATCGACGTGTTGACCACCTGACGGTCCACAACCGAAAGGCGCCCCAGCAGAAAAGCCCGCTGCGGTTTGGGCAATAGTTTCCAGAGATATCGTTGCAGCATGGCAGCACCCGCGCGAAAGGGATCATCCTCTCGATTCAAGTCAACGTTCGTTCAGGAACCTTAACAAGCGCGTTGCCGAGATTTATTCCGGCTTGGTCAAGAAGCGTAAGTATCTGGATACAAACCACCGGACGCGTTGCACGCCGGCAAATGCGAGGGTGAGCCAGGCTCACCCTCATAGAAGTCAGGCGATATCTTCAGCCGGGGCGTCGAGGCCCATGGCGTTCAAGCGGGCGTAATAGCCGTTCTGCGCCAAAAGCTCGGCATGGGTGCCACGCTCGACGATCCGGCCCTGATCCATGACCAGAATCAGGTCAGCCTTCTCGATCGTCGACAACCGGTGAGCGATCACCAGGGTGGTCCGGCCTTTCATGACCTGATCCAGCGCAGCCTGGATATGCCGCTCGGACTCGGTATCGAGGGCCGAAGTGGCTTCGTCGAGGATCAGCAACGGCGCATTCTTCAGCAGGGCCCTGGCAATCGCCAGACGCTGACGCTGACCGCCGGACAGCAATACGCCATTCTCGCCTACCTGGGTGTCCAGGCCTTCGGGCAATTGCGCGATGAAGTCCATCGCGTAAGCATCTCTCGCCGCTTTCTCGATGTCTTCGCGGGGTGCGCCGGCCAGATCGCCATACGCAATGTTGTTGGCCACGGTGTCGCTGAACAGTGTCACATGCTGGGTCACTTGGGCGATGTGCTTGCGAAGGTTCAATAATTTGTACTGTTCCACTTCAATGCCATCGATCAGGATCTCGCCCTTGTCGTGGTGATAGAAGCGCGGAATCAGGTTCGCCAGGGTTGACTTGCCACTGCCCGAACGTCCCACCAACGCCACCATTTGCCCAGGTTCGACCGAGAAACTGATGTCATCGAGCACCTGACGCTCGGTGCCCGGATAGGTGAAGGACAGGTGGCGCACATCCAGCCGACCGCTGACGGCATCGCGCTCGATAGTGCCGGTATCGACTTCGGGTTCGACGTCCAGTTGCTCGAAGATACTTTCGGCGCCGGCCACTCCTTTCTGGATGGTCGAGCTGACTTCGGACAATTGGCGGATCGGTTTAGGCAGCAGGCCTGCCAGGGTGATGTAGGCCACCATGTCACCGGCGGATGCATCACCACGCAAGTACAGCACCAGGAACATCAGCGCCGCCATGGCGCTGTAGATCACCAGTTGCAGCAGCGGCGTATAGATGGCGCCGGTGCGGGTCATGCGCAGTTGCTTTTCGGTGTTGCCCTGGCTGGCGTTGAAGAAACGCTTTTCTTCGTAGACTTCGCCGCCGAAGCTGCGCACCACGCGATAGCCCTGGATAGTTTCCGAAGCCACGTGGGTGACGTCACCCATGGCGGCCTGGATCTTCTTGCTCTGTTTGCGGAATTTCTTGCTGGCGGTGCCCACCATCAAGGCAATCAACGGCAGGATAGCAACCATGACCAGCGTCAGCCGCCAGTTCATGAACAGCAGCGAGGCGAACAGGAAGATCACCGTCATGCCTTCACGGATTACGACCTTGATCGCATCTGTGGCCGCCCCCGTGACCATGGTCACGTTAAAGGTGATGCGCGATATCAGATGACCCGAGTTATGCTTGTCGAAATAACGGTTGGGCAAGACCAGCAAATTGTTGAACAACTGCACCCGCAAATCGTGGACCAGCCCGAGGGAAACCTTGGCCAGAAAGTAGTTGCCCAGATAAGATCCCAGCCCCTGCCATGCCGCGATCAGGATGATCAGCAGAGGCACTGCCTGCAGCAGTTGCAAATCGCGCAGGTACGGCACGGTTGGAAACAGCACCGCTTCGGGATTGGACAAGCCGTCGACGAAATACTTGAGGATGTAGCCGAGCATCGGCTGAGTCGAAGCGAAAATCAGAAAGCCGACGATGCTGATCAGAAACAGACTGATGTACGGCCGGACATAGCCGAGCAGGCGGAAGTAGATTTTCAAGCTCGATGGGCTTGCGCTGAGACTGGAGTCGGTCATATCACGCGAATGTCGATAAAAAGGACGCTGACTTTAGCACAGCTTCTTCCGGGTTCTGGCAATCGCATAAAGGCTGTTATTGTTATGCGTCATATCAAGCATCAAATAGCCATCACGCCGAAATGGCCGATCAACTTCAGGATTGAATCTTTCAGCATGCAACTCAGTGGTTTCAACAGCACGTCCAATCGAGTCTTCGATTTCATTTGCCTCTGGATTCTTCCACTCGGCTACTTCCTGCTTCTGTGCGCGCTGTTCTTTCTGCCGGGCCGCAGTCTGCATCACAAGCTTTTTTATGGCCTGTTCAGTATTCCATCGTTTATTGCCCTGTGCCTGCGTCCCCGTGAGCTCAAAGAGTTGCTGCGCGAACCGATCTTCGTCGCGGCACTGTTGTTCGTCGCCTGGGCCTTGCTCAGCCTGAGCTGGGGGCCGCCGATGGAGCGAAGCATCGTTGGCCAGTTCAAACCCTCCTTGCACACGCTATTGCTGTTCGCCGGCAGCTACCTGCTGGTGCGCTATCGAAGCGAGATCGTCCAGCCCTTGCTGTTCAGTGCCGCGATGGTCGGGCTGATCGTTTCGATCTACAACCTGTTCATGTTCAGCCGCATTTACGAACCGGGCATGCGCCTGATCGGTGGCGGCGCATTCGACAATCCGTTGCTCAGTTCCCATGTGTTCGGCTTCTTTTGTACCTACTGGATAAGCCTGAGCATGACCTGCAAGCGTCGCCAGATGCTCTGGTTGAGCATCCCGGCGATGGCGATCATGTTCACTGCGGTGATCGCTACCGGCTCCAGAACCCCGCTGGTTGCATTGACACTGGCTGCGCTCTGGCTGAGCTTCATTTGCTGGAACCGTCGCTCTTTCGTGTTGCTGGGCGCCCTGGTTATCAGCGGCGCAGGGGTTGCCGTACTGTTTTCGCAGATGATCATCGAACGCGGCGACTCCTACCGCTTCGAAATCTGGCAGTTGGCCCTGCACAAAATTGCCGATCATCCGTGGATCGGTCATGGCTACAACGCCCCCCTGACCCTCGACCCCGGTATCGGTTACACCCTGCAAGAGCCCCACAGCTTCGCCTTGGGTGTGCTCTATTACGTCGGTATTTTCGGTTTGCTGCCGTGGCTGTTCTTCCAGGCCCGGGGCTTGCTGAACAGCTGGTACTATCGCCTGCAACCGCTGTTCATCATCGCCTCGAGCTGGCTGGTATTTGGCATCGGCGCAGGCATGACCGAAGGCGGCGGGATAATCTCCCGGCCGAAGGAGCACTGGTTCCTGCTGTGGATTCCGCTGGCATTGATCGCCGCGCTGAGCATCAACCAGCGTGCCAGACGCCTGTTGGCGATGTCGATTAAAACGTTGACGCCAATGGCCGAGCAACAACTGATCGCCAATGCCCAAGTGATTGAAGAAGACGGGCTGGGCCCCAAAGTCTTGCGCCTGATCGATGGCAGCTTCCTCAAGCTGTTCCGTCCTCGTCGCTGGTACACCTCGGGCAGTTTCAATCCCTATTCCGAACGCTTTGCCTCCAACAGCGTGCAATTGCGCAACATGGGAATCCCGACCCCGCAAATTCTGGACCTGTACCGATTCAGGGACGGCAGCAGTGCCGTGCATTATTCGCCGCTACCGGGCAACACCTTGCGCCAGGTGCTTCAAGGCATCACCGCGCCTGCGGTGCGCCAGGCGCTGGTTGAGCGTTTCGGCAAGTTCATGGCACAGCTGCATGAACAAGGTGTCTATTTCCGCTCCCTGCACCTGGGCAATGTACTGGTCCTGGATGACGGTGAGTTCGGCCTGATCGATCTGGCGGATATGCGCATTTATCCGTCATCGCTGAGCCTTTCCCTGCGCAAACGCAATCTGCGCCATATGCAGCGTTACACCGAAGATCGACGCTGGCTGTTCGAAGACCACTTTGACGCACTGCTTCAGGGATATGCCGTGATGGCGTCGAAATCAGCCGTGGCTAATCTGCACAGGCAAGTGCTGGCAGGGAGTCATCCCGCCCGGGCCCATTAACGGTTGTTGGCCGCCAAGGTTTCATCCATCGTGAAAGCTGGCTACAAGTGGTGCTGCGCCTGATCGGCATCTACACCCTGTATCAGCTTGTCTGGCGGCCGAGAAGATCGCTCGTTAAAGCTTGATCACACAATCCAGGCAAGAACGCGCCAGGGCGGGTTCAGTCTTTCTCCAGCGGCGAGAAATACAACCGCCCCAGACCACGCCAGGTCTTCTTGTTCCAGGCCTTGAACGGTATCTGCGCCAGCAGTTCACGCGCCAGCTTGCGGTCGCGATTGGAGGTTTTCAGGAACATCGAGCTGAGGAATTTGTAGCGTACCTCGTCGTACAGCGGATGATCGCTGAACAGCGCGTAGGAGCGCAGGATGTTGTCGATCATGAAGCGGTTATTCTTGTAGGAATTGGTGGCGTGCTTGCGATAGCGCGCCATCAGCACATTCAGGCCATCAATGAAGTAACCGGCGCGGGTCACCTTCAATTCGATCAGCAAGTCCTCCAGCCGAATGTTCGGATCGAAGCCGCCCACCTTGTCCAGCGCTTCGCGGCGGATCATCAAGGTCGGTGCCGGCGGATAGGGCTTGCGCTCCAGAAACATGTCATCGAAATCCAGACGACGGAACGGTACATCGCGACGCTGACGTTTCTCCGGATAGAGGTTGCCGTCGGCGTCGATCAGCTCGATGTTGCCGGCGCAGATCCCGACCTCGGGTTTGCCGTCCATATACGCCACCTGGGTGGCGATGCGCTCCGGCAGCATGATGTCATCGGACCCGAACGGCACGATCAAACTACCCTTTGAGCGCGCAATGGCGCCGTTGAGGGTGTTGGTCAGCCCCTGGTTCTGCTGGACCCGGAAATCGAAACCGTGCCGCGCCTGCAAGGCATTGATGCGCTCGACGCTGTCATCGCTGGAGCCATCGTCGATGACCAGCAACTCGATATTTTTGTAGGTCTGATTGAGGACGCTGAGAATGCTTTCCTCGATATAACGACCATGGTTGTACGACGCGATGATGACCGTGACAAGAGGTTGCGCGTCACTCATGGTTGCTCCTTGCGGGCTTGGCTCAAGCCGGAATCGATCAGGTTCAGGTACTCCTGACGGAACACCTCGATGTCGTGTTGCTCCTGGAGATAACGATAGGCCTGTTCGCCCTTGGTCTTGAGCTCGTCATCCGACAGCCCCAGGTAATTGTCCAGCGCAGCGACCAGCGTCGGCACGTCCGCCGGGGTAATCGCCAGCCCCCCTGCGCCCTGAATCAGCGGCAACATCGCCGGTACGTTCGAGGCGATCACCGGCAGATGCCCGCTCATGCCCTCGAGCAACGCCAGCCCCAGGCCTTCGGCCAGCGATGGCATGGTCCAGATGTCGAACGCCCGAACATACTGCAAGGCGTTTTCCTTGAAACCCAGCAAATGTGCGCGACCGGTCAGCCCCAGGCGCTCGATCTCGGCGGCCAGGCGCGATTCTTCACGCCCCGCACCAATGATTGCCAGTTGGGTGTTCGGGTATTTGTCCTTGAGGGTGGCAAAGGCCTGCAGCAGATAGGTGTGGCCCTTGACTGGCACCAGCCGGCCCAATGCGCCGATCAAGCGCACTGACGGATCGATACCCAACAATTCGCGGGCACGCTCGCGGCTGTGCTGCAAACCTTCAGCCTGCTCGATGTCGATGGCGTTGGTGATTGCGTAGGTATTCTGGTCGGTAAAGCCGCAGTCGCAATCGAGCAGGTACTGTTTGACCGCTGGCGACACACCGACGAAGCGCCAATGGCGATCGATCAGGCGTTGGGTCTGGCGGCGCCGGTAAAACCGGTCGTACTCGCCAAAACCGTGGGAGATGCCGATGCACAGCGGCACCTTCAACCAGCGGTTGAGCGCCAGCATCATGTTCACCGGTTTGAAGCGGTTGCAAATCACCACGTCGAATTTTTCTGTGCGGCAGAACTTGTACAGCTGCCACATGGCGCGCAGGCGCATGCCCTTGAGGGATTTGTCGGAAAACTCGAAATACACCGAGCGGTCGGCGCGACTCACTGCCTCGCCAGCCCCCGGCTTGCCGCGCAGGAACGCCGCGGTCACTTCATAGCGTTCGCTCGGCAGGGCCTTGACGATCTGCTCCGCGAGGTCGGCAAAATCATGGGCTTTGACGTTGTAGTCAGGCTGCAACTGCAGAACCTTTGACCGTTGACTCATAACTCTCCCCGGTGAAAACCAGTCGCATCGATGACCCAGGCCGGCTCGGCGGCGAGGCGCCTGATCTCGGCTGGATCGGGTGGGGGCAACCGTGACCACTCGTTGCGTTTCCAGCAGACGAAGTGGAAATACGGAAACCGGCGATCGCCATCGCGATCGTTACTCAAACAGCCATTGCGCCAATACCATTGGTGTGGAAAGTCATCCGTGCCATCGTGCCACTTGATGCAACCACCTGGGGTAAATACGGAATCAGTAAGAATACGTGGGCATGGATTGATCACAGAAATACTCATTGCTGCCTGGACACGCCGCCATGCCAAGCCACGCGATATGTCATTTCTGCCTCACAGAGGTTTCACCATGCTTCAGAACCCAGAACAACTCATGGCGCCTGACCGCCTTGCGAAAGAATTCATTCTCTCCATAGACCGGCGGCACTCTACGGGCCAGCAACCACTGTATCAACCGTCGCAAACGGCGCTTGAACGGCATGGGCGGTTGCAGGTCGTGCATCATGCCCAGCGCCATGGCTTTATCACGCTGACGCGCCAAAGGCATTGGCAGGCAGCAGGGCTGCATCGGCGTTGTCGAATCGAACGCCGGCGGCAGGGCGATGCCATGAGCCGCATCCCCCATTGGCCAACGATCATTGTCATGCAGATGGTTGGCGTAGCCAAGCATGGTGGTCGGCTGCCACTCCAGGCCGCTCAACGCTTCCAGAACCGCTGCCTGGGCACAGATGTGATCCGGGTGCGGGTCGAGGGTCGGGTGCGGCAATACGATCACTTGCGGACGCGCCCTCAGCAACAGCTCACGCAGATCGGCCAGCAAATTATTCCAGGTCGGCGCACCATCGACATCGCCCGGCAGGGCAAATGGATTCAACTGACGAAACAACCGGGTGTCGCTCAAATCCGCTTCGCGCGACCCCACCGGCGTGGCCGGCTCGGCCTGCATCTTGGCCAGTTGCAGGCAAAAATACCCCAACTGCACACAATGGGCCTCGGGCACCCCGGCCCAGCGCGGTACAGCGATGCTGTCCCAGGCCCGCAAACGGCCCTTGAGGCGAGCCGCCTCGACCGTGTTCAGGCCCATCTGTTGATAATGTTCGGCTTCGATTTCACCGGCAGTCAGGGTGACGATCCAGGCTTCGTCGGCCTGGCTGTACAAACCGTAGGCGGCCAATTCAGCGTCGTCGGCATGGGGCGCAATCACCATCACTCGCTGACGGCGGTAGTCCGGTTGTTCGAACGCCCAGAGTACAGGCTCGCCGAGCAATCGGCAGAAACGCCCGCGCAAACGCAACTTACCTTGCGACAGCACGTGTGCCTGACCACTGAGATTGAGGTAACGCAAGCCGTTTACACCGCGCTCGAATGTTTGCCGGTCGGGACTATCGCCCCCCAGCAACTCGACCACCGGATCGATAAAGCGTCCCAGCCAGGTACTTTTCACCCGTAGCGCCAGTATCAGCGTGGCGTCATCGACCAGCATGACGCCCTCATCCAGGCACAGCCGTTCACCGTCCAGGTGGATCTTGGGCTGTGGGGTATACGGCGGGAAGCTGTATTGGTAATCGTCTTGGGAGGAATAAAACAGATGGTCGGCAAACCACGCCTCGTGGGCGATCCAGCCCAGCACCGCAAGCACCAGCGGCAGCCACCAGGCCACCAGCACGCCGATGGCGATCAGTAGCATCAACGCAATCAACAGACCGATGCGTTTGTTGCGCCGATGACGCTTGAGCAGTTGCTGTTTGCGGCTCATGGATTGGCTCATACCGTGAAGACCGGCACAGAATTGCACCAGCGATCCTTGTACTCACGGTCGGTTCGACCAAAGGAAAACCGCAGGGGCTTATCCAACGCACGAGCATGTTCCCAGGCGCTTTGGGTATTGAGGAAGCTCAGCACGCTGCCTGGGCTGAATTCACGGGTCTGGGGATCGACACCGCCGTTGACGTATTCGACGCTGATCCATTGCGGCGCCTCGACGCGGTACACCAGTTGAGTCGCAATCGGTGCGTCGTTGAGGAAAATCACCGAGCCGATCAGCAACTCGCGCAACAACTCGATCACCTCGCCCATGCGCTCGGCACCGGTGGCCGGAAAGCCCCAGCGACGCTGAAACAGGTCGCAATAGATCGCTGCCAGTTCACCGCTGGAAAACTCGGCAACCGGCCGCACCACACCGCCCGCCTCTTCCAGCAGGCGCAATTCGCGGCGCTGGTTGTAGCGAAACTTCTTCGACAGCTCTTCAGGTGTCCGGGCCAACGCCAGTTGTTCGGCCTGCAGCTTGATACCGGTAAAACGACCTTCGCTCAGCGCCGACAGGTAACGCCCGCGATGGCGCAGCGGTGCCTGGGCATCAGCGGCGGCCGGCAGGATCAGTTCGGCATTGCCGAGATCGAACAGACCCTTTTTACCTGTGCGCTTGAGCACGTCCTTGGACAGCGCCAGGTCGCGTCCCCAGGTCGGGATGGCGGCTTTCACTTCGCCGTCCTGCTCCCAAGCCAGGTAGCGCACCGGGATGTCGGCCAACTGTGCCAGACGCTCGACCACCAGAGGATGCGTCGCGACACTGCCGCCAAAACGTTGCCAGGCTTGTGCATAAGTCGAGGCGTCGACTTGCACCCAGCCACGCTCGCGCCAGCCTTTAAATCGGTTGAGCATCAGCCCCTCGGTGCCAGTTCGGTAACGTGCGGCAAATGCCAGAAAGCTTCGCGCACCGCGCGATCGGAAAAGCGCTCGCGCAAGCGGTCGAACATCAGCTCGGCACACTGACGACGTTGCTGCTCGTCCATCGCGGCCAGATGCTGCAGCCCTTGCGCCAGGTGCCCGGCATCTCCCTGCGGAAACAGAATGCCCACGCCTTCGACCACTTCCCTGGCTCCGCCACACGCGCTGGCGAGCAACGGCACACCGGCGGCCATGGCCTCCAGCAACACCATGCCGAACGGCTCGTTATCAGAACTCAGGGCAAACACATCGAAAGCGCGGAAGTAACGTCGCGCCTCGGGCACCTGGCCGAGGAACAGCACGCGATCGCCAATACCCAGTTCACGCGCCAGGGCCTTGAGGTCCTGTTCCAGGCGACCACTGCCCAGGATCACCAACTGACTGTTGGCCGGCAACCCCGGCAATGCCTCGGCAAAACCATGCAGCAGCGTGGTCTGATCCTTGTCCGGATGCAGGCGCCCGACATTGCCGACAATCCAGGCATCCATCGACAGACCGAGGGTTTCCCGAGCCTCGCGGACCGATACCTGACTGGTCTGCAACGCAGATACGTCAATACGGTTATAGAGCGTCTGAATCCGCTCGACTGGCCATTTCGGCAAGCAACGACGCATGTCGTCACGCACCGCATCGGAGACCCCGAGCAGGCTCAGGCGCTTGCGGAATATGTGCGCGAACAGTTTGCGGGTGCCGCGCTGGTAATCGCCAAATGCGTGATGCACGCCAATGACCGGCAACGAAGTGCCGAGCAAGGCGATGTAGATCGGTTTGAAACGGTGAGCAATGCAGAAACTGAAATTGCGCGAGGCGGCGATCTTGCGCAGATCGCCGATGGCGCCCAGCTTCAGGCCACGAATGGCCTTGGAGCTGTATTCCATGAACAGCACTTCATCGGAAGCGCAGCTCGCGGCGACTTCGGCATCGGCAGCCCCGGTCAGAAACACCGTGGTCACTCGATAACCGGTCCCCGCGAACAGGCTGGCGTACTGCCGCGCGCAGTCCAGAAACGGCCCGTCATAGCCGTGACAGAACTGCAGCACATGGCGTTCAGCCGAGCGTGTCATAAGCGTCCGCACCTTCTTTGACCACCAGAATGTCTTCCATGATCAGGTACTGCAGGTCGGAGCCGAAGAACATATTCAAGGCATCGGTCGGCGAGCAGATCATCGGCTCGCCACGACGGTTGAGCGAGGTGTTCAGCGACACGCCGTTACCGGTCAGCACTTCCAGCGCCTTCATCATGTCGTAGTAGCGCGGGTTGTATTCGCGCTTGAGCACCTGGGCCCGAGACGTGCCGTCTTCATGGACGACTTCCGGCACGCGGGTTTTCCACTCTTCAGCCACTTCGAAGGTGAAAGTCATGAACGGTGCCGGGTGATCGATCTTGATCATCTGCGGTGCAACGGTGTCGAGCATCGACGGGCAGAAAGGCCTCCAGCGCTCGCGGAACTTGATTTGATGGTTGATGCGATCCGCCACACCGGCCACGCTCGGGCAGCCAATGATCGAACGACCGCCCAAGGCGCGCGGACCGAATTCCATGCGGCCCTGGAACCAGGCCACCGGGTTGCCATCGACCATGATTTTGGCGATCTGCTCCGGCATGTTGTCGAGCTTGCGCCACTTCGGTTTGTCGGCGTGACGGGCGCAGGCCGCGATCACGTCTTCGTTGCTGTAGGACGGGCCAAGGTAGACGTGTTCCATCTTCTCGACCGGTACACCACGGGCGTGGGACACGTAAGCCGCCGCGCCGACCGCGGTACCGGCATCGCCGGAAGCAGGCTGGACGAACAGCTCTTTGATGTCGTCGCGGGCGATGATTTTCTGGTTCAGCTTGACGTTCAACGCACAACCACCGGCGAAGGCCAGCTTGCCGGTTTCCTTGAGCACATCGCCCAGGTAGTGGTCGATCATCTGCAACGCCAGTTTCTCGAACAGCGCTTGCATGCTCGCGGCGTAGTGAATGTAAGGCTCGTCGGCGATGTCGCCTTCGCGTTTCGGACCCAGCCACTCGATCAGCTTCGGCGAGAAGTAGAAACCCTTGCCCTTCTCTTTATAACGACGCAGGCCGATGACGTTGGCGTAGTCGGTGTTGATCACCAGCTCGCCGTTCTCGAACGAGGCCAGACGGGAGAAATCGTATTTGCTGGCATCGCCGTAAGGCGCCATGCCCATGACCTTGAATTCACCGTCGAGCATCTCGAAACCGAGGAACTCGGTGATCGCGCCGTACAGGCCGCCGAGGGAGTCCGGATCGAAGAATTCCTTGATCTTGTGAATTTTGCCGTTTTCGCCATAGCCGAAGAAGGTCGTAGCGTACTCGCCCTTGCCGTCGATCCCCAGGATCGCGGTTTTCTCTTTGAAACCGGAGCAGTGATAAGCACTGGAGGCGTGGGCCAGGTGGTGCTCGACCGGCTCGATCTTGATTTTCTTCGGATCGAAGCCCAGTTGCTCGAGGCACCAGACAATCTTGTTGCGATAGCGCTTGTAGCGACGGTTGCCCATCAGGATCGCGTCGAGGGCGCGGTCCGGGGCGTACCAGTAACGCTTGGCGTAGTGCCAGCGAGCTTTGCCGAACAGGCTGATCGGCGCGAACGGAATCGCCACCACATCAACGTCGGATGGCTTGATTCCCGCCTGTTCAAGGCAGAACTTCGCCGATTCGTAAGGCATGCGGTTCTTTGCATGTTTATCGCGCACGAAGCGCTCTTCTTCAGCCGCCGCGACCAGCTTGCCGTCGATATACAAGGCTGCGGAAGGATCATGGCTAAGGGCGCCGGACAGGCCAAGAATCGTCAATGCCACAGGGGTCTAGCCTCTTTAGTCTGCATGCAGGCGCAACGCGCCTCAGAAATTAATGTGTCCTCGCAAGGGGCGAGAGACAGCTAAAGGGCGGGATTATAGCAAGGAATGTTAGTCAGGCTGACATTGGTTTGAACGCATCGGCGCAGAGTGAAAGACCTGCGCGCTTATAACGAATCAGCATAGCGTCAGCCATCAAGATCGTTCGTTCAATCTAAATAACTGTTACTTATGTCAGTAGCCAGCCCCCCTCCTTCCGCGCAATGTATTCACACACCCCACAGAAACAAGGAGCAGCATGTGATGGTGGAGATACCAGGCGATCACGTAGTGGGCTTTTCCCATACCCCTCACTCAAAAACATTGGCGCCTCGCACTGGCGGAACCCTTGGCCCACCTGTTCTGGGCTATAGAACCGTGCACACGGGGCTGCCCCGGTACTTTTGGGGGGCAGACAAATGGGGGGTTATTTTGCCGATGGAGGTGGCAAAGGATTTGCGGACCTTCGTACTGATCAACACCCGCAAGTCGGATGAAGGCGCCAATGCTGTCGTCAACTGGACTGCCATGGATGGCTCTGCCTCCCATGACTTCAAACCTGTTCCGATCACCGATCCCGGGAATGATCAACCGCTCGAATTCACTGCCG
This sequence comes from Pseudomonas sp. FP1742, assembly GCF_030687145.1. Lineage (NCBI taxonomy): Bacteria > Pseudomonadati > Pseudomonadota > Gammaproteobacteria > Pseudomonadales > Pseudomonadaceae > Pseudomonas > Pseudomonas sp. FP1742. The sequence goes on along the minus strand of NZ_CP117460.1, from coordinate 562,875 downwards.
ATGAAATCGAAAGGTTTATCGGCAAGAAGGTAAAAATCAGCTACACAATCGTGCTGAATGGCAACGAAACCGGCTCCCCCGTGCTAGAGGCAGAAGTGGTGCCTGAGCTGAAATACCCGCGGGCCATTGTCGAAGGACTGATCGGCAACGTACTCCCGATCTCTGACTACCCCAGCGGTCTGACAACGAGCGTACCGCTCATAGAGAATTTGCGCGAATACAACGCCTCGTCCCTCAGGTGGACTGTGACGATCAATTCCGAACAGATTTTCCAACACGTGGAAACTGTCCCCGCACCCCGACCGACCGAGCCCTTCATATTCATGATCCCGCCTCACGCCTATATGCCCTATGCAGGATGCACGTGCAGCGTCCAATACATCATTTGGCTAGGAGCCGAAGGAGACCCGGACTTGCAATGGAATACACGGCCTGTCCAGTTCGCACTCAACTAGATTCTGGCTGACAAGAGCGACTACACCCGTCAATTACACATAGCCGTGCTTTCTATGACGGGCTGGACGCTCTCTCCCTGCTTAGCCACGACCTGGCCGCCAGTAAATCCGCAAATTGCCGTCCGTTGCCTGCCGGTAAATCGTGTACGGCAAGACAACGGTGTCCAGTACACCGGACAAGGTCAAATCCAGCAATACGAATGGAACCAGAATCCCGGTGGGATCAGGCGGCGCATGCAGAAGGCAAAAGTCGTGAGCCAGACCGCTATAGATACGAGGGATGGACTGGCAGTAGGTCTTTTGTTTCCTGAGGCTACGGGCGGCCTCTTCATCGTCCTGCAGCACCGTAACAGAGGTTCCGCAGCCGGATAGCGCCAATGAGAAAGTGCTCAGCAATACAGCCATTTTTATCGTCAAAGTCTGCCCTCCGAAAACCTCAGGCAAACTAGCATCGTGGCTATTCAGGGCACAGTTCATGGCCTCTGCAGATCATGTAGGACGATTCACAAGAACTTGTCCGCCAGATCTCGGGAGACTGATCTGGCACCATCGCGGGCAAGCGCGCTCCCACAGGTTCGGCGCTAACCTTGCGGGAGCGGACTTGCCCGCGACAGGGTCGACGACCCGATTCAGGCAGCGCTGGAGATATCTTTGGGCAGACGCTGATCAATCACACGATACAGCGCACTGCTCTCGGGCCAGTTGCGCATGAACCGCGCCCGATCCCGCGCATACGCTGGAGCGAAGCTGCTGAGTGAGCCATGCTGGCACAGCGAATCCAGATCGATCAGCGCCCAACGATCCTCCTGCCAGAACAGGTTATGGCCCTTGAAATCGCCATGACTGATCCGTTCGCGAATCAGCTCGGCAAACAGGTGATCCAGCGCCTGCAATTCAGCCTCTGGCGCCTCTCCACTTTTTACGTACGGCGCGAAGCGCTCGATGATGTCGGGCCCCGGCAAATACTCGGTCACCAGGTACGCCTGGCCACGCAGCCAGAGAAAACGCTTCTCCAGCAACGCCAACGGCTTGGGTGTGGCGATGCCCAGGAACGCCAGGCGATTGCCTTCACACCATGAGTGCCATGCGCGGCTCGGGCGCCAGAAACGTTTGAGCCAGTGAGCAAAGCCCTTGATGTTGTAACGCTTGACCACCAACGCGCGCCCGGCCACCTCGACCTTGCCGACACTCGCCGCGCCACCGGTCTTGTACAGGTGCCCCTGATCGAGCAAGGCATCGGCGCGCGCCAGCACCGGCAGCATCGCGGCCTCTTCCTCACGGCGAATCGCCCGCAAACCGAACGCTCCACGCTGGACGCTGAACAACGTGCATTCGCGACCGACCTTGATCAGGAAGTCCTTCAAACGCCAGCGGCGGACCTTGTCGATCTGCTTCTGCAACGCCTCCATCGGCAAGGCATGCTCGCCGTTACTCAGCAGGTAATACACCAGCAACTCTTCGGTGAAGGGTTCCAGCGCTTTGGGCAACTGGGCAAAAAACACCCCGAGGTTTTCCAGGACTTTGTGCTGCGACAGTGGCTTGCCGGCCGTCTCGGCACAGATCCCGGCGCCATCGATCAAATACAGCTGGCCGCCATGGCGCAGCAGGTTGTCCAGGTGCAGGTCTTCCTGCCACAGGCCCTTGCTATGCAGTTGCCCGATGGCGCCCAAGGCCTCGGCCAGCACTGTGGATTGTTCATCCGCCAACGCGGGCAAGTGCTCGACCTGTTTCCAGGCATCCCCCAGACTCTCGGCGCCCTCCAGGAAGTCGAACAGCAGCCAGCCGCCCTCGCCGTCCTTGAGGCCATCAGCCAATAACAACGGCGTGGTCAGCCCTTGAGCGGCAAGCAAACGCACACCGTCCAGCTCACGTTGAAAATGCCGCGCCGCTTTGCTACCGACCAGCAACTTGGCCAACACTGGCCGACCGCGCCAGACACCGGCGCCCACATAACGCTGCCCCGGCAATACCCGCAGCAGATTCAGCAACTGCAACTCGGCAGGCCCTGCGGCATCGGCCAGTGGAATGCTCAGTGGCAGGCTCGGACTGCGGCCGGCGTTTTTCAGTTCGGACAAACGCATCAACGCGTCTCCTTATGACTGCGCCGCGCGGTCAGCCGCGACACCCAGCGGTCCACCCGCAAACTGTTCAATGGCTGCTCCAGATAAACCGCCAGCAGCTCGTGCAGCTGACTTTCTCTCCATTCCGGCGCCCGACGCAGCAGCGGCTCCAGATCCCTGACCCGATCACGCCGGCCGAACAGCAGTGGACGGGTTTTTTCCAGATCGATCAGCTGAGCCCGATAACCATCACCGGTGGCCTTGAGAAAAATATGCTTGGGATAAAAGCAACCGTGGACCTGACGCACACCGTGCAGGCGCAGCGCCAATTGTCCGCAGGCCTTGAGAATCGCCGAATGCTGCGCAGCGCTCAGGTCCGACCAGCGCTGCAACAGCGAATCCAGATCATCCCAACCATCGAGTGCACGGGTCAGCAGAATCGCCCGGACTTCGCCCTCGACCTTGCGCTTACCGAAGAACGCAGCCTGCAGCGCCGGAATACCCAGTTTCCGATAACGACGGATGTTGCGAAACTCCCGGGCAAAACTCGGCTCGCCCAAGGGCGAATGCAAGGTACGCGTCAGGTAGTTGCTTTGGCGTTTGAGGTAATAACCATGACCTTCCAGATCCAGTCGAAACACACTGCTCCAACCACCCCGACCGGTGTTGGGCTCATCCACTGCTTCGAGCTGTTTAGCCCAAAGCGTGTCGAAGGTGCCGAGGCCATGACGCTCAAGCAGCGCGCGGTCTTCAGCAGCCAGAAAATCAGTCATTCGCGCCCCTCAAAAAATCTCACCACATGCCGAATACGTTTCTTGTCCGCGGCATTGAGCCGGGCGCATTGGCGGTATTGCAGGTAAAAGCGCAGGCGCTGGGTGGCCGACAAGTGATACTTGGCAACCTTGTCCAGGCAAGCCAGGTCTTTGGTAATGCGGTATTTGAGCCAGAAGCCGTGCCAGAAATCGCCGTTGGGGCAATCGATCAGGAACAGCCGGGCTTCATCGTCGACCAACAGGTTGCGCCACTTCAAATCGTTATGAGTAAAACGGTTGTCGTGCATGGTCCGGGTGTAACCGGCCAATTGGCGACTGATGGTATCGACCCAGGCGCGGTCCGCCAGTTTCGGATCATGCCGGTTAGCCAGGGCCGACAAGTCTTCGGTATGCGGCAGTTCGCGGGTGATCATCGCCCCCCGCACGTACGCCGCGCCGCGCCGCTCCAGCCCCCAGGCCACCACTTCGGCGGTGGGAATGCCCCACTTGGCGAAACGCTTGAGGTTCTGCCACTCGGCTTTGACCCGGGGTTTGCCCAGGTACCGGCGCAGGCCTTTGCCGGCACTGACGTAGCGTTTGACGTAATAGTTGACGCCATTGCGCTGAACACGAATGACATCGGACAGTGGATCGCGGGTCACTTGCTCACCGTTGAGGGCAAACACCGCATCAAGACTGCCGAAATCTTCTGCCAGATCGCTATACGCCGGCTCCAGCTTCCAGCCCGGCATCAGAGCGCATCCCCGTAGCGCTGTTTACGCTCGTAGAGCTTGTTGGCCTTGCCTTCGAGCCATGCCAGCAACCCGGCTTCTTCAGCCAGAATCTGACGCAGCGGCTGCTGGAAATACCCTTTGAGGAAACGCAACTTGTCGCGACGGGTCAGGCCAATGTCCAGGGCCGAAAAATACAGCGCCGCCAGGTCCTTGTTGCGCCAGCGTCGGGTAATCGTCGGGCGGGTCTGGGCGCGGTGCAGATCGATCACCGAGAGCTTGAAGTCCTCGGCTGTCACTGGCTTGTCGGTGTGCAGCAGGAAGTGGCAGATGTAGCAATCGCGGTGGTTGACCCCGGCGCGGTGCATCATGCCGGTCATGCGCGCGACTTCGGCGATCAGGGCGCGCTTGAGCTTGGGCTCGGGCGGGTGCTTGACCCAGTCGATGCTGAAATCTTCAAGGCTGACGGTGGGCGCCAGTTCTTCGGTGACGATGAACGAATGCTGGTCTGCCGGGTTGCTGCCCTTTTCGCCGTAGGCGACGGCGGTCATGGTCGGCACACCGACTTCCTGCAGGCGTTGAATGGCCTTCCACTCCTGACCCGCGCCAAGCACCGGCAGCTTGGCGGTCAGCAGGTTCTTGAAGATCTCGCCCCAGCCGATGCCACGGTGGATCTTCACGAAAAACCCGTGGCCGTCCACTTCAGTACGCAGTGTCCGGCGTGCTTCAAGCTCGCGGTACACCTCGCCCTTAAGGCCCTCGACTTCGACGAACGGGTCGCGTCCGGCCCAGAGGCTCTTGAACGGTTCAGCCAGCATCAACTTCATTAAGCGTGCTCCGCCAGAATCACATCGGCCGCGTGTTGCGGCATGCTGTAGAGGTCGGCCGTCCCGGCGAAGGCCAGACCGTTGCGGCTACAGGCCGCCCGTGCATCGACGTCGTTCAACATGCCGGTCAGGTACTGAGTCAGTTGCGCCTGATCGAAGGGTTCGTCCAGCACCAGGCCGGCGTCGGCCTCGGCGATGTAATGAGCGTACCCACACACCGCGCTCACCAGCACCGGCAACCCGGCCACCAGCGCCTCGAGCAATACAGTCCCGGTGTTTTCGTTGTACGCCGGGTGGATCAACAGATCGGCACCGAGCAGGAAACGCGGGATATCGCTGCGGCCCTTGAGGAACTGCACGTTGTCGCCGAGCCCCAATGTGGCGCTCTGCAATTGGAATACTTTGGGGTCGTCCTGGCCAATTACAAACAGCCGGGTGCGTTTTTTCAACTCGGCGGGTAATGCGGCCAGCGCCTTGAGGCTGCGGTCGACACCTTTGGTCTTGAACCCGGAACCGATCTGCACCAGCAGCAGCTCATCGTCCTTCAGGTTGAATTCGGCGCGGAACCCGGCGCGAATTTCATCCGCGTTCGCAGGGCGACGACGGTCCTGGGCGATGCCCGGTGGCAGCAGATGGAAGCGTGCAAGCGGCGTGTCGTAATGCTTGATGAACAACGGCTGCTGGACTTCGGAAATCATCAGCACTTCGGTCTTGGCATCTTTGGCAAACACCGCGCGCTCGTACTCGGCGAAATGCCGGTAGCGGCCCCAGCGACGGTACAACGAGTTGCGCAGGTTTTGCGCCTTGTCTTCGAAGCAGCCGTCGGCGGCGTAGTAAACGTCCAGGCCCGGCATTTTGTTGAAACCGATCAGCCGGTCCACCGGACGCCTGGCCAGATCGGCCTCCATCCATTCGGTGAGTTTCTCGTTACGCCGATGATTGAAGAACGCCTTGACCGGCGCCACCAACACTTCGAACCCTGGCGGGACGTCGCCTTCCCAGATCAACGTGTAGACACGAATCTGATGGCCGCGCTGCTGGCATTCAAGGGCGATGCGCATGAAGTCGCGCTGCAAGCCGCCAAAGGGAAAGTACTTGTACAGGACAAATGCCAATTGCATCAGCGCAGCTCCTCAGCCAGTAACAACGTGCTCAGTCGGCTCGCGACACGCTCGGGATTCAGACGCGTGAAGCACAGGGGCCACTCGCGTTTCAGGTCGAACCGACGGGCATCGTCGGCCGTCGGTTGATAGGTGCATTTCTTTTGCAGGCACGGTGCGCAAGGAAAGTCGCTGGCCATGTGAATCTGCGATTTGCCGTAAGCACCGGTCAGGCCCGGATTGGTCGGACCGAACAGCGACAGGGTCGGCACGTCCAGCGCCGCAGCCAGGTGACCGAGGCCGGTGTCCACCGCCACACAGGCTTGCGCCCCGGCCAGGACTTTGCCAACACCCGCCAGGTTGAGCTTGGGTAGCACCTCGACGTGTTTCATGTCTTTGGCGATGCGCTCGGCGCGGGCCTTTTCGACCGGGTTGCCCCACGGCAGCTTTACCGCCACACCGAGATAGCCCACCCGTTCGGCCAGCTCGCGCCAATAAGCTTCAGGCCAGTGCTTGGTGTCCCAGGTGGTGCCGTGGAGAAACACCACGTACGGATTCTTGCGCGGCAGCTCCACCAGCCGTTCGACGTTCAGACCATAGTCGCCCAGCCCTTTGGGCAAGTCGTAACCCAGGGCCAACGCGAACAACTGACGCACTCGTTCAACCGCGTGCTGCCCACGGGCCACGGCCAGACGTCGGGAATAGAAGCGCGCGGCGATCGGCTCACGGGCCGAGTTTTTGTCCAGCCCGGCTACCGGGGCTTTGGCATAGCGAGTCAGCAACGCGCTTTTCAGCAGGCCCTGGGCATCGATCACCAGGTCGTATTTCGTTGCGCGCACACTTTGCTTGAAACGCTTCCACTCGCCACTCTTGATGGTCTGCCAGATGTTCTTGCGCCAGCGACGGATCGCTACCGGAATCACCTTGCCCACGGCCGGATGCCAGGTCGGGATCTCGGCGAAGCCTTCTTCCACCACCCAGTCGAATGTAATGCCGGGAATTGCCCGCGCCGCATCGGTCAATGCGGGCAACGCGTGAATCACGTCGCCCAGCGAAGAAGTCTTGATCAACAGTACCCGCAAACTATTTGACCTCGACCACAGTGCCCAGCAACCGCTGCAAGGCTTCGTTCACTGCTTGCGGCATGAGCTGACGCAAGCAGTTGTAATGACCGAAACGGCAGGTGCGATCGAAACACGGACTGCATTCGATGCCCAGGCGCACGATCTCGACGTGTTCGGCCAGCGGCGGCGTGAAGCCCGGCGACGTCGAGCCGTACACCGCCACCAGCGGGCGGTTCAGCGCGGCGGCCACGTGCATCAGGCCGGAGTCGTTGGAGACCACCGCGTCGGCGCAGGACAGCAGATCGATGGCCTCGGCCAGGGAAGTGCCGCCGCTGAGGTTCACCGACTCTTCACGCAGCCCCGGAATCAGCCGAGCACGGATGTCTTCACCCACCGCGTGATCATTTTTTGAGCCGAACAGCCAGACCTGCCAGCCTTCACGAATCCTTGCTTCAGCAACCTTGGCGTAATGCTCGGATGGCCAGCGCTTGGACTCACCGAACTCGGCGCCGGGACACAGTGCCAACACCGGACGGTCGAGGGCCAGACCGAACTTGGCCAGCGCGGCGTCGCGCGTCACCGGGTCGATCCGCAGGCTCGGCCGTGGATACGGCTTCGGCAAATCAGCGCCGGGTTCATGGGCCAGGGCCATGAAGCGCTCGATCATCAGCGGGTAACGTTCTTTGTCGAGCGTGCGCACGTCATTGAGCAGGCCATAGCGGAACTCGCCGCGCCAGCCGGTACGCTTGGCGATGCCGGCAAAAAACGGCACCAGTGCCGACTTCAGGGAGTTGGGCAGCAGGATGGCCTGGTCGTATTGTCCGGCCAGGGATTTGCCGATGCGCCGACGCGTCGCCAGTTCCAGCACGCCGTGGCCGAGCGGGAAGCTCAAGGCCTGACGTACTTCGGGCATGCGCTCGAGGATGGGCCGGCTCCACTCAGGGGCCAGCACGTCGATTTCGCACTGCGGGTGGCGTTGCTTGAGACACTGAAAAAGTGTCTGCGCCATCACCATGTCACCGACCCAACTGGGCCCAACGATCAGAATTTTCATGTGGTTTCCAAAAACGAACCGGGGAGGCATACGCCTCCCCGCCTCGAGAATCACTGTGGAAGTCTGTTTGACCGCGATGGGATCATCACCTTCGACATTATCGTCGACTGTCACTCCGCTATCGCGAGCAAGCTCGCTCCCACATTGGGTATTGGTGCACATCCAGTGCGGTACAGCTTAGCGCGCTGCCTGCTGCCTTCAATCCAAAAAACACTGCAGCTCTAATGTGGGAGCGGGCTTGCTCGCGAAGAGGCCGTCACATTCAGCAAAAATGGTGACTGACACTCCTCTTTCGCGAGCAAGTCGAATCGTCGCACCGCCGCTCCCACATTTGAATCTCGTTGCCTGTTCAGCTTAGCCCCAACTCACGCCAGATCCGCATGACCTGCCGTCGTTCATCCACGAACTGGTCGCCCGGTATCACGCCGGAGTCCTTCTGCAAGGCCTCCCGGTGAGCGGCGGAGCGGTAGGCCTTATAGGCCTCGCGCAACAGGCTGGCGTCTTCGGCGGGTATCAACCCTTGCGCCTCCAACCCTTCCAGAATGCGGATATTGTCGGTATAGCGCAGCAAGGACGGATGTGCTTCAGACCACGCCAGAGCCGCGTATTGCACCATAAATTCAATATCGACGATACCTCCGGCGTCCTGCTTGAGGTCGAACGGCGCCGTGGCCTCGAAGGCATTTGCCGCGGTGCCCGCCGCAGTGCTCTTGCTGCCCAGATTATCGCGCATCTTGGCACGCATCTCGCTGACCTCCTGGCGCAAGGTCGGAAGATCCCGCGATTTGGCCAATACCGCCGCGCGAACCTTCTCGAATGCCTGGCCGACATCCTGACTGCCCACCAGCACCCGCGCCCGCACCAGCGCCTGATGTTCCCAGGTCCAGGCTTCGTTTTCCTGATAACGGGCAAACGCCCCCAATGAACTCACCAGCAAACCGGAAGCACCGGACGGCCGCAGGCGCATGTCCACTTCATACAGCTGACCGGAGTTGGTCTGGGCCGTCAGCAAGTGAATGATCCGCTGCCCGAGCCGGGTGAAGAACTGTGCGCCATCGATCGGTTTCGGGCCGTCGGTTTCCGCTTGCGGATCCGCGTCATGAATGAATACCAGGTCCAGGTCTGAACTGTGCCCCAGTTCCAGACCGCCGACTTTCCCGTAACCGACAATAATGAATCCAGGGTCGCACAAGCTGCCGTCGGTGCGCAGCGGCGTACCGTACTTGGCCACCGTCTGGCGCCAGGCCAGGGCCAGCACTTGTTCGAGGATCGCTTCGGCAAGCCAGGTCAGGTAATCGCTGACCTTCATCAACGGCAAGCTGCCGGCGATTTCCGAAGCGGCGACGCGCAAGCGGTGCGCCAGTTTAAAATGCCGCAGGGCTTCCATTTGTTGTTCGAGGTCGTCCTCGGGAATCCGGGTCAGACGCTCACGCAACTCGGCCGCCAGTTCCGGCGCCAGCGGCGGCTTGAACAACCGGCCTTCGTTGAGCAATTCGTCGAGCAGCAACGGGAAACGCGTGATTTGTTCGGCAATCCACGGGCTCGCCGCGCACAGTGTCAGCAGACGGCGTAGTGCGCCGGGGTTTTCGGTCAGCAGCACCAGATAGGCGGAACGCCGCGCCACTGCTTCAACCAGTGGCAGCACCCGCTCCAGCACCAGATCGGGATTGGCATGCTCCACGGCCTGAGCCAGCAAGCGCGGAATAAAGGCATCGAGGCGTTCCCGCCCCAGGCGCTGCATGGCACGCAATTGCGGGCTGCCGCGCAAACTGGCCAATGCTTTCAGCGCCTTGGCGGCATCGGTGAAACCGCCCTCCTGGAGCTGGCGACACGCGGCTTCTTCGTCCTGGGCTTCCTCCCACAGCGGCAGCCACTCCCCGCCGACCACCACTTCGTTCTCGGTGCCTTCTTCATCAGGATCGGCGATCACCTGACCGAAGTGCCAGGCCACCCGGCCACGCCAGTACATCAGCTGTTCGTGGAACGCCGTCCAATTGGCAAACCCAAGCATAAAGGCAATGCGCGCCTGGTCCTGTGCACCATCGGGCAACATCTGGGTCTGGCGGTCGGCAATTGCCTGGATCGCGTGTTCGGTGTAACGCAGGAACTCATAGCCTTGGCGCAGTTCGCTGACCACCGCCGGCGGCAGGTAGCCCTGCCCTTCCAGGGTGCTCAGCACTTTTAATAGAGGACGTTGCTGCAGGCTCAGGTCGCGGCCACCGTGAATCAGCTGGAAGGCCTGGGCAATAAATTCGACTTCACGGATGCCGCCAGAACCGAGCTTGATGTTATCGGCCATGCCCTTGCGCCGGACTTCCTGCTGGATCAGCTGCTTCATGGTGCGCAGCGCTTCGATGGCCGAGAAGTCCAGGTAACGCCGATAAACGAACGGCCGCAGCATGTCGAGCAACTGGGCGCCGGCCACTTGATCGCCGGCCACTACCCGCGCCTTGATCATCGCGTAGCGTTCCCAATCACGGCCTTGATCCTGGTAATACTGTTCCAGCGCATTGAAGCTCAGCACCAGAGCGCCGGACGAACCGTAAGGCCGCAGGCGCATATCGACGCGGAACACGAAACCATCGACGGTCATCGGGTCCAGGGCCTTGATCAGACGCTGACCGAGGCGAATGAAAAACTCCTGGTTATCCAGCGAGCGCTTCACGCCGACGGTTTCGCCGCCTTCGGGGTAGGCAAAGATCAGGTCGATGTCCGATGACAGATTCAGCTCCACCGCGCCGAGCTTGCCCATGCCGAGGATGACCATCTGCTGCGGCTCGCCGCTGCGCCGCCCGGTGGGCACACCGAACTGCTGGCAATGCCGCGAGTACAACCACTGATAGGCCTGATCGATGCTGGCATCGGCCATGTCCGAGAGGTCGCGACAGGTCTGGACCAGGTCAGCCTGGCGGGTCAGGTCGCGCCAGATGATCCGCACTTGCTGGCGGGCGCGCTGGCGGCGCAGGGCGCGGCCAAGTTGGTCGTCGGTTTCGGCGGCGCTCACCGCCGTCGCAATCTGCGCGCACAACTCGCCCGGCGCCAGGGGGCGATCCAGTTCGCCGGACTGCACCAGTTCCAGCAACATCAAAGGGTCACGCAGGCTCTGTTCAATCACAAAGTCGCTGGCAGCGGTAACGCGGGCAAATTGCGCCCAACGCTCGGGTGTCCAGGTAGCCAGCCCATGATCGTCGGGAAGAACCCCGACGGTCGTACGGAACGACTGCTCGGCACGGGTGACAAATGGCAGGAGGCCGTCGGGCAGTTCTACAAGCGAAGGCAGGCTCATGGTCTATCCTTGATCGGCGTGCGAAGGGCTGCATGTAGTGATTCGTGAAAACGCGCTACGTGATCAACTGTCGAACAAAGGTTAGAAATAGCTGATATTTCTTTATTTTTAGCAGCAATCATCAAGCTTCCACCTTTTTTGGTTGGAAAAAGACCAACCTTAACGATTATTCTCACAACGTAGCCGGAGGCCACAAGCCAATCATCTGTAGTTTTACTACTCGTCTATACATTCGAAAGGCTGAAATGCCCGATGATTTGTAGTAAAACTACACGCCGCCGGAACCTACCTCTCGGCAATCCAAGAATTTATATCGTCTGCCCACAAGGCCAGTCGCAAACTCAGGCAACCGATTCTGGAAGCCTTTCCGCCCTGGAGCAAGCCATGCAAGACCTCGATCCCGTCGAAACCCAGGAATGGCTGGACGCCCTGGAATCGGTTCTCGACAAAGAAGGCGAAGACCGTGCTCACTATCTGATGACCCGTATGGGCGAACTCGCAACCCGCAGCGGTTCGCAATTGCCTTACGCCATCACCACGCCATACCGCAATACCATTCCCGTTACCCACGAAGCACGCATGCCTGGCGACCTGTTCATGGAACGCCGCATTCGCTCGCTGGTACGCTGGAACGCGATGGCCATGGTGATGCGCACGAACCTGAAAGATTCTGACCTGGGCGGTCACATCTCCAGCTTCGCCTCCAGCGCAACCCTGTACGACATCGGCTTCAACTATTTCTTCCAGGCCCCGACCGACGAACACGGCGGCGACCTGATCTACTTCCAGGGTCACACCTCGCCAGGCGTTTACGCCCGTGCGTTCATGGAAGGCCGCATCACCGAAGAACAAATGAACAACTTCCGCCAGGAAGTCGACGGTCAGGGCTTGTCGTCCTACCCGCACCCTTGGCTGATGCCTGACTTCTGGCAGTTCCCGACCGTATCCATGGGTCTGGGTCCGATCCAGGCGATCTACCAGGCACGCTTCATGAAGTACCTGGAAGCCCGTGGCTTCATCCCGGAAGGCAAGCAGAAAGTCTGGTGCTTCCTGGGCGACGGCGAGTGCGACGAACCGGAATCCCTGGGCGCCATTTCGCTGGCCGGCCGCGAGAAGCTCGACAACCTGATCTTCGTCATCAACTGCAACCTGCAGCGCCTCGACGGCCCGGTTCGCGGCAACGGCAAGATCATCCAGGAACTCGAAGGCGTGTTCCGCGGTGCTCAGTGGAACGTGACCAAAGTCATCTGGGGCCGTTTCTGGGACCCACTGCTGGCCAAAGACGTCGACGGCATCCTGCAACGCCGCATGGACGAAGTCATCGACGGCGAGTACCAGAACTACAAAGCCAAAGACGGCGCGTTCGTGCGTGAACACTTCTTCAACTCGCCAGAACTCAAGGCGATGGTTGCAGACTTGTCCGACGACGAGATCTGGAAACTCAACCGTGGCGGCCACGACCCGTACAAGGTCTACGCGGCGTACCACGAAGCGGTCAACCACAAAGAACAGCCAACCGTCATCCTGGCCAAGACCATCAAGGGTTATGGCACCGGTGCCGGCGAAGCGAAAAACACTGCGCACAACACCAAGAAAGTCGATGTCGACAGCCTGAAGTTGTTCCGCGATCGCTTCGACATCCCGGTCAAAGACGAAGAACTGGAAAACCTGCCGTTCTTCAAACCAGAGCCAAACAGCGCCGAAGCCCGCTACCTGAGCGAGCGCCGTACTGCACTGGGCGGTTTCGTGCCACAGCGTCGCGCACAGAGCTTCAGCGTACCGACCCCGTCGCTGGACACCCTCAAGGCCATTCTTGATGGCTCGGGCGACCGTGAAATTTCCACCACCATGGCGTTCGTGCGGATCCTCGCGCAACTGGTCAAGGACAAGGAAATCGGCCCACGCATCGTTCCGATCATCCCGGACGAAGCCCGTACCTTCGGTATGGAAGGCATGTTCCGTCAGTTGGGCATCTACTCCTCCGTCGGCCAGCTCTACGAGCCGGTCGATAAAGACCAGGTGATGTTCTACAAAGAAGACAAAAAGGGCCAGATCCTCGAAGAAGGCATCAACGAAGCAGGCGCCATGAGCTCCTTCATCGCGGCCGGTACTTCGTACTCCAGCCACAACCAGCCGATGCTGCCGTTCTACATCTTCTACTCGATGTTCGGCTTCCAGCGTATTGGCGACCTGGCCTGGGCCGCCGGTGACAGCCGTACCCGTGGCTTCCTGATCGGCGGCACCGCCGGCCGTACCACCCTGAACGGTGAAGGCCTGCAACACGAAGACGGTCACAGCCACATCCTGGCTGCCACCATCCCGAACTGCCGCACCTACGATCCAACCTACGGCTACGAGCTGGCGGTGATCATTCAGGACGGCATGAAGAAGATGACCGAAGAGCAACAGGACGTCTTCTACTACATCACCGTGATGAACGAGTCCTACCAGCAGCCAGCCATGCCGGCCGGTGCCGAAGAAGGCATCAAGAAAGGCATGTACCTGCTCGAGGAAGACACCCGCGAAGCGGCGCACCACGTGCAGCTGATGGGCTCCGGCACCATCCTGCGTGAAGTCCGTGAAGCGGCGAAGATCCTGCGTGAACAGTTCAACGTCGGCGCCGACGTGTGGAGCGTTACCAGCTTCAACGAACTGCGTCGCGATGGCCTGGCCGTTGAGCGTACCAACCGTCTGCACCCTGGCCAGAAGCCTAAGCTGAGCTATGTCGAAGAATGCCTGAACGGCCGTAAAGGTCCGGTCATCGCCTCTACCGACTACATGAAGCTGTTCGCTGAACAAATTCGTCAGTGGGTCCCGTCCAAGGAATTCAAAGTCCTGGGCACCGATGGTTTCGGCCGCAGTGACAGCCGCAGGAAGCTGCGTCACTTCTTCGAAGTCGACCGTCATTTCGTGGTGTTGGCAGCCCTGGAAGCCTTGGCTGACCGTGGTGACATCGAACCTAAAGTGGTGGCTGAAGCCATCGCCAAGTTCGGTATCAACCCGGAAAAACGCAACCCACTGGACTGCTGAGGAGACACTCTGTGAGCGAACTCATTCGCGTACCTGACATCGGCAGCGGTGAAGGTGAAGTAATTGAACTGTTTGTGAAGGTCGGCGACCGTATCGAAGCCGACCAGAGCATCCTGACGCTGGAATCGGACAAGGCGAGCATGGAAGTGCCTGCGCCGAAGGCCGGCATCATCAAAAGTCTGAAAGTGAAGCTGGGCGATCGCCTGAAAGAAGGCGACGAACTGCTGGAGCTGGAAGTCGAAGGTGCCGCTGCGCCAGCCCCTGCGGCTGCTGCGCCAGCTGCCAAAGCCGAAGCCAAACCGGCTGCCGCACCTGCGCCGGCGGCGCCTGCTGCCGCGCCGGCGGCTGCCAGCATTCAGCAAGTGCACGTGCCGGACATCGGTTCGTCGGGCAAGGCCCAGATCATCGAGATCCAGGTCAAGGTCGGCGACACCGTCGAGGCTGATCAGTCGCTGATCACCCTGGAATCCGACAAGGCCAGCATGGAAATCCCTTCGCCCGCCGCTGGCGTGGTCAAGGCCATCAGCGTCAAGCTCAACGACGAAGTCGGCACGGGCGACCTGATTCTGGATCTGGAAGTGGCGGGTGCTGCGGCCCCTGCTGCTGCCGCTCCTGCCCAGGCTGCTGCGCCTGCTGCCGCTGCTCCGGCGCCAGCCGCCGCGGCTCCGGCAGCACCGGTTGCCGACAGCGTTCAGGACATTCACGTCCCGGACATCGGTTCGGCGGGCAAGGCCAAGATCATCGAAGTACTGGTCAAGGCTGGCGACACTGTTGCCGCCGATCAGTCGCTGATCACCCTGGAATCCGACAAGGCGAGCATGGAAATCCCATCGCCTGCCGCTGGCGTGGTGGAAAGCGTTTCCATCAAGCTGGATGACGAAGTCGGTACCGGCGACCTGATCCTGAAGCTGAAAGTCAAAGGCGCGGCACCTGCTGCAGCCCCGGCTCCGGCTGCCGCTGCTGCGCCGAGTGCTCCAGCGCCTGCCGCTGCTGCTCCGGCTGCCGCCGCTCCCGCTGCTGCCCCGGCTGCTGCTCCTGCCAAGCCTGGTGCGAAAGTTCATGCCGGCCCTGCCGTGCGTCAACTGGCCCGCGAGTTCGGCGTCGAGCTGAGCGCTGTCGGCGCCAGCGGTCCACACGGTCGCATCCTGAAGGAAGACGTTCAGGTTTACGTCAAGGCCATGATGCAG
The DNA here is from genome assembly GCF_030687145.1 of Pseudomonas sp. FP1742. NCBI lineage: Bacteria > Pseudomonadati > Pseudomonadota > Gammaproteobacteria > Pseudomonadales > Pseudomonadaceae > Pseudomonas > Pseudomonas sp. FP1742. Next base: position 547,329 of record NZ_CP117460.1, on the reverse strand, counting down.
AAGGCCAAGGAAGCTCCGGCCGCTGCGGCTGGCGCAACCGGCGGCGCGGGCATCCCGCCGATTCCGGTCGTGGACTTCAGCCGCTTCGGCGAAATCGAAGAAGTGCCGATGACCCGCCTGATGCAGGTCGGCGCCGCCAACCTGCACCGCAGCTGGCTGAACGTGCCACACGTGACGCAATTCGACTCGGCGGATATCACCGAGCTGGAAGCGTTCCGTAACGCCCAGAAAGCCGTTGCAGAGAAGGCCGGCGTCAAGCTGACCATCCTGCCGCTGCTGCTCAAGTCCTGCGCACACCTGCTCAAGGAACTGCCGGACTTCAACAGCTCGCTGGCTCCAAGCGGCAAAGCGATCATCCGCAAGAAATACGTAAACATCGGCTTCGCCGTCGACACCCCGGATGGCCTGCTGGTACCGGTCATCAAGAACGTCGACCAGAAGAGCCTTCTGCAGCTGGCCGCCGAGGCTGCTTCCCTGGCTGAAAAAGCCCGGACCAAGAAGCTTTCGTCGGACGAAATGCAAGGCGCCTGCTTCACCATTTCCAGCCTCGGCCACATTGGCGGCACCGGCTTCACGCCGATCGTCAACGCGCCGGAAGTGGCGATCCTCGGTGTTTCCAAGGCAACCATCCAGCCAGTCTGGGACGGCAAAGCCTTCCAGCCGAAACTGATGCTGCCACTGTCACTGTCCTACGATCACCGTGTGATCAACGGCGCCGCTGCTGCACGCTTCACCAAGCGTCTGAGCGATCTGCTGGCGGACATCCGCACCATCCTGCTGTAACACCGACTGGCCCTCCCTGACCGGAGGGCCAATCGCGTTCCACGTTTTCCGAGCGCCACGCTCGTACCTCAACCCCGTCGATTTGGCGGGGCTTTTTTTTGCCTTGAAGAAACCGCTTACTCCTACACCCGAGGCTTACATTGCCTACAACCCAAGTCCACTTCCGCCCGATATTTTTTGCGACTCAGTAACTAGGCTTAGTTGCGGAAACTTTCAACATAAACTTCAACCAATCAATCTGCTTAGTTAGCATTACTTCGAACGGATTCGAACATGTTCAAACCCACTATCGGCCCGATTATTGGCCACACCACAACTAACCACGCCCGTATTTTCTTGCGCGGCGAAATACAGGACGATGCCTTGGTATTTGCAGGCATCCGTTATCGACGCACCGGTGAGCAATACTGGTCCAAAGGCATATTTGCAAAACTGACCGTCTTGCGCGACATGTCCGATGTGATTGCACTCAACGATCTGGCCACCGACACCGACTATGAATACCAGGCAGGCTGGTTCAGCCCCATGAACCCGGTGCATACCGTGGAGACGGTTCAGGAACTGCCGCTGCAATGGCCCCGGGAGATTTACCGCTTTCGCACGCAGTCCAGCAAAACCACCCAGCCACGGGCCTATGTCGTCGGCTCATGCCGTTACCTGCGATTGACCGCCGGCATTGCATTGGCGCCGCAGCGGGGCGACCGGATTTTTGCCTCGATCAACGACCTGGCGGAACGCGCCGAACCGCCCATCAGCGCCATGCTGATGACTGGCGACCAGATTTACGTCGATGACCTGAACCTCGTGGCCCCCGACCGGGAATACACGGACATCCTCAAAAAGTACCGCACAGCCTTTTCGCAGCCTCATATTTCCAGGTTAATGTCGGGCATTGCGACTTATATGATCCTCGACGACCATGAAATTGAAGACAACTGGCCCGCCAATAAAAGCAAGGACGATAATCACTTATATAAAAATGCCATTGCAGCGTATGAGTTATATCAAGCCAGTCACAGCCCCGCGCATAAACTACTGGCCAATGGGCAAGTAAGTAAAAGACTGGACCAGTATTGGTATCAGTTCTCCGAGGGCGATATCGAATGGTTTGTCACTGACAGCCGAACCCGGCGCAATCTGTCGGCCAGCGACCGGCGCATCCTTGATGAAGAGCAGGAACAGGCGCTGTGCAAATGGCTGATCAACAGCACGGCCCGGGTCAAATTCGTGGTCACCAGCGTCATGTTCTACCCCGACCGCAAACTTAACGGCGATGACGCCTGGAAAGCCTTCCCGGAGCAACGGCTACGACTGCTGGAGACCATTCGTACACGCGGGATCAAGAACGTCTTGTTCATTTCCGGCGATGTCCATGGCTCCCTCACCAGTCGCCTGACCCACAGCGAGGACCCGGATTTCGAAGTCCACACCATCGTGTCTTCACCGTTGTGCAACAGCAAATTGCTGCCGTACGCCAAGGCCTCGACCTTTATCCTCGATCAAGCCCTGGCCCGAACAGCGGCGGGGGACTATCGGCATGAACTGACCAGCGGGGTAATCAGCCAGGACAACTTCGCGCATCTGATCGTCGAGGCCGAGCAGGTTCGCGTCAATTATCACGATCGGGACGGCAAGCCATTGCAGTCGATCAGCATCAAATTACGTTGACCCTTGGAAAAGATCGCAATCTTCGGGCTGCGATCTTTTGACTCACAACATTACTTTCAGGCGCCTCGCTGGAGAAATCTTCGCGCCTGCCGACATATTCTTATAGCACTTGGCCTTCATGTCTCTTGTCAGTCGGTGTCGCAATGATGCAACCTTGCCGCAGGCAACAGTAAAGAGGGCGAGAGCCCGGCGCGATCAGCATATTCGAAGCGAGTTTCCCTCAATGAAAAGCCAACCCGATGCCGCCAGCCGTATGGTGGCCGAGGTAGTGACGCAGTTGCCTGTGCCCTCGCGGCTCGGCATGCTGCGTTTCGAACGGCTGAATGAACCGAGCTGGGCGCTGCTGTTTCTCGATCCCAATTGTGAACGGCAGTTCGGCCTGCCGGCGGTAGAGCTCTGTGCTCTGGTCGGCTCACCCTACGCCAGCCTGATGGAGCCCGAGGCGCGCTATCAACTGCACGACACAATCCAGCAACAGCTCACCGAAAACCCGCATTACCTGGTCCGCTACACCTTGCACACCGCCGCCGGCGTTCTGAGCCTGCTGGAATTGGGCGAAGCCTACAAACAACACAATCGACACTTGCTGCGCGGCTACCTGATGGTGGTCGACGGCCTGTTCGACGGCGAACCGTTGCTGCCGGCGCTGGATCTGGAAACCCAGAACTCACGCCTGCAAATCGCCCTGGAACTCAATCAACGTGCCCAGCAGGAACAACTGCAGCATCTGGACCGGGTGCGCGCCCAGCAAGACCTGATCCTGCTGCTGACCCGCCAGCGCTACAGCACCAACAATTCCCTGCAAGAAGCCGCCGAACTGATCACCCGCAGCGCCTGCGATATCTATGAAATCGACTGCGCCAGCCTGTGGAACCTCGACGGCTCGCTACTGACACCGATCTCGGCCTATCACCGCGCCACCCGGAATCACCAGCTGCCGGAGCCGATCGACGCCAGTGGTTTTCCCGATTACCTCGAGGCCTTGCACACCGGCCGCGCCATCGACGCCCACAACGCCATGCGCGACCCGCGCACCCGGGAAATCGCCGAGCACCTGCGCCCGCGCGACGTCAACGCCATGCTCGACGCCAGCATCCGCGTCGATGGCCAGGTGGTCGGCGTGCTCTGCCTGGAACAGATCGGGGCGACCCGCGCCTGGCAGTCGGACGAAATCGCCTTCGCCGGCGAACTGGCGGACCAGTTTGCCCAAGTCATCAACAACCACAACCGCCGCACCGCCACCAGCGCCCTGCACCTGTTCCAGCGTGCAGTGGAGCAAAGCGCCAACGCCTTTCTGCTGGTCAATTGCGACGGCGTGGTGGAGTACGTCAACCCAAGCTTCACCGCGATCACCCAGTACACCACCGAGGAAGTCCACGGCCAGCGGCTGTCGGAACTGCCGGCGCTGGAAAATCTCAGCGAACTGCTGTTCGATGCCCCGTCGGCGCTGGCCAAGAGCAACAGCTGGCAGGGCGAGTTCAAGAGCCGGCGTAAAAACCTCGAACCCTACTGGGGCCAGTTGTCGATTTCCAAGGTGTACGGCGACAACCGTGAGCTGACCCACTACATCGGCATCTACGAAGACATCACCCAGACCAAGCTCGCCCAGCAACGCATCGAGCGCCTGGCTTACACCGATAACCTGACCAACCTCGGCAACCGTCCGGCGTTCATCCGCAACCTCGACGAACGCTTCGCCCGAGACAGCGATACGCCAATCAGCCTGCTGCTGGTGGACATCGACAACTTCAAGCGGATCAACGACAGCCTCGGCCACCAGACCGGCGACAAACTGCTGATCAGCCTGGCCCGGCGCCTGCGCAACAGCCTGAGTTCGAGCGGCAGTCTGGCGCGCTTTGCCAGTAACGAATTCGCGGTGCTGCTGGACGACACTGACCTCTCGGCAGGCCAGCAGGTTGCCAACCAATTGCTGGCAACCCTCGACAAACCGATGTTCGTCGACAACCAGTTGATCAGCGTCACCGGCTCCGTGGGCCTGGCCTGCGCGCCGCTGCACGGTCGCGACCCGCAAACGCTGATGCGTAACGCCGGCCTGGCGCTGCACAAGGCCAAGGCCAACGGTAAACACCAGGTGCAAGTGTTCACCGAAGCACTGAATGCCGAGGCCAGCTACAAACTGTTCGTCGAAAACAACCTGCGCCGCGCCCTGACCCAGAACGAACTGGACGTGTTCTACCAGCCCAAGCTGTGCCTGCGCAGCGGTCGCTTGCTGGGCATGGAAGCGCTGTTGCGCTGGAACCATCCGGAAAAGGGCATGATCCGCCCGGACCAGTTCATCAGCGTGGCCGAAGAAACCGGGCTGATCATCCCGATCGGCAAATGGATCGCCCGCCAGGCCTGCCGCATGAGCAAGGATTTGACCGCCGCCGGCCTCGGCAACCTGCAAGTGGCAATCAACCTGTCGCCCAAGCAGTTCTCCGACCCGGACCTGGTGGCGTCCATCGCCAACATCCTCAAGGAAGAAGCGCTGCCGGCAAACCTGCTGGAGCTGGAACTGACCGAAGGCCTGCTGCTGGAAGCCACCGAAGACACGCACTTGCAGCTCGATCAGCTCAAGCGTCTGGGCCTGACCCTGGCGATGGACGACTTCGGCACCGGTTACTCGTCGCTCAGTTACTTGAAAAAATTCCCGATCGACATCATCAAGATCGATCGCAGCTTCATCCACGAAATCCCGGACAACCAGGACGACATGGAAATCACCTCCGCCGTGATCGCCATGGCCCACAACCTGAAACTCAAGGTCGTGGCTGAAGGCATCGAGACTGCCGAGCAACTGGCTTTCCTGCGCCGCCACCGCTGCGACGTCGGCCAGGGCTACCTGTTCGACCGTCCGATCCCGGGTTCGGAGCTGATCGAAAAGCTCAAACGTTATCCGCGCGGCCCACTCGTCTGACGGCAGTGTCGCAAAACCTGTGGGAGCGGTCTTGCTCGCGAAGGCGGCGTGACAGTCGGCGTCAATGTTGTGAGATGTACCGCGTTCGCGAGCAAGCCCACTCCCACAGGGATAGTGCTTAACTGGTCGGCATTAGGCACACTTGTAGTCTGTCTACTTATATTCCAACCTGACTGAGAGGACTGATCATGGTTCTGCGCTCGGAAATTCTGGTGAACAAAAACGTGCTCCCGACTAAAGAACAAGCTCTGCCTGGCCGTGAAACCCCGATGACCGTGCCGGAAAAACACTTCGTCCACGACGCCCCGCTGCTGGGCCCATTCGCGATGGACGTGGATTTTGCGATCTTCGGCCTGGGCTGCTTCTGGGGCGCGGAGCGCAAATTCTGGCAGCGTGAAGGCGTGGTCAGTACGGCGGTGGGTTACGCCGGAGGCTTTACGCCGAACCCAACCTATGAAGAAGTCTGCTCGGGCCTTACCGGCCACAGCGAAGTGGTATTGGTGGTCTACGAGCCGGCAAAAGTCAGCTACGAAGCACTGCTGAAGATGTTCTGGGAATTGCACAACCCGACCCAGGGCATGCGCCAGGGTAATGACATCGGCACCCAGTACCGCTCGGTAATCTATGCCACCAACCCGGCTCAACTGGCTGCAGCCAAGCACAGTAAAGAGGTGTTCCAGGCCGAACTGACCAAGGCTGGAAAAGGCGAAATCACCACCGAAATCGAAGAGGCACCGACGTTCTACTTCGCCGAGGCCTATCACCAGCAATACCTGGCCAAGAATCCTGAAGGGTATTGCGGGATTGGCGGTACAGGCGTGACGTGCCCGATCTGATTTTCGGGCCCTGAAAAGCATCGCGGGCAAGCCCGCTCCCACAGGGATTTATGTCGATCACATAACCTGTGGGAGCGGGCTTGCCCGCGAAGGCGTCCGACTAGACGCCACAAATGCAACTGATCAGCTCTCGGCGATCAACCAATCCATCTGCCACCCACCCTGGGTCTGCCCCAACTTCTTGGACAACCACGGCAGCAACTCACGCAATTCTTCCTCCAGCCCCCACGGCGGATTGGCAATCGCCAACCCCGAGCCGTTCAGGCTGTTCGGCGTATCCAGCGGATGCACCAACAACTCCACCCGCAACAACTTCGGCGCGCCCGAACCAGCCAAGTCCTGATAGAAGCGCCGCAACGCCCGCTGATCCTTCACCGGATACCAGATCGCCGCCACCGTCTGGCGCATCCGGCCGATCGCCTCTTTGAGCGACGCAGCACAACGCTGCATCTCATCAAGCTGTTCGAACGGCGGATCAATCAACATCACCGCCCGCTTCTCCGGCACCGGCAACAACGCACGCGGCACATGCCAGCCTTCGCCCAGGTGAACCTTCACCCGACGATCGCCCTTCATGTTGTCCTTGAGCAACAGACCGTCTTCCGGGTGCTTCTCGTTCAACAACACGCGATCCTGCGGCCGGGTCAAACGCCGCGCCAACTCCGGCGACCCCGGGTAATAGCGCAACTGGCCATCCGGGTTCATCTCGTGCAGCACCTTCATGTAATCGGCGGTCAGCGCCGGCAAATCCGGCTGATCCCACAACCGCGCGATGCCTTCCAGGTACTCACCGGTACGACTGGCCTGATCGCCCTGCAGGTCATACAGACCGATGCCGGCGTGAGTGTCGAGATAGGCAAACGGCTGCTCCTTGCGCGACATCAGGGCAATGAGGCGGGTCAAAGTCAGGTGTTTGAACACATCGGCGTGATTGCCGGCATGGAAGGCGTGACGATAATTCATGGCTGCTCCTGCGAAGGCCGGGAAGTTTACCCTGTACCGCGCAGAACGTCAGGGGTTCGCGGCTGAGCGGGCAAGTACAACCCCAATACCGCGCCAATCCATAAACCCTGTGGCGAGGGGGCTTGCCCCCGTTGGGCTGCAAAGCAGCCCCCAAAACCTACGCCACGGTTCAGCCAGACACACCGCAGAATTCGGTTTACGACTGCTGCGCAGCCGAACGGGAGCAAGCTCCCTCGCCACAAAAGCCACTCGACGTTATTCCGAAGGCCGAGCCCGCAACCGCCGCCCAACCACATCCAGCACATCACACCCATCGCGTAATGGAATGGCACAGAGCAAGGCAAAATCACTAAGAATGAAAGATTCGCACTCAACCGAGCCGCGCATGGACATGTTTTCCAGCACCTGAGTAACGGCGCGAATTCGATAGCTGGCAGTGTCAGTCAAGATATCCAGCGGCGCGTGGGTATCGACGAACAGGGTCGGCATGTCGGTGCAGTTGCCGGTTAGGGCCATGAAGCGGTTGGCGGGATGGGGGATTGGTTTTTCGTAGGGTGGATCGGGTGTAAATGTTTTCATTTTTGATAGACCTTGGTGGATAAATTCAAGCTACCAACGGCCTTTCCTACGGGCTTGGGTGGCAGCCGTACGCGAGAGTAGGAAACTGAGGATCCACCAGACTCAGCCACGCCGAAGCGTGTCCCGCGCACAGCCGCCATGAACGATCTTACGGACACGAATTAAGTGCCGCAATCAAACGACAGCGCTGACACGCGGTGAATCTCCAAGGGTTCCTACACCCTGTCACTGTGTTTTGCAGTGACAGCCAAAGATTATCCATGGAGTTCACTCCGCACCAGTTCATGAAAACCGCTACGACTTGAAGGAAACTTCCGACGACCTTGCCCAGAAATTTCGCTGCCTCCTCATGCCCCTCTCTGTCACCAAGTAGATTGGTCTTCAAGGCGGGCCTTATGTAGGTCGTCTTTCCATTCTTCGATTGCCAACTTATATATATCTTCAAAAAAACCACGAGGATCGTCTATCTCTGTTTCATCCCAAGCCATAGACGTATTGGCGTCGTAGTCGCTTTCAAACTGAGTAGAAAAGTCAAAACTTTCCTGCATCAAGGCATCTTCGAGGATTTTAAACATCAAAAATCGGTGTCTATACGGCAGATACTCAAGATTACTTAACACAAACAACTTAATAATTTTTTCTCTATCAGACTTATCATTCGGATTATATACCCACAAAGCCTCGCCAAGGGTTTCCTCACGATCAAAAATAGAAATACCTCCCAACCAATACAACAGTGTCGGCTCGAAAGGAAGATCATACATAGGCCACTTTAACATTTTCACTTATCCTAATCTGGGAATGCAGTATAGGGTTTAACTACACCACCTTGACGAAACCTAACCTCTGAATAATTTAACTCATCTATATATTTCGGGTTTTGTAAATCCTTTTTATTAGGCTTATACCCTCTACCGCCACCCGGCATTTCTCTCCTTACAACGGGATCCCCTGATTGAGTAAAACCCGTGGGAGCTGGAGGCTTTCGACTCATTCTAGAAACAGCATCATTTATTGCATGCATCTGGAGCAACCAGCTTTTAAACTGGGAACTGGGGTTAATCTTCTCCTTTTTGCCTTTCTTTGTTGGGTGACTGCCATCAATAGATCTCTGCTTTAGCGCTTTGCCAGGTATTTCCGGATTATGTTTTGCCACGGTGTGCATGCCGTACTTTTTCTCAAACTCTATGACCCGCCTCTTAGCATTTGCTTCAGCCAACTCATCAATCCGCGCCCTCCGCTGATCACCTGTCAGCTTGGGCAGCGGCGGCTCACCCTCATCAACCCCAACGCCAGTCGTATCATCCGGTGCCCCACACCCCGGCTTATTCGGCGGCGGGCAATTCCCGCTCAACCCCAACGGATCAACCCACCCCGTCGGGTTCGGCGTGTACTGGTACTGGTTCAGCCCACCCGCCAACTTGATCGGATCCGGTGTCAGATACCGACCAACCTCTGGATCATAGTATCGATGCCGGTTGTAGTGCAGACCGCTCTCGGCGTCGAAGTATTGGCCCTGAAACCGTAACGGTTGTTCCAGTTGCTCGCCCCCGCCGAACGCCAGGTGCGTGACTTTTCCGTAGGCGTTGTACTTCGCCGACCAGACGATCTCACCACCAAAATCGGTCAGCTCCAGCGGTGTACCCAGGTGGTCGAGCTGGTAGTAGAAGGGACAAGCCTTACGCGGGCCTTTGCCGTCGAGCATGGCCAGCGGGCGGAAGCTGCCGGGCTCATAGACGTAGCTGCGGTAGTGCTCGCGGCTGCTTTCGGCGACGAGGTTGTCGCCTTGCCAGAAGAACTCGGTGGTTTTGCCGTCGACGGTTTTGCTGATGCGGCGGCCGAAGGCATCGTAGCGGTAGCTTGAGCAACGACCGTCCGGCGTGGTGACGCCGATCAGCCGATGCTGGCAGTCATAGCGGTACTCGGTGACGAGTTTCTGCCCGTTGCCGCGACGTTCACGGATGAGGTTGCCGAAGGCGTCGTAGTCGTAATGCCGGTCGCCTTGCATGAGCAGGCGATTACCGAGCACCTTCGCGGCGCCGGGGCGGTCCTGCATCAGCAGGTTGCTGGCCGGGTCGTGGGCGAAGGTTTCCGGTGGGTCGTCGCGGGTGTGGCGCACGCGGGTCAGGCGGTTGAGTGCGTCGTAGTAATAGCTGCGCTGGCCGTGGCGGCTGTCGGCGATGGTCGCCAGGTTGCCGTTGACGGCGTAGCTGTAGTGGCGCAAGTACAGCGGTTTGGTTGATTGGTTGATCGCGTGGGCCTGCAACCGGCCCTGTTCGTCGTAGTGGTACTGGCTGGTCAGCTGTCCTTGCTGGCGCTGCTGTTCGCGGCCGAAGACGAATTGGTGGCTGGTGAGGCGTGCGCCGTTAAGGTCGATAGCCGTGAGCGCGCCGCCCTTGGCGTGGTGGTAATCGAGTTTGCTGCCGTCCGGCAGGCGCAGGCGGTTGAGCTGGCCGCAGGCGTCGTAGCCATAGCGCAAGGTGCCCCAGCCCTGGTGCTCGGTGATCAGGCGGTCCTGCAGGTCGTACTCGAACTCCAGCGGGCGATCGTGGCCATCGTCGACGCCGGTCAGTCGGCCCAGCGAGTCGTAGCGGTATTCGACCTTAACCCCGTCGGGCAAGGTCTTGACCAACAACCGTCCGGCCGAATCTCGTTGATAGCCCGTAACCAGCTGCGAGCCGTCATCGCCGAATTCGGTTTTCTCCAGCAGATGGCCGTTGAGGTCGTAGACGTAGGCGGTGCGGCGGCCGTCGAAGCCGGTTTCCTGTCGGATCAGGCCGTTGGGCGTGTAGTCCAGCCGATAGTGTTCGCCGGATTCGTTTTCGATTTCCGTGAGCAGCAGCTGCGCGTTGTCGTAGCGGTACTGGAGCTGGGTGCCGTCGGGGTTGATCCGGCGGCTGACCAGATGCAGATCGTCGACGTATTCGTAGCGGGTGACACGGCCCAGTTCGTCGCGTTCGGCGGTGATCTTGCCGTAGGCGTTGTAGCTGAAGGCGCGAGTGGCACCGGTAGGCAACGTCGTCTGGGTCAGTCGGCCAACGGCGTCCCATTGGTACTGAGTGAGCGCACCGTGTTCGTCCTGACGAGTCGTCTGCCGCCCCAGCGCATCGTAGGAAAACGCTCGCTGACCACCGTCCGGCAGTGTTTCCTCGAGCAATTGCCCCAGGGCATTCCAGACGAACACATGCCGACTGGTGTCCGGGTAGCGGATCGACAGCAACTGACCGTAGTCGTCGTAGTGGTAATGGGTGACCTGGCCATCGGGATCGGTGGCTTCGGTGACATCGCCCTGGGCATTGCGCTGGTATTTCCACACCGCCTGGCCGCGATAGCGCGCATGCAGGAAACCGTTGCGATACTCGTAGGCCGTTGGCTCGTCGTCCGGTGGAATCAGCGCCACCAACCGTCCGACTTCGTCGTAGCGGTATTCGGTGACGGCTCCGAGCGGATCCTGCTCGGCGACCAACCGGCCCTGCTCGTCGTAGGCCTTGAGGTGTTCGCCACCATCCAGCTCGACCTTACGCACCAACCGCGCTCGATCATCGTGGACGTAAACCTCTTCACCGCCGTCGATGTTCCGGACCGTGACGCTGCCCTGGTCATCCCAGACATAGCGCGTGTCCATCTGCGCAAACGACGCCCAGTGGCGAATACATCTGGCCGCCTTGCCAGACCGTTCCCACTCCCAGAAGAAACTTGCGCCACCGGCCAGTTGCCGCTGCAAAATTACGTGCTGGTCGTCGTAGTCGTAACGCTCGCTTTCGCCGGCGGCGTTGCTCGCTTCGATCAGTTGATCGCGTTCGTCGTAGTGGTAACTGACTAAGGTTTGTTCGGTGTGCCACGCCTCGGCGAGGGTCTGGGCCGGGCGGAAACACTGATAATCGACAGCGATCAGGTGGGCGCGGTCGTAACGCAACAGCAAGGCACGACCGGCACCGTTGTCGAGGCGCTGGATGCGTTCCTGGCGGTCGCGGGTGATGCGCAGGCGGTTGTCGTAGGCGTCGCTGATCGCCGTCAGTCGACCGTGGTGAAAGTGGTAGAACCGCGCTTCATCGCCGGCCTGGGCGAGGATCAGTTCCTCGGGGTCATCACCGCGATAAATCGCCGCGCGCGATAGGCTGTTGTGGATCGCCGGGCGTTCGCTGCTCGGCAGCGGGAACGTGGTGCGGCGGTTTTCGTGGTCGATCCAGATGACCTGGTCGCCGTCGATTTCCAGCCGATGGGCGAGCGAATGACTCCAGCCAAAACCGAGGCCGACATCGATCTCGGCGGCGCTGGTGCGGTAGAGGCGGGTGAAGTCAAAAGGCAGAATGCCGTCCAGCGAGCCGTCGGTGAGGGTCAGCAGTTCTTCGCCGGTGACCATCGACACCGGGCAGCCGTTTTTGCAGGTAGACGGCACGCACGTGGCGCTGTCGCCGTTGGGGTTTATCGCCTGATCCGGGGAGTCGTCGTGGTGTTCGTCTTTTTTCAGCGTGGTGTTGCGTTTGGCATCCCAGCGCAGTTGCATCCGGCCTTTTTTCAGACCCGCGGCAACACCGCGTGCGGCGACCGCTTTGTACTGGTCGACGTACTGCATGAAGGTGCTGAGGATATTGAAAGTGGCCTCGACGAAGCGCATCGCGAGACTGGCCAACCCCATCCCGTATTTGAGGCCGCGAGCCGTTAAATAGGCTTTGGCGGCGGGTATGCCGACACCTGTGAAAGCCAGTACCGAAGCAATCAGAATATCGATCAGCACCGAGACGATGACTTGGCTGGCCGCCTCTGCCGCGTTGCCGGCGATCTCGCTGGGCGGCAGCATTTCCAGCCAGAGACTGGCAGTACGCAACAGTAAACACAGCGCCGCTTCGTCACTGGCCAGCAGTTGGACTTTTGCCATGACTTGCGGCGCTGTTTCCGCGAGCCTGACCAACTCATCAGCGCCGCTGCCCAAACGCTCAACGAACTTGCGGGGATCCTGAAGAATGTCCGAGAGCAGGCTGAGGCTGTCCCAAACGCCCATGACCGCCGCCCAACTTCCCGCGAGCATGCCGTTACCGGCAGCCGCAAAAGTCGATTGCGACCACAGCGGCTTGAACCCTTCCCACTCACTGCGTAACCAGCCCTCCAAGTCGCTGGAGAGGCCTTTGTAGGAATCAAAAAGTTCGTTGATCTTCGAGGGCGCAACTTCACCCTGGACATGAACGCGATAGAACTTTCCCGGTGTGCCTTCGAACTGCCCTTTACCGTTTTCATCGAGCAAGACCGGTGTGCTTTCACCGCCATCAACGGCAATCACATCGACCGAAATATTTCCCAACGGGATGTCATAAACCGATTCGAACTTGCTCTCGATCTGCAGAGTCCCGCCGTCCGGACACTGCGCGATACCGGACAGAAAATCATCGTCACGACTACTCACCGCTGTAGTCGTAGTGCCGAGTTTTATCACCCGTTCCATGTCCAACAGCGAAGGCACGTCCATCGCCCGGCTGACCCTGTCCGCATTCCGGCTCAAGAAGTTGCCAAGCTGTTGGCGATACAAACTCAAGGTGTCTTTGAAACCGTCGAGCTCCTGCTCGATCCGTACGATCTGATCCATCAGTCCAGCTCCGTCATCAGGTAATCCACCAACGCTGATTTCGGCGCTTGAGGCAGGTCGGGCGTCTCAAGAAAACTCGCGACTTTGTGCCGCAACACGCTTTCGGAGAACGCCTCATAAAGATCAGGGCGGTCCTCGCTCAACCACTTCAGCAAGTTGTTGATGTGAGTTGTTGCAGACTCCGTGGCGAGGTGTTTGAGCAGTGACTCGGAAACTTCCCACCAGGGGAAAACCCTGGCGGTTTTCAGCGCGCTGCCACCAATATCCAGCGGCTGGCCATTGATCAGGCAGCGCCCGATCACCGGCATCAGTTGCGCAGCATTGACCTCGGCAGACTGCAGAATCGGCAGCAAATAGCGCCCATCCCAATAGCGGAAAAACACCGCGTTACCGTTGGGCAGCAGAACTTGTGTAAGGCTGCGCAAATGCTCGAGCAGCGCTTCTTGAGTGGCGCAAGACACCGCCAGCCAACCCCAATCGCGGGACTCAGTGGCGGCGATCCAGTCCAGAAACTCACTGTCAGCGGTGACGATTCCGACATAGGGCATCACCGCTTCCCACTCGGCATAGGCAGTGCCGGCCCAGATCGGGCTCGGCGCTTGTGCGGTGATCGAGCGTTGCCAGGTTTTGAACGGTTCAGCGGCACTGGCGCTGCTGAAAATCGCGAACAGTTGCTCCGACGGTTGCAGTGGCTGGCGCTCCAGCCAGGCGTGAGGCGACAAAACATCAGGCAGCACAGACACCGCCCTTGCAGCGCTCGCATTCTTCGCAGAACGGCGCATCGCTTTGCAGGCTGAGAATCTGCGCGGCACTGAGCAGCGCCGCCGGGGCTGCTGCAAGTTTCAACGGCACATCCGGCAAGCTCGGCGCAGAGGCCATGGCCGCCATCGGAGCACCACCGACCTGAATCGGCACGCTGCTGAAAATCCCGCCGGGGCCGATGTTGATCCACTGCCCGCCCGCCTGAATGGTCGCGCTGGCGCCGCCGTCGATGACCACTTGCTGGCCGGCGCTGACGTGGAATTGCTGACTGGCATTGAGGGCTTGATTGCTCACACGAATGTGCCGGTCGCCGACCACCACCAGGTGATCGTCCAACCGTACTTCGGTCTGGCGCTGGCCGTGGGTGATGCGTTTTTCGTCAGCCTTCAGCTCATGGCGGGCAGTGCCGGTGACGACGATGCTGCGCTGGTTATCAACCTGCACCTGTTGATCGTTGAGGACGTGCTGAGTCCAGTTGCGCTGGGCGCGCAGGTAGATTTCCTCGGCGCCCTTGCGATCCTCGATGCGCAACTCGTTGTAACCGCCGCCACCGGGACTGCTTTGGCTGCGGAAAATGCTGCGGGTCTGGTCCGCCGGCAGATCGAGGGGCACTGGAGTCGCGGCGTTGGGCAGGCACCCCATCACCAGCGGCTTGTCGGCATCGGCATCGATAAACCCCACCAACACTTCCATGCCGACGCGGGGAATCAGCATGCTGCCATAACGGTCATGGGCCCAGCCGGAAGCGACGCGCAGCCAGCAACTGGAGTGTTCGTTGAGCTGACCGTCACGGTCCCAGGCGAGTTGAACCCGGCCGTACTCGTCGCAATGGATTTCGCTGTCAGCCGGGCCGGTGACCACGGCGGGTTGATAGCCGAGCATCCGTGGTTTTTCCGGCCCCAGCGGCGGGCGAAAGGAAACGTCCCACGGCGTCGCCAGAAAGGTATTGCGATAGCCCTGGAAATCATCCGGGCTGTCGCTGGTGGCCGACTCTTCCAGCACTTGCGGCTGACGGCCGCGGTGTTCGATTTCGGTGATCAACCACAAGTCATTCCACGCCTGACGCGGGTGTTCGGCCAGGTGTAGGAAATGCCCGCTGACCAAAGCGGATTCATCGCCGCGACCTTCGGCCTGACGGTAATCCGCGCCGTGCCGCTCCAGCGCTCGCTGAGTCAGGTGTTTGCCGTGTTCACGGTCGGTGAAGTGGCCGGGAAAGTGGTAGTCCTCCAGCACTGGCCGCTGTTCGCTGTCGAGGCGGCTTTCGAGTTGCAAGCGCGGCTTCTTGAAGTCGTAGTCGCGGCGGGTGACTGCGGTGGTGCGGGTTTCCAGCCGTACATTGAAACGCTTGATGGCCGGTGCATCCGCAGCCATCCCGCTGCCCGGCAGGTACAGCGTCGGCTCGGGCAGACGTGGGAAAACCGTCTGATCATCGCCGAATACCAGCAGGTGCCCGTCGGGGCTGTGCTGGAAGTGGTAGTGAATGCCGACCTCGGCACACAGTCGCTGGATGAACGCCAGATCGCTTTCAGCGTATTGCACGCAGTACTCGCGATCGGGGTAGTCGCTGCCGAGCCGGAACTCGAAGGCGTCGCGCTGGATGCCGTGGTCCTTGAGGATTTGCGCAACGATCGTCGGCACGCTTTTGTGCTGGAAGATCCGCTGATTGATACGTCGCCCAAGATATGTCAGGCGCGGTACGAGACTGATCTGGTAGCCCGTCAGACGGTGCCCGGAATCGCTCTGGCCAACGCGAAAAACCTGACCATGAATACCGGAGCCTTGCGTATCGAAACTCAGAAACGCCTGACGATGCAGCAGGCTTTCGAGCTCTAGATCAGGCCGTTCGCTGACCAGTTCCAGGTCAAAACGGTAGGGTTGGCTGATGGCTTCCTTGCCCGTGAACTCAAGCACCTTGAGCTCATTCTGGACGCCGTCGAGGGTCAACGTGAAACGCGGTTGATTGGCAGGCGCGAACATCCGATGTGTCTCTGCAGAATGAAGGCGGGCGATTCTGCATGAGCGACAAGGGGTGTTGATGGAGGGACAAGGAAATCAGATTTTCCCTACTTTTTTAGGGATTTTTCCTTCACAAGTTGAGATATAGAACTACAGACATTCCTGTCAGAAGCACCGCCGAACAATGTGGGAGCGGGCTTGCTCGCGAATGCGGTGTGTCAGTCGACATCAACGCCGCCTGTCACACTGCATTCGCGAGCAAGCCCGCTCCCACAGTGGAATTTCGAGGCTTCACGCCTTGCGCCAAAAGAAAACCGCAAAAAAAAACGGCCCGCCTCCAAAAGGAAGCGGGCCGTTTTCATGTTCGGCGAAAAGTCAGAGCCTCAGCTCATCCCCCTCACTGGTTCAGGCGGAAATCCTTCTCGGCCGCGGCGAAGCGCGAAAGCATGCCGCTGGTCGGCGTGCCCATTTTGCTGACGATGTAGATCGCCAGGCTGGCGAAGATGAAACCAGGGATGATTTCGTACAGGCCCAGCAGCTCGAAGTGTTTCCAGACGATCACAGTGATCGCGCCGACCAGGATGCCGGCCAGCGCGCCGTTACGGGTCATGTTTTTCCAGATCACGGAGATCAGGACAACCGGACCGAACGCAGCACCGAAACCTGCCCAGGCGTAGCTGACCAGACCCAGTACGCGGTTATTCGGGTTAGCCGCCAGAGCGATAGCGATCAGGGCTACCAGCAGCACCATGGCGCGGCCGACCCAGACCAATTCAACCTGGGAAGCGGTTTTACGCAGGAAGGTTTTGTAGAAGTCTTCGGTCAGGGCGCTCGAGCACACCAGCAGTTGGCAGCTCAGGGTACTCATCACCGCCGCCAGAATGGCCGACAACAACACACCGGCAACCCACGGGTTGAACAGGATTTTCGCCAGTTCGATGAACACACGCTCGTGGTTCTCGCTCACCGGCATGGCCACGGCGGGGTTTGCCGAGAAGTAAGCAATGCCGAAGAAACCTACAGCGACGGTGCCGCCCAGGCACAGGATCATCCAGGTCATGGAGATGCGACGGGCGTTGGCGATCGACTTGACCGAATCCGCCGCCATGAAACGCGCCAGGATGTGCGGCTGGCCGAAGTAGCCCAGGCCCCAGCCCATCAGCGAAATCACGCCGATGAAGGTGGTGTTTTTCAGCATGTCGAAGTTGCTTGGGTCTTGCGCTTCAATGGCCAGGAACGTGGTGTCGATGCCGCCAGTGGCCAATAGCACGATGATCGGCGTCAGCAACAGGGCGAAGATCATCAACGTGGCTTGTACGGTGTCGGTCCAGCTCACTGCCAGGAAACCACCAACGAAGGTGTAGGCAATCGTCGCCGCGGCACCGGCCCACAGCGCGGTCTCGTAGGACATGCCGAAGGTGCTTTCGAACAGACGGGCACCGGCCACGATGCCGGAAGCGCAGTAGATGGTGAAGAACACCAGGATCACGACCGCGGAGATGATCCGCAGCAGGCCGCTTTTATCTTCGAAACGGCTGGAGAAGTAGTCCGGCAGGGTCAGCGCATCGCCGTTGTGCTCGGTCTGCACGCGCAGACGACCGGCGACGAACAGCCAGTTCAGGTAAGCACCGATGATCAGGCCGATGGCGATCCAGCTTTCGGAAAGACCGGACATGTAGATAGCGCCCGGCAGGCCCATCAACAACCAGCCGCTCATGTCGGAAGCACCGGCAGAGAGTGCGGTCACGACACTGCCCAGGCTGCGACCGCCCAGAATATAGTCAGAAAGGTTGTTGGTGGAGCGATAGGCCATGAAGCCGATCAGCACCATTGCTGCGATGTAGATCACGAACGTGATCAGGGTTGGATTGCTTACGCTCATTGAGTTACGCCCTGGCATTGTTTTTATGTAGCGGCGGCTGGTGAACCGCTGGCAAACGACGACGTTTGACTGACGATTCGGGGTCCCGCGCATTTATGACTGATGTTTCCCCAGGAAAGCCATCAGCCGGTGCACCGATCTTTTTGACCCGGTTGCACCTTGGCCGCGAATGCTATTCAACAAAGCAAATAAGGTGCAACCAGTTTCGTGCGAATAAGTTGCACCTAGTCGGATTTTCTCGAAATGAGTCGGTTTTTGCTCCTTTTTAGGGCGTTTTTCTGGTTGCGCTAGAAGCAAAAGCACCAAGCAGGCGCGGGATGGATGTACCAGAATTTATTTCCTGACGAGCTGCTTATTATTCCGACAAAAAAAGGGTTGCACCCGGTTGCACCTCGACCAGAGCACGGCTAATCTTGCCGCCAGCTGATGCCACGCGGTCGTGGCAAACATGAGGATAAAAATATGGCTACCACCACCCTTGGGGTCAAACTTGACGACCCGACCCGCGAACGCCTCAAGGCCGCCGCGACCTCGATTGATCGCACGCCGCACTGGCTGATCAAGCAGGCAATTTTCAATTACCTGGAAAAACTCGAGGGTGGTGCAACCCTGTCCGAGCTGAATGGTTTGAACGGCAAGGAAGTTGACGAGGCCGGCGAGGTCCACGTCGATCACGCACACCAGTGCTTCCTGGAATTCGCCGAAAGCATCCTGCCGCAATCGGTACTGCGCGCTTCGATCACCGCCGCCTACCGTCGCCCGGAACCCGAAGTGGTGCCGATGCTGATCGAGCAGGCGCGCCTGCCGGCACCGATGTGCGACGCCACCAACAAGCTCGCCGCCTCGATTGCCGAGAAACTGCGCAATCAGAAGAGCGCCGGCGGCCGTGCCGGGATTGTTCAGGGCCTGTTGCAGGAATTTTCCCTGTCGTCCCAGGAAGGCGTGGCGCTGATGTGCCTGGCCGAAGCGTTGCTGCGCATCCCGGACAAAGGCACCCGCGACGCGCTGATCCGCGACAAGATCAGCACCGGCAACTGGCAGCCGCACCTGGGCAACAGCCCGTCGCTGTTCGTCAACGCCGCCACCTGGGGCTTGCTGCTGACCGGCAAACTGGTCGCCACCCACAACGAAGCGGGCCTGACCTCGTCCCTGAGCCGCATCATCGGCAAGAGCGGCGAGCCGATGATCCGCAAGGGCGTCGACATGGCCATGCGCCTGATGGGCGAGCAGTTCGTCACCGGCGAAACCATCGCCGAAGCCTTGGCCAACGCCAGCAAGTTCGAAGCCAAAGGCTTCCGCTATTCCTACGACA
The DNA here is from genome assembly GCF_030687145.1 of Pseudomonas sp. FP1742. Taxonomy (NCBI): domain Bacteria; kingdom Pseudomonadati; phylum Pseudomonadota; class Gammaproteobacteria; order Pseudomonadales; family Pseudomonadaceae; genus Pseudomonas; species Pseudomonas sp. FP1742. The sequence goes on along the minus strand of NZ_CP117460.1, from coordinate 528,090 downwards.
TGCTGGGTGAAGCCGCACTCACCGAACATGACGCCCAGAAGTACCTGGCCTCGTACGAACAAGCCATCCACTCGATCGGCAAAGCCTCTCACGGTCGCGGGATTTATGAAGGCCCGGGCATTTCGATCAAGCTGTCCGCCCTGCACCCGCGTTACAGCCGCGCCCAGTACGAGCGCGTGATGGACGAGCTGTACCCGCGCCTGCTGTCGCTGACCCTGCTGGCCAAGCAATACGACATCGGCCTGAACATCGACGCCGAAGAAGCCGACCGCCTCGAGCTGTCGCTGGATCTGCTGGAGCGCCTGTGCTTCGAGCCACAGCTGACCGGCTGGAACGGTATCGGTTTCGTGATCCAGGCTTATCAGAAGCGTTGCCCTTATGTGATCGACTACGTGATCGACCTGGCACGCCGCAGTCGTCATCGCCTGATGATCCGTCTGGTGAAAGGCGCGTACTGGGACAGCGAGATCAAGCGCGCCCAGGTCGAAGGCCTGGAAGGCTATCCGGTGTACACCCGCAAGGTGTACACCGACGTGTCCTACATCGCGTGTGCCCGCAAACTGCTGTCGGTGCCGGAAGCCATCTACCCGCAGTTCGCCACCCACAACGCCCACACGCTGTCGGCCATTTACCACATCGCTGGCCAGAACTATTACCCCGGTCAGTACGAGTTCCAGTGCCTGCACGGCATGGGCGAACCGCTGTACGAACAGGTTGTGGGTAAAGTGTCCGAAGGCAAGCTGAACCGTCCGTGCCGCGTGTACGCACCGGTCGGCACCCACGAAACACTGCTGGCGTACCTGGTGCGTCGCCTGCTGGAAAACGGCGCGAATACTTCGTTCGTCAACCGTATCGCAGACCAGTCGATTTCGATTCAGGAGCTGGTGGCCGATCCAGTGGCCAGCATCGAGCAGATGGCCACGCTGGAAGGCGGTTTCGGCCTGCCGCACCCGCGTATCCCGCTACCGCGTGATCTTTATGGTGCCGAGCGCGCCAACTCCAGCGGCATCGACATGGCCAACGAACATCGTCTGGCTTCGCTGTCCTGCGCGCTGCTGGCCACCGCTCATAACAACTGGAAAGCCGCGCCGATGCTCGGTTGCGCCTCCAGCAGCGAAACCCCTGCGCCGGTGCTGAACCCGTCGGATCTGCGCGACGTGGTCGGCCATGTGCAGGAAGCCACCGTCGAAGACGTCGACAACGCGATCCAGTGCGCACTGAATGCCGCGCCGATCTGGCAAGCCACGCCGCCGGCCGAACGCGCGGCGATTCTGGAACGTGCCGCCGATTTGATGGAAGGCGAGATCCAGCCGTTGATGGGCCTGCTGGCGCGCGAAGCCGGCAAGACCTTCGCCAACGCCATCGCCGAAGTGCGTGAAGCCGTGGACTTCCTGCGTTATTACGCAGTGCAGGCCCGCAACGACTTCACCAACGACGCCCACCGCCCATTGGGCCCGGTGGTGTGCATCAGCCCGTGGAACTTCCCGCTGGCAATCTTCAGTGGTCAGGTCGCTGCGGCCTTGGCCGCCGGCAACCCGGTACTGGCCAAACCTGCGGAACAAACCCCGCTGGTGGCGGCTCAAGCCGTGCGCCTGCTGCTCGAAGCCGGAATTCCGGAGGGCGTGCTGCAACTGCTGCCGGGCCGTGGCGAAACCGTCGGTGCCCGTCTGGTCGGCGACGATCGGGTCAAAGGCGTGATGTTCACCGGCTCCACCGAAGTCGCGCGCCTGCTGCAACGCAACGTCGCCGGTCGCCTGGACGCCCAGGGCCGTCCGATTCCGCTGATCGCCGAAACCGGCGGCCAGAACGCGATGATCGTCGACTCTTCGGCACTGACCGAACAGGTGGTGATCGACGTGGTGTCGTCGGCCTTCGACAGCGCCGGTCAACGTTGCTCGGCACTGCGGGTGCTGTGCTTGCAGGAGGATTCCGCCGACCGTGTCATCGAAATGCTCAAGGGCGCCATGGCGGAATGCCGTCTCGGTAACCCGGAGCGTCTGTCCGTGGACATTGGCCCGGTGATCGACGCCGAAGCCAAGTCCGGCATCGAGAAGCACATCCAGGCCATGCGCGACAAAGGTCGCAACGTGTACCAAGTGGCGATCGCCAACAGCGAAGAAGTCAAACGCGGCACCTTCGTGATGCCGACCCTGATCGAACTGGAAAGCTTCGACGAGCTGCAACGGGAGATCTTCGGCCCGGTGCTGCACGTGGTGCGCTACAAGCGCAAAGACATCGACCAACTGATCGGCCAGATCAACGCATCCGGCTACGGCCTGACCCTCGGCGTGCACACGCGCATCGACGAGACCATCGCCAAGGTGATCGACAACGTCAACGCCGGTAACGTCTACGTCAACCGCAACATCGTCGGTGCCGTGGTCGGCGTGCAACCGTTCGGCGGCGAAGGCCTGTCGGGCACCGGTCCGAAAGCCGGTGGTCCGCTGTACCTGTACCGCTTGCTGTCGACACGTCCTACCAATGCGATCGAACAATCCTTCGCTCGCGGCGACGCCATCGCCGCACCGGACGTACGTCTGCGTGACGCCATGAGCAAACCGCTGACCGCGCTGCAAGCCTGGGCCGACAGCAACAAGCTCGCGGACCTGAGCGCCCTGTGCGTGCAGTTCGCGGCGCAATCGCAAAGCGGGATCACCCGCGTGCTGGCCGGCCCGACCGGCGAGCGCAACAGCTACGCCATCCTCCCGCGCGAACACGTACTGTGCCTGGCGGACGTCGAAGGCGATCTGCTGACTCAACTGGCGGCGGTATTGGCCGTCGGCGGCTCGGCGGTGTGGCCGGACGCGGAACCGGGCAAGGCCTTGTTCGCACGTCTGCCGAAGGAAGTGCAGGCGCGAATCAAACGGGTGGCCGACTGGACCAAGGACGAAGTGGTGCTCGATGCGGTTCTGCATCATGGCCATTCCGACCAGTTACGTGCGGTGTGCCAGCAAGTGGCCAAGCGTGCCGGGGCGATTGTTGGGGTTCAGGGGTTGTCCCAGGGTGAAACCAACATTGCGCTGGAGCGTTTGGTGATCGAGCGTGCGTTGAGCGTGAACACCGCTGCGGCGGGTGGTAACGCCAGCTTGATGACGATCGGTTAAACCGCTTCAAACCCAGGCACCCGCAATAGGTGCCTGGTTTGCACAATCCCTGTGGGAGCGGGCTTGCTCGCGAAAGCGGTGTGTCATCCAACATAGATGTTGAATGTGCAGGCCTCTTCGCGAGCAAGCCCGCTCCCACAGTTGCTTGTATCGCCTGCTAAGCCGCCGCGCTGCTCCACCATCACCCTCATCAATCATCCTGTTCAACCTCTATTCCCCCACCTAGACTCGGTCCATCCCAAATAAAGGTAGGCCGCCATGTCCGAGACGTTGCTCAGTTCCCGCAATCTGGCTTTCGAGCTGTATGAAGTCCTCGATGCCGAGGGCCTGACCCAGCGTGAGCGTTTCGCCGAGCACAACCGCGAGACCTTCGATGCCGCCATCGGCACCGCCCGCAATATCGCCGAGAAGTTCTTCGCCCCGCACAACCGCAAGGGCGATGAGAACGAGCCGCGCTATGAGGACGGCCGGGCGATTCTGATTCCGGAAGTGAAACCGGCGGTGGATGCCTTCCTCGAAGCCGGTTTCCTCAACGCCGCGCGCAGTTTCGACGCGGGGGGCATGCAACTTCCTACACTACTGTCCCAGGCTTGCTTCGCGCATTTCCAGTCGGCCAACGCGGCGTCGACCTCCTACCCGTTCCTGACCATGGGCGCGGCCAACCTGATTGAAAGCTTCGGCACCGACGAGCAGAAGCAACGTTTTCTGCAGCCGATGATCGACGGTCGCTTCTTCGGCACCATGGCGCTGACCGAGCCCCACGCCGGCTCGTCACTGTCGGATATTCGTACCCGCGCCGAGCCGGCGTCCGACGGCACCTATCGACTCAAGGGCAACAAGATCTTCATCTCCGGCGGCGATCACCCGCTGTCGGAAAACATCGTGCACATGGTGTTGGCCAAGTTGCCGGACGCGCCGGCCGGGGTGAAGGGGATCTCGCTGTTTATCGTGCCCAAGTTCCTGGTCAACGATGACGGCAGTCTCGGCAAGCGCAACGATGTGCTGCTGGCCGGTTTGTTCCACAAGATGGGCTGGCGCGGCACCACCTCCACCGCGCTGAACTTCGGCGACAACGGTGAGTGTGTCGGCTATCTGGTGGGCAAGCCATACCATGGCTTGAGCTACATGTTCCAGATGATGAACGAGGCGCGGATCGGTGTCGGCATGGGCGCGGTGATGCTGGGCTACGCCGGGTATCTGTATTCCCTGGAATACGCCCGCGAGCGTCCGCAAGGTCGGGTGCCGGACAGCAAGGATCCGACCACCGCACCGGTGGCAATCATTCAGCACGCCGACGTCAAACGCATGCTGCTGACCCAGAAAGCCTACGTCGAAGGCGCGTTCGACCTGGGGTTGTACGCGGCGCGGCTGTTCGATGACACCACGACTCTTGAGAGCGAAGCCGAGCGCAAACAGGCCCATGAGCTGCTGGATTTGCTGACGCCGATCGTCAAATCCTGGCCGTCGGAGTTTTGCCTGAAGGCCAACGAACTGGCGATCCAGATTCTCGGCGGTCACGGCTACACCCGTGAATACCCGGTGGAACAGTATTACCGCGACAACCGCCTGAACCCGATCCATGAAGGCACCCACGGCATTCAGTCGCTGGACTTGCTGGGGCGCAAACTGGCGCAGAACGGTGGTGCGGGGCTCAAGCAATTGATCCGCCTGATCGCCGACACCGCCGCGCGGGCACAAGCGCATGAATCGTTGACCGCGTTGCGTGAACCACTGGAGAAACTGGTGGCTCGCCTGCAAACCGTGACCATCGGCCTGCTGACCGATCTGGCTCAAGGCAAGGTGAACAGCAGCCTGGCAAACTCGGCGCTGTACCTCAAAGTGTTCGGTCACACGGTGATCGGCTGGCGCTGGCTGGAACAGGCGATTCGCGCCGAGGAAGGGTTGGCCAAGGGGAATGCGGCGGATGTGAGCTTCTATAAAGGCAAGCTGCAGGCGGCGCGGTATTTCCTGACGTGGGAAGTGCCGGGTTGCCACCATGAACTGGCGATTCTTGAGGCTCGGGATGATGTGTGCCTGGGCATGCAGGATGAGTGGTTCTGACCCTGCCCTTGTGGTGCTGCTGAAATTCGCGAGCAAGCCCGCTCCCACACTCGATCGTAGGCGTTCACAAATGATGTGTTCGCCGCAGAATCAGTGTGGGAGCGGGCTTGCTCGCGAAGGCGTCAGTTCAGGCAGCACTTGGATCAGCTCAACCGAAACCCACCCATCTGCCGCGCCAGATCATCGGCCAGACGCTGCAACGTCTGACAGTCTTCACGGCAAGCCCTGACCTCCCCCGCCGTCGCCCGCGCCAGGTCGGAAATCCCCTGAACGTTGCGGTTGATCTCCTCGGTCACCGCCGACTGCTCTTCCGTCGCCGTCGCCACCTGATGGTTCATGTCGCTGATGTGCTCGACCTGCCCGGTAATCGCTGTCAACGATGCCCCGGTGCGCTGGCTCGACTCCACCCCCGTGCCGGTCGCCGCTTGCCCGGCGTGCATGGAAGACACCGCATGCTCCGCGCCCTGCTTGAGGCTGCCGATCATCTGCTGAATTTCGTCGGTGGACGACTGAGTCCTCCGCGCCAGGGTCCGCACTTCATCGGCCACCACCGCAAACCCGCGCCCCATGTCCCCGGCCCGCGCCGCTTCAATGGCGGCGTTGAGCGCCAGCAAATTGGTTTGCTCGGAAATCCCGCGAATCACCGCCAGCACCTGATCGATGGACGCCACCTGCTGGGCCAATTCGCCCACCGCCCTGGCGGCGATGCCGATCTCGTCGGACATGCTTTCGATGTGCCGGATCGATCCACCCACCACTTCCCGCGCCTGCAGCGCTTCATCCCGCGCGGTTTGCGAAGCGACCGCCGCGTGGCCGGCGTTCTGGGCGATTTCCTGCACGGTCAGCCCCATCTCATGAACGGCGGTGGCGACCATGTCGGTCATTTCCTGCTGACGCCCGGAACGCCCGGCGGTGTTGTCCACCACCCGCGCCACCTGGCCGACCGCCGTGCGCAAACGCTCACTGGTGGCCAGCACTTCGCCGATCATCTCGCGCTGACTTTCCAGGAACCGATTGAAGCCACGAGCCAGGTCTCCCAGCTCATCGGCGCGGCTGGAATCTAACCTGTGGGTCAAATCTCCACCACCGCTACCGATGGCAACCAACGCCGCTGTTACCTGACGAATCGGTCGCACCAATCCACGGGCCAGCAACACCACCAGCAACAGGCACACCAACGCCACCGCCAGACCAATGCCGCCGCTCATCCACATCGCCCGGCGAGCTTCGGCGTAGATCTGCGACTGCGGCACTTCGGCCACCAGGGTCCAGCCCAGCTCACGCAGCGGCAGGCTCAAGGCCAGAAACTCTTCGCCATCGCGGGCAAAACTGCTGCTGCCAGACGCGGTGGAGGTCATCACCGCTTGCGCCGCCGAAGCGCCGATCTGTTCGACCAGCGTACGTTTGCCGCTGAACTGCGCCTCGGGATGAACCTGGATCAAACCGTCGGAGCGCACGAGATAGACCTTGCCGCGCTCACCGAAGTTGAAGTTGTGGATCAGCTCCGACAGCTCTTTCATGCTCAGGCCCAGCCCGGCCACGCCCACGACTTTGCCGGCCTGTTCGACCTTGAGGTCGATGAACAGCGCCAACTCGCCAGTGGCGGTGTCATTGTCGATATTGAGGGTGCGCGGCTGATTGCTGTCGAGGAACGAATAGAACCAGGCGTCGCTGGGATTGGAGCGGCTGAGTGTGCGATCCAGGCCTTTTTCGGTGAAGTAATGGTTTGAAGCGGCGCCGATAATCAGCGCGGTAAAGGCTTTGTGCTCGGCGCGGATGCCTTCCAGGTAACTGACGAAAGCCGCGGTCTGGGCTGGGTTTTCGCCCCCTGCCAGCCAGTCACGCACCATGCTGTTACTGGCAATGTCCTTGGCGGCGGTGAGGGGTTGGACGAGGATGCGCTCGATGTCGTTGCGCATCGCTTGGATGCTCGACGGCAACGCCTGCTCGACCAGATAGCGCTGGGCGAGGCGGTTGACCACGAGGGTATAAATGCCAACCACGATCAGAATACTGACCAGCAGGGCGGTGCCCATGCTCAAGATCAACTGCCATTGAATACTGCGTCGCCAGAACTGCATGGAGCACCCCCAAAGAATAAAGGGCTGAAACACTGCAACAGCCATGCCGATTGTATACAACTAAATCGACAATTTATTCTTTGGTTGTGCGCAAAGCCCCTCAGGCCTGGTTGATCGTCTTGGCGATCACTTCAACCGTGGCGCTGACTTGCTCTTGGTAACGGTCGAGTTCCTGCTGGTGACGCTTTTGCATTTCGATCTGCTGCGAGCACAGATTCATCGCCGCCAGTACCAGCAAGCGGTCACCGATCAGCGTCGGGTATTTCTTTTTGGTCTCGGCCAGAGCGGCCTTCAACATTAATGCGGCGTCCAGCAGGGTCTGCTCTTCCCCGGCCGGCGCCTTGATCGAATAGTCCTCCCCCAGAATCGAGACGACTTTTACCCCTGCGGCGCCGTAACTCATGCGCTGACAGGGCCGGCGCTGACGCGCTCAACCAAGGCCTGGATGCGTGCGGCGGTGGCGCCTTGTTTCTCTTCCTGTTCCATCAGGCTCAGTTGCAGGCTTTCGTTTTCATCCTTGACCTGGGCCAGTTCCGCGCTCAGGGATTGGTTGGTGCCAAGCAGGGTCTGGTTCTGTTGCACCAGGTCGCTGACCAGTTGTTCCAATTGGCTTAGGGATGCTTCCAACATTTTGATTTCCGGGCATTTTCAAAGGGCGCGTACGATAAAGAAAAGTCACCGTGGATGCCAGGGTTATGCAGGCGCAAGGCCTTGATTTTCCTGGCGGGCAACCTTCCTCGCGAGTTTTAAAGACTGTGATTGGCGGATCTGGTTCCTGCACTTCGTCGCCGCGGCCCTTATGCGACAAATACGCGCAGCGCCTCAAGACTTTAGTCGTATGACCGATAAGTCATCCATACAACAGTCTCAGCCTCGCACGGATGCGCTTTTTTCGGTGAACACCATGTCCCTACGAAATATGAATATCGCCCCGCGGGCGTTCCTCGGTTTCACCTTGATTGGCGCCATGATGCTGATCCTGGGTGTGTTCGCCCTGAACCAGATGAGCAAGATTCGCGGCGCCGCCGAGGAGATCACCTCGAACAGCGTACCGAGCATCAAAAGCCTCGACGAATTCACTCAGCTGACCCTGCGCCTGCGTGTGCTGTCTTATCGCTTGTTGGTGAATCGTGAGCCGGACGTCCAGCAAAAAACCATCGAGCTGCTGGAAACCCGTAACCAGCAGATTCGAGCGGCGCAGGCGAGCTACGAAAAGTTGATCGCCAGCCCGCAGGAACGTGCAGCCTATGATCAGTATGTGCAACTGCTGGGTCAGTACCGCCAGATCGAAGACCGGATGAAGAGCCTGTCGCGCAACAATCAGGTCGACGAACTGCGCACGCTGCTCAACACCGATTTGCTGAACAACTCTGAAGCCATCAACACCGTGCTCAACCGCTTGCTGGAGATCAACACCCAGCAGACTGTCGACACCAACCAGCAAGCCGCCGACCAGTACTCCTCGGCCTTTAACCTGGTGGTGACCCTGCTGGTGATCGCCACCGGCCTGACCCTGCTGTTCGCCTGGCTGCTGACCAACAGCATCACCAAGCCGATCGCCAACGCCCTGAGCGCCGCCGAAGAAATCGCCGAAGGCAACCTGACGCGCCCGATCACGGTCGACGGTGCAGACGAAGCCGGTCGTCTGCTGGCCGCCATGGCGAAGATGCAGGAAAAACTGCGCGACACCCTGCAACGGATTTCCGGTTCGGCCACGCAACTGGCGTCCGCCGCGGAAGAGCTCAACAGTGTCACCGACGAAAGCGCCCGTGGCCTGACCCAGCAGAACAACGAAATCGAACAGGCCGCCACCGCCGTCAACGAAATGACCAGCGCCGTGGAAGAAGTCGCGCGTAATGCCGTGAGCACCTCTGAAGCCTCGAAAAACGCCACCACTTCGGCGGGCGACGGTCGTGACCTGGTGCAGGAAACCGTCAGTGCCATCGAGCGCATGAGCGCTGACGTACAGAGCACCGCCACTCTGATCGGCGATCTGGCCAACGAGTCGCGAGACATCGGCAAAGTGCTGGACGTGATTCGCGGCCTGGCCGACCAGACCAACCTGTTGGCGTTGAACGCTGCCATCGAAGCGGCCCGTGCCGGTGAAGCCGGCCGTGGTTTTGCGGTGGTTGCCGACGAAGTGCGGGCCCTGGCCCATCGCACCCAGCAGTCGACCAGCGAAATCGAACGCATGATCGGCAGCATCCAGAGCGGTACCGAACACGCCGTGGATTCGATGCGCAACAGCACCGAGCGTGCCGAATCGACCTTGAACATCGCCCGTGGTGCCGGCCTGTCGCTGGATACCATCAACAGCGCCATCGTCGAAATCAACGAGCGCAACCTGGTGATCGCCAGCGCGGCCGAAGAGCAGGCGCAAGTGGCCCGTGAAGTGGACCGCAATCTGGTGAACATTCGCGACCTGTCGGTGCAATCGGCCACCGGTGCCAACCAGACGAGTGCGGCCAGCAACGAACTGTCGCGCCTGGCGCTGGACCTGAACAACATGGTTGGGCGATTCAGCCTGTAACGGCTGCCCCCCTGTGGCGAGGGGGCTTGCCCCCGTTCGGCTGCGAAGCAGTCGCAATTGACCCACGCGTTGAACCTGGCGCACCGCAGCGCCGGTTTGGGGGTCGCTGCGCGACCCAACGGGGGCAAGCCCCCTCGCCACAGGGGATGATCGCCGTCAAAAGCTTTTTGACAGCATCACATTTCAACAGGTTAGAATCGCTGGCACGCGGACTGCATGGTCAGTTTGCGCCCGCCTTTACGCTTCTGGAGTACTGCCTTTGAATGCGACGACCATCAACAGCCTGTTCTTGATCGGCGCGTTGCTGGTAGGTGCGAGCATTCTGGTGAGCTCACTTTCATCGCGCCTCGGGATCCCGATTCTGGTGATCATCCTCGCGGTGGGCATGTCGGCCGGTGTCGACGGTGCCGGCATTATTTTCGATAACTACCCCACGGCTTATCTGGTCGGCAACCTCGCCCTGGCGGTGATCCTGCTCGACGGCGGCTTGCGTACCCGGGTGGCGAGTTTTCGCGTGGCGTTATGGCCGGCGCTGTCGCTGGCCACGGTCGGGGTGCTGATCACCACCGGGCTGACTGGCATGGCCGCCGCGTGGTTGTTCAATCTGAACCTGATTCAAGGCCTGCTGATCGGCGCCATCGTCGGCTCCACCGATGCCGCGGCCGTGTTCTCGCTGCTCGGCGGCAAAGGCCTGAACGAACGGGTGAGCGCAAGCCTGGAAATCGAATCCGGCAGCAACGACCCGATGGCGGTGTTTCTCACCGTCACCCTGATCGACATGCTCGCCAGCGGCCAGACCGGCCTGCACTGGAGCCTGCTCGGGCACTTGCTGCGTGAGTTCGGTATTGGCGGCGTCATCGGCCTCGGCGGCGGTTGGCTGATGCTGCAACTGGTCAACCGTATCCACCTGGCCACCGGCCTTTATCCGATTCTGGTGATTGCCGGCGGCCTGGTGGTATTTGCCCTGACCAACGCCCTGCACGGCAGCGGCTTTCTGGCGGTGTACCTGTGCGGTCTGGTGATCGGCAACCGCCCGGTGCGCAGCCGTCACGGCATTTTGCATATGCTCGACGGCATGGCGTGGCTGGCCCAGATCGGCATGTTCCTGGTGCTGGGGCTGCTGGTCACGCCCCATGACCTGCTGCCGATTGCTTTGCCGGCGCTGGGCCTGGCGCTGTGGATGATTCTGTTCGCCCGCCCGCTGTCGGTGCTGGCTGGCCTGCTGCCCTTCAAAGCGTTCCATGGACGCGAAAAAGCATTCATTTCCTGGGTCGGTTTGCGCGGCGCCGTCCCGATCATTCTGGCGGTGTTCCCGCTGATGGCGGGGCTGCCCAATGCTCAGCTGTATTTCAACCTGGCGTTCTTTATCGTGCTGGTGTCGCTGTTGGTGCAGGGCACAAGCCTGCCGTGGGTCGCCAAGCTTTTGAAAGTGACCGTCCCGCCGGAGCCCCTGCCGATCTCCCGATCGGCGCTGGAAGTGCATGTCACCAGCGAGTGGGAGCTGTTCGTGTATCGCCTCGGTGCCGAGAAATGGTGCATCGGCTCCCCCCTTCGCGATCTGAAAATGCCCGAAGGCACCCGTATCGCGGCCCTGTTTCGTGGCCAGCAACTGCTCCATCCGTCGGGTAGTACGGTGCTCGAAGTCGATGATTTGCTCTGCGTGATCGGCCACGAACACAACCTTCCGGCGCTCGGAAAACTCTTCAGCCAGGCACCTCAACGGGGGCTGGATTTGCGTTTCTTCGGCGACTTCGTACTCGAAGGAGACGCCCAGCTGGGCGCGGTTGCGGCCCTGTACGGGTTGAAAGTCGAGGGCATCGACCCGAACATGTCCCTGGGCCATTTCATTGCCCAGAAAGTGGGGGGTGCTCCAGTCGTCGGTGACCAGGTGGAGTGGAACAACACCCTCTGGACCGTCGCGGTCATGGAAGGGAACAAGATTGGGAAAGTGGGCGTCAGATTCCCCGAAGGAAGTCGCCCCGGCCCCGGCCTGTTCCTCTAAACTCCACACTTCGTCTCGTTTTCGATCGGTCTCTATGTCAACTCTGCGCACCTTTTTCATCATGGCCCTGCTGGGCTTGAGTCTTTCCATCAACACGCTGCAAGCCGCCGAGCCGCCGTCCAGCGAAGCCGTGCAGGCGAGCCTGGACAAAATCGCCGAGCGCAAACTGCCGGAGGCCGATCAGAAAGCCCTGCAAGCGATCCTGCAGAGCACGCTCACCCAGCTCAACAACCGGCGTGATTACGATCAGAAACTGATCAATCTCAAGCAGCAGTTGACCAACGCTCCAAGGCAGAACATCGAGAACCAGCGCGAGCTGACCCGCCTCAAGGCCACCAAAGTGGTGCCGGTGGCGCAACGCTATACCAAAGAATCCATCCAGCAGCTGGAGCAACTGCTCACTGAGCGTTCCACCCAGCAAAGCGATCTGCAAAAAGCCCTGGCCGAAGCGAACAGCCTGATCATCACCGCCCAGACCCGCCCCGAGCGCGCCCAGGCTGAAATCTCCGCCAGCCAGACGCGCATCCAGCAGATCAACAACACCCTCAAGCTCGGCAAGGACAGCGGCAAACTCTTGTCCCCGGAGCAACGCGATCAGCTCAACGCCGAACTCTCGGCGCTGAACGCCTTGATCCCGTTGCGGCGCCAGGAACTGGCCGGCAACAGCCAGTTGCAGGACCTGGGCAACAGCCAGCATGACTTGTTGTCGGAAAAATCCGATCGCCTGGATCAGGAGATCCAGGACCTGCAAACCCTGATCAACCAGAAACGCCTGGCCCAGTCGCAAGAGACAGTGACCCAACAGTCGATCGAAGCGCAGAAGGCTGGCGGCAGCAGCCTGCTGGCCACCGAAAGCGCGGCCAACCTGAAACTCTCCGACTACTTGCTCAAAAGTACCGACCGCCTCAACGAAGTCACTCAACAGAACCTGCAGACCAAGCAGCAACTGGACAGCGTGACCCAGAGCGATTCGGCGCTGGACGAACAGATCAACGTGCTCAAGGGCAGCCTGCTGCTCTCCAAGATTCTCTACAAACAGAAACAGGCCCTGCCGCGCCTCAAGCTCGACCGCGACCTGGCCGATCAGATTGCCGACATTCGCCTGTATCAGTTCGAAGTCAGTCAGCAACGGGAACTGCTCAGCAACCCGACCACCTATGTCGACAACCTGCTGGCCACTCAACCGCCAGAGCAAGTCACCCCGCAACTGCGCAAGAGCCTGCTGGAACTGGCCACCACCCGCGCGGACCTGTTGGAGCGTTTGAATCGCGAACTGAGCGCGGTGCTCAACGAATCCATCACGTTGCAACTCAATCAGAAACAACTGCTCAGCACCGCGCAAAGTCTGCGGGCTACGCTGGACGAGCAGATGTTCTGGATTCCCAGCAACAAGCCGCTGGATATTGAGTGGATGCACGGCGTGCCGGAACGCTTGCAACGCCAGGTCACGACCCTGCCGTGGGCTTCGAGCCTGAGTGAATTGACCGACGGCCTGACACAGCGACCGCTGCTGTTCCTGCCGCTGGCCTTGCTGATCGGCGCGCTGCTGTGGCGCCGCAAAAATCTCTATGCCCGCCTGAACAAAGTTCACCAGGACATCGGCCATTTCAAGCGCGACAGCCAGTGGCACACCCCGCAAGCGATTCTGATCAACATCCTGCTGGCGATGCCGGTCTCCCTGGGCCTGGCCTTGTGCGGCCTGGCCCTGCAGATCGACGCCCGCGGGCAGAACGCCAATATGGGTGCGGCGCTGTTGCAAATGGCCCAGGCCTGGCTGGTGTTCTACACCGCCTACCGCATCCTCGCGCCGGGTGGCGTGGCCGAACTGCATTTCCGCTGGGAAAAACCCCAGGTCGAATTCCTTCAAGGCTGGATCCGCCGGCTCGGGCTGGTGGTGATGGCCCTGGTGACCGTGGTGGCGGTCGCCGAACTGCAACCGGCGGCACTGGCCGATGACGTGCTCGGCATGCCGGTGGTGCTGACCTGCTATGCCTTGATGGCCTGGCTGCTCAGCCGCCTGCTGGTCAGCAGCCCGACCCACGAAAACGCCTCGCTGTTCCGCAAGGCCGTGGGAGTCATGTTCACCGTTCTGCCGATCGCGCTGTTCGTCGCCGTATGCTTCGGCTACTACTACACCGCGCTGAAACTCAGCGACCGGTTGATCAACACCCTGTACCTGCTGATGTTCTGGCTGGTGATCGAAGCCACCTTCGTGCGCGGCCTCAGCGTTGCGGCGCGGCGCCTGGCCTATCAGCGCGCCCTGGCCAAACGCCAGGCCGCCAAAGAGGCCGGCGATGGCGAGGCGGTGATCGAAGAACCGACTCTGGACATCGAGAAAGTCAACGAACAGTCCTTGCGACTGATCCGCCTGGCCCTGCTCGGCGGCTTCATCGCGGCGCTGTACTGGGTCTGGTCGGACCTGATCTCGGTGTTCTCGTACCTGGACAACATCACCCTCTACGAATACACCAGCGGCACCGGCGCCAACATGAGCATGGTGCCGATCAGCATCGGCGACATGCTCGGCGCGCTGATCATCATCGGCATCACCTTCGCGCTGGCGCGCAACCTGCCGGGTCTGCTGGAAGTGTTTGTGCTGTCCAAGCTCAACCTGGCCCAGGGCAGCTCCTACGCCACGACCACGTTGCTGTCCTATGTGATCGCCGGTGTCGGTTTCGTCTCGACCCTGTCCACGCTCGGCGTGAGCTGGGACAAGTTGCAATGGCTGGTGGCGGCGCTGTCGGTGGGCCTGGGTTTCGGCATGCAGGAAATCTTCGCCAACTTCATCTCCGGCATCATGATCCTGTTCGAACGTCCGGTGCGGATCGGCGACACCATCACCATCGGCAACCTGTCGGGCACGGTGAGCAAGATCCGCATCCGCGCCACGACCATCACCGACTTCGACCGCAAGGACATCATCGTTCCGAACAAGACGTTCATCACCGGGCAACTGATCAACTGGTCGCTGACCGACACCATCACCCGGGTGACCCTCAAGCTGGGCGTCGACTACGGCTCGGACCTGGACCTGGTCAAAGAGTTGCTGCTCAAGGCGGCCCGGGATAACCCGCGCGTGCTGAAGGACCCGGAACCCCACGTGTACTTCCTCAACTTCGGCGAAAGCACCCTCGACCACGAGTTGCGCATGCATGTGCGCGACCTGGGCGACCGTAACCCGGTGCTCGATGAGGTCAACCGCTTCATCAATCGCGAGTTCAAGAAGCAGCACATCAACATCTCGTTCCGGCAGATGGAGGTCTACCTCAAGAACCTTCAGGGCCAGGAATACAAAATGGTGCCGGTCGAACCGGAAACCAAAACCATTGTGCCGATGCCTGCCAGCAAACCGCGGCAAGAGCCGCCGCCTGTGGAACTCGACTAAGCGCGCTATCCCTAGCAGAATGCTCGGACATTCTGCTGGAGATGGCCGTTGAAAGCCCTCGACGAACTGACCTTCGATAATCGCTTCGCCCGCCTGGGCGACGCGTTCTCAACCCATGTGCTGCCCGAGCCCATCGCCGCGCCGCGACTGGTGGTCGCCAGTCCCGCCGCCATGGCGTTGCTGGATCTGGACCCGGCCGAGGCCGAGACACCGGTGTTCGCCGAGCTGTTCGGTGGCCACAAGCTGTGGGCCGAAGCCGAGCCGCGGGCGATGGTCTACTCCGGGCATCAATTCGGCTCCTACAACCCGCAGTTGGGCGACGGGCGCGGCCTGTTGCTGGGCGAGGTCTATAACGAAGCCGGCGAGCATTGGGACCTGCACCTCAAGGGTGCCGGTCAGACGCCGTATTCACGCATGGGCGATGGACGCGCGGTGTTGCGTTCGTCGATCCGCGAGTTTCTCGCCTCCGAAGCCCTGCATGCCCTGAACATTCCCACCACGCGCGCACTGTGCGTGATCGGCTCCGACACACCGGTCTGGCGTGAGAAACAGGAACGCGCAGCCATGGTCTTGCGCCTGTCACCGAGCCATGTGCGCTTCGGGCATTTCGAATTCTTCTACTACACCAAGCGCCCCGAACAGCAGAAAACGCTCGGCGAGCACGTGCTGGCCATGCACTTCCCACACTGCCTGGAACAGCCGGAACCGTACCTGGCAATGTTCCGCGAAATCGTCGAGCGCAATGCCGAGCTGATCGCCAAATGGCAGGCCTACGGGTTCTGCCACGGCGTGATGAACACCGACAACATGTCGATCCTGGGCATCACTTTCGACTTCGGCCCGTTCGCCTTCCTCGACGACTTCGACGCCCATTTCATCTGCAACCACTCCGATGACCAGGGCCGTTATTCCTTCAGCAACCAGGTGCCGATCGGCCAGTGGAACCTCAGCGCCCTCGCCCAGGCCCTGACGCCATTCATCAGCGTCGAAGCCCTGCGCGAAACCCTCGGCCTGTACCTGCCACTGTTCCAGGCCCACTACCTGGACCTGATGCGCCGCCGCCTCGGCCTTACTACCGCCGAAGACGACGACCAGAAACTGCTGGAGCACCTGCTGCAACTGATGCAGAACAGCGGCGTCGATTACAGCCTGTTTTTCCGCCGCCTGGGCGATGAGTCACCGGAACTGGCTGTCGCCCGTCTGCGCGATGACTTTGTCGACATCAAGGGCTTCGATGCGTGGGGCGAGCTTTACGCCGCCCGGGTTGCCCGTGAAGGCGTGATTGATCAGGAGCAGCGCCGCAAACGAATGCATGCGGTGAACCCGCTGTACATCCTGCGCAATTACCTGGCGCAAAAAGCTATCGATGCGGCGGAAAGCGGCGACTATTCAGAAGTTCGTCGACTGCACGCGGTACTGAGCAATCCGTTCGAGGAGCAGCCGGGGATGGAGAGCTACGCCGAGCGGCCACCGGAATGGGGCAAGCATCTGGAGATCAGTTGTTCGTCGTGAGACTGAACAACACTGAATATTCAGACGGGTGCTCGCCGGCGCTTTTGGTCATAGGCTTCGATAGGGTCGCCTATGATGTCCACCAGGTTATTGCGTACAAACTTGCGCCTTGATAAACATCATTTCCGACTCCAGATCAGTTCCATAGATTGCCTACTCATCCGGAACCCGATCATGACCGACCCACTCCTCATCCCCTGCCCCCACTGCAACGGCCTGAACCGCATCCCCGCCGAACGCGTCAACGATCATCCAAAGTGCGGCCGCTGCAAGGCCGAGGTCTTGCTGAGCAAGCCGTTCGAATTGACGCAAGGCGATTACGCCAGTCAGATCAAGGGTGACCTGCCGTTGCTGGTGGATGTGTGGGCGGATTGGTGCGGGCCGTGCAAGTCGTTTGCACCGGTGTTCGAGCAGGCGGCGGGGCAATTGGCGGGCAAGTGTCGGCTGGCCAAGCTGGACAGCGAGGCGAATCAGCAGTTGTCGGCGCAGTTGGGGATTCGCTCGATCCCGAGCCTGATTCTGTTCAGGAACGGTCGGGAAGTGGCTCGTCAGAGCGGGGCCTTCCCGTTGCCGCAGTTGATGAGCTGGTTGCGCAGTCAGGGGATTTGAAAACTACACGAGGCCAAATGTGGGAGCGGGCTTGCTCGCGAAAGCGGTCTATCAATCAACGATGATGTTGACTGTTATGGCCCCTTCGCGAGCAAGCCCGCTCCCCCATGGGGTCCGCGCCAACAACAGCGATTCAGGTATTTTCCAGCAGAGCGTGCAGGTCGACGAATTGCTGGGTCAACTTGTGTCGCGGGTCGAGGTGGATCAGTGGCGTGTTGGCCTGGTGGGATTCGCGCATGCGCACCGAACTGGCCAGGTACACCGGCAGCACCGGCAGCCCTTCGGCGATCAGTTCGTCGAGGATTTGCTGCGGCAGGCTGGCGCGGGCCTGGAACTGATTGACGACGATACCTTCGACTTCCAGCCCTTCATTGTGGTCGTCCTTCAACTCTTCGATTTCCGCCAGCAGGCCATACAGCGCCTGGCGCGAGAAGCTGTCGCAGTCGAAGGGGATCAGCACACGATCAGCGGCGATCAAGGCCGAGACGGCATAGAAATTCAGCGCTGGCGGGGTGTCGAGGTAGATCCGGTCGTAATCGCCGTCCAGTTCCTCGAGCAATTTACGCAGCTTGTTGATCTTGTGTTTGGCCTCAAGCTTGGGCTGCAGGTCAGCCAGTTCGGCGGTGGCGGTGATGACGTGGAGGTTATCGAACGGGGTTTCGTAGATGTCGACCTGGTTTTTCTTGGAGAACGGCCCGGAAGACAGGGTCTGCTTGAAGAAGTCGGCAATGCCCATCGGGATATCATCACCGGTGAGCCCCGTCAGGTATTGAGTGGAGTTGGCCTGGGCATCGAGATCCACCAAGAGCGTGCGATAGCCTTCGCTGGCGCTGACCGCCGCCAGATTGCAGGCAATGCTTGATTTGCCCACGCCACCTTTCTGATTGAACACCACGCGCCGCATGTCTAAACCTCCGTGTATCAAAGAATGATCGAGTGTAGTAGTCCACGACGCTGCTTCGCTACCTTGCCGGCATAGGGACTACACAGTCATCGGTAAATCTCCGGTAGAAAAAGCCGCCAACTCGTCCATTAATAGCCGATACAGCCGACAGACATATTTGCCGCACCGTGGATAATGGCCAAACGACAGCTTTTTTCGCGAACCAGACGGTACATTTTATTGCGCAAAATGTAACCAGCATTTGCTACACGCCCGCAGCACCGGGATAATGCGCGCCACTGGGCGTTAAGCGCCATGTCAGGTCAGCCGCGGCTTTGCGACTCACCGCGTCAAAGGAAGCCCGCAGGGGCGGGATGAATGTCTGTGATCAACTTCAACATCGCCCAATGGCGCGCGTGGGCCCCTGGGCTTGAAAGCGTGGATGATTGGCAGGCCTGGAGCCGACAACCGGTCGTGCTCGAACCCAGCGATGCCGCCCCCGATGTGTCGTTTCTGCCGGCCATGCAGCGCCGGCGACTCAGCCGTCTGGCGCGGATGGCGTTCAGTGTCGGCTGGCCCTTGGCTGATGGTCGTCCCAACCTGCCGTTGGTCTTTATTTCTCGCCACGGCGAAACCCCGCGCACCTTCGAGATTCTCAGCGATCTGGCGACCGACCAGCCATTGTCGCCCACCCAGTTCAGCCTGTCGGTGCACAACGCGGTGATCGGCTTGTGGTCGATCATGCGCGGCGAAACCAGCGAAATGACCGCCATTGCCGCGGCCGGCGATGGCCTTGAACACGGCATGCTAGAGGCCGCGGCGCTGCTTGAGGAAGGCGCGCCCGCGGTACTGCTGGTCGTCACCGAAGAACAACCACCCGCCGCCTACTCGGCCTGGATCGATGATGTGCCGTTTCCTTACGCGGTCGGCCTGCTGATCACTCCCGGTAATCAGTGGCAGCTGTCGCTGAACAGCACCTCGCAAGCGTTGTCCAAAACCCACTGGCCGCATGCCCTGAATCTGATGCCTACCCTGCTCGGCCAGCAGACTACCTGCCAACATGCCTGGAAAAATCGTGTATGGACCTGGCAACGCAACCCGTAACCGATAAAAACCGCGACGCCTACTACTGGCGCCTGCTGGCCACTGCCGCAAGCTTCACCCTGTTCGGGTTGAGCAGCCTGTGCCTGCGACTGGTGGTGTTCCCGCTGTTGAATTGCCTGCCGGGAGGCGCCCAGGCCCATCGTCAGCGAGCTCGGCAGACGGTCAGCCGGTGTTTCTGGTTTTTCATTCGTTTCATGGCGCGCAGCGGTGTGCTGACCTATGACATACAAGGGGCGGAAAAACTCGGACGGCCAGGCCAGATGATCGTCGCCAACCACCCATCGCTGATCGATGTGGTGTTTTTGATCGGGCTGGTGCGCCACGCCAATTGCGTGGTCAAGAAAAGCCTCTGGGAAAACCCGTTCACCCGCGGTCCGCTACGCTGTACCGAATACATCAGCAACGATGGCAGCATGGACATGCTCGACGCCGCTGCCGATGCGCTGAAAAGCGGTCAGACCCTGATCATTTTCCCCGAGGGCACCCGGACCCAACCCGGCCAACCGCCGGCCTTTCATCGGGGGGCGGCGGCAATCGCCCTGCGCGGTGCGAGAATCCTCACCCCGGTGATCATCAAGGTCAACCCGACCACATTGACCAAGGCCGAACCCTGGTATCGGATCCCCAAACGCCGCGTGCACTTCAGTTTCCGCGTCGGGGCCGATATAGATCCACAGGCCTTCGCTACGCAGGGGCCTGCGCCCCAGGCCTCGCGCAAGCTCAATGATTATTTGCACCATTACTTTATTAAGGAGCTCGCCGAAGATGAGCGATCTACACCGTGAAATCAAAGAACTGATCATCGAAGCCCTGGGCCTGGAAGACATCAGCGTCGACGACATCGGCGACGACCAGACGCTGTTCGGCGAAGGCTTGGGCCTGGACTCGGTAGACGCGCTGGAACTCGGCCTGGCGATCCAGAAAAAGTACGGCATCAAGATCGATGCCGACGCCAAAGACACCCGTAAACACTTCAGCAACGTGGCGAGCCTTGCGGCGTTCGTCAGTGCAACACAGGCAGCTTGAGACCGGACCATGCAAACTCGTGACGATATTTTCAACACCCTGCGCGATGCTCTGGTCGAACTCTTCGAGCTGGACCCCACGCGCATCAGTCTGGAATCCAACCTGTACCAGGATCTGGAAATCGACAGCATCGATGCGGTCGACCTGATCGATCACATCAAACGCCAGACCGGCAAGAAAATCGCCGCCGAAGAATTCAAGTCGGTGCGCACCGTCAGCGACGTGGTCGAGGCGGTCTACCGTCTGGTTCAACCCGCCGCATGAGCCGACTGATCGGCCTTGGCCTGCTGCTCGCAGGCCTGCTGTACCCCTTTGCGGTGTATTTCGGCATGGAGCACTTCGCCCCGTGGCAGTTCGGTCTGCTGCTGGGCAGCCTGTGGCTGGCGCGAGCCCTGACCGGCAAGCGGCGGCCCGGCAGCCTGTGGATGGCCACGGTCGCCATCGGGTTCTGCCTGCTGCTGGCAGTATTCGATAGCCCGGTGCTGCTGCGCTGGTACCCGGTGCTGATCAGCGCGTTCATGCTGGTGCTGTTCAGTCTCAGCCTGAAGTACGGCCCGCCGATGGTCGAACGCCTGGCCCGCCTGCGAGAGCCGGAGTTACCGGCCAGGGCCATTCGCTACACCCGCCAGGTGACAATTGCCTGGAGCGTGTTTTTTCTTTGCAACGGTTTGTGCGCCGCCGCCCTGACCCTTTGGGCGCCGCTGAGCTGGTGGATGTTGTACACCGGCCTGATCTCCTATGGATTGATCGGCCTGATGTTCGCCATTGAATGGCTCATACGACAACGGGTACGAGGCCACCCATGAATTGGATAAAACTTGAGCAACTGTTGCTCAAGGCTCAGCCGGAGCGTGCCGTGACGGCCGAACCGGCGTTGAATCACGCGCAATTGTGCGACCAGGCCCTGAGCCTGGCTGCCGGCCTGCAAGCTCAGGGTGTGCAGCGCATCGCCGTGCACCTTGAAGACGCCGCCGACCTGGCCATTGCCCTGCTCGGCGCCTGGCGCGCCGGAGTCAGCGTGCTGTTGCCCGCCGACCTGCAAGCCCAGACGCGCCAGCGCTGGTCGACCGAAGTCGATTTGTGGCTGACCGATCAGGCCGATGATGCACACCTGAGCGATTATCGGCATCCGCCGCTGCCGGCCAACCCGCTGGACCTGGATCGCTGTCAGTTGAGCCTGTGCACCTCCGGCTCCAGTGGCGAACCCAAGCGCATCGACAAAACCCTGCGCCAACTGGCCAATGAAGTCGAAGCGCTGGAGCAGCTGTGGGGCGCAGATCTGGGCCAATCCTGCATCATCGGCAGCGTCGCCACCCAGCACATCTACGGGTTGCTGTTTCGGGTGTTGTGGCCGTTGTGCGCCGGGCGTTCGTTCGTGCGCAAGCAACTGGCGTTCCCGGAAGACTTGCAACGGGCCAGCCGCGAACACCAGGCCTTCGCCTGGGTCGCCAGCCCGGCGCTGCTCAAGCGCATGGGCGACAACCTCGACTGGCCAGCGCTGAGCGCGGTACGCCGGGTGTTTTCCTCCGGTGGCGCGTTGCCCGCCGAAGCGGCGCAGAGCCTGCACCAACGCCTGCAACAATGGCCGACGGAAATCTTCGGCAGCTCGGAAACCGGTGGCATCGCCTGGCGTCAGGGCCAGAATCTCTGGCAGCCCTTTGCCGGCGTAGAGCTGAGCCAGGACAGTGACGGTGCCCTGCTGATCGCATCGCCGTACTTGCCGGCCGGCTACATCGAACACACCGCCGATGCCGCGCGCATCACCGCCGACGGCCGTTTCGAGCTGCTGGGGCGGCTGGACCGAATCGTCAAACTGGAAGAAAAACGCATCTCGCTACCCATGCTTGAACACGCGCTGATGGCGCACGCCTGGGTCGCCGAAGCGCGCCTGGGCGTGGTACAGGAAAACCGCGCCTCATTGGGGGCGTTGCTGGTGCTCAGCGAGCAAGGTATGCATGCGCTGCGCAATCAGGGGCGACGCAGCCTCACTCAAGCCCTGCGTCAGCATTTGAGCCAGCATTGTGAAACCCTGGCCTTGCCACGACGCTGGCGCCTGTTGCGGCAACTGCCGCTGAACGCGCAAGGCAAGCTTCCTCAGGCCGAGGTTGAAGCCTTGCTGCTGGCACCCCGCCCAAAGGTACCGCAAGTGCTGGAGCAACTCGAAGTCGACGGCGAGTGGAGCCTGCAACTGGCCGTCCCGCCGGACCTGGCATATTTCAGCGGGCACTTTCCCCGGGCGCCGGTATTGCCCGGCGTGGTGCAGGTGGACTGGGCTCTGAGCCTGGGCCAGCAATTGATGGACCTGCCGGCAAAATTCGCCGGCATGGAAGTGCTGAAGTTCCAGCAACTGGTGCGCCCCGGCGATGAAATCCAGTTGCACCTGCGCTTCGACCCGGTGCGCGGAAAATTGTATTTCGCCTATCGCAACGAAGCCGCCACCTGCTCCAGCGGGCGGATTTTGCTGGAGGCTGCCGGCGATGCATAACCCCTGCGCCATAATCCCGGTCTACAACCACGAAACCGCCATCACTGCCGTGGTCGATGCGCTGCTTGCCTATGGCCTGCCCTGCATTCTGGTGGACGATGCCAGCAGTCCTGCCTGTGCCAAAGTGCTGGACCAACTCGCTCAACGCGACAGGGTTTACCTGATCCGGCTCACCGTCAATCAGGGCAAAGGCGGCGCGGTGATGACCGGTCTGCGGGAGGCTTCGCGCCTGGGCTTCAGCCATGCCTTGCAGGTGGACGCCGACGGCCAGCACGACCTGCAAGACGTCAAAGTCTTCATCGAATGCTCACGCAACCATCCCGAGGCGGTGATCTGCGGCTATCCGCAATACGACGCCAGCGTGCCGAAAGGCCGTTTGTACGCACGCTACCTGACTCACGTCATGGTCTGGATCAACACCCTGTCGCTGCAGATTCGCGACTCGATGTGCGGTTTCCGTGTCTATCCATTACCACCGACCCTGGCTCTGATCGACTCGACCAGGATCGGCAAACGCATGGACTTCGACTCCGACATCCTGGTGCGCCTGGCCTGGCGCAATCTGCCGATGCAGTGGCTGAAGACCAGGGTCCATTACCCTCTGGATGGCGTTTCACATTTCCGGCTGTTCTACGACAACATACTGATCACGAGCATGCACACCCGGCTGTTCTTCGGCATGTTACTGCGGGCGCCGGTGATCCTCTGGCGACGGTGGCGGGCATGAACGGCAACGCAGACAAACAGCACTGGGCCGATCGCCAGGAGCGCGGCAGCTTCTGGTTGATGAAGTTCACCGCACTCTGCGCAAAAGTCTTGGGCCGCCGACTGTTGAGCCCGCTGCTGTACGGCATCGTGCTGTACTTTTTCCTGTTCGGGCGCAGCGCCCGCCAAAGCGCCTGGCAATACCAGCAGCGGCTCGCCGACTGGAGCGCTCGCACTGAGTTGCGCCCGACCCATTGGCGGGTGTTCGGCCAGTTCATGGCCTTCGCCGATTCCATGCTCGACAAACTGGACGTGTGGAACGGCAAGCTGAGCATCGAGCAGATCGAAATCATCGACCCGGCGTTGCTGCGCAATAAACTGCGCGGCACCCGCGGGCAGATGCTGGTGGGCGCACACCTGGGCAATCTCGAGGTCTGCCGGGCACTGGCCGAGATCGGCGAGAAAGTCACCATGAACGTGCTGGTGCACACCAAGCACGCCGAACAGTTCAACCGTCTGCTGGGCGAAGCCGGGGCGACCAATCTGCGGCTGATTCAGGTCAGCGAGCTCGACCCGATGATCATGCTGCAACTGCATGAACGCCTGGAACGCGGCGAATGGCTGGCAATTGCCGGCGACCGCGTGCCGTTGCATGGCGGGCGCAGTGTGACGGTGGATTTTCTCGGCCATCAGGCAGCCTTTCCCCAGGGTCCGTGGCTGCTGGCCGGCCTGCTGAAATGCCCGGTCAATCTGTTGCTGTGCCTGAAGAAACCCACGGGCGACTATCGACTGACCCTCGAGCCGTTCACCGAGGCAGTGGTGTGGAAACGCAGCGACCGCGAACAGGTCATTCATCAGTGGGCCTCCCGCTACGCCGAACGCCTGGGTCACTATTGCCTCGAAGCGCCCCAACAATGGTTCAACTTTTACCCTTTCTGGAAGACCGATGACGACGCCAACGCTTGAGCCGGTAACCTTCGGCGAACTCCCTTTGCGCATCGAAGACGTGCTGGCCCTGGCCAACCGTCAGGTGCCGACGCAGTTGCAGGGCGACTCCGCGTTTCGCCAGCGCATTGCCAAGGGCCCGCAGTTCCTTGACTCCCTGCTGGACAAGGAAGGCGTGATCTATGGCGTGACCACCGGTTATGGTGATTCCTGCGTCGTCGCGGTACCGCTGCACCACGTCGAGGCGTTGCCTCGTCATCTGTACACGTTCCACGGTTGCGGCCTGGGCAAACTGCTCGATGCCCAGGCTACCCGCGCGGTGCTGGCGGCGCGTTTGCAGTCGCTGTGCCAAGGTGTGTCCGGGGTGCGCGTGGAACTGCTGGAACGCCTGCAAGCGTTCCTCGAACACGACATCCTGCCGTTGATTCCGGAAGAAGGCTCGGTAGGCGCCAGCGGCGATCTGACGCCGCTGTCCTACGTCGCCGCGACCTTGTCCGGCGAGCGCGAAGTGATGTTCCGCGGCGAACGCCGGCAAGCGGCCGATGTGCACAGGGAACTGGGTTGGCAGCCGCTGGTATTGCGCCCCAAAGAAGCACTGGCGCTGATGAATGGCACCGCCGTCATGACCGGCCTCGCCTGCCTGGCTTACGCCCGCGCCGATTACCTGCTGCAACTGGCCACGCGCATCACCGCGCTGAACGTGGTCGCGTTGCAGGGCAACCCGGAACACTTCGACGAGCGCCTGTTCGCCGCCAAACCCCATCCGGGGCAAATGCAAGTCGCCGCATGGCTGCGCAAGGATCTGGCGATCGATGCGCCGACCGCGCCACTGCATCGCCTGCAGGACCGTTACTCCCTGCGCTGCGCGCCGCACGTGCTCGGTGTGCTGGCCGACAGCCTGAACTGGCTGCGCTCGTTCATCGAGATCGAACTCAACAGCGCCAACGACAACCCGATCATCGACGCCGAAGCCGAACGCGTGCTGCACGGCGGGCACTTCTATGGCGGCCACATCGCGTTCGCCATGGACAGCCTGAAAAACCTGGTGGCCAACGTTGCCGACTTGCTCGACCGTCAACTCGCGCTGCTGGTGGACGAGCGTTACAACCATGGTTTGCCGAGCAACCTGTCCGGCGCCCCCGCCGACCGCGCGATGCTCAACCACGGCTTCAAGGCTGTGCAGATCGGCACCAGTGCCTGGACCGCCGAAGCCCTGAAAAACACCATGCCGGCCAGCGTTTTCTCGCGCTCCACCGAGTGCCACAACCAGGATAAGGTCAGCATGGGCACCATCGCCGCCCGCGATGCGATCCGCGTGTTGGAGCTGACCGAACAGGTTGCCGCCGCCACGCTACTGGCGGCCAATCAAGGCGTGTGGCTGCGCGGCCAGGCTGAAGACGCGCGCCCACTGCCACCGGCCCTGGCCGCGATGCACGAAGAATTGGCCAAAGATTTCCCGCCGGTGATCGAAGACCGTGCCCTGGAAGGCGAATTGCGCCTGTGCCTGCAACGCATCGCCGAGCAACACTGGAGGCTGCATGCGTAGCAAGGGAGTGCTTCACACCGATACGGAAATCCTCGTCCCGTTCTTTGACGTCGACACCATGAACGTGGTCTGGCACGGCCATTACGTCAAATACCTGGAAGTCGCCCGCTGTGCGTTGCTGGACAGGATCGGCCACAACTACGACGCCATGGTTGCGTCGGGTTACGCCTGGCCGGTGATCGACTTGCAGCTGCGTTATGTGCGTGGTGCCGTGTTCGGCCAGAAGCTGAATGTGCGCGCCAGTCTGGTGGAATGGGAAAACCGCCTGAAGATCAATTACCTGATCAGCGATCTCGCAACCGGCGAACGTCTGACCCGCGCTGTTTCAGTACAGGTTGCCGTCGACATGAGCCGCCGCGAAATGCAGTTGGCTTCGCCCAAGGTGTTTACCGACGCGGTTGAAAGGGTGCTGCCATGAATTTGCGATTCCTTTGTAGCAGCTGGCGAAGCCTGCGTTCGACTGCGCAGCAGTCGCCACCGGATATGTCTGAAGCACCGCGAGTTGAGGCTCTACGACGGCTTCGCCGCCGGACGCAGCCTCGCAGGCTCGGCAGCTGCTACGGGATTGGTGTGAGCTTGATATTGATGCTGGGCTTTTCTTCGTTGGCCCAGGCCTTCGATCTGCAGCAACTGAGCGATCAGCTGGCCAAACCCGATGTGATCCACGGCAGCTTTATCCAGGAAAAACACCTGCGCGCCCTGCCCCAGCCGTTGACCAGCAAGGGCACCTTCGTTCTGGCGAAAAATCACGGCCTGCTCTGGCTGCTGAAAACACCCCTGCAACAGGACTACCGCATCAGCGACAAGGGCATTGCCCGGCGGGATGCCAGCGGTTGGCAAATGCTGCCGAACAAGAGCGCCGGCGCCGAACAGAACCGGTTGTTCCTCGCCGTGCTGCAAGGCGACAGCAGTGGCCTGCAACGGGATTTCGAGCTGTCGCTGAGCGGCGACGCACAGAACTGGAAGCTGACCCTGACTCCGCGCTCGATGCTGCTCAAGCAGGTGTTCAATCAAATCAACATTGACGGCGGCGAACTGGTGCACAGCATCGAGCTGCTTGAAACCCAGGGTGACCGAACCCTGTTGCGCATGCAGGACAGCACCAGCGCCCAACCTTTGAGTGATGCGGAGCAACATGACTTTGCCGAGTGAACGGATGCTGCCACGGCTGTTTCTGATACTGCTGTTGGCGGTGCTCGCACTCGCCGGTTGGCAGTGGCGCGACGGCACTCCGCTGTCGGCCAACCTGATGGAACTGGTGCCAGGCACCGCGCCAGATGCCCTGGAGCTGCGCGCCGAACAACGCATGCAAGAACCGCTGAACCGGGAAATGCTGGTGCTGGTCGGCCATAAGGATCGCCAGCAAGCCATCGCCATGGCGCAAAAACTCGGTGAACAGTGGCAGGCCAGCGGCGTGTTCGAAAAGGTCAAATGGAACCTGCAAGCCGACTTGCCGGCACTGCGTACGCAATTGCTGCAAGGCCGACTGGCGATGCTGTCCGCCGCCGACCGCCAGCAACTCATCGAGCATCCCGACGCCTTTATCCAGCAACGGGTGCAAGCGCTGTTCGACCCGTTCACCGGGTTCAGCCTGGTGTCGAGCCAGGATGACTGGCTCGGTTTGACCGGGCGCATCCAGAACAGCCAGCCACAGCGTGGCTCCGTGCAACTGGACATCGGCAGCGGCGCACTGGTCGCCGATGCCGATGGCAAGAGTTGGGTGATGCTGCGGGCGCGAACCGCCGGCAACGCGTTCGACATGAACCTGCCGCTGCAAGTGGCCGACCTGCTTCAGCGCAGTCGCGAAGAAGCCGCCCAGGCGGATGTGCAACTGCTCGCCGCCAGCGGCCTGCTGTATGCCGCCAGCGGTCAACGGCAAGCCGCGCGCGAGATCACCTGGGTCGGCGGCGGCGCCACCGTGGGGATTCTGTTGCTGCTGTTGCTGGCCTTCCGGCGTTGGCGGGTGATGCTGGCGTTCGTCCCGGTGTTGGTGGGCATGCTGTTCGGCGCGGTGGCCTGCGTGGCGCTGTTTGGTCAGATGCATGTGATGACGCTGGTGCTGGGCTCAAGCCTGATCGGCGTGGCGGTGGATTACCCACTGCATTACCTGTCGAAAAGCTGGAGTCTGAAACCCTGGCACAGTTGGCCGGCGTTGCGCCTGACCCTGCCGGGGCTGACGCTGAGCCTGATCACCAGTTGCATCGGCTACCTGGCCCTGGCCTGGACACCGTTCCCGGCCCTGACTCAAATCGCCGTGTTCTCCGCCGCCGGCCTGCTGGGCGCCTATCTGTCGGCGGTGTGCCTGCTGCCGGCGCTGCTCAAGGGCGCGCAGTTGCGTCCGGCGCAATGGCCAATGCGCATCGCCGGGTTTTTGCTGAATCTGCGTGAAACGTTGCTCAAATACGTTCGCACGCCAGTGCTGCTGGCGCTGCTGATCGCTTTCTGTGTCGGCGGGTTGTTGCAGCTGCAAACCAAAAACGACATTCGCCAATGGGTTGGCACACCACAGCAGCTGACCGACGAAGCCCAGGCCATCGCACGCATCACTGGCTATCAACCCACCAGCCAGTTCTTCCTGGTGCGCGCGGCCAATCAGCAGCAATTGCTCGAACGCCAGACGGCCCTGAACGAGCGTCTGGATCAGTTGGTCAACCTGGAGAAACTCCAGGGCTACCTGTCGCTCAACCAACTGGTCAGCCAACCGAGCGAACAGCGCAAAGTGCGTGAAGCACTGAACAAGCTGCCGCAGTTCTGGCAACCGTTGCTCGACCTGGGCGTGCCTGTTGACGCCTTGAAAGCCGAGTTGGCGCAGTTGCAGGCACTGCCCGTCGAAGACATCGACACAGCGCTGGCCGGGCCATTGGCCGAGCCCTATCGCACCCTGTGGCTGGGGCCTACCGATGACGGCGTGGCCGCGATGGTGAGCCTGCAAGGCTTGAACAACCCCGCGCTGTTGCAGGTCCAGGCACTGGGCTTGCCGGGAGTGCAACTGGTGGACCGCCTCGGCGACCTGAACAAGGTATTCGCCGCGACCCAAATCAGCGCCGCTGAATTGAAACTCGCCTCCTGTGTGTTGATCGTGCTGGTGCTGATCCTGCCATTCGGTCTTGGCGGCGCGTTGCGAATCGTCTCCCTGCCACTGCTGGCGGCCCTGTGCAGCCTGGCAAGCCTCGGCTGGCTCGGTCAGCCGCTGACACTGTTCAGCCTGTTCGGCCTGCTGCTGGTGACGGCCATCAGCGTCGACTACGCGATCCTCATGCGCGAACAGATCGGCGGCGCCGCGGCGAGCCTGTTGGGCACCATGCTGGCAGCCGCAACCACATGGTTGTCGTTTGGCCTGCTGGCGGTGTCCAGCACGCCGGCGGTGAGCAACTTCGGCCTGTCGGTGAGCCTCGGCCTGGCGTACAGCTTCATCCTCGCGCCGTGGGCCGGGCGCCAAATCCACGCCGCCCCGGTTGCGGAGCCTGCAGCGTGATGGTCGCGGCGTTTTGGCTGATGGCGCTGATGTTGTTCGCCGTGGCCACCCGTGTCGGCCGACGTTTCGGTCTGATTCCGATCGTCAGCCAGTTATTGCTGGCAACCTTCGCCCTGCCGCTGCTGATGTACTTCTGGATCGAACCAGGCTGGCACCTGAGCGGTGCCGACCTGATCTCGCCGGATTGGCTGAAGAACCTCTACAGCCTGAGTTTTGCCTTGTTGCTGGGGCACATCCTCAGCGACGTGATCGACCTGCGACTGGATCGCCAGAGCCTGAAAATCGCCCTGCCGAGTTTCTGCATTCCGTTTGCCTGCGGGCTGGCGATAGCCGTCTGGTTGTTGCCGCCACAGCCGTGGATCAGCTCGCTGGCGGTCGGCCTGCTGTTCGCCATCACCGCGATTCCGGTGTTGTACCTGTACCTGCGCCACATCAACTACCCACCCGCCGCCACCCGGCGGCTGGTACAGACCGCGATCCTGATCGACCTGACCTGTTGGACCCTGTTCGCGTTCGCCCAAGGCAGCCTGCACCTGAGCAGCCTGTTGCTGCCGCTGGCCGGCGCCTGCCTGCCGTTGTTGCTGCGACTGCTCGGCTTGCGCCAACCGTTGCTGTACAGCGGCGGCTTCTTTGCACTGCTGGTGGTCGCCGAACATTTCAAGCTCAATGCACTGATTTTCGGCATCGGTTATCTGCTGTGCATGGCCGCGCTCAAGATGCCATTGGTGCTGCCGTTGCCGACGGCGTGGATGAGTCATTTGCAGACCTGGATCGCCATCCCGCTGATCCTCACGTTCGGTATCGTGCAGATCAACGTGCACAGCGCCCTCGACAGCCTCGGCGGTATGCAGCTGGTCGCGCTTTTGCTGTTGCCGATTGCCAGCAAACTGTTGGGCAACTGGCTGGGCCTGGGTTGGGCCGGTGTCTCGTTTGAAGGGGCCAGCCGTTGGCGGGAAAGCCTTTTACTGAATATCCGCGGCTTGAGCGAGATCGTCTTTCTCAACCTGCTGCTGCAGCAACACCTCATCAGCCCGGCGCTGTATTTCGCGCTGATGTTGATGGGCCTGATCGCAACCCTGCTGCCGGCACTCGCCGGCATGCACCGAATCCCTTTGAACATCGCCGCCCCGGCAAGGAGCTCCCGTGCCAACAGTTGAAATGGAACATCGTCAGGTGGTGGTGATCGGTGCCGGCCCCTCGGGTGCTATCGCCGCCGCGCTGCTCAAGCGTAAAGGTCATGATGTGCTGATGATCGAACGCCAGCATTTCCCACGGTTTTCCATCGGTGAAAGCCTGCTGTCCCACTGCCTGGATTTCGTCGAAGAAGCCGGCATGCTGGAGGCGGTCAATGCGGCCGGTTTCCAGGTGAAGAACGGTGCGGCATTCGCCTGGGGCGATCAGTACAGCGCCTTCGATTTCGGCGAGACGTTCAGCAACGGCAAGCCGACGACGTTCCAGGTCCTGCGCGCCGACTTCGACAAGCTGCTGGCCGATCAGGCTGAGCTGCAAGGTGTCGATGTCCGCTACGGCGAGGCCATTGTCAGCGTCGATTTCAACCTGCCAAAACCACAACTCGATGTGCTTCGCGAAGACGGCAGCCAATACCGCGTCGAGGCCGATTTCGTGCTCGATGCCAGCGGCTACGGTCGCGTGCTGCCGCGCTTGCTGGACCTTGAAGCACCGTCGAACTTTCCTGTGCGCCAGGCCGTGTTCACCCATATTGAAGACCGCATCGACAGCCCGGCTTTCGAGCGGGAAAAAATCCTCATCACCACCCATCCGACCCAGCGCGACATCTGGTTCTGGACCATTCCGTTCAGTAACGGTCGTTGCTCGGTGGGCGTGGTGGCCGCTGCCGAACACTTCGAAGGCCGCACCGAAAATCTCGACGAATGCCTGCGCGGCTTTATCGCTGAAACTCCAAGCCTGGCCGGGGTGCTGAACAACGCCGTGTGGGATACCCCCGCACGGACCATCGGCGGTTATTCGGCCAACGTCAAAACACTGCATGGCCCTGGCTTCGCCTTGTTGGGCAATGCCGCGGAATTTCTCGACCCGGTGTTCTCCTCCGGCGTGACCATCGCCATGCGTTCGGCGAGCATGGCCGCCGGCGTGCTGCATCGCCAACTGCAAGGTGAAAGCGTCGACTGGCAAACCGAGTTCGCCGAACCGCTCAAGCGCGGCGTCGACACCTTCCGTTGCTACGTCGAAGGCTGGTACGCCGGGACTTTTCAGGATGTGATTTTCTATCAGGGCGGTACAGCGGATATCCGCCGCATGATCAGCTCGATCCTCGCCGGTTACGCCTGGGATGAACGCAACCCGTTCGTCAGCGAAGCCAAACGTCGACTGCGGATGATCTCGGATCTGTGCGCAAGGGAAGCGACATGAGTTATTTGAGCGACAACTACGTCGAAGAAACCCGTTTCGGCTTCTGGTTCCTGCGCAGCCACACCTGGCAGCACCACGTATTGCGAGTGGCGATCAACGACTTGCGCAGCCTGTTCAGCACACCGTTGCCCAGCAATCCGGTCTTGCTGGATGCCGGGTGCGGCCAGGGCAAGTCGTTCCAGTACCTGCGCCAGACCTTCGCGCCCAAACGCCTGATCGGGCTGGATGCCGACCCTCACAGCCTGAACCTGAGCGGCGAAGAAGCGGCCCGTCAGGGCATGGATGTCGAGCTGATCGGCAGTGACTGCGCCAGCATCAACGTGCCGGACGCCAGCGTCGATCTGCTGTTCTGTCACCAGACCTTCCATCACCTGGTCGAACAGGATCAGGCCCTGGCCGAGTTCTATCGGGTGCTCAAGCCGGGCGGCTATTTGCTGTTCGCCGAGTCCACCGAGGCTTACATTGATACGTGGGTGATTCGCTGGCTGTTCCGCCACCCGATGCACGTGCAAAAGAGCGCCGCCGGGTACCTGGAGATGATTCGTCGGCAGGGTTTTGAATTTGGCCCGCAGAACGTGTCTTACCCTTACTTGTGGTGGAGTCGCGCCAAGGATTTCGGCCTGCTCGAACGCTTCGGCCTGCGCCAGCCAAAACCCTTTGGCCAACGGGAAGAAACCCTGGTCAATGTGGTGGCGCGCAAGCCCCTTGAAGAGAGTGTCTGATGATCCGTTTCCTGCTTCTGGGTTGTGTCCTGCTGCTGAGCGCCTGCGCCAGCCAGACGCCGCTGCCCGAGCGAACCCCGAACCTGGCGTTGCCGCTGCAATTGCACATCGAACGGCAGATGGCCGAGCAGCGTCAGGACTGGCTGCTGGTGATTCAGCGTGAAGGCCCGGGCATTCGCTGGTCGATGATGGACCCGTTGGGGATTCCCGTGGCACGACAGAAACTGATCGATGGCCAATGGCAAGCCGACGGGTTGCTGCCACCCAATCCGGAAGCCCGGGAGCTGTTCGCCGCCCTGTTGTTTGCATTGACCCCCGAAGGCGAGTTGCACGGCAACTATCCCGCCGCCCGGCAGCATGACGGGCAACGGTCATTGTCACCGCGCTGGAACATCCGCTATTCACAACCACTGAGCTTTGAATTGAACGTGTCCCAAGGCCCGCACTATCGCATCACCCCGTTAGGCGAGAACACGCCATGACCGCTTACCTGAACGCCCTCGGGGTGATCTGCGCCCTCGGTCGCGACAAGCAGGAAGTCGCCCGCAACCTGTTTGCCGGCGATTGTTCGGGCATGCGCAGCGAGGCCGGCTGGGTGATGGAACGCTCGTTGCCAGTGGCGGCGGTGCGCGGCGAGCTGGCGCCGATTCCGGCTGAACTGGCGCATCAAAGCAGTCGCAACAATCAGTTGCTGCTGGAGGCCGCGCTGCAAATTCGCCAAGACATCGAGCAGGCGATCCAGACGTACGGCCGCGACCGTATCGGCGTCATTCTGGGCACCAGCACCTCGGGCATCGACGAGGCCAGCCGCGGTCTGGCCCATTACATCCGTGAGCATCACTTCCCTGCCGATTATGAC
The DNA here is from genome assembly GCF_030687145.1 of Pseudomonas sp. FP1742. Lineage (NCBI taxonomy): Bacteria > Pseudomonadati > Pseudomonadota > Gammaproteobacteria > Pseudomonadales > Pseudomonadaceae > Pseudomonas > Pseudomonas sp. FP1742. Next base: position 494,665 of record NZ_CP117460.1, on the reverse strand, counting down.
TATCAGCAGCAGGAGCTCGGTGCACCGGCGACGTTTCTCGCCGACTGGCTGCAATTGAGCGGCCCGGCCTATGTGATTTCCACCGCCTGCACCTCCAGCGCCCGGGCGCTGATGAGTGCCCAACGACTGCTCGACCTGGGCATGTGCGACGCCGTGTTGTGCGGCGGTGTCGACAGTTTGTGCAAGCTGACCCTCAATGGCTTCTCAGCCCTGGAAGCGGTGTCCGAGCAGCGCTGCAACCCGTTCTCGGCGAACCGCAACGGCATCAATATCGGCGAAGCGGCGGTGCTGTTCCTGATGAGCAAAACCGCCGGCAACGGCCAGCCGATTGCCCTGCTCGGCAGTGGCGCCAGCTCCGATGCGCACCATATTTCCGCGCCGGAACCCACCGGCCGTGGCGCCCGGCAAGCCATGCACAAAGCCTTGAGCCGCGCGGGCCTGCAACCCCAACAGATCAGCTATCTGAACCTGCACGGCACCGCCACCCAACACAACGACGCCATGGAAAGCCAGGCCGTGACGGCGCTGTTTCCGCAAGGCGTGCCCTGTTCGTCGACCAAACCGATGACCGGCCATACCCTCGGCGCCGCTGGTGCCCTGGAAGCGGCGTTCTGCTGGTTGAGCCTGAGCGCGGATAACCACGAACATGCCCTGCCGCCCCATGTCTGGGACGAGCAGCCCGACCCCGAGTTGCCGGCGTTGCATTGGGTGACCCCGGCCGACCACCTGACGTCCATTGCACCCCGCTACCTGATGAGCAATTCCTTCGCCTTTGGTGGCAATAACGTCAGCCTGATTATCGGAGACGCCCCATGATGACCTGGCCGCTCGCCGAACTGCTGCCCCATGCCGGCGACATGATCCTTATCGATCAGATCCTGTCGTTCGACGATGAGCAGATTCACACCCGACTCACCGTCAAACCCGGCCTGTTCAGTCGCCCCGATGGCAGCCTGCCGGCCTGGGTCGGCATCGAGCTGATGGCCCAGAGCGTCGCCGCTTATGCCGGTTGCCACGCGCGCCAGAAAGGCAATGCGGTGGAGCTCGGGTTCCTGCTGGGCACCCGTAAGTTCGAATGCAACGTGGAACACTTTCCCGCCGGCACCGAACTGATCATCCACGGGATACGCTCGCTGGAAGATGACAACGGCATGGGCGTGTTCGAATGCCACATCACCGCCCCCGGCATCCACGCCACCGCCCGGCTGAACGTGTTCCGCCCGCCTCAGGCCGCTCAATATCTACATGAATCCCAAGGAGTCGAGTGATGACTGAATCCGTACTGGTCACCGGTTCCAGCCGTGGTATCGGCCGAGCTATCGCATTGCGTCTGGCCCGGGCCGGGCATGACATCGTGCTGCACTGCCGCACTGGTCTGGCCGACGCCGAAGCCGTCAAAGTCGAAGTCGAAGCCCTCGGGCGTAACGCGCGCATCCTGCAATTCGATGTCAGCAACCGCGCCGGCTGCAAAGCCATCCTTGAAGCCGACGTGGAAGCCCATGGCGCTTATTACGGCGTGGTCCTCAACGCCGGCCTGACCCGCGACGGTGCTTTTCCGGCCCTGAGCGAGGACGATTGGGACGTGGTGATGCGCACCAACCTCGACGGCTTCTACAACGTGCTGCACCCGGTAATGATGCCGATGATCCGTCGTCGCGCCGCCGGGCGGATTGTCTGCATCACCTCGGTATCCGGGTTGATCGGCAATCGCGGGCAGGTCAATTACAGCGCCTCCAAGGCCGGCCTGATCGGTGCGGCCAAGGCGTTGGCGATTGAACTGGGCAAGCGCAAAATCACGGTTAACTGTGTCGCACCCGGCCTGATCGACACGGCGATGCTCGATGAAAACGTGCCGGTGGAAGAACTGATGAAGATGATCCCCGCACAACGCATGGGTACCCCGGAAGAGGTGGCTGGTGCAGTGAATTTCCTGATGTCGGCGGAAGCCTCGTACATCACCCGGCAGGTTCTGGCCGTCAATGGAGGCCTGTGCTGATGAAGCGCGTCGTCGTCACCGGCATGGCCGGCATCACCTCACTGGGCAGCGACTGGGATACCATCGCCGGCAACTTCGCCGCCAACCGCAGCGGCATCCGCCGCATGGACGAGTGGGATCGTTTTACCGAACTCAACACCCGCCTGGCCGGGCCGATCGACGACTTCCAGGTGCCCGGCCACTGGACGCGCAAGCAACTGCGCAGCATGGGCCGGGTATCGCGGCTGGCCGTCGGCGCGGCGGAAAAAGCCCTGGAGGACGCCGGGCTGCTGGGTGACGAGTCGATCAAGGACGGGCGCATGGGCGTGTCCTGCGGCTCGTCCACCGGCAGCACCGACGAGATCAAGGCGTTCGGCAAAATGTTGCTCAACTCGGTGGCCGAAGGCCTGAACGCCAACTCTTACGTGCGGATGATGCCGCACACGACAGCGGCGAATATCAGCATCTTCTTCGGCCTCACTGGCCGACTGATCCCGACCTCCAGTGCCTGCACCAGTGGCAGCCAGGGCATCGGTTACGCCTACGAGTCGATCAAGTTCGGCCGTCTGCCGCTGATGCTCGCCGGCGGTGCCGAAGAGCTGTGCCCGACCGAAGCCATGGTGTTCGATGCGCTTTACGCCACCAGCCTGAAAAACGACGCCCCACAAACCAGCCCGCGCCCTTACGACACCAACCGCGATGGCCTGGTGATCGGTGAAGGCGGCGGCATGCTGGTACTCGAAGAACTCGAACACGCCCTGGCGCGTGGCGCCCGCATCCACGCCGAGATCGTCGGTTTCGGCAGCAACGCCGACGGCCAGCATGCCACCCGCCCCGAGCTGATCACCATGCGCCGTGCGATGGAACTGGCCCTGGAAGACGCCGGGCTCGAACCGAGCGCCATCGGCTATGTAAACGGTCACGGCACGGCGACAGAACAGGGCGACATTGCCGAAACACTGGCGACCAACAGTTTGTTCGGCGAACACATGCCGATCAGCTCGCAGAAGAGTTTCCTCGGCCACACCCTGGGAGCCTGCGGCGCGCTGGAATCCTGGTTCAGCATCGAAATGATGAACCGCGACCTGTACGTGCACACCTTCAACCTCGATGAGGTCGATCCGCAGTGCGGCAAGCTCGATTACCTGCGCGGCGAATTCCGGCAGATGAGCAACCAGTATGTGATGAACAACAACTTCGCTTTTGGTGGGGTCAACACCTCGTTGATTTTCCGCCGCTGGTCGTAAACGAAATACCAGGGTCAAGGAGACCACCATGCACTTCAAGAAACTCGCTGCCGCCACTCTGCTGATGTGCGCCTTGCCGGGCATCAGCCAGGCGCGAGACACGGCGCTGTACCTGCCGTTTGACAAAGCCGTTGCCGAGGCCACCCGCACCGGCAAAATCGATGGCAGCGTGAAGTTCTACCTAGCGGGTAATACACCGGCCGGCAACGTCACCGTACTCAGCGCGGGTGCCGTGACCAACAAGAAAACCAACGCCTTCAACAAGTCGGACGAAGTAGCCTGCGAATGGGTCGTGCAATCGGCAATCATCAGCTTGCACCAAGCGGCGAAAAACGCCGGCGCCAACGCCGTGACCAACATCGTCAGCTTCTACAAGAGCAATGAGCGCAAGGATGCCAAGACCTATGAATGCCACGCAGGAGCGATCATGGCCGGGGTTGCGTTGAAGGGGGATTTGGCGAAGGTTCAGTAAAACCAAAAACGACAAAGGGCGCCTTTCGGCGCCCTTTCACAAACAGGTCGGCTTGTCATCGCCCGGTACCTGCCTGGCTCTGCGATGGCTGGTTGTCCAGGATCCTCAGAGTCTCACAAGCCCCTTTCGGGAACGCCGGCAGTATTGCTTGAAACTGAACGGGAGACAACGGGTGGCGACAACGGGCCTCGCCACATCTACGTTCTAAGTAAACAAATGAAACAAAGGGAAAGCGGAGTATGTCATTTCGGAAACGTCCCACAGCCAGCGTTTCAGCTTCCCGGTAGGGTCCATGTTCCCCAGCGACAGGTTGGGATTACCCCAAGGATGAGAACAACATGAATAACAAGGCAGTCATTGTTTTTAGTGGCGGACAAGACTCAACAACCTGTTTGATCCATGCATTGCAAACTTATGATGAAATACACTGCATTACGTTTGATTACGGTCAGCGCCATCGCGCAGAAATTGAAGTGGCGCAACAGCTTTCGGCAAAGCTTGGCGTGATAGTTCACAAGGTGCTCGACGTTTCATTATTAAATGAGTTAGCGATCAGCAGCCTGACTCGCGACAACATTCCAGTACCAACCACCGCCAGTTCAGGGGCGAGCCTGCCAAACACCTTCGTACCCGGTCGAAATATTCTTTTTTTAACGCTGGCTTCTATTTATGCCTATCAAGTTGGCGCCACATCTGTAATCACAGGTGTTTGTGAAACCGACTTTTCAGGCTATCCGGATTGCAGGGATGAATTCATCAAAGCGATGAATAAAGCCGTTGAATTGGGGATGGACTATAAATTACGAATTGAAACACCGCTCATGTGGCTGAATAAGTCTGAAACTTGGGCCTTGGCCGATCATCATGGAAAGCTTGAATTGATACAGCACCACACACTGACTTGCTACAACGGAGTAATAGGCGGTGGATGTGGTGACTGTGACGCGTGCAATCTTCGAGCAAAAGGCTTTGATGGGTATCTTGAAGACAAATCAACGGTGATGAAAAGCCTGAAGGAAAAACTGCAAATTAAATAGCGTAGCCGTGCAGGGGGAGCCTCACCCCCTGCCGTTACGCAGCCTGTGTTCCAGCCACATACCTCTTAAATAAGGATCTTGCTCCATACGCAGGCAAAACGTTAAAAACAGCGAAACACATTTTTATGGCGATCTGGACATAAACAATATTAAGTAACTCCGCATTCGTCATGGCGCCCGCGCCGCAATGTGGCGTTGGCCATCCAGCAACTGGCCGTGCTTGGGGAGTTATTGGTCAATCGGGTGCTAGACAAACTGGACCTATCCGATGGGTCGGCAGCTCCGTCAAACGGCCAATGCTGAGTAGTACCGTTCAGTTTCCAAATGGAGGTTTTTTGTCATGGATCGATACATGCCTATCACCGGCATCGACTGCACCATCGCATCGTTGGTGATCGACACCGAAGCACCGCTGGACGTGTTGCACGAAACCGCGGCCTACCGCATTCGCACCGCGACCCAACTACTGGAAAGTTTCGCGTTTGGCGAGGGTATTCACAGTGAGTTGGCGCGGGTATTGGTGACTTCATTGCGCGATGGTTGCGATTTGATGGACGTCATTGGTCGACGATTGCAGGTACAGGTCTCGGTGTAGTGCTTGGTAAAGAAAAACGGGTGACCTCAGTGAGGTCACCCGCAGTTACGGCTTCAAAGGCTCAACCTTACGCGTCAACAACTCCACAAACGCCTTCGCCATCGGCGACTTCTGATCCTTGCGCTGCACCAGCCACACCGCCGAAATCGCCTCTGGATCGAGCAACGGCCGATACACCACGCCATCAATGCGCATCCGCTGATAAGAAGCCGGCAACACCGATACCCCCAAACCCGCCGCCACCAACCCGATGATGGTCATCGCCTCGCCAGCCTCCTGGGCAAAGTGCGGGCTGAAGCCGGCGTCCCGCGCCAGGTTGAGCAGTTGCGCGTACAGACCGCTGCCATAGCTGCGCGGAAAAAATACGAACGGCTCGAGGGCCAGGGCGGACAGGAACAGGCCTTCTTCGCTGCCATCCACCAGCGGATGCTTGGAACTGAGCACCGCCACCAATGGCTCACGCATCAGTTCCACCACGCTGAGGGAATCAGGCAAGCCCAACGGTCGCATGATGCCGACTTCGATCGACTCATCCACCAGTGCGTCAGCCACTTGAGTGCTGCTCATTTCCCGCAGGTTCAGGTGCACCGCCGGGAAGCGCTGGCGAAACGAGAAAATTGCCTGGGGAATGGTCGAGTTGAACGGTGCCGACGAGGTGAAGCCGATCTTCAGTTCACCCAATTCACCGAGTTGTGCCCGCCGAGCCACATCCGCCGCTTTGTCGACCTGCGCCAGCGCCAGCCGCGCCTCTTCCAGAAACAGCCGACCGGCCTCGCTGAGTTCGACCCGACGATTGGTCCGCTCGAACAGACGCGCCCCCACTTCCTGTTCCAGCGCCTGAATCTGCTGGCTCAGCGGCGGTTGCGAGATGCCCAGCACCTGGGCAGCGCGGCCGAAATGCAGTTCTTCGGCGACGGCGATGAAGTAGCGCAGGTGACGCAATTCCATGGAAACTCCATTAGGTCGTTAAACCTATCAAACAGGTCGAACAATATATTGGATAGAAACATTAGCCAGCTATATGATTTTTTCATTGCCTGATCGGCTGCACCCTCCGAGGTCCGAAGTGAAAACTGCTCTCGCCCCGCTCGCCCATGAAACTCCACCCGCCGCGCTCAATGATGTCGTCGCTGAACGAAGCGAGATCTACATCGAGAAAGGCACGCCGATGTTCATGCGCACGGTGCTGGCGCTGTTCTGCGGCGGCTTCGCGACCTTTGCCCTGCTCTACTGCGTGCAGCCGATGATGCCGCTGCTGTCCCGCGAGTTTTCCATCAATGCGGCCCAGAGCAGCCTGATCCTGTCGGTCGCCACCGGCATGCTGGCCATCGGCTTGCTGATCACCGGCCCCATCTCTGATCGCATCGGACGCAAACCGGTGATGGTCGCCGCGCTTTTTGCCGCCGCACTGTGCACCATCGCCAGCGCGATGATGCCGGGCTGGCAAGGCGTGCTGGTGATGCGGGCGCTGGTGGGGCTGTCGTTGAGCGGTCTGGCGGCGGTCGCGATGACTTACCTGAGCGAAGAGATCCACCCGCAGCACATCGGCCTGGCGATGGGCTTGTACATCGGTGGCAACGCCATCGGCGGCATGTGCGGACGACTGATCCTCGGGGTATTGATCGACTTTGTCAGCTGGCACACGGCAATGCTGGTCATCGGTGGACTGGCGCTGATTGCCGCCGCGGTGTTCTGGAAAATCCTTCCCGAGTCGCGCAACTTCCGCGCTCGTTCGCTGCATCCGCGCAGCTTGCTGGATGGCTTCACCATGCATTTTCACGACGCCGGCCTGCCGCTGTTGTTCCTTGAAGCTTTCGTGCTGATGGGTGCATTTGTCACGCTGTTCAACTACATCGGCTATCGCTTGCTGGCCGAGCCTTATCACATGGATCAGGCGTTCGTCGGACTCCTGTCGGTGGTCTACCTGTCAGGCATCTACAGCTCGGCAAAAATCGGCTCGCTGGCTGACAAACTGGGCCGGCGCAAAGTGCTTTGGGCGACGATCGTGCTGATGCTCGCAGGCCTTGCGTTAACGATGTTTACGCCGCTGCCGGTGGTGATCATCGGCATGCTGATCTTCACCTTCGGTTTCTTCGGCGCGCACTCGGTGGCCAGTAGCTGGATCGGCCGCCGGGCGGTCAAGGCCAAGGGCCAGGCATCGTCGCTGTACCTGTTCAGTTATTACGCCGGGTCGAGTATCGCGGGTACGGCCGGCGGCATGGCCTGGCATCTGGGTGGCTGGAACGGGATCGGGCTGTTCATCAGCGGATTGCTGATGATTGCGCTGTTGGTGGCATTGAAGCTGGCGAAGTTGCCGCCGTTGGAGAATTTGAAAGCCTGATGCACAACCCTGTGGGAGCGGTGGGGCAGTCGGCATCGATGTTGAATGACCCACCGTTTTCGCGAGCAAACCCGCTCCCACATTGACCGAGTACTACCTGAGATCTCACACAAAAACGCCCGGCATAAGCCGGGCGTTTTCATTATCGGGTTGCGATCACTCGTGATACTGCGCCGACAGTTCATGCACTGCACGCAGGAACGCACCGGCGTGCTCCGGGTCGACTTCCGGGGTAATGCCATGGCCAAGGTTGAACACGTGGCCGCTGCCCTTGCCGTAGCTGGCGAGGATCCGGCCGACTTCGGCGCGGATGGCCTCTGGCTTGGCGTAAAGCACGGTCGGGTCCATGTTGCCTTGCAGGGCGACTTTGTTGCCGACGCGCTGGCGGGCTTCGCCAATGTCGCAGGTCCAGTCCAGGCCCAGTGCATCAGCGCCGGCATCGGCGATGCTTTCCAGCCACAGGCCGCCGTTCTTGGTAAACAGGATGACCGGCACTTTGCGGCCTTCGTGCTCGCGGATCAGGCCGCTGACGATTTTGCGCATGTAGGCCAGGGAGAACTCCTGGTACGCCGCCGCCGAGAGATTACCGCCCCAGGTGTCGAAGATCTGCACCGCTTGCGCGCCGGCCAGGATCTGGCCGTTGAGGTACGAGGTGACCGACTGCGCGAGCTTGTCCAGCAGCAGGTGCATGGCTTGCGGGTTGTCGTAGAGCATGGCCTTGGTCTTGCGGAAGTCTTTCGACGAGCCGCCTTCGACCATATAGGTGGCCAGGGTCCATGGGCTGCCGGAGAAACCGATCAGCGGCACGCGGCCGTTCAGTTCGCGGCGGATGGTGCTGACCGCGTCCATGACGTAGCCGAGGTCTTTCTGTGGATCAGGAATCGGCAAGGCTTCGATGTCGGCCAGGGTGCTGACGACCTTCTTGAAGCGCGGACCTTCACCGGTCTCGAAGTACAGGCCCTGGCCCATGGCATCGGGGATGGTCAGGATGTCGGAGAACAGGATCGCCGCGTCCAGTTGTGGATAGCGGTCGAGCGGCTGCATGGTGACTTCGCAAGCGAACGCCGGGTTCATGCACAGGCTCATGAAGTCACCGGCCTTGGCACGGCTGGCGCGGTATTCCGGCAGGTAGCGACCGGCCTGACGCATCATCCACACGGGGGTGACGTCTACGGGTTGCTTGAGCAGGGCGCGAAGGAAACGGTCGTTCTTCAGGGCAGTCATGTCGGCATCCGGAAAAAAAGTGCGGGCATTTTCTCAGAGCGCGACGCAAAAGGCACGGCAAGAGCCGTTCCTTTTGTCTATCGGGTCAATTTGTCGCGGTGGAACCCAGTATTTGCAACACCCTGAAACCAATGTGGGAGCGGGCTTGCTCGCGAAGGGGTCGTCACATACAACAAAGATGTTGACTGACAAACCGCCTTCGCGAGCAAGCCCGCTCCCACATTTGATCGCATTCCACTTCTGGAAAGTGATCAGACGCCCAGGTAGTCCAGGATCCCTTCGGCGGCATTGCGGCCTTCGAAGATCGCTGTCACCACCAGGTCGGAACCGCGCACCATGTCGCCACCGGCGAAGATTTTCGGGTTGCTGGTCTGGTGCTTGTACTGACCTTGTTCCGGTGCCACAACGCGGCCCTGGCTGTCGGTCTGGATGCTGAACTGTTCGAACCACGACGCCGGGCTTGGGCGGAAACCGAACGCGATGACCACGGCGTCGGCCGGGATGATCTCTTCGGAACCCGGGATCGGCTCGGGGCTGCGACGGCCACGGGCATCCGGTTCGCCGAGACGGGTCTCGACCACCTTCACGCCTTCGACACGGTCTTCACCGACGATCGCGATCGGCTGGCGGTTGTAGAGGAACTTCACGCCTTCTTCCTTGGCGTTCTTCACCTCTTTGCGCGAGCCGGGCATGTTCGCTTCGTCACGACGATAGGCACAGGTCACCGACTTGGCGCCCTGACGAATCGAGGTACGGTTGCAGTCCATCGCCGTGTCGCCGCCGCCCAGCACCACCACTTTCTTGCCTTTCATGTCGACGAAATCTTCCGGCGACTTTTCAAAGCCCAGGTTGCGGTTGACGTTGGCGATCAGGAAGTCCAGCGCGTCATAGACGCCCGGCAGGTCTTCACCGGCAAAGCCGCCCTTCATGTAGGTGTAGGTGCCCATGCCCATGAACACGGCATCGTATTCTTCGAGCAGTTGCTCGATGGTCACATCCTTGCCCACTTCGGTGTTCAGGCGGAACTCGATACCCATGCCGGTGAAGACTTCGCGGCGATTGCTCAACACGGTCTTTTCCAGCTTGAACTCGGGAATGCCGAAGGTCAGCAGACCGCCGATTTCCGGGTTCTTGTCGAACACCACCGGGGTCACGCCGCCGCGTACCAGCACGTCGGCACAGCCCAGGCCCGCAGGGCCGGCGCCGATCACCGCAACACGTTTGCCGGTCGGCTTGACCTTGGACATGTCCGGGCGCCAGCCCATGGCGAACGCGGTGTCGGTGATGTACTTCTCCACCGAGCCGATGGTCACCGCGCCGAAGCCGTCGTTGAGGGTGCAGGCACCCTCGCACAGACGATCCTGCGGGCACACCCGGCCGCAGACTTCCGGCAGGGTGTTGGTCTGGTGCGACAGTTCGGCGGCCTGGAGGATGTTGCCCTCGGCCACCAATTTGAGCCAGTTGGGAATGAAGTTGTGCACCGGGCACTTCCATTCGCAATACGGGTTACCGCAGCCCAGGCAGCGGTGGGCCTGGTCGGCCGACTGCTGGGGTTTGAACGGTTCGTAGATTTCCACGAACTCTTTCTTGCGTTGACGCAACAGTTTCTTCTTCGGATCCTTGCGCCCGACATCGATGAACTGGAAGTCGTTATTCAGACGTTCAGCCATTGTTAAAACCTCATCAAACTCTTCAGGCGCATATCACTGCGGGTTGGCACGGGTGCTGGAAAGCAACGATTTCAGGTTGGCAGCCTTGGGCTTGACCAGCCAGAAACGACGCAGATAGTCATCGAGGTTTTCAGCGAGGTTACGACCCCACTCGCTGTCGGTTTCCTCGACGTATTCGTTCAGCACGCGTTGCAGGTGGCTGCGATAGGCTTCCATCGCCTCACCGCTGATCCGCTGGATTTCCACCAGTTCGTGATTGACCCGGTCAACGAAGGTGTTGTCCTGGTCAAGCACGTAGGCGAAACCGCCGGTCATGCCTGAGCCGAAGTTGTAACCGGTCTTGCCCAGAACGCAGACGAAACCACCGGTCATGTATTCGCAGCAGTGATCGCCCGTGCCTTCCACGACGGTGTGAGCACCGGAGTTACGCACCGCGAAACGCTCGCCCGCGGTACCGGCGGCGAACAGCTTGCCGCCGGTGGCGCCGTACAGGCAGGTGTTACCGATGATGGCACTGTCCTGCGTCTTGTAGAGGCTGCCTTTCGGCGGAACGATGACCAGTTTGCCGCCGGTCATGCCTTTGCCGACGTAGTCGTTGGCATCGCCTTCCAGGTACATGTTCAGGCCACCGGCATTCCACACGCCGAAGCTCTGACCCGCCGTGCCTTTGAAGCGGAAGGTGATCGGCGCATTGGCCATGCCCTGGTTGCCGTGCTTGCGCGCGATTTCACCGGAGATCCGCGCGCCGATGGAACGGTCGCAGTTGCAGATATCCAGGGCGAAATCGGCACCGCTCAGGTCGTTGATGGCCGAGGCGGCCATGTCGACCATTTTCTCGGCCAGCAGGCCCTTGTCGAACGGCGGGTTGCGGTCGACCTGGCAGAATTGAGGCTTGTCTGCCGGGATGTGATCGCTGCCGAGCAACGGAGTCAGGTCCAGGTGCTGCTGCTTGGCGGTCTGCCCTTCGAGCACTTCCAGCAGATCGGTACGGCCGATCAGCTCTTCGAGGGAGCGCACGCCCAGTTTGGCCAGCCACTCACGGGTTTCTTCGGCGACGTAGGTGAAGAAGTTCACCACCATGTCGACGGTTCCGATGTAGTGATCCTTGCGCAGCTTCTCGTTCTGAGTCGCAACGCCGGTGGCGCAGTTGTTCAGGTGGCAGATGCGCAGGTATTTGCAACCCAGGGCGATCATTGGCGCGGTGCCGAAGCCGAAGCTTTCAGCGCCGAGAATGGCAGCCTTGATCACGTCGAGGCCGGTTTTCAGGCCGCCATCGGTTTGTACCCGGACTTTGCCCCGCAGGTCGTTGCCACGCAGGGTCTGGTGGGTTTCGGCCAGGCCGAGTTCCCACGGTGCGCCCGCGTATTTGATCGAGGTCAGTGGCGATGCACCGGTACCGCCGTCGTAGCCGGAGATGGTGATCAAGTCCGCGTAGGCCTTGGCCACACCGGCCGCGATGGTGCCGACGCCCGCTTCTGCCACCAGTTTCACCGAAACCAGCGCATTCGGATTGACTTGTTTCAGGTCGAAAATCAGCTGCGACAAGTCTTCGATCGAATAGATGTCGTGGTGCGGCGGAGGCGAAATCAGGGTCACGCCCGGCACTGCGTAACGCAGCTTGGCGATCAGACCGTTGACCTTGCCGCCTGGCAACTGACCACCTTCGCCGGGCTTGGCACCCTGGGCGACTTTGATCTGCAGCACTTCGGCGTTGACCAGGTATTCCGGGGTCACACCAAAGCGGCCAGTGGCGACCTGCTTGATTTTCGAGCTCTTGATGGTGCCGTAGCGCGCCGGGTCTTCACCGCCTTCGCCGGAGTTGGAACGCGCACCGAGGCGGTTCATGGCTTCGGCCAGGGCTTCGTGAGCCTCTGGCGACAGGGCGCCGAGGGAGATACCGGCAGAATCGAAGCGCTTGAGCACCGATTCCAGCGGTTCGATCTCGCTGATGTCCAGCGGCGTGTCCAGGGTCTTGACCTTGAGCATGTCGCGGATCATCGACACCGGGCGGTTATCCACCAGTGACGTGTATTCCTTGAACTTGGCGTAGTCGCCCTGCTGCACAGCGGCTTGCAGGGTGTTGACCACATCCGGGTTGTAGGCGTGATATTCGCCACCGTGGACGAACTTCAACAGACCGCCCTGCTGGATCGGCTTGCGCGGGCTCCAGGCTTCGGCTGCCAGGGCTTTCTGCTCGGCTTCGATGTCGACGAAACGCGCCCCCTTGATGCGGCTTGGCACGCCACGGAAGCTCAGCTCGCAGACTTCTTCGGACAGGCCGATCGCTTCGAACAATTGTGCTCCGCGATAGGAGGTGATGGTCGAGATACCCATCTTCGACAGGATCTTCAGCAGGCCCTTGGTGATGCCTTTGCGGTAGTTCTTGAACACCTCATAGAGGTCGCCCAGTACTTCACCGGTGCGGATCAGGTCGCCCAGCACTTCGTAGGCCAGGAACGGATAAACCGCCGAAGCACCGAAGCCGATCAGCACCGCGAAGTGATGCGGATCGCGAGCGGTTGCGGTTTCCACCAGGATGTTGGAATCGCAACGCAGGCCTTTTTCGGTCAGGCGATGGTGTACCGCGCCGGTGGCGAGCGAAGCATGGATCGGCAGCTTGCCCGGGGCGATGTGACGGTCACTCAGCACGATCTGGGTGCGACCGGCGCGCACGGCTTCTTCAGCCTGATCGGCGACATTGCGCACCGCGGCTTCAAGGCCGACGCTCTCGTCGTAGTTGAGGTCGATGATCTGGCGTTCAAAGCCTGGACGATCGAGGTTCATCAGCGAGCGCCACTTGGCCGGGGAAACGACCGGCGAGCTGAGGATCACGCGCGAGGCGTGTTCCGGCGATTCCTGGAAGATGTTGCGCTCGGCGCCGAGGCAGACTTCCAGCGACATGACAATGGCTTCGCGCAGCGGGTCGATCGGCGGGTTGGTGACCTGCGCGAACTGCTGACGGAAATAGTCATACGGCGTGCGCACGCGCTGGGACAGCACGGCCATCGGCGTATCGTCGCCCATCGAGCCGACGGCTTCGTAGCCTTGCTCGCCGAGCGGACGCAGCACCTGGTCGCGCTCTTCGAACGTGACCTGGTACATCTTCATGTACTGCTTGAGCTGATCGACGTCGTAGAACGCCGAACCGTGGTCGTTGTCTTCCATGGTCGCCTGGATGCGCAGGGCATTCTTGCGCAGCCATTGCTTGTACGGATGACGGGACTTCAAGCGGTTGTCGATGGCATCGGTATCGAGGATCTGGCCGGTTTCGGTGTCCACGGCGAAGATCTGGCCCGGGCCAACGCGGCCCTTGGCGATCACGTCTTCAGGCTGGTAGTTCCAGACACCGATTTCCGAGGCCAGGGTGATGAAACCGTTCTTGGTGGTGACCCAACGCGCCGGGCGCAGACCGTTACGGTCGAGCAGGCACACCGCGTAGCGACCATCGGTCATGACCACGCCGGCCGGGCCGTCCCACGGTTCCATGTGCATCGAGTTGTATTCGTAGAACGCACGCAGGTCCGGGTCCATGGTTTCGACGTTCTGCCACGCAGGCGGAATGATCATCCGCACGCCACGGAACAGGTCGATACCACCGGTGACCATCAGCTCGAGCATGTTGTCCATGCTGGAGGAGTCGGAACCGACACGGTTGACCAGCGGACCGAGTTCTTCCAGATCCATCAGATCGTTGGTGAACTTGGTGCGACGAGCCACAGCCCAGTTGCGGTTGCCGGTGATGGTGTTGATCTCGCCGTTGTGGGCGAGGAAACGGAACGGCTGCGCCAGCGGCCATTTCGGCAGCGTATTGGTCGAAAAGCGCTGGTGGAACACGCAGATCGAGGTTTGCAGGCGCTGATCGCTCAGGTCTGGATAGAAGGCGGTCAAGTCCGCCGGCATCATCAGGCCTTTATAAATAATGGTCTTGTGGGAAAAGCTGCAGATGTAGTGATCGACATCGGCGGCGTTGGCCACGGACGAGCGACGGCGAGCGCTGAACAGCTTGATCGCCATGTCCTGATCGCTCAGGCCTTCCCCGCCGATGAACACTTGCTCGATCAACGGCAGGCGCTCGAGGGCCAGGCGGCCGAGGACGCTGGTATCGATCGGCACTTTGCGCCAGCCGACCAGGGTCAGGCCTTCGGCCAGGATTTCGCGGTTCATGTTCTCGCGAGCGGCTTCGGCTTTCACCGGATCCTGGTTGAAGAAGACCATGCCCACGGCATATTGCTTGGGCAGTTCGACGCCGAAGGTTTCCTGGGCGATGGCACGCAGGAACACATCCGGCTTTTGAATCAGCAGACCGCAACCGTCACCGGTCTTGCCGTCGGCGTTGATCCCACCGCGGTGGGTCATGCAGGTCAGGGCCTCAATGGCCGTTTGCAAAAGGGTATGACTGGGCTCGCCCTGCATATGGGCTATCAGGCCGAAACCGCAGTTATCCTTGAATTCATCTGGTTGGTACAGACCTGCTTTCATAGACACTTTCTCACCAGGCTGCCTCTTGTCGAGGCAAATTTCTTTTCAATTCAACCAGTTACCATTCGCGCCGAACGTACGCCAGCTTTGCGGGGGCAAAAGGGAGGTCATTGTACACACCGGCACAGAGGCTCACAAATTTGACGACGAAATGTCGCAAATCTATGTCGCATTTGTGAAAGGTTTAAAGCGATATGCTGTGCTAGTCAAAACTTTTTTAATTTTGACCGCCGCGACTCAAAGACTACTGTGACGCAGACACCACAAGGCACGCGGCCTGTAGAGGCGGCGCGCACTTGCAGAAATTTTGAGGTGCTTGGAGAGGCGGCCTGGGTAAGGCCGCCGAATCTTCAGCGAGTTGTTGCCAGTTCCTGTTGGACACTGGCGACAGTACGAGGCCAAGGTTTACCAGCCTGAACCTTCGCTGGCAAGGCCTTGATGGCAGTAACGGCTGCATCGCGGTTGGCGAAACTACCGTAAGTGATGACGTAAAGCGGCTTGCCGTTGAGCACTTTCTTGAAGTAGCGGTACTCACCGCCTTGCTCTTTGACGAAACTTTGCGCGGCCGATTCGGAGCTGGTGCCGAGGATCTGCACCACGTAGTTGCCCGGTGCCTGGCCTGCGTACCAGCTGCCGCCAGTGGCTTTGGCTACGGTAGCCGGCTTCTCGGCAGGTTTGGCCACGACGGCCGGCTTGGCGGGCGCTGGAGCCGGTTTGGCCGCAGGTGCAGGCGCTGGCTTGGCCACAGGCGCTACAGGCTTGGCGGTCGCGACTTGAGTCGGCGCAGGTGTCGGCTTGGCGGCCGGTGTCGGCGCTGGACCCGCTGGAACACCTGTCGGCGGCGCGGTGGTGGTCACGGTCGGCGGAGTAGCGCTGGAACCTTCGACGGGTACGCCGTCATCGCCTTCGGTAATGCCACCCGCCGCTTCGGCCAACGGACCACGCATCACCGGCTGCGAATTACCGACCAGCGGTAATGGCATCGGTTGCGAGTTACCGGCGAATTCCACGGCGGGAGCGCCTGCGCTGTTAGGTTTTGGCGTGCCCTGGCCCAGCGGCAGTTGCGCCTGCTCGTTGGCCGGCGCGCCGGTGGTCGGTGCTTTGCTGCGACCCGGCATCAACCAGGCGGCGGCTACCGCGACCACGACAACGGCGGAAATCGCCAATACGTGTTTCTTCGGCATGTTGAACCCCATACTTGGACGCTTGACCGCTGAGCGGCTGGCAATCATGGCTTCGATCATTGCATCGCGGGCGACCTGGTTGATGTTGCCAGGCCAACCGTCGGAGCTTTCGTGAATATCAGAGATCTGATCCGCGGTGAAAAGTTCGATTCCCCGACCGGCGCCTTCGAGACGCTGATCCAGATATTCGCGGGTTTCTTCTTCGGTGTAGGGCTGCAATTCGATGACGTGAAAACGCTCTTCCTCGAGGTTCAGCGCTTCAAGTTGAGCAATCAGCGAGGACTCGCCGAACAGGAACACATGCGGACGACCTTCCGGTGCACCGGCAGCCAGAGCCAGCAACGCTTCCAGTGCGGACTCATCGAGTTGCTCGGCGTCATCCACCAGCAAATAGACTTCCTGCCCCGTGAGCGCAAGCTGCACCACTTGAGCCAGGATCGCACCGATCTCGGCCTGGGCAATATTCAGTGCCTGGGCCACTTGATTCAGCACGCCAGCCGCATCGCCAGCACCACGGGCGGAAACCACCACGCTCTGCACTGACTGCTTGTTGGTACTGGCCACCAGGGCCTGTCGCAACAGGGTTTTGCCGCTGCCTTGCGGGCCGGTGACCACCAGCAGCAGCTGACTGTAACGAGCCAGGTGGTGCAGCTGTCCCAGCACCGGTTTGCGCTGGGCCGGGAAGAATTTGAAGCCAGGCACCCGTGGAGCGAAAGGGTCATGACTTAACTGGTAGTGGCCGAGGAAAGCCTCGTCGGCATGCAAACTAGTCATCGGGATCTTATTAACCTTTAAGCTGAGCCAGGGCGCGGTAATCCGCTCCCAGCGTGGCCTGTAAAACCTCTTTCGGATAATCGTCGGTCACTACCGCTTCGCCCATGTGGCGCAGCAGCACCAGGCGCAAACGACCGTCGATCACTTTCTTGTCAATTGACATGTGTTCGAGAAAATCGGCTTCGGTCATCTCTTGCGGCGGGATGACCGGCAGGCCCGCACGCTGGAACAGGCGAATACCGCGATCACGCTCCTGCTCACTGATCCAGCCCAGGCGCGCGGACATTTCCAGAGCCATTACGGTGCCAGCAGCGACTGCTTCACCGTGTAGCCAGACACCATAGCCCATATGGGTTTCGATCGCGTGGCCGAAGGTGTGGCCGAGGTTCAGCGTGGCGCGCACACCGGTTTCTTTTTCGTCGGCGCCGACCACTGCAGCCTTGGCCGCACAGGAGCGCTCAATGGCATAAGTCAGGGCAGCCTGGTCCAGCGCTCGCAGCCGATCGACGTTGTCTTCGAGCCAGGTCAGGAACGGCTCGTCACAGATCAGCCCGTACTTGATGACTTCCGCCAGCCCGGCAGACAGTTCGCGGGCCGGCAGGGTGTTGAGGGTGGCGGTATCGATCAGCACCACGTTGGGCTGATAGAAGGCGCCGACCATGTTCTTGCCCAACGGGTGATTGATCCCGGTCTTGCCGCCCACCGAGGAATCGACTTGCGACAGCAACGTGGTTGGCACCTGGATGAAATCGACACCACGCTGGTAACAGGCGGCAGCGAAACCGGCCATGTCACCGATCACCCCGCCACCGAGGGCGATCACCGTGGTGCGGCGATCGTGCCGCGCGGTCAGCAGACCGTCGAAAATCAGCTGCAGGGTTTCCCAGGTCTTGAAGGCCTCTCCGTCGGGCAACACCACGGAAATCACCGAGAACTGCGCGAGACTGCGGGTCAGACGCTCCAGGTAGAGCGGCGCAACAGTCTCGTTGGAGATGATCGCCACCTGCCGCCCGCGGATATGCGGGGCCAGCAACTCAGGCTGATCCAACAGACCTTCGCCAATATGAATCGGGTAGCTGCGCTCGCCTAGATCAACCTTGAGTGTCTGCATGTGTCCCCACAGTGAAGATGGAATCAGGCATCCTGCCTTGAGTTTACGAATTCCACGGAGTCTGCTGGTGTGACGCCGTTCGGTAGCCATCCGCCACAACCTTGAGCGGCTGCGACAGGACGCCGAGGATAGCGCATTTTGCGCCACGCATTAACGGGGCGGTAGCTGCTGCAGGCGCTCGAGAATGTCGAGCACTACCATCCGCGGAGGCCGCTCATCGGTTTCCACCACCAGGTCGGCAATTTCCCGATACAGCGGATCACGGATCGCCAGCAAGTCCCGCAGGGTCTTGGCCGGATCGGCGGTGCGCAACAATGGCCGATTGCGGTCGCGAGCCGTTCGGCCGACCTGCTGCTCGACAGACGCATGCAGATAGACCACCCGACCTCCGGCGTGCAGCGCCCGGCGATTGGCCTCGCGCATCACCGCTCCGCCACCGGTCGCCAACACCACGCCGTCGGACGCGCACAGCTCGGCAATCATCGCCTGCTCGCGGTCACGAAAGCCTGGTTCGCCTTCCTTATCGAAAATCCACGGGATATTGGCGCCCGTGCGCAATTCAATTTCCTTATCGGAATCTTTGAACGGCAGGCGCAGCTCTTTGGCCAGCAACCGGCCGATGGTGCTTTTACCAGCCCCCATCGGTCCAACAAGAATCAAATTTCGCACAGAATCAATGACTCACAGCAATCGCCTGATTGTTCATGATACGCGGAGTGAGAAACACCAGCAGCTCGGATTTTTTCTCCGAGACCACGTCACGCCGGAAAAGGCGGCCAAGATACGGCACATCGCCGAGAAATGGCACCTTATCTACAACCTTGCTCTGAGTATTTGAGAAAACCCCACCAATGACGATGGTCTCGCCGTCGTTGACCAATACCTTGGCGTTGACCTCGTTTTTCTTGATCGGTGGTACGTCCTGCACTTTGTTCAGGTAGTCCGGTTCGTCCTTGGTGACCTTGACCTCCATGATGATGCGGTTGTCCGGGGTGATTTGCGGCGTCACTTCCAGAGACAGCGAAGCCTCCTTGAACGACACCGAGGTGGCGCCGCTGGAGCTGGCTTCCTGGTAGGGAATCTCGGTGCCCTTGAGGATTTTCGCGGTTTCCTTGTCGGACGTGACCACCTTGGGCTGCGAGACGATTTCCCCGTTACCGGTTTTTTCCATGGCCGTCAGCTCAAGGTCCAGCAGCACATTGTCGGTGATGAATGCGATGCCGATCCCCGAGGTATTGGCCGAGGTCCCCAGGTCGACGAACGGTGAGTTGGTGCTGGTACTGCCCGGTGTGCCGGCGGTGGTCGAAGAGCCGTTGACCCCGGATGTGTTCCAGTTCCCCTTTTGCGCCGAACCACCCCAGCGCACGCCAAGGCTTTTGTCGTAATCGACGTTGGCTTCGACGATGCGTGCCTCGATCATCACCTGGCGCACCGGAATATCCAGTTGCGCCACGATGCGACGCAGTTCGTCGAGGCGATCCTGAGTCTGATAGACAATGATGTTATTGGTTCGCTCGTCAACAGTGATCGAGCCACGCTCATCGGTTTTTGCGTCGGCACTAGTCACCGACTTGAACAGCTCTGCGATGTCCTTGGCCTTGGCGTAGTTGACCTGCAGCAGCTCACGACGCAGCGGCGCCAGTTCCGCAATCTGTTTTTGTGACTCCAACTCTTGCCGCTCACGTGAGGCGATTTCAGAGGCGGGCGCCACAAGGAGCACGTTACCGATCTTGCGCTTGTCTAAATCTTTAGTTTTCAGCACCAGGTCCAGTGCCTGGTCCCACGGCACGTTCTGCAGTCGCAACGTAATACCGCCCTGCACCGTATCGCTGGCCACCAGATTGAGGTTGGTGAAATCGGCGATCAATTGCAGCACCGAGCGCACATCGATGTCCTGAAAGTTCAGCGAGAGCTTTTCACCGCTGTAGGCAAAACGCTCGGCGTTGCGTTTCTGCAAGTCATCGACCGTCATCGGGCGGATGCTGACCGTCAGTTTGTTATCGGTCTGATAGGTCGAATAATCGAAGGCGCCGCTGGGCTCGATACTGATGATGGCCCGGTCGCCCGTGGCGCTGGCGTTGACGAACTGCACCGGGGTAGCGAAATCCTTGACGTCCAGACGTACGCGCAACCGTTCAGGCAATTGAGTCTTGGTGAAACCGACGACGATCTTGCCATCGCGCTCCTGGATGTCCGGGGCAATGGACGGATCCGACAAATCGATAACCACATTGCCTTCACCCTGGGTGCCACGCTGGAAATCCACGCCACGGATGGCCTTGCCCACGGGAGCACTGGCTCTGGCGGGTGCGGGTACCGCAGTGGCCGCGCGCGGTGCGCTGGCAATCGGTTTGGACGCCTTGCTACCGGCCGCCTGCCCGACGACCACAAACAGGTTGTTGCCTTCAACACGTGCGTTATACGGAGTCAGCTGAGTCAGACTGATGATCAACCGCGTGCGGTCCTTGGCTTCCACCACGGTGGCGCTGCGGGCATTGCCGCCGCCCAGGTCTCGGCTCTTGCTCGCCAGCTGGCTGGTAACCCCCGGCAGGTCCAGCGCAATCCGCGCAGGCTGCTCAGTCGTATAGCCATGAGGCTGCGGCGGCGGCCCGTCGAACGACAACTTCAGTTCGACACGGTCACCAGGCAGCGCGGCGACATCCAGCGCTTTGAGGTTGGCCGCCTGTACCAACGGCGACAGAAACGCTATCCATAGCGAAATACCGAAGGTTGAGAAAATCCTGTTCATTGTTCGAGTTCCACTATGAGTGCTCTTTCAAAGGGATGGTTCGCGGCCGCTCCAGCCAGGCGCCTTCGCCGTCGGGAACGATTTCGACCACATCGACTTGCGAAGCGCTGATGGCGACGATCCGCCCATCATTACGTCCCAGGTAATCGCCGACTTTCAGCCGATGCACTCCGCCCGCCCCACGCAGCAGCGCAAAGGAGCCCGAGGCATTGGAGATGGTGCCGACCATTTCAAATTGCTCGATGTTGAAGCCTTCGAGGAATTGCTTGACCCGGTTGGGATCGGGTTTGACGTTGCGCGAGCCGTGCTTCTGACCGGCCAGATCGACTCTGACTTGCCGGGAAAACGGGCTGCGCAGGCTGGCAGCGTTGTAGGTGAATGTCGGATAAGACTGGAACGTCGGCGTTGGTTCAATTTTTCCGGGCGCACGCAGACGCACTTCGTTCAGGTACGCGTCGATGTCGCTGAACCCATTGTCGCCACCACAACCGGCCAGGACGACCAGGCACATAACCATCGACAGGCAACGAATCGGGCTCATTTCTGCAACCCCTTGTCGTTGTAGCGGTAGGTCTTGGCAAGGATGCTCATGCGCAACTTCGGACCGCCATCGGGATTGGCCGGCACCAGGTCAAAGTCATGCAGGGTGACGATTCGCGGCAACCCCGCCACGCCGCTGACGAACGTGGCCAGGTCGTGATAAGCGCCGGTGACGGTGATCTGTATAGGGAGTTCGATGTAGAACTGCTGGGTGACCTCCGGCAGCAGCTTGATCTCTTCGAACTCCAGGCCGCTGCCCAGACCGGCGCGGGTGATGTCCTCCAGCAGTCCGGGCACTTCGGTGTCGCTGGGCAATTGCCGTAATAACATGCCGAAGGAGTTCTCCATTTCCTTCATCTGCTGGGTGTACAGCTCCAGATTGGCCGCCATGTGGGCTTTGGTCGCAAACTGCTCCTTGAGCGTGGACTCTTCCTCGCGCTTGACGTCCAGGTGGCTTTGCAGGTCGCTGATCAAGAAGCTGTAGCCCATGGCCAGCACCAGAACCATGAGCAAAGCACTCGCCAGGGCCTTGATCGCCGGTGGCCAGGACCCCATGTTGTTGGTGTCCAGATCGTTGATGTCGATCTGACGCAACCCCTCGAACCATTCGGACGGCCTCATTTAGCCCCCCCCCACAATGGCCGGCTGAGTCTGACGGACGGTCAACTGGAATACATTGGCCTGATCCAGCTGACCGGCAGTGGTCGCTTTGACTTCCGTGAGATTGGGCGCCTCGAACCAGTCGGACGCATCAAGATTGCGCATCAAATCCGAAACACGATTGTTGGACTCCGCCGCGCCGGTGATGGACAAGGTTTTGCCGACCATTTTCACTTCGGTGAAATACACACCGTCCGGCAAGGTACGCGCCAACTGATCGAAAATCCTCCCGCTGATCGGCCGGTTACCTTGCAGGTCCTGGATGATGCGCATGCGCTCGACGAGTTGCTGGCGACGGGCCTTCAGGTCGCTGATCTGTTTGATCCGCTCATCAACCACGGCAATCTGCCTGGCAATGTAATCGTTACGGGCAACTTGCCGATCAATGGCGCCGTTAATGATCTGGTCCGTGATCAGCAGCGCCCCGACCGATCCCACCAGCACACCGACCAATGCCAGTAAAAAGCGTTTGCGACGCGCTTCGCGCAACTCTTCACGCCAGGGTAATAGATTGATCCGTGCCATCAGTCGAAACTCCTGAGGGCCAGCCCGCAGGCGATCATCAGTGCCGGCGCATCGCTGGCCAGGGCACTGGCGTTGACCTTGCTGCCAAGAGTCATGTTGGAGAATGGATTGGCAACCTGGGTCGGTGTACCCAGGCGCTGCTCGATCAACCGGTCCAGCCCGGGGACCGAGGCGGTGCCGCCGGCAAGGAGGATGTGATCGACCGAGCTGTACTGGCCGGAGGCAAAGAAAAACTGCAACGAACGCGACACCTGTTGCACCAACGCATCACGAAACGGCTGCAAGACTTCATTGACGTAATCATCCGGCAGACCGCCCTGCTTCTTCGCCAGCCCCGCCTGCTCGACCGTCAGGCCATAACGGCGCTGGATTTCTTCTGTCAGTTGACGACCGCCGAACAATTGTTCGCGGGTATAGATGATCCGCCCATTGTTCAGCACGCTCAGGGTGGTCATGGTGGCGCCGATATCGACCACCGCCACGGTCAGATGCTCCTGAGAGGCGGCCAGCTGGGTTGCCAGCAGGCCGAACGATCGCTCCAGGGCATAGGCTTCGACATCGACCACTCGCGCGGTCAACCCGGCCAGGGCCAGGGCCGCCTCACGAACCTCGACGTTTTCCTTGCGACAGGCGGCCAGCAGCACATTGACCCGCTCGGGGTTGCGCGCCGATGCGCCCTGCACTTCGAAATCGATCGCGACTTCATCCAATGGATAAGGGATGTACTGATCGGCCTCGATCTTCAGCTGATTTTCCATCTCGTCGTCGGAAAGACCGGCGTCCATCTCGATGGTCTTGGTGATCACCGCCGAACCGGCGACAGCCACGGCGACGTTCCTGAGGCTGGTTTTGGCCTTGAGCAGCACGCGCGCAAGAGCCTGCCCCACGCCTTCGAGCTCGGCGATATTCTTTTCGACCACGGCACTGGCGGGCAGCGGCTCGACCGCATAGGCCTCGACCCGGTAACGGTCGCCCTGGCGGCTTAACTCCAGCAGCTTCACCGACGTGGAGCTGATGTCGATCCCCAAAAGCGCACTGGTTTTTTTATTGAAGAGTCCTAGCACTACCAATTCCCTATGACTATCCGTGAGTTACGGACTCTGTAATATCCATTGCGTTCAATACCCCCCGTCTTGACAGAAGCGCAAATGACGCTCCAGGCGGAAAAATGCTTATAATGCCGAGCGTTTTTCCGCTTTCACTGCAAGCGCGGGTCATTCTCTGTATAGCCTGAACCCTGATGCCTAATTCATTCTTTGCCCTGGATATCCAAAAGCCTTGATTCGTCTGCTGAAATTTTTCGGTTGGTCCATCGTCGCCGTTTTCTGCGGACTGCTCCTGGGTCTGAGTGGCGCCTTTCTTTACCTTAGCCCTGGATTGCCATCCGTGGAGGCGCTGAGAAGTATTCAGTTGCAGATTCCTTTGCGGGTGTACAGCAGCGACAACAAATTGATCGCAGAATTTGGCGAAATGCGCCGCACGCCAATCCGTTTCGCCGACATTCCGCCCAATTTCATCAATGCGTTACTAAGTGCTGAAGACGATAATTTCGCCAACCACTACGGCGTCGATCCCAGCAGCCTGATGCGTGCCGCCACCCAACTGGTGAAGAGCGGACACATTCAGTCCGGCGGCAGCACCATCACCATGCAGGTGGCGAAGAACTTCTTCCTGACCAGCGAACGCAGCTTCTCGCGCAAGACCACCGAAATCCTCCTGGCCCTGCAGATCGAACGGCAGTTGACCAAGGACGAAATCCTCGAGCTGTACGTCAACAAGATTTATCTGGGCAACCGCGCCTATGGCATCGAGGCGGCGGCGCAGGTCTATTACGGCAAGTCGATCCGTGACGTCAGCCTGGCGCAGATGGCGATGATCGCCGGCCTGCCAAAAGCCCCGTCGCGCTTCAACCCGCTGGCCAACCCGGCCCGCAGCAAGGAACGTCGCGACTGGATCCTGGGGCGCATGTACAAGCTCGGCAAGATCACCGAAGCCGACTACACCGCGGCGATCAACGAGCCGCTGAACGCCAGTTACCATGTGCCGACCCCGGAAGTGAACGCACCGTACGTCGCCGAAATGGCCCGTGCCGAAATGGTCGGCCGCTATGGCAGCGATGCGTACACCGAAGGCTTCCGCGTCACCACTACGGTGCCGAGCGATTTGCAGGAAATGGCCAACACCGCGATTCACGAAGGTTTGATGACCTACGATCAACGGCACGGATATCGCGGCCCCGAGTCCCGCCTGCCGGGTAAAACCCGAGAAGCCTGGACCCTGGAACTGACCAAGCAGCGGACCATCAGCAGCCTGGAACCGGCGATCGTGACCCAGGTCGACAAGAACGGTG
Source organism: Pseudomonas sp. FP1742 (assembly GCF_030687145.1). Classification (NCBI taxonomy): domain Bacteria; kingdom Pseudomonadati; phylum Pseudomonadota; class Gammaproteobacteria; order Pseudomonadales; family Pseudomonadaceae; genus Pseudomonas; species Pseudomonas sp. FP1742. The sequence goes on along the minus strand of NZ_CP117460.1, from coordinate 469,732 downwards.
TGCAGGTGTTGACCCGCACCGGCGAAGAACACGTCGCCTGGGACACCATGAAGTGGGCCCGTCCCTTCCTGAACACCAACAGCATGGGCGCCAATCCGAAGCAGCCGTCGGATGTCGCCCAGGTCGGTGATCTGATTCGCGTGCAACGTCAGCCGGACAACTCGCTCAAATTCAGCCAGATTCCGCAGGCCCAAGGCGCACTGGTTTCCCTCGATCCGCAGAACGGTGCCATTCGTTCGCTGGTCGGCGGTTTCGCCTTCGAGCAGAGCAATTACAACCGCGCCATGCAGGCCAAGCGCCAGCCGGGCTCGAGCTTCAAGCCGTTCGTCTATAGTGCCGCCCTGGATAACGGCTACACCGCCTCCAGCCTGGTGAACGACGCACCGATCGTGTTCGTCGACGAATACCTGGACAAGGTCTGGCGCCCGAAGAACGACACCAACACGTTCCTGGGCCCGATCCGCATGCGTGAAGCGCTCTACAAGTCGCGCAACCTGGTGTCTATCCGCCTGCTGCAAGCGCTGGGCGTCGACCGCACCATCGACTACATCAGCAAGTTCGGTTTCAACAAGCAGGACCTGCCACGCAACCTGTCCCTGGCACTGGGCACCGCGACCCTGACACCAATGGAAATCGCTACTGGCTGGAGCACTTTCGCCAACGGCGGCTACAAAATCAGCCCGTACATCATCGACAAGATCGAAAGCCGTAATGGCGACACGCTGTTCGTCGCCAATCCGCCGAGCGTTCCAAAAGGCAACGTAGTCAGCGACGGCATCGCCATTCCGGCCGCCAATACCTTCACGGTCAACGCCATCCCAGGCGAAGCGCCGGGCGCCCAGCCAGTGTCACAAGCGCCAGCGGTGGCCGAACGTATCATCGATGGTCGCACCACCTACATCCTCAACAGCATGCTCGAGGACGTGATCAAACTCGGTACCGGCCGTCGCGCGCTGGCCTTGGGCCGCAGTGACATCGCGGGCAAGACCGGCACCACCAACGAGTCCAAGGACGCCTGGTTCTCCGGCTACAACGCCGATTACGTGACCACCGTCTGGACCGGCTTCGACCAACCGGAAAGCCTGGGCAAACGCGAGTTCGGCGGCACCGTCGCCCTGCCGATCTGGATGAACTACATGGGCGCCGCCCTCAAAGGCAAGCCGCCTCATACCCAGCCGGAACCGGAAGGCATCCTCAGTCTGCGGGTCGACCCGGTCAGCGGCCGTGCAGCCACCCCAAGCACCCCTGGCGCCTACTTCGAACTGTTCAAGGCCGAAGATACGCCACCGTCAGTCAACGAGCTGGGTAACGGCAATGCGCCAGGCAGCCCGCTGCCTGCGGATGAGGCGGCGCCGATCGATTTGTTCTGATCGTCGCACACCAAAAAGCCCCGCCTTCGAAAGAAGTGCGGGGCTTTTTTATGTCTGCCGGTTATGCGTTGAATGACCCGGCGCTTCGCGGGCAAGCCCGCTCCCACAGGGATCTCGGTGATTCGTAACCCCTGAAAGCGCCACGGAATCTTGTGGGAGCGGGCTTGCCCGCGAAGGCCCCCTGACAAACGATGCAAATCTCTCAGATACAAAAAAGCCCCGACTCAGAATGAGCCGGGGCCTTTGCTTGAAGCGTTACAACGACTTAGCCGTTGAACACATCATCCACGCTTTTGAGCGGGTAGTTCTTCGGATACGGCAGGGTCGCCACGCCGGTCTCGATTGCGGCCTTGGCCACGGCATCGGAGATCAGGGTGATCAGACGAGCATCCATTGGTTTCGGGATGATGTACTCACGACCGAATTCCAGCTTGATGCCGCCGTAGGCGTCGCACACTTCCTGAGGCACTGGCAGTTTGGCCAGTTCACGCAGGGCGTTGGCGGCAGCCACTTTCATTTCTTCGTTGATGCGCTTGGCGCGAACGTCCAGGGCACCACGGAAGATGAATGGGAAGCCCAGTACGTTGTTGACCTGGTTCGGGTAGTCCGAACGGCCGGTGGCCATGATCACGTCGTTGCGAGTGGCGTGCGCCAGTTCCGGGGAGATTTCCGGATCCGGGTTCGAGCATGCGAACACGATCGGGTTGGCCGCCATGGACTTCAGGCCTTCAGCGCTCAGCAGGTTCGGACCGGACAGGCCAACGAATACGTCAGCGCCTTCCAGTGCGTCAGCCAGGGTGCGCTTGTCGGTCGCGTGAGCGAAGACGGCCTTGTACTGGTTCAGGTCGTCACGGCCGGAGTGGATCACACCGGTACGGTCAACCATGTAGATGTTTTCGATGTTGGCGCCCATGCTCACCAGCAATTTCATGCAGGAGATGGCGGCAGCACCGGCGCCCAGGCAGACGATCTTGGCTTCCGGCAGGGTTTTACCGGCGATTTCCAGGGCGTTGATCATGCCGGCAGCGGTCACGATCGCAGTACCGTGCTGGTCATCGTGGAATACCGGAATGTCGCACTGCTCGATCAGAGCGCGCTCGATTTCAAAGCACTCAGGTGCCTTGATGTCTTCCAGGTTGATGCCACCGAAGGTGATGGAGATACGCTTGACGGTGTCGATGAAGGCTTGCGGGCTTTCGGAGTCGACTTCGATGTCGAACACGTCGATGCCGGCGAAGCGCTTGAACAGAACACCTTTACCTTCCATCACCGGCTTGGAAGCCAATGGACCGAGGTTACCCAGGCCCAGAATCGCGGTGCCATCGGAAATGACTGCAACCAGGTTGCCTTTGCCGGTGTATTTGTAGGCCAGTTCAGGATCGCGGGCGATTTCGCGTACTGGTTCGGCTACGCCGGGGCTGTAGGCCAGCGACAGGTCGCGGGCGGTAGCAGTGGCCTTGGTGAGCTCGACACTCAGCTTCCCTGGACGAGGATTGGCGTGATATTCGAGAGCGGCAGTTTTCAAATCAGACATGTGGGCATTCCGCTTTTTACTGTTGGACAGACGGACCGCCGAGGATACTCGTGTCGCAAAGTCCCCACAAGACTGACCAGTCACCCCTGTCAAGCGCCCTACTCTACGACTTTGGGCCAAGAGCCACGGAACACAAGGGATAGACTGTTCACAATCGACAGAATAAATGTCTACAATTTTTTCTTACGGTGCGACCTGCAGCATCGCCGGATCAGTCAGCGGCAAAAGCCAGCGCGCCTGCCCGGGCTTCAGCCCGCCACGGCGCGAACGATCCACGACCCAGCCACGAGCCTCGATTTGCTTGCCTTTGAGCTTCTCAAGCGACGCATCATCGAATTGCCCCAGCCTATTGGGTGCAACCCGCAATACAACCGAATCCTGCAACTCGATCCAAACCCCGCCGCGATTGCGCTGAACTTTGCTCACACGACCACTGAGCACGGCGAAGCCTGACGCGTTGATCTGCTCCGCTTTCAGTACAGGTGATTGTCGCCACAGCCCGAGGCCGGCCTGACGGGCACTGCGTTCCGCCGCTTGCTGGCAGCCGACCAAATCGACGTTCGGCGCTACCGCGACCTGAAAACCGAGACCTTCAGCAAGCATCTGTGCTTCGAGGTTGGTACCGTCGACGCCGTAGACATGGGCCAGGGTGCGACCGTAATGGTCCTTGCTTTCTTTACCCGGCAGCAAACCGACCCGCCCGTCGCTGGCGGCCACCAGGGCTTCCAGGCGCTTGCGCGCGGCCACGGCGAACGGCTCGTCGGAACGACCATGCTTGCCCAGCTCCGGAGTGTTCAAACCGATCATGCGCACACTGCGTCCATCGCTCAGACGCAAGGTGTCGCCATCCACCACCCGCTGCACCGCGACCGGCGTCAGCCCGCTCGGCGCCGGGCAGAAGGCCTGGGCAGCGGAAAGCCAAATCGCAGACATAAAAAAGGCGCCCGCGAGGGACGCCTTTTTCATCAGCATGGAAAAACCGTAACGGCTTCCCAAGTTGATCGGCCTTAGGCCTTTTTCGCGCCGAAAGCACCGAAACGGTCTGCGAAACGCTGAACGCGGCCGCCAGTGTCCAGAGTCTTTTGCTTACCGGTGTAGAACGGGTGGCATTCGTTGCAAACGTCGATCGCCAGGGCTTTGCCGTAGGTCGAACGGGTTTCGAACTTGTTGCCGCAGCTGCAAGTTACGTCAACTGCTGGGTATTCTGGATGGATATCGGCTTTCATGGTGTCTTCCTCAGGCTAGCGTGCCGCCACCCAACACTATTGTTGAATACCGCACGTAATTAGGCCGCGGATTCTACCAGACCTTTGCGATCACGCAAGCTGTCGTGGGTGCCCTCCATCAGGAAAGACTGTTCAATGTTGACGGCGTCTTTTAACGCCATGCTGCGTTGCTACTCCTCCCCATAGCGCGCTATGAGTCGTCGTAGCGCCTTGCCTGGCATTAAAATCCACTCGTCAACACTTGAACGCTTTCCTGATGGAGGACACAAATCCGACCGTCTGCTAGGCTCCCGGCCTTCGTCATCGCTCCCTCATCGAGAAAACAATCGCGTGCCCAACGCTATTCTGCGCCTCGCCCTGCCTTCGCCCCTGCGCCGCCTGTTCGACTATCGCGCCCCGGCCGGAGTCCTGCGCGCCCAGCTTCACCCGGGCATGCGTTTGCGGGTGCCATTCGGTCGGAGGGAGATGATCGGGATTCTGGTAGAGGTCACCGACACCAGCGAAGTGCCGGCAGAAAAGCTCAAACCGGCCCTGGCCCTGCTCGACGTCACGCCGCCGCTCCCCCCCGCGCTGTTCAAGCTGTGCCTGTGGACCTCTCAGTATTACCAGCACAGCCTCGGCGACACATTGAGCTGGGCGCTGCCGGTGTTGCTGCGTCAAGGCGAACTGGCAGAAGCCCGCCAGGAGCGTTTCTGGTCCGCCGCCCCCGGCGCCAGCCTCGATGATCCGCGCATCGCCCGCGCCCCGCGGCAACGTGAAGCCCTGGCGACCCTGGCCCAGCACCCCCACGGTGTCGCCCATCAGCTGCTGAGCAAACTGATGCTGAGCAAGGACAGCCTCGATCTGTTGCTGGCCAAAGACCTCGTGCAGGTGGAAATCCGCAAACACGCCCCCGGCGCTCGCCACGAACGCTGGCTGGCGCAACCGGAATTACCGCTCAACCCCGAGCAGCGTGCTGCTTACGAGGCGATTCGCGCCGGGTTCGACAGTTATCACGCGTTCCTGCTGGCCGGCGTCACCGGCAGCGGCAAGACCGAAGTCTATTTACAGCTGATCCGCGAAACCCTCGAGGCCGGCAAGCAAGCCCTGGTGCTGATCCCGGAAATCAACCTCGGCCCGCAAACCCTGGCGCGCTTCGAACAGCGCTTCAATGCGCGCATCGCGCTGATCCATTCCGCGGTCAACGACCGCGAGCGCCTGGACGCCTGGCTGGCCGCACGGGACGGCGAAGCCGACATTATTATCGGCACCCGCTCGGCGCTGTTCACGCCGATGAAAAACCCCGGCCTGATCATCATCGATGAAGAGCACGACGGTTCCTATAAACAGCAGGAAGGGCTGCGCTACCACGCCCGCGACCTGGCGCTGGTTCGCGCCCGGCAGGAAAACATCCCGATCGTGCTCGGCTCCGCTACGCCGTCGCTGGAAAGCCTGCAAAACGCCTACACCGGTCGTTACGGCCTCTTACGCCTGAATGAGCGCGCCGGTGGCGCCAAGCAACCGCGCTTCCTGCGCCTGGATGTGAAAAGTCGTCCACTGGACAGCGGCATTTCCGGACCGATGCAGCAAGCCATCGGTCAGACTCTCGCCGCCGGCCAGCAGGTGTTGGTATTTCTCAACCGCCGAGGGTTCGCCCCGACGCTGCTCTGCCACGATTGCGGCTGGATGTCCGAATGCCAGCGCTGCGACGCGCGAATGACCGTGCACCAGCGCTCGGGCGAACTGCGTTGCCACCACTGTGGCTACGTCGAACGCGTGCCCCGGCATTGCCCGAAGTGCGGCAAGGTCGACCTCCGACCGGTAGGCGCCGGTACCGAGCGCGCCGAGGAACGCCTGGGGATTCTGTTCCCGGACGTCCCGGTACTGCGGGTCGACCGCGACAGTACTTCACGCAAAGACGCGATGAATCAGTTGTTCGCGACCATCCAGAAAGGCCAGCCGTGCATTCTGGTCGGCACGCAGATGCTTGCCAAAGGACACCACTTTCCTCGGGTGACCCTGGTGTCGATTCTCGATGCCGATGGCGGACTCTTCTCCGGCGACTTCCGCGCCAGCGAGCGCATGGCGCAGTTGATCGTCCAGGTCGCCGGGCGCGCGGGGCGGGCCGAAGAGCCGGGTAAAGTGATCATCCAGACGCACCTGGCCGACCATCCGCTGCTGGTGCAGTTGACCGAACAGGGCTATTTCGCCTTTGCCGAACAGGCGTTGAGCGAACGCCGCTCCGCGGGTCTGCCGCCGTTTGCGCATCTTGCGCTGCTGCGGGCCGAAGCGCACAAACCGGGGCAGGCCGAAGGCTTTCTGGATGAGGCGTGCAGCGAGGCCGAGCGACTGCTGGCCGAGCAGCATCTGACCGGTATCGAGTTGCTGGGGCCGGTACCGGCGCCAATGGAACGACGGGCCGGGCGCTATCGCGCGCAGTTGTTGCTGCAAGCCACGGCCCGGGCGCCGTTGCATCGATTATTGAGCAGTTGGTTGCTGGCTTTGGAGCAGATGCCGAGTGGGCGAGCGGTGCGGTGGTCTTTGGATGTCGACCCTGTGGATTTGTATTGATTGGAAGATTGCTTTCGCGAGCAAGCCCGCTCCCACAGGGGTTTTGAGGCGGCCCCCGAATATGTGAACACTTGGGATCCCGTGTGGGAGCGGGCTTGCTCGCGAAGGCGGCCGATTTGTCACCACATATCCATAACCTGCCCGCTATAGTTGGCAAGCCCGTCTTCGCAACGGATAATGCCCAGTTTTTCCACCAGCGCACTGAAGCGCCGCCGCGCCTGCGGTCGAAAGAGAAGACCATGAAAGACACCATTCGCCAGCTGATCCAACAAGCCATCACCCAACTCGTCAACGAAGGTGTGTTGCCTGAAGGCCTGTCGCCGGCGATCCAGGTGGAAAACTCCCGTGACAAGACTCACGGCGACTTCGCCAGCAACATCGCGATGATGCTGGCGAAACCGGCCGGTATGAAACCCCGTGACCTGGCCGAGAAAATCATCGCCGCGCTGCCGGCTGACGAGAACGTCTCCAAAGCCGAAATCGCCGGCCCTGGCTTCCTGAACTTCTTCCAGAACACCCAAGCCCTGGCGACCCGTCTGGACGCGGCCCTGGCCGACGACCACATCGGCGTGCGCAAGGCCGGCCCGGTGCAGCGCACCGTAGTCGACCTGTCGGCACCGAACCTGGCCAAGGAGATGCACGTCGGCCACTTGCGCTCGACCATCATCGGCGACGGCGTGGCGCGGGTTCTGGAATTCCTCGGCGACACCGTGATCCGTCAGAACCACGTCGGCGACTGGGGCACCCAGTTCGGCATGCTGATGGCTTATCTGCAGGAAAACCCGATCACCAGCGACGAGCTGTCGGACCTGGAAAACTTCTACCGCGCCGCCAAGCAGCGCTTCGACGAATCCGCAGAGTTCGCCGACCGCGCCCGTGGCCTGGTGGTCAAGCTGCAAGCCGGCGACCCGGACTGCCTGGCGCTGTGGACCAAGTTCAAGGACATCTCGCTGTCCCACTGCCAGAAAATCTACGAACTGCTGAACGTCAAACTGACCATGGCCGACGTAATGGGCGAAAGCGCCTACAACGACGACCTGATCAACGTGGTCAACGACCTCAAGGCCAAGGGCATGCTGGTCGAGAGCAACGGCGCTCAATGCGTGTTCCTCGACGAATTCAAGAACGCCGATGGCGATCCGCTGCCGGTGATCATCGTCAAGGCCGACGGCGGCTACCTCTACGCCACCACCGACCTGGCGGCCGTACGCTACCGCAGCGGCGTGCTGAAGGCCGATCGCGCGCTGTATTTCGTTGACCAGCGCCAGGCGCTGCACTTCCAGCAAGTGTTCCAGGTCGCGCGCCTGGCCGGCTTCGTGACCCATCCGATGGAAATGGAACACATGGGCTTCGGCACCATGAACGGCGCCGACGGCCGTCCGTTCAAGACCCGTGACGGCGGCACCGTGAAGCTGATCGACCTGCTGACCGAAGCCCAGGAACGCGCCTACACGCTGGTGAAGGAGAAGAACCCGGAGTTGGCCGAAGACGAGTTGCGCAACATCGCCAAGGTCGTTGGCATTGGCGCGGTGAAGTACGCCGACCTGTCCAAGCACCGCACCAGCGACTACAGCTTCAACTTCGACCTGATGCTGAACTTCGAAGGCAACACCGCGCCATACCTGCTGTACGCCTATACCCGGGTGGCCGGCGTGTTCCGCAAACTCGGCAAGGACTTCAGCGAAGTCGAAGGGCAGATCGTCCTCGAAGCGCCGCACGAGCATGAGCTGGCAGCGAAACTGGCGCAGTTCGGCGAAATCCTGAATAACGTGGCGGACAAAGGTACACCGCACATCCTCTGCACCTACCTGTACGATGTTGCCGGCCTGTTCTCCAGCTTCTACGAGAACTGCCCGATCCTCGGCGCCGACACCCCGGCGCAAATGCAGAGCCGTCTGCGCCTTGCCGCGTTGACCGGCCGCACTCTCAAGCAAGGCCTGGAACTCTTGGGTCTGGAAACTCTGGAGCGTATGTAAGTTGGCTGCCAAGAAAAAACCTGCACCCAAGCGTGGCGCCAGCCGTTACCAAGCTCCTGCAAAGCAACCGATCCCGGGCTGGCTGTGGATGGCCATCGGCCTGACGGTCGGCGCGTTCATTGTGTTCCTGATGAAGCTGGAGCCGGGCAAGGGCAGTGACAGCGTCAAGCGCGAGAAGGTCGAGCAGCAGAAAGCCACCAAGATCGCCGAGGCCAACAAGACCCCGCCGAGCCCGACGCAACCGGTGAAGCCGAAGTACGACTTCTACACCTTGCTGCCGGAATCGGAAGTGATCGTGCCGCCGGACGCGGTGCCGGAGAAGACCCTGCCGACGCCACAGGTACCGGCCATTCCGACCACACCGGTCACACCGGCGGAAGCGGCGAAGATCGACACCGCCCGGGCGCAAGCGGCATTGGCCGGCATCACCCCGCCGCCAGCACCACCGGTGGCAAAAGCGGCGCCGGTGACCAAGTTCTTCCTGCAGGCGGGATCGTTTCGCAAGGAAGCCGATGCCGACAAGGTTCGGGCGCAGATCATCCTGCTGGGGCAGGCCGTTGCGGTTGAGTCCGGGACGGTGAAGGACGAAACCTGGTACCGGGTGCTGGTCGGGCCGTTCAGCAACCGCGAACAGTTGACCACCGCCCAGAAACAATTGGCGGGCAGCGGCTTCAGCAACCTGCTGTTACAACAACGCCAGAGCCGCTGATCCCACTGTACTGGCAGAAGCAATCTGCTTTTGTGGCGAGGGAGCTTGCTCCCGTTCGGCTGCGAAGCGGCCCTAAAATCGACCGCCAAGGTCTGTCTGGCCAACCGCGGCGACCGACTTTAGGGCCGCTTCGCGCCCCAACGGGGGCAAGCCCCCTCGCCATAGGGATTCACTTGCACCCGCCTTCGCAAATGACACACCGCTCGTCCCCCGCCGCGTCCTGCAGTTGAAAAACGCTCCACCACCCCCATATGAGTTGGCATAAGGCATTTTCGCCCCGCTGCGTGGAGACTCTCCCTTGACCACCATCGTTTCAGTTCGCCGCCACGGCAAAGTCGTCATGGGCGGCGACGGCCAGGTTTCGCTCGGTAATACCGTGATGAAAGGCAATGCGAAAAAAGTTCGCCGCCTTTACCACGGCCAGGTTATCGCCGGTTTTGCCGGGGCCACTGCTGACGCCTTTACCCTCTTCGAACGTTTTGAAGGTCAGCTAGAGAAGCATCAAGGCCACCTGGTTCGCGCCGCCGTCGAACTCGCCAAAGAATGGCGCACCGACCGCTCCTTGAGCCGCCTCGAAGCCATGCTTGCGGTCGCCAACAAAGATGCCTCCCTGATCATCACCGGCAATGGTGACGTGGTTGAGCCCGAAGAAGGCCTGATCGCCATGGGTTCCGGCGGTGGCTACGCCCAGGCGGCGGCCAGCGCGCTGTTGAAAAAGACTGACCTGTCGGCCCGGGAAATCGTCGAAACCGCTTTGGGCATCGCTGGCGACATCTGCGTGTTCACCAACCACAACATCACCATCGAGGAGCAGGATCTCGCTGAGTAAGCCTGTACCGGCCTAGCGCCACGGCTCACTTTTGCTTGAGGACCGCCAATTACTATGCCCATGACCCCCCGTGAAATCGTCCACGAACTCAATCGCCATATCATCGGCCAGGACGATGCCAAACGCGCCGTCGCCATTGCCTTGCGCAACCGCTGGCGCCGGATGCAGCTGCCCGAAGAGCTGCGTGTCGAAGTCACCCCCAAGAACATCCTGATGATCGGCCCGACCGGTGTCGGTAAAACCGAGATCGCCCGTCGCCTGGCCAAACTCGCCAACGCACCGTTCATCAAAGTCGAAGCAACCAAGTTCACCGAAGTCGGCTACGTCGGCCGCGACGTCGAGTCGATCATTCGCGATCTGGCTGATGCCGCGATCAAACTGCTGCGCGAACAGGAAATGACCAAGGTTCGCCACCGCGCTGAAGACGCCGCCGAAGAACGCATCCTCGACGCGCTGCTGCCACCGGCACGCATGGGTTTCAACAACGAAGACGCCGCCCCGGCCCAGGACTCCAACACCCGTCAGCTGTTCCGCAAACGCCTGCGTGAAGGTCAGCTGGATGACAAGGAGATCGAAATCGAAGTGGCCGAAATCACCGGCGTCGATATCTCCGCCCCACCGGGCATGGAAGAAATGACCAACCAGCTGCAAAGCCTGTTTGCCAACATGGGCAAGGGCAAACGCAAGAACCGCAAGCTCAAGGTCAAGGAAGCACTGAAACTGGTTCGCGACGAAGAAGCCGGTCGCCTGGTCAACGAAGAAGAATTGAAGGCCAAGGCCCTGGAAGCCGTCGAGCAGCACGGCATCGTGTTCATCGATGAAATCGACAAGGTCGCCAAACGCGGCAATACCGGTGGCGTCGACGTGTCCCGTGAAGGCGTACAACGCGACTTGCTGCCGCTGATCGAAGGCTGCACCGTCAACACCAAGCTGGGCATGGTCAAGACCGACCACATCCTGTTCATCGCCTCCGGTGCGTTCCACCTGAGCAAGCCGAGCGATCTGGTGCCGGAACTGCAAGGCCGCCTGCCGATTCGCGTCGAACTCAAGGCCCTGAGCCCGGAAGATTTCGAACGCATCCTCAGCGAGCCGCACGCATCGCTCACCGAGCAGTATTGCGCGCTGCTGAAAACCGAAGGCCTTCTCATCGAATTCCAGCCCGATGGCATCAAGCGCATTGCCGAGATCGCCTGGCAGGTCAATGAGAAGACCGAGAACATCGGTGCCCGTCGCCTGCACACCCTGCTCGAGCGCCTGCTCGAAGAGGTGTCGTTCAGCGCCGGCGATCTGGCCAGCACCCACGAGGAAAAGCCAATCCTGATCGATGCCGATTACGTCAACAGCCACTTGGGCGAATTGGCGCAGAACGAAGACCTGTCCCGTTATATCCTGTAAGCCATACTTACAGTGGTAGCGGATCCGCAGGGATAAAAATGTGGGAGCGGGACTGCCCGCGAAGGCGTCCTCAAGGGCGATAAAAGCTTCGCGGGCAAGCCCGCTCCCACAGGGTTCAGCGTCGACCCGCAACCCCTGTCGACCCACTCAGAACGGACGCCAGGCCATGACCCAACTCCCCACCGACATCAAACTGCACAAAGCCTCGAAAACCCTGACGCTCAAATACGCGTCCGGCGAGGAGTATCACCTGAGCGCCGAATTCCTTCGCGTGCACTCTCCTTCCGCCGAGGTCCAGGGCCACGGCAAACCTATCCTGCAATTTGGCAAGATCGGCGTAGGCCTGAGCAAGGTCGAACCGGCCGGTCAGTACGCACTGAAATTGACCTTCGACGACGGCCACGACAGCGGACTGTTCACCTGGGAATATCTGTACCAGTTGGCGGTGCGCCAAGAGGATCTGTGGAACGATTATCTTGCGGAACTCAAAGCGGCTGGAAAGACCCGAGATCCGAACGAGTCGGTCGTCAAGCTGATGCTCTAGGTCAGGCCTCGGGGTATTTAGAGGGCATTTTCTAATTCCATCTGTTTGAATGCTTGGCTGCGGTGTCAACGATTGGCCCGCTTGCGAAAAAAATTAAACTCGGGTAACCAATGGAGCTGGCAAGTTCCGTGCAGTGCTCTCTGAACTGAAAAGCAGCTATGCGCAATTAACGGTCACCCGAGCAGTAGTACCTGGCGTTTGCTGTGTGACTTCACAGTTGGGCTCAGGTACTCGCCTCAGGACAATGGAGCGTCGTAGATGAGTAACAAGCAAAACGATGACCTGAAATTCCAGGCTTCAGAAAATACCTTGGGACTGAATCCTGTTGTGGGTCTGCGTAGAAAGGATCTACTGGGCTCTGCCCGAATGGTGCTGACCCAGGCCATCAGGCAACCCATCCACAGTGCCAGGCACGTCGCCCATTTCGGCATCGAACTCAAGAACGTGCTGTTCGGAAAATCCGAGCTTCAACCGCAAAGCGACGACCGCCGTTTCCTCGACCCGGCCTGGAGCCAAAACCCTCTCTACAAACGTTATTTGCAAACTTATCTGGCGTGGCGCAAGGAGCTCCACACCTGGATCGATAAGAGCAATCTCTCGCCCAAGGACGTCGCTCGCGGGCATTTCGTGATCAACCTCATGACCGAAGCCATGGCCCCGACCAACACGGCGGCCAACCCGGCGGCGGTCAAGCGCTTCTTTGAAACCGGCGGCAAAAGCCTGCTCGACGGCCTCTCCCACCTGGCCAAGGATCTGATCCACAACGGCGGCATGCCGAGTCAGGTCAACATGGGCGCGTTCGAAGTCGGCAAGAGCCTGGGCGTGACCGAAGGCGCCGTGGTCTTTCGCAACGACGTGCTGGAGCTGATCCAGTACAAGCCGATTACCGAGCAAGTGCATGAGCGCCCACTGCTGGTGGTGCCGCCGCAGATCAACAAGTTCTACGTTTTCGACCTGAGCCCGGACAAGAGCCTGGCGCGCTTCTGCCTGCGCAACAATGTGCAGACCTTCATCGTCAGCTGGCGCAACCCGACCAAGGAGCAGCGCGAGTGGGGCCTGTCGACCTACATCGAGGCGCTCAAGGAAGCGGTCGATGTCGTCACCGCGATCACCGGCAGCAAAGACGTGAACATGCTCGGTGCCTGCTCCGGCGGCATCACCTGCACTGCCCTGCTGGGTCATTACGCAGCGATCGGCGAAAAGAAAGTCAACGCGCTCACACTGCTGGTCAGCGTGCTCGACACCACCCTCGACAGCGACGTGGCCCTGTTCGTCGACGAGCAGACCCTCGAAGCCGCCAAGCGCCACTCCTATCAGGCCGGTGTGCTGGAAGGTCGCGACATGGCGAAAGTCTTCGCCTGGATGCGCCCCAACGACTTGATCTGGAACTACTGGGTCAACAACTACCTGTTGGGCAACGAGCCACCGGTTTTCGACATTCTGTTCTGGAACAACGACACCACTCGCCTGCCGGCAGCGTTCCACGGCGACCTGATCGAGATGTTCAAAAACAACCCATTGATCCGCCCCAACGCACTGGAAGTGTGCGGCACGCCGATCGACCTCAAAAAGGTCGACGCCGACATCTTTTCCCTGGCTGGCACCAACGATCACATCACTCCGTGGAAGTCCTGCTACAAGTCGGCACAGTTGTTCGGCGGCAAGGTCGAGTTCGTGCTGTCCAGCAGCGGTCATATCCAGAGCATTCTGAACCCGCCGGGCAATCCGAAAGCGCGCTACATGACCAGCACCGACATGCCGGTCAAAGCCGAGGAGTGGATGGAAAACTCCACCAAACACACCGACTCCTGGTGGCTGCATTGGCAGGCATGGCAGGCAGAACGCTCGGGCAAACTGAAAAAGTCCCCCGCCAACCTTGGCAACAAGGCCTATCCCGCGGGTGAAGCGTCGCCAGGCACGTATGTGCACGAACGTTGAGCTTCAAACAACTCGCAGTCCGCGGCACTGGAAGGTGCCGCGATTGTTATTAATCAGCCTCGAGGCCAGCCTCGAACATTCTGCGACGGCCCGGGATGGCCCGATCAGCGTTTAAAACCTACAGGGCTTCGTGCATGCCGCAACCGTTCGTATTTCGTACCGTCAACCTGGATGGGCAAACCCTCCGCACCGCGGTACGCCCCGGCAAGCCTCACTTGACGCCCTTGCTGATTTTCAACGGCATCGGCGCCAACCTGGAGCTGATATTTCCGTTCGTCCAGGCGCTGGATCCGGACCTGGAAGTCATCGCCTTCGACGTACCCGGTGTCGGCGGCTCATCGACGCCCAGCCGACCGTATCGCTTTTCGGGCCTGGCGAAACTGACGGCGCGAATGCTCGACTATCTCGATTACGGGCAGGTCAATGTAATCGGTGTGTCGTGGGGTGGCGCCCTGGCGCAGCAATTTGCCTATGACTATCCCGAGCGCTGCAAGAAGCTGGTGTTGGCGGCCACGGCGGCCGGCACAGTGATGGTGCCGGGCAAGCCGAAAGTGCTGTGGATGATGGCCAGCCCGCGGCGCTACATCCAGCCGTCCCATGTGATTCGCATCGCGCCGATGATCTATGGCGGCTCGTTCCGTCGCGATCCGACCCTGGCTGCCAGTCACGCCGCCAGAGTCCGTTCGGCCGGCAAACTGGGCTATTACTGGCAACTGTTCGCCGGCTTCGGCTGGACCAGCATTCACTGGCTGCACAAAATCCAACAGCCGACCCTGGTGCTGGCCGGCGACGATGACCCTCTGATCCCGCTGATCAATATGCGCATGCTGGCCTGGCGAATTCCCAATGCCCAACTGCACATCATCGACGACGGTCATCTGTTCTTGATTACCCGGGCCGAAGCGGTGGCACCGATCATCATGAAGTTTCTCGAAGAGGAACGTCAGCGCGCGGTGATGCATCCGCATCCGGCGCCATCGGGCAGTTGACCGGCCCCGGCTTTGGTTCAGGAAAAGAGCGTCGACAGGACGTCGTACCGCGCAACAATCCGCAACAACGTCTATGGTGATTTGTTCGGTGAGTTTGTTTTTGGCCTGATGACGAAGGAGTGTTGACTCATGCGCGACAAACCAGCGAAGGGCTCCTTGCCCACTCCCGCTGCATTCATCAACGCACAGAGTGCGGTGACCGGTCTGCGCGGCCGGGACCTGCTTTCGACCTTGCGCAGCCTGGCCACCCACGGCCTGCGTAACCCGGTGTACACGGCCCGGCATGCCTTGAAGCTGGGTGGCCAGCTTGGCCGCGTGCTATTGGGTGAGACCCTGCACCCGATCAATCCGCAAGACAGTCGCTTTGCCGACCCGACGTGGAGCCTCAACCCTTTTTATCGCCGCAGCTTGCAGGCCTACCTGAGTTGGCAGAAGGAGGTCAAAAACTGGATCGACGAAAGCAACCTGAACCCGGACGATCGCGCCCGCGCCCACTTTGCCTTTGCCTTGATCAACGACGCCGTGGCGCCCTCCAACACCCTGCTCAATCCGCTGGCGATCAAGGAATTTTTCAACTCCGGCGGCCACAGTCTGGTGCGAGGTATCGGCCATCTGCTCGACGATCTTATGCACAACGACGGCCTGCCCAGACAAGTCACCAAACAAGCATTCGAGGTGGGTAAAACGGTCGCCACCACTACCGGGTCCGTGGTGTTTCGCAATGAGCTGCTGGAGCTGATCCAGTACAAGCCGATGAGCGAAAAACAGTATTCCAAGCCGTTGCTGATCGTGCCGCCACAGATCAACAAGTTCTACATTTTCGACTTGAGCCCCAGTAACAGCTTCGTCCAGTTCGCTCTTAAGAACGGCTTGCAGACATTCATTATCAGCTGGCGCAATCCTGATGTGCGTCACCGCGAATGGGGGCTGTCGTCTTACGTCGAAGCCACCGAAGAAGCGATGAATGTGTGCCGGGCGATCACCGGCGCGCGTGACGTCAACCTGATGGGTGCCTGCGCCGGCGGGCTGACCATCGCTGCGCTGCAAGGGCACTTGCAAGCCAAGCGGCAGCTGCGGCGGGTGTCCAGCGCGACCTACCTGGTCAGCCTGCTCGACAGTCAGATAGACAGCCCGGCCACCCTCTTCGTCGACGAACAGACGCTGGAAGCGGCCAAGCGCCGCTCGTATCAGAAGGGCGTTCTGGAAGGTCGCGACATGGCCAGGGTGTTCGCCTGGATGCGTCCCAACGATTTGATCTGGAATTACTTCGTCAATAACTACCTGCTGGGCAAGGAGCCGCCGGCGTTCGACATCCTTTACTGGAACAATGACAACACGCGCCTGCCGGCAGCGTTTCATGGCGACCTGCTGGACTTCTTCAAGCACAACCCGCTGAGTCATCCGGGCGGGCTGGAAGTGTGCGGCACACCGATCGATCTGCAGAAAGTCACCGTCGACAGTTTCAGCGTGGCCGGCATAAACGACCACATCACCCCGTGGGATGCGGTGTATCGCTCGACCTTGCTGCTGGGTGGCGAGCGGCGATTCGTGCTGTCGAGCAGCGGTCATGTGCAGAGCATTCTCAACCCGCCGCACAATTCGAAAGCCAACTACGTCGAGAACCCGAAACTGAGCAGCGACCCGCGGGCCTGGTATTACGACGCCAAACGCGTCGAGGGCAGTTGGTGGGCGCAATGGCTGAGCTGGATTCAGGAACGCTCCGGCACTCAACACGAAACCCTGATGACCCTTGGCAACCAGAACTATCCACCGATGGAGGCGGCGCCCGGTACTTACGTGCGCGTGCGCTGACGTTCAATGAACCACGGCCGCCAATGGCCGTGGCCTGACTCGACCATTAAGAAGACTGGATGAAAACCCGCGACCGGATTCTCGAATGTGCCCTGCAGTTGTTCAATGAGAAGGGCGAACCGAACGTGTCCACCATGGAAGTGGCCAACGAAATGGGCATCAGCCCCGGCAACCTCTACTACCACTTCCACGGCAAGGAACCGCTGATCCTCGGGCTGTTCGAACGCTTCCAGACCGAACTGACGCCCTTGCTCGATCCACCGTCCGATGTGGAATTGGCACCCGAAGATTACTGGCTGTTCCTGCACCTGATCGTCGAACGCCTGGCCCAATACCGGTTTCTGTTCCAGGATCTGTCGAACCTTGCCGGCCGCCTGCCGAAACTGGCCAAGGGGATACGCAACCTGCTCAATGCGTTGAAGCGCACACTCGCCTCATTGCTGGCGCAGTTGAAGGCTCAGGGTCAACTGGTCAGTGACACCCAGGCGCTGGGGCAACTGGTGGAGCAAATCACCATGACGTTGCTGTTCTCGCTGGACTATCAGCGGATTCTCGACCGTGAAGGTGAAGTGCGGCTGGTGGTGTATCAGATCATGATGCTGGTGGCGCCGCACTTGCTGCCGCCGGTGAAAGTCGCGACCGAGCGGTTGGCGTTGCAGTACCTGGAAGAGCACGACTAACCCTGTGGGAGCGGGCTTGCTCGCGAAAGTGGTTCATCATTCAAGATTGATCTCGACTGACACGCCGCTTTCGCGAGCAAGCCCGCTCCCACAGTAGATCCGTGGTGCTATTTAGAATGTATCCGCAAACAAAAACGCCCGACCTTTACAGGCCGGGCGTAATCGTTCCCACGCGGAGCGTGGGAACGATCATCAGGACTGACTGGTTGGCGCCGATGTAGTCGGTGCGACAGTCGGGCTTACAGCAGGGGTCGGCGCAGTGCCGGAGTTCGCCGTGCTGACCGGGGTTACCGGTTTAGCGGGTGCCGCTGCTGATTTTGGCGCTGCCGCTTTCGGGGCTGCCGGTTTTTTCACTGCTGGCTTCTTCGCTGCAGCGGGTTTGGCCGCTGCGGTTTTAGCTGCAGGTTTGGCCGCCGCTTTAGCAGCTGGTTTTGCAGCAGCTTTTACAGCGGGTTTAGCGGCCGCTTTGGCTGCAGGTTTCGCAGCTGCAGTTTTGGCTGCCGGTTTCGCTGCGGCCTTGGCCAATGGCTTGGCAGCACTTTTGGCTGCAGGTTTGGCCGCCGCGGTTTTCGCCGCAACAGGCGCAACCTTGGCGCCGGTGAGTTTTTCGATTTGCTTGGTCAGGGTATCGACCTTGCTGTGCAGTGCCTTGACCTCATTGCGGCTCGGCACACCCAGGCGCGAAATGGCGCTGTTCAGGCGCTTGTCAAAAGCCCCTTCCAGCTCATCCCACTTGCCCAGTGCGCGATCTTTCACGCCACTGATACGCGATTTGGCCGACGAAGCCGAATCCTTGGCGGCATCGACTTTCTTGCCGACAGCGCTCTTGGTGAGTTTCTCGGCTTTCTCGCCGTCCTTAACCAATGCATCGAAGAGTTTGCTGCCGTCAGTGTCAATCTTCGAGTACACGCCTAAACCAGCCAGCCAGATCTTGCGGGAGTAGTCTTCGACCTTCCCGATCCACGAGCTGCCTTCTTTTTCAGTATTCTTTTTGCCAGCCATCCCGTTCTCCTTAAGATTTACGCGCGACACGTTCGAGCAATGCCGTCAGCTCATCGAGCTTAGCAGAGAGTGTCTCCACGTCATGTTTAGACGGAATACCGATACGATTCAAGGCACTTGCGATACGCGTATCGAAAGCCTTCTCGACCTTGTCGAGTTGAAGTTCGACTTTGCCCTTGAAAGTACTCACTTCACTCTTGGCTTCATCGATCTCGGCATTAGCCGCTTCAAGCTTTTCAGTGACGACTTTTTTACCTTTCTTTTCAACAGCTTGACCGGCCTTGATCAACTCTTGAACGTACTCGCTACCCTCTTGGCCGACCTTGGTGTAGGCACCCAGGCCTGCCAGCCAGATCTTGCGGGCATACGATTTGACGTCGTTCAGAGTGTTGGTCTCAACGTCGACTTTTTTCTTCAAAATAACTTTGGCCATGGTGCACCTCACGCGCAGAAGGGTTGAGGAACTGCCCGCGAAAGTGTCGGGCTCAGGCACAAAGTAGGGAGAAAAATTAGAAACGGCACCCTAACAAATGACACAAAACCTGTAGATGCAGAACAGATGCGGGAGCGGGCTTGCTCGCGAATGCGGTGTGTCACTCAGCATTGATGTCGACTGACACACCGCATTCGCGAGCAAGCCCGCTCCCACATTAATCGCATTCCACACAATAACCGGATTACGCCAACGCTTTGTCGAGCGCCCTTTCGATTTCCGATTTGATGGTCCCGCTCATAGCAGACATCAACAGCCCCAGTTCGACATCGACCCTGATCGAATCCTCGCCCACATGCACCGCGCCCTTCACCCCGGAACGCTTGAGGTTCAAGGTGTCGCCGGACCACTGCGGCTCCAGGCCATATTGATCGGACAGTTTCTGCGCCAACTTGTCGGCCTTCTCGCGGGCCGCTTCCTTACCCAGGCCGTGGGCACGCTCAACACTGATATGGGCCATCGAATGACTCCTGCTTTATGAATACTTCCTGAGTCATCTTGACCGTTGCTGCGTCAAAACGTCCCGGTTTCTCTATATCTTACCTTCAGCCTTGCCAAGACAAAGCAGGCTACCGGGATTAGAATGCCCGCATTCTCTTTTGGTGACAGCGATATGACTGATCAGCGCAAAGGCAGCGATGCCGAACCCACCACTCACTTCGGCTTCAAAAACGTTCCGGAAAGCCAGAAAGCGGAAAAAGTCGCTGAGGTTTTTCACTCGGTAGCCGCCAAGTACGACCTGATGAACGACCTCCTGTCGGGCGGCATGCACCGTCTGTGGAAGCGTTTCGCGATCGAACTGTCGGGCGTGCGCGCCGGTAACCGTGTGCTGGACATCGCCGGTGGCACTGGCGACCTGACCAAAAAGTTTTCGCATCTTGTGGGACCGACTGGTCAGGTAGTGTTGGCCGACATCAACGAATCCATGCTCAAGGTCGGTCGTGACCGCCTGCTGGATCTGGGTGTGTCCGGCAACGTCGAATTCGTCCAGGCCGACGCTGAAAAGCTGCCGTTCCCGGACAACCACTTCGACTGCGTGACCATCGCTTTCGGCCTGCGCAACGTGACGCATAAAGAAGACGCCCTGCGCTCGATGCTGCGCGTGCTCAAGCCCGGCGGTCGCCTGCTGGTGCTGGAGTTCTCCAAACCCACCAACGCACTGATGTCCAAAGCCTACGATGCCTATTCGTTCGCCTTCATGCCGTTGATGGGCAAGCTGATCACCAATGATTCGGAAAGCTATCGCTACCTGGCCGAATCGATCCGCATGCACCCGAATCAGGAAACCCTGAAGTCGATGATGGTCGAGGCCGGTTTCGACCGCGTGACCTACCACAACATGACCGCAGGCATCGTCGCCCTGCACCGTGGCATCAAACCCTGATGTTGCTGGCCGGCCTGCTCGCCAGCGTTGAACTCGGCCTGAACCGGGTGCTGCGTCTCGACAGCACGGCGCTGCCGCGGCTGGCGCATTTGAGTGGCAAGGTGATTGCCGTCGACTGCCGCAGCCCGGCGCTGCAAGTGTTCATCCTGCCCAGCGATGAAGGTCTGATGCTCGCCTCCCACTGGGAAACCGGTGCCGACTGCACCTTGCGCGCACCGGCCTCAAGCCTGCTGAAACTGGCGACGAGCAAGGACAAGACTTCGGTTCTGCATGCCCCGGAAGTCGAACTCGACGGCGACAGCGGCGTGCTGCTGGAACTGGCGGCGGTCCTGCAGGACCTCGAACTGGACTGGGAGTACGAACTCTCGCGCTGGCTGGGACCTGTGGCCACGCAACTGGTCGGCGGTCACCTGCGCAGTCGCGCACGCTGGTATCAGCAAGGGTTCGCCAGCCTCAACCAGAACCTGGGCGAGTACCTGGCCGAAGAATCGCGCACCCTCGTCGGTCAGCGCGAAGCCGAGGCCCGTTTCAGTGAACTGGACCAGATCAAACTCGATCTGGAACGTCTCGAGGCGCGTTTCGAGCGCCTTTCCCGATCCCTCGACCCAAGCGATAACGCATGAAGCTGCTTGCCGTCCGCCGTTTGTTGCGCATCCAGCGCGTCGTGATCCGCTACCGCCTCGATGACCTGTTGTTCGCCCTGCCGCTGCCCTGGTTTTTGCTGGCGCTGCGCTATGCCTTGCCGTGGCGCTGGTTCCCGCGCAAGCCCCTGGACCTGAGCCGTGGCGCGCGATTGCGCCTGGCGCTGCAGGACCTGGGGCCGATTTTCATCAAGTTCGGCCAGATCCTTTCGACGCGCCGCGACCTGCTGCCCGAAGACATCGCCGATGAACTGATGATGTTGCAAGACCGCGTGCCGCCGTTCGATTCGCAAGTGTCGGTCCGACTGATCGAAGAGCAGCTCGGCAAAAAGATCAGTGAAGTATTCAGCCGTTTCGACGTTGAACCGCTGGCCTCGGCCTCGGTGGCGCAGGTGCATGCCGCACAGTTGAAAACCGGTGAAGAAGTTGTTGTCAAAGTGATCCGCCCGGGCCTGAAACCGATCATCGCCCAGGATCTGGCATGGCTGTTCATTCTTGCTCGCGCCGCGGAAAAACTCTCGGCCGACGCCCGCCTGCTGCACCCGGTGGACGTGGTCAGCGACTACGAAAAAACCATCTATGACGAACTCGACCTGCTGCGCGAGGCGGCCAACGCCAGCCAGTTGAAGCGCAACTTCGACGGTTCGCCGCTGCTCTATGTGCCGCAAGTCTATTGGGACTGGTGCCGGCCGAAGGTGCTGGTGATGGAGCGCATCTACGGGATTCAGGTCACTGACCTCGCGACCCTGGCCGACCAGCGCACCGACATGAAAATGCTTGCCGAACGTGGCGTGGAGATCTTCTTCACCCAAGTGTTCCGCGACAGCTTCTTCCACGCCGACATGCACCCCGGCAATATCTTCGTCAGCACCGTGCAGCCCTGGAGCCCGCAGTACATCGCCATCGACTGCGGCATCGTCGGCAGCCTGACCCCGGAAGACCAGGACTATCTGGCGCGCAACCTGTTCGCGTTCTTCAAGCGTGACTACCGGCGTGTCGCGCAACTGCACATCGACTCGGGCTGGGTACCGGCAGAAACCAAACTCAACGAATTCGAAGCGGCGATCCGCACGGTGTGCGAGCCGATCTTCGAAAAACCGTTAAAAGATATTTCCTTTGGCCAGGTGCTGATGCGCCTGTTCCAGACCGCCCGCCGCTTCAACATGGAAGTGCAGCCGCAGTTGGTCTTGCTGCAAAAAACCCTGTTGAACATCGAAGGCCTGGGTCGCCAGTTGTACCCGGACCTCGATCTGTGGAACACCGCCCAGCCGTTCCTCGAACGCTGGATGCGCGAGCGCGTCAGCCCCAAAGCCTTGCTGGGCAACGTGCAGAGCCAGTTCGAACAGCTCCCGCACCTGGCCAACATGGCCCGCGACCTGCTTGAGCGCATGTCCCAACCCCACGCCAACGACCCGCCGCCTCCGTGGCACCGGCGCAAGGACGACGTGTTCCTGCGCCTGCTCGGTACCGCTCATCTGGCGGGTGGCACGATACTCGCCGCCGGTGGCCCGTTGCACGAACTGGGGCATTGGCCCGCCGGAATCATGGTGGCGATCGGCTTGTATCTGGTCGTTCGCCGATAGCCAGTTGGATCATCGGCTGGCACACTGTTTGAACGCTGAATTTGAACATTGGCCTCAACTATTGAAGTAGAGCCCGCTGTCGGAGTCGAAGATGAAAAACTGGCTGGACGAGATCAAGTGGGACGCCGATGGCCTGGTGCCGGCGATTGCCCAGGATCACAAGACCGGACGCGTCCTGATGATGGCCTGGATGAACCGTGAAGCACTGCAATTGACCGCCGCCGAGAACCGTGCCATTTACTGGTCACGTTCCCGTGGCAAGCTGTGGCGCAAGGGCGAAGAGTCCGGCCACGTGCAAACCCTGCATGAGATGCGCCTGGACTGTGACGCTGACGTGATCATCCTGATGGTCGAGCAGATCGGCGACATCGCCTGCCATACCGGCCGTCAGAGCTGCTTCTATCGCGTCTTCGAGAACGGCGACTGGAAAACCGTCGACCCGGTTCTCAAAGACCCGCACGCCATCTACTCCGCAGGACATACCCATGAGTGACACCCTGACCCGTCTGGCCCAGGTGCTGGAAGAGCGCAAAGGCGCCGCCGCCGACAGCTCGTATGTCGCCAGCCTGTACCACAAAGGCTTGAACAAGATTCTGGAAAAAGTCGGCGAAGAGTCGGTCGAAACCATTATCGCCGCCAAGGATGCCGCCATCAGCGGTGACTGCAGCGATGTGATCTACGAGACCGCCGACCTGTGGTTCCACAGCATGGTCATGCTCGCCCAGTTGGGGCAACATCCACAGGCTGTGCTCGATGAACTGGACCGTCGCTTCGGTCTGTCCGGACACGCCGAGAAAGCCTCGCGCCCGTCCGCCTGAATAATTATTGGAGAGGAACGCAACATGGGCATTTTTGACTGGAAACACTGGATCGTCATCCTGATTGTCGTGGTACTGGTGTTCGGCACCAAGAAACTGAAAAACCTCGGCACTGACGTGGGCGAGTCGATCAAGGGCTTTCGCAAGGCCATGAACGACGAAGAGAAACCGGCCGACCCGACTGCGACTCCGGCCCAACCGGTTCCGCCGACCCAGCCACAGGCCACAACGTCTGTGAACCCGCCGCACACCATCGACGTGCAGGCGCAAAAAGTCGAAGAGCCGATCCGCAAAGACTCGTGAGCACTGACTAATGTTTGGTATCAGCTTCTCTGAACTGCTGCTCGTCGGCCTCGTCGCCCTGCTGGTGCTGGGCCCCGAGCGCCTGCCGGGTGCTGCGCGCACCGCCGGCCTGTGGGTCGGGCGGCTGAAGCGCAGCTTCAACGCGATCAAACAGGAAGTTGAACGTGAAATCGGTGCCGACGAGATTCGCCGGCAACTGCACAACGAGCACATTCTGTCCCTGGAACAGGAGGCGCGGAAGATTTTCACGCCGACTCAGCAGGAACCAACGCCGGTAGAACCTGTGACGACGCCGACGATTCATGCGCCGGTCGCCGAGGCTGCGCCTGTCACTGCACCGACAGAAACCGTAAAAGCCGCTGAAGCGGCAGCGGTTATCGCGCCGGTCGAACCCGTTTCTCCTGCGGCGGCGCCGACAGCTCCCGCCCCTCATGACCCAACATTGCCGCCGCGAGCCCCATGAGCGATCTCCCCGAAAACGACCAGCACATGCCACTGGTCTCGCACCTCACCGAGTTGCGCACCCGCCTGCTGCGCTGTGTAGCGGCGATTTTCATCATCTTCGCCGGGTTGTTCGCCTTCACCCAGCAGATCTACACCTTCGTCTCCACGCCGCTGCGCCAATACCTGCCGGCCGGCGCGACGATGATCGCCACCGACGTGTCGTCACCGTTCCTGACGCCGCTGAAGCTGACCATGATGGTTTCGCTGTTCCTGGCAATCCCGGTGATCCTGCATCAGATCTGGGGCTTCATCGCGCCGGGCCTGTACAAGCATGAGAAGCGCATCGCCGTGCCATTGCTGGTCTCCAGCATCCTGCTGTTCTACACCGGCATGGCCTTCGCCTATTTCCTGGTGTTCCCGCTGATCTTCAAGTTCTTCGCCGCCGCCACCCCGGCCGGCGTGGAAATGATGACCGACATCACCAGCTACCTCGATTTCGTCATGACACTGTTCTTCGCCTTCGGCGTGGCGTTCGAAATCCCGGTGGCCGTGGTATTGCTGGTATGGATCGGCGTGGTCAACGTGACTTACCTGAAGAAGATCCGCCCGTACGTGGTCATCGGTTGCTTCGTGGTCGGCATGATCCTGACGCCGCCGGACATCTTCTCGCAGACGCTGTTGGCCGTACCGATGTGGTTGCTGTTCGAGATCGGCGTCCTGTTCGGCGGCCTGATCAGCAAGCGCGGCGAGCACCCGGACGAAAAACCGGCTGACGATCACAACGACCAGCCGCCAGCGACCCAAGCGTGAACCTGCTACTCCTCGAGGAGGCCGATTTCATTGCGGCCGACCGGGCGATCCTGCGCGATCGCCGCTTGACTCATATGCAGGAAGTCCACCGCTGTGAAGTGGGTGACAGCATGCGCGTCGGGCGAATCGGCGGGCTCATGGGTGCCGCCGAAGTACTGCGCCTGGACGCCGACGAAGCCGAGTTGCGCGTCACTCTCGACCAACCGCCGCCGGCCAAGCTGCCACTGACCCTGGTACTGGCCCTGCCACGGCCGAAAATGCTCCGTCGGGTGTTCCAGACCGTGGCCGCCATGGGTGTGCCACGAATCGTGCTGGTGAACAGCTATCGCGTCGAGAAGAGCTTCTGGCAAACCCCGTTCCTGGAACCGGAAGCGATTCGGGAGCAATTGATCCTGGGTCTTGAACAAGCCCGGGACAGCGTGCTGCCAGAGGTCGTCATCGAGAAGCGCTTCAAACCTTTTGTCGAAGACCGTCTGCCGGCCATTACCGAAGGCACCCTCGGTCTGGTCGGCCATCCCGGTAACTACCCGCCCTGCCCCCGCGGCCTGGACGAACCCGTGACTCTGGCCATCGGCCCCGAAGGCGGCTGGATTCCCTACGAAATCGACCTGCTGGCCAAGGCCGGCTTGCAACCGGTGCAGCTTGGCGAGCGCATCCTGCGGGTTGAAACCGCCGTCACTGCACTGCTTTCGCGGCTGTTTTAAAGTCAAACACCACACCAGTGGGAGCGGGCTTGCTCACGAAGACGGCGGCACAGTTGATGTTGATGTCGCCTGACATACCGTTTTCGCGAGCAAGCCCGCTCCCACAGGATCTTCGTCGCCCGAACATCGCGCCGCGTCTACAGAATGGCGTCTACCTGCCGATACAGTCCCCATAAAACCGAATAATGGTCCGAGGGGAGTTGCAGCATGTACCGTTGGCTAGCCGAGAAACTGGGGAACGTAAGCGTCAATCGCAAACTGGGTGTCGGCTTCGGTCTGGTGCTGCTTCTCACCTTGTTGATCACCTTCACCGGCTGGACCGGCCTGAGCGGTGTGATCAGCCGTGGCGACACGCTCGGGTTTATTTCCAGCCTCAATGAGCTGACCAAAGACCTGCGCCTCGCCCGTCTGGACTACGACATGCGCCGCGGCGAACAAGGACCGGGCGCCGTCAACGAACTGATCGGCAAACTCGATGCCGGCCTGAAAACCGCCCGCACCCTGATCGAACAACCTGACAACGTGGCATTGATCGACCAACAAGTGGCCGCCGTCAGCGAGTACAAACGCGCCTTCGCCGATCTGACCCAGACCACCACCGCTCGCGAAGATGCGCGCAGCAAGCTGGGCGCCACCGCCGACAACGCCGTGGCCCGAGTTGCTGAAGTCGAAAAATCCCTGTTGCAAGGCGACAGCGTCGCTCAATTCAACAGCGTGATCGAACTGAGCAAACTGATCCAGCAAGCGCGCTTCCAGGTTCGCGGCTACACCTACAGCGGCAAACCCGAGGCCGAGCAGCCAGCACTGGACGCCATCGACAACGCCCTGAAAAACCTCGAAAGCCTGCCATCCAAACTGCCGGAGCAACACATCGCCAACCTGCAACAGGCGACCGATTCGCTCAAGGCCTATCGCGCGGCTGTCAGCCAGTTCCGCGACTCCCAGGTCGCCAGCGCTGCCGCCTTCAAACGCATGAGCGCCCAGGGCGACATTCTGTTCGACGTCAGCAAAAAGCTCACCACCTCGCAAACCGCCGTGCGTGACGCCGATACGGCGCATGCCAAGAATCTGCTGCTGATGGCCACCATCCTGGCGTCGGCCTTTGGTCTGTTTGCGGCCTGGGCCATCACCCGGCAGATCGTCATTCCCCTGAGCCAGACCCTCAAAGTGGCCGAGCGTGTCGCCGCGGGTGACCTGAGCCACAACCTGATCTCCGAACGTCAGGACGAGCTGGGCCAACTACAGCGCGCCATGCAAAGCATGACCCTGGGCCTGCGAGAACTGATCGGCGGCATCAGCGACGGCGTGACCCAAATCGCCAGCGCCGCCGAAGAACTGTCTGCCGTTACCGAGCAGACCAGCGCCGGGGTCAACAGCCAGAAGGTTGAAACCGATCAGGTGGCCACCGCCATGCACGAAATGACCGCCACCGTGCAGGAAGTCGCGCGTAACGCCGAGGAAGCGTCCGAAGCCGCCGTCGCCGCCGACCAGCAGGCCCGCGAGGGCGACAGGGTGGTCGGCGAAGCCATCGCCCAGATCGAACGCCTGGCCCTCGAAGTCGGCAACTCCACCGCCGCCATGGGCGACCTGAAGCGCGAAAGCGACAAGATCGGCAGCGTACTCGACGTGATCAAATCCGTGGCCCAGCAAACCAACCTGCTGGCGCTCAACGCCGCCATCGAAGCCGCCCGTGCCGGTGAAGCCGGTCGCGGCTTTGCGGTGGTCGCCGACGAAGTCCGCAGCCTGGCCCAGCGCACCCAGAAGTCCACCGAAGAAATCGAAGAGCTGATCGTCGGCCTGCAAACCGGCACTCAGCAAGTGGCGACGATCATGGACAACAGCCGCAGCCTGACCGACAGCAGCGTCGAACTGACCCGCCGCGCGGGTAGCTCGCTGGAAAGCATCACCCGCACCGTGTCGGCGATCCAGTCGATGAACCAGCAGATCGCCGCTGCCGCCGAACAACAGAGCGCGGTGGCCGAGGAGATCAATCGCAGCGTGTTGAACGTGCGTGACGTGTCCGAGCAGACCTCGGCCGCCAGTGAAGAGACCGCGGCCTCCAGCGTTGAGCTGGCGCGGTTGGGGACGCATTTGCAGATGCTGGTGGGACGGTTCAAGGTTTGAGGTGATGCTGATATCTCGGTTCACTTGAAACCGGGGTGATGCATTCGCGAGCAAGCCCGCTCCCACATTGGATCTTCTGCGAGCTCGCTATAGGTGAACACCGGAGATCCAATGTGGGAGCGGGCTTGCTCGCGAAGGCGGCCTGAAAGGCGCTGAATCTATAAAACCTGCCGCAAAAACGCCTGCGCACGCGGATCCTTCGGTGCATCGAAGAACTCGGCCGGCGAGGCGTCTTCCAACAATTTACCGTGATCGAAGAACAGCACCCGATCCGCCACTTCCCGGGCGAAGCCCATTTCGTGAGTGACACAAACCATGGTCATGCCTTCCACGGCCAGGGTTTTCATCACATCCAGCACTTCACCGACCATTTCCGGATCGAGCGCCGACGTCGGCTCATCGAACAGCATGACCTTCGGCTCCATGGCCAATGCCCGGGCGATGGCCACGCGCTGCTGCTGCCCACCGGACAGGCGCGATGGAAACTCGTGGGCCTTCTGAGCGATTCCGACCTTTTCCAGCAACGCCAGGGCCTTGGCCTCGCGCTCCTTCTTGCCGCGCTTGCGCACGACCTTCTGGGCCAGGCAGAGGTTCTCCAGCACGGTCATGTGCGGGAACAGGTTGAAATGCTGGAACACCATGCCGACTTCGCGGCGGTAAGCGTTGACGTCGGTTTTTGGATCGGCCAGTTGCAGACCGTCGATGCTCACCGAACCGGAGTCGAACGCTTCCAGGCCA
This sequence comes from Pseudomonas sp. FP1742, assembly GCF_030687145.1. Taxonomy (NCBI): domain Bacteria; kingdom Pseudomonadati; phylum Pseudomonadota; class Gammaproteobacteria; order Pseudomonadales; family Pseudomonadaceae; genus Pseudomonas; species Pseudomonas sp. FP1742. The sequence continues at coordinate 441,136 of NZ_CP117460.1, read as the reverse complement.
TTCAAGCAGCGCAGAAAGGTCGATTTGCCGGAACCGGACGGGCCGATCACCACCAATACTTCGCCCTTCGCCACTTGGGTGGTGACGTTGTCCACCGCGCGAACCACCTGGCCGCGGGTGTCGAAGACTTTTATCAGATCGCGAACTTCAATCACTTTGCGCGAGCCTCCGCTCAAGCCGACCGGCGATTTTCGACAGCGGCAGATTGATCAACAGGTACAACCCAGCCACGCAGAACAGGATTTCGAACGGCGAAAACGAGGTGGTGATGACTTCGCGACCGCTTTTGAGCAGTTCGGTAATCGCGATCACCGACACCAGCGAGGTGTCCTTGACCAGACTGATGAACTGCCCGGCCAGCGGCGGCAGCACGCGCTTGAATGCTTGCGGCAGCACCACGTGGCGCATCGACTGGCCAGCGCTCAAACCGAGAGAGCGCGCTGCTTCGTTCTGGCCGCGTGCAATCGATTGCACGCCGGAACGGATGATCTCCGCCACGTAGGCACCGGTGAACAGCGACAACGCGGCGATTCCGGCGAACTCCCGGGAGAGGTTCATCACGGTGCCGATGAAGAAGTAGAAAATGAAAATCTGCACCAACAGCGGCGTGCCGCGCACCAGTTCGACGTAGATCGTCGAGAGGTCGCGCAGGGTCGGGTTGTTCGACAGGCGGCACAGCCCGGTGGCCAAGCCGATCAGCAGACCCAGCAGGCCTGACACCAGGGACAGCCACAACGTGGTCCAAAGCCCCCAAAGCAGCGGTCCGGCGGCCCAATGCCGGGTCACACCGATCACGTCGCCTTCGGCCACATCATCGCCTTGCGCGACTTGCAGGCTGTTGTCGTCGACCGTCAGGTGCTGCTCATCCCCGGCATCATTGCGCAGGGTGACTTCAGCCTTGCCACCCTTGCGCACCAGCTCACTGACGGTGGAGATGTCGGCCGCGCGCTGGGACTCCTCGGCGTGGTAGGCGAAGTACTGCGGCACGCGGTTCCAGCGCCATTCGTAGGACATCAGCGAGGTGGCGTAATACAACGCGCCGGCCAGGCCGATCAGCACTAGCACGGTTAATACGTGCCAGGGCCATTGGGCTTTTTTCTGTTTCATTGCAGGTTCCGGGATTTGTATTGCCTGGGAGGCCGCCTTCGCGGGCAAGCCCGCTCCCACAGGGTCCGCGCCGGACACAAAAATTGTGTTCAGTCAGATCAACTGTGGGAGCGGGCTTGCCCGCGAATGGAGCGACGCGGTCTATGCGACCGGTCGCCTGCTCAGCCTTATTCCATGTCCTTGAGCCAAGCGGTGTCTTTAAACCACTTGTCATGGATGCGATCGTAGGTGCCGTCTTCGTGGATCTGGTGCAGGAAGTTGTTGATGAAGTTGAGGCTGTCGTAGTCACCCTTCTTCAGGCCGAAGGCCAGAGGCTCATAGGTGAACGGCTTGTCGAGGAACACCAGTTTGCCATTGCCGACCTTGTTCACCGCCACGACGTTGTAAGGCGCGTCGTAGATGAAGGCGTCGGCCTTGCCGTTGACCACATCGAGCACCGCTTCCTGCTCGTTGTCGTAGCCGTGGTATTTGGCTTTGGAGATGAGTTTTTTGGCGACCATCTCGCCGGTGGTGCCAAGCTTGGAGGTGATGCGGTAGTCGGCGGTGTTCAGGTCTTTATAGGACTTGATGGTGCCTTCCAGTTCCTTGCGGATCAGCAGCGTCTGGCCAACCACGATGAAGGGCTCGCTGAAGTTCAGGCGCAGGTTGCGCTCCTGGGTCAGGGTCATGCCGCTGCCGATCATGTCGAACTTGTCGGTCAGCAGGGCCGGGATGATCCCGTCGTAGCCGGTGGAAACCATTTCCAGTTTGACGCCCATGGCCTTGGCCATGGCTTTGAGGATGTCGACTTCGAAGCCGATGATCTCGCCGCGCTTGTTGGTCATTTCGAATGGCATGTAGGTCGGGTCCATGCCGACTTTCAGCGTGCCGCGCTTGACCGCGTCATCAATGGCACCGGCCTGCGCCGCGCTGACTGCAACCAATGCCGTGACGCCGACCAGCAGCATCGACAGATACTTCTTCATCTTCAAGTCCCCAAACCATCGCGTTGTAAGGCACGCAAACTGCAGATTTCCTTTGGAAAACCGGCAGATACGAACAGAAAATTGTCCGGGCGCACCAATTCGGAGACGGATGCTAACGCACTCGTTCGTTTGCACAAGGGGTTGAGGGAGATTTGTTTGATCACTCCCACGCAGAACACGGGGACGATCATCAGCACAAAAAAAACCCCGCTTTCGCGGGGTTTTTCATTATGCCAACTGAGGCTGCACGCTCAACGGCTTGAGCGGCAACAGCGGCGCATGGGGATCGGCATCCACCGATGTGCGCCAGGCTTGCAGCCACTCGGCATGGCCTTCGTTCCAGACCTGCTCATGCAAGCGACCCAACGCCACCGGATCACTCAACAACGCCACGCGTTCGTTGTTGGTCAGCCCCTCGGGCCCGACCTTCATCGCATGACGAACCCGCTCGATACGCAGCCATTCGATCGGCTCGGCCTCACGGTGACGGGAGGTCGCCAACGCACATGCCAACGCGTTCTGCTGAGGATCGACCACCGACCGGACGAAGCCGTCGTGCAGTGCGTGCCAGCGGTTTTCGTGGGTGTATTGATCGGTCGCCAGCAACGCCTGAGGCGGCGCGTATTCCTCAGGAATCAGGAACAGGCTTTCGTCACGGGACTTGAGGCCCAGACCCACACGACTGGAGATCACCGACACCGGAATCGACAGCATCAGCGAACCGACGATCGGCACCAGCCACCAGAGAAAGCTCGGGTTCAGCCAGATCACCAGCAGGGCCCAGAAGAAGCCCAGCAAGGTTTGCGGACCATGGCGCTTGACCGCTTCGCTCCACGGCGTGGAGTCGTCGTCACGTTGCGGCGAGTTCCAGGTCGCGGCCCAGCCGAGGAACGCGGCGAGCACGAAACGGGTGTGGAAAATCATCCGCACCGGCGCCAGCAGCATGGAGAACAACATCTCCAGCAGCATCGACAGCGTCACCTTGAACTTGCCACCGAACTCTTTCGCGCCTTTGGCCCAGATCAGGATGATGCTCAGCAGCTTCGGCAGGAACAGCAGCACGATAGTCGTCGAGAACAGTGCGATCGCCTTGTCCGGGTGCCATTGTGGCCACAGCGGATAGAGCTGGCGCGGTTCCAGGAAGTACTGCGGCTCCATCAGCGTGTTGGTCGCCAGCAGGGCTGTCGACAGCACGAGAAAGAAGAACCACAACGGCGCCGACAAGTAAGACATCACGCCTGTCAGGAACACCGCGCGGTGTACCGGGTGCATGCCTTTGACCAGGAACAGCCGGAAGTTCATCAGGTTGCCGTGGCACCAGCGACGGTCACGCTTGAGTTCGTCCAGCAGGTTCGGTGGTAGTTCTTCGTAGCTGCCCGGCAAGTCATAGGCAATCCACACGCCCCAGCCGGCACGGCGCATCAGCGCCGCTTCGACGAAGTCGTGGGACAGAATCGCACCGGCGAACGCGCCTTTACCGGGCAACGGCGCCAGGGCGCAGTGCTCGATGAACGGCTTCATGCGGATGATTGCGTTGTGGCCCCAGTAGTGGGATTCGCCCAACTGCCAGAAGTGCAGGCCAGCGGTGAACAGTGGACCGTACACACGGGTGGCGAACTGCTGCATACGCGCATAAAGGGTGTCCATGCCCGACGCACGCGGCGCGGTCTGGATAATCCCGGCGTCCGGCGTGGCTTCCATCAGGCGCACCAGGCTGCTCAGGCATTCGCCGCTCATCACGCTGTCGGCGTCGAGCACCACCATGTACTTGTAGTCACCGCCCCAACGACGGCAGAAGTCATCGAGGTTACCGCTTTTACGTTTTACGCGGCGGCGACGGCGGCGGTAGAAGATCTTGCCGAAGCCCTTGGCTTCACGGCAGACGTCCAGCCAGGCCTGCTGCTCGGCGACGCAAATGTCGGCATCGTTACTGTCACTGAGCACGAAAAAGTCGAAGCGATCCAGGTTACCCGAGGCCGCAACCGACTCGAAGGTCGCCCGCAAACCAGCGAACACCCGCGGCACGTCTTCGTTGCAGATCGGCATCACCAATGCGGTGCGTGCGTCCTTGGCGATCGGCTCGTTGCCAGCGCTGGCACCGGAAATGCGGTACTTGTCACGGCCAGTGATCAACTCGAGGAAGCCCATCAACGCGGTCCAGAAACCGGCCGACACCCAGCAGAACAGAATCCCGAAAAGGATCAGGATGCTGGTTTGCAACGCATAAGGCAGCACCTGGGCCGCGGTTTGCAGCAGCGGTTGGTGCAGCACTTCTTCAAGATCGACGAACGACCAGCCCTGGTACGGCATGATGCCTTTCATGTACCAGCCGGCGACGATCGTCTGACCGAGCATCAGCACCAGCAGAATGTAGCGCCGGATCGAACCGACGGTGCGCCAGCGAGCCGCCGGCAGCACGTTCTCATCCTTCGGCGCGGCCGGCGGATTGGTGCGACCGGTCAGCCGACGCCAGCCACGCACCAGAATATTGGTGCGCCACGGCTCCGGCACGACTTTGGTCCGGCGGATCGGCGGGGTCGCCTTGAGGCAAACCCGGCCACTGGCGTCGAGCCCCAGCATTTCCGCCTCCACCAGTTCTTCGGCGGTGTTCAGGGTCAGGCGCCGCCCGACCGATGCCTGAGCGGCCTCGGTCGGTGCGTCGAACGTCGAAGACGACAGACGCTCATGCAGTTCACTGAAAGACTTGCAGCCCGCGAGTTCCGCGCGCTGCTCGTCGGTCATCGGCAGATGCGCCAGGTACTCGGCAAGCGTTTGTGGCTGTATTTGTGAATTACTCATCGGCGGGCAACTGATAGCTCCAGGTCTCGGTCAGGACTTGTTCAGTCGGTGCCGATTCCGTTGTGGCTGGGGCCGCTTCGGCAGCGACAGGCTGCTTGGCGTCTTTGTTGTCCTTGTCCTTGGTGTCCTTGACTTGCTGAGCTTGCGCTTCAGCTTGCTTGGCTTCCTTGGCTTCTTTGTCCTTCTTCTCCTGCTGGCGGGCGGCGATCTTGTCGGCCTTGGCAACGGAAGAGCTGGACGCCGGCGCCGTGGTCTTGAGCGCCTCGGCAGGCGTGATGGTCTTGACCAGTGCCGCACGCATCTCGGTGGACTTGCCCGGATCCTTGATCTTCATCCGCAGGGTCAGGCGCCAGCCCTTGGTTTCAGGGTTGTAACGCACGCTGTTTTCGACCAGCTCCGCGTTGTCGCCAACGCTCACCTGGCTGCGCACTTCGGCATCTTCCGGCAAGACTTGCAGGGACGGGCCTTCGAAATCCACCAGATAGGCCACGCTGCCGTCCGGCTGACGAATCAGGTTCGACTGCTTCACATCACCCGTGGAACGCAGGGTCTGTTGAACCCAGGCGCTGTCCGGCGAATGCAGGGCCGCTTCGTCGATGGTCCAGTGCATGCGATAGGCGACATCCAGGGACTGGCCAGGCTCCGGCAGTTTTTCCGGGCTCCAGAAAGCAACGATATTGTCGTTGGTTTCGTCGGCGGTAGGAATCTCCACCAGATCGACGGAGCCCTTGCCCCAATCGCCTTTCGGTTCAATCCAGGCACTTGGGCGCTTGTCGTAGCGGTCGTCCAGGTCTTCGTAGTGGCTGAAGTCACGGCCACGTTGCAGCAAGCCGAAGCCACGCGGGTTCTCGATCGAGAAGTTGCTCACGGCCAAGTGTTTCGGGTTGTTCAGTGGACGCCAGATCCATTCGCCATTGCCGGCATGGATCGACAGACCGCTGGAGTCGTGCAGTTCGCGACGGTAGTTCAACACTTTCGACGGCTGGTTGGCGCCGAACAGGAACATGCTGGTCAGCGGCGCAACGCCAAGCTTGGTGACTTTGTCACGCAGGAACATCTTGGCCTTGACGTCGACGACCGTGTCGCTGCCCGGACGCAGGGTCAGGCGATAGGCACCGGTGGCGCGCGGCGAATCCAGCAGGGCGAAGATCACCAGGTGCTTGTCGCCCGGCTTCGGCTGTTGAATCCAGAACTCGGTGAAACGCGGGAACTCTTCACCGGACGGCAACGCGGTATCGATGGCCATGCCGCGAGCGGACAAGCCATAGGTATGGCCCTTGCCGACGACGCGGAAGTAACTCGCGCCGAGCATGGTCATGATTTCGTCTTGCTTGTCGGCCTTGTTGATCGGGTAGAGCACACGGAAGCCGGCATAACCCAGCTGTTCGGTGGCTTTAGGGTCGAACTTCACATCGCCGAAATCGAAACGACTTGGGTCGTATTTGATCTCTTCGACGGTGTTGGCCGTGATTTCGTTGATTTTCACCGGCGTATCGAAGTGCATGCCCTGATGATAGAACGACAGCTTGAATGGGGTTTTCTGGTTAGCCCATTCGGCTTTTTCGGTGAGGAAGCGAATTTTTTGATAATCCGCGAATTTCATCTCACGAAATTCATTCGGCAGGTTACTGCGCGGGGCTTCGTATTTTTGCCCGGCCAGCTCTTTTGCCTTGACCGATACGTCATCCAGATTGAATGCCCAAAGCTGGCCGGCGCTGAACAGGCAGAGCAGTGCAGAGCCCGCTACCAGAGCGTTTCGAAACCGTTTGGCAGACAATTTTGGTGCATTACAGGGACTAACAATCACGAGCAACCCTCGCCGAAAACAGATCAAAAAACCAACGGCCAGTTAAAGTGTCAGCAAGGCGTGCGGTGTTAAAAAACCGACCCTGCGAACCACTCTTGCCAAGTTGGCGAGCATTGTTCCGACTCCCATGGGGCAAAATGATTCCCCAACAGGTCCCGGACAAGTCTCTACCTAAGTCAAAATGGACCAACGAACGCTGATCCCCGTAGCGCGCGATTATCTAGTAGGCCGCGTTACAACGCATCAGGGGAAACCAAGTATTTATCGGGAAAAACCCCTGTTTTCAGCCGAAATGCCCTTAAAAAGATGTTTCAAGCGCTTTTACGTCTGTAACAGGAAGGTTACCGGGCCATCATTGACCAGGTGCACCTGCATATCCGCGCCGAATCTACCTGATGCCACAGTGCCATGCACCTGTTTCGCTTTGCCCAATAAATAGCCGAAAAGTTCCTCACCCAAGGCCGGAGGAGCCGCCGTCGAAAAACTTGGGCGCAACCCGTTCCTGGTGTCGGCGGCCAGGGTGAACTGCGAGACCAGCAGCAACCCGCCGCCCACGTCCGCCAGGGACAGATTCATCTTGCCCTCGGCGTCACTGAATACTCGATAGTTAAGCAGTTTATGCAGAAGTTTGTCGGCGCTGGCCCGCGTATCGTCGGGTTCGACCGCCACCAGCACCAGCAACCCCTGATCTATCGCCCCAACCACCTCTCCCGCGATCTCGACTCGCGCGCCGCGCACGCGTTGCAGCAGGGCCTTCATGCTTCGTCAGGCGACAGGTCGAGCAAGCGACGGGCCATCTGATCGGCGGCGCGTACCAATGCATCGGTGATCCCCGGTTCGGACGCCGCATGGCCGGCGTCGCGGATCACCTGCAATTCGCTGTTCGGCCAGGCTTGATGCAGTTCCCAGGCGTTGTCCAGCGGGCAGATCACGTCATAGCGACCATGGACGATGACGCCGGGCAAATGGGCGATCTTACCCATGTCGCGGATCAGCTGATTCGGCTCCAGGAAAGCGTTGTTGGTGAAGTAGTGACATTCGATACGGGCGATGGACAACGCACGTTGAGGTTCGGAGAAACGGTCGACCACCAGCGGATTCGGACGCAGGGTCGCGGTACGACCTTCCCAGATGGACCAGGCCTTGGCCGCATGCATCTGGGCGATCTGGTCGTTGCCGACCAGGCGTTTGTGGAAAGCGGTGAGCAAGTCGTCGCGTTCGTCCAGCGGGATCGGCGCGATGTAGTCCTGCCAGTAATCGGGGAACAGACGACTGGCGCCACATTGGTAGAACCACTCGATTTCCTGGGGGCGGCAGAGAAAAATCCCGCGAAGAATCAGACCGTGCACGCGCTCCGGATGGGTTTGCGCATAAGCCAGGGCCAGGGTCGAACCCCAGGAGCCGCCGAACAGCACCCATTTGTCGATGCCCAGGTGCTTGCGAATCCGCTCAAGGTCGGCGACCAGATCCCAGGTGGTGTTGTTCTCAAGGCTGGCGTGGGGCGTGGAGCGACCGCAACCGCGCTGGTCGAAGGTGACGATGCGATACAGGTTCGGATCGAAATACCGGCGGCTTTGCGCATCGCACCCGGCACCGGGGCCGCCGTGAATGAACACTACCGGCAAACCTTCCGGTGAACCGCTTTCGTCGACATACAGCGTGTGGGTTTCATCGACGGCCAGATCGTGCCGGGCGTGGGGTTTGATCTGCGGGTACAAAGTCTGCATTGCGCGCTCCGTAAGGGGTCGAGGTCATCCCTGTAGGGACTTCTATTATTCTGCCGTCCGGCATCATAAACCCGAATTACTTCAATGAGCATGCCCCTTGCAGCGTCAGAGTCTGTCAGCCCGTCTTCTCGGCCAAATAGCCGAGCAGGGTTTCATAGAGTCGGTCGACCTCGGCGACCTGCCCCCGCGCCCGCAGACAGCCGTGGACCAGCCCCTCTCCGTAGTAAAGCGTTGCGCTCCCGCCGGCGGCGTCGAGTCGCTCGGCGTAGAGCACGCCGTCATCGCGCAACGGGTCGAACTGCGCCACGGCGATCAATGCCGGCGGCAGACCGCTGAAATCGTCGCCGAGCAACGGCATCGCATAAGCGCCCGGCTGTCGGGTTCCGCGTAAATACAACGCGTGATAACAATCCAGATCACCGCTGCTGAGCAACGGCGCGTCGGCGCATTCGCTGCGCGACGGCAATCGATGATCACCGCCCAGGCCCGGGTAGATCAGCACCTGTGCACAAGGCGCCAGTTCGCCGGCATCGCGCAAGGCCAGGCACAGCGCAGCGGCGAGGTTGCCGCCAGCGCTGTCGCCGGCCACCAGTGTCCGCGCCGGGTCGAGCTGAAACGGCGCCGTTTGCAGCGCTCGCCAGACACTCAGGCAATCATCGAACGCTGCCGGAAACGGATGCTCCGGCGCCAACCGATAATCGACGGCGATCACCAGTACGCCGAGCGCCGACGCCAGTTCGGCGCAGATGAAGGCGTGGGAATCCAGATCCCCCACCACCCAACCGCCGCCATGCAGATACACAATGCAGGGCCAACCGCTGGTCGGCGGCGGAACCGGTGGTTGCCAGGCGCGCACCGCCACTCCCGCCAACTCGAAATCGACCACCTCAAGCCCCTCGGGACAGGGCGGAGTGAACGCCCGGCACATCTCGTGGTAGGCCTGACGTAACCCCGTGAGGCTGCTGTCAGTGCTGTTGAAGCTGACGGTTTTCTCGACGAAAGCCGCCATTTGTTCGGAGAGAGGATAAGAAGCCATGAGCCTGCAGCCAGCCGAATAATGGAATGGGGGTCTGTGGTGATGGGAGAGATTTGAGCGACGAAAACCCTGTGGGAGCGGTTTCCTCGCCACGCTGGTCTCGCTCGACCAGTCAGTGTTTCAAACTGGCCTGAACGGTTGCCACGCCATCCTTGCCATCGAAACTGCTGACACCCGCCAGCCAGCGCTGAAGGTCTTCGGGATGATCACGCAACCACTGTTTGGCGACATCCTGCGGCGTCTTGCGTTCCATGATCGGCACCATCAACTGGCTTTCCTGAGCCGCGGTGAAGGTCAGGTTTTCCAGCAGGCGGTTCACGTTCGGGCAACGCTCGGCATAGTCCGGCGCGGTCACGGTGGAAACGGTCGCCGCGCCTTCGTTCGGGCCGTAGACGTCTTCGCTGCCGGTCAGGTAGGCGATGTTCATGTTGATGTTCATCGGATGCGGGGTCCAGCCGACGAATACCACGAACTCCTTGCGATTGACCGCCCGTTGCACGGCGGCAAGCATCCCGGCCTCACCGGACTCGATCAGTTTGAAGTCTTTCAAGCCAAAGCGGTTGGTCTCGATCATGGTTTTGATGGTGGTGTTGGCGCCGCTGCCCGGCTCGATGCCGTAGATCTTGCCACCGAGCTGCTCCTTGAATCTGGCGATATCGGCGAAGGTTTTCAGGCCGGCGGCAGCGACGTAGTCAGGTACGGCGAGTGTTGCCTGGGCGTCGGCCAGGCTCGGTTTGTCCATGACTTTCACCTGATTGGCGGCGACGAACGGGGCGATGTTCTTGTCCATCGCCGGTCTCCAGTAACCAAGGAAAATATCCAGACGCTTGTCGCGAATGCCGGCGAAGATGATTTGTTGCACGGCGCTGGTTTGCTTGCTTTCGTAGCCAAGACCGTTGAGCAGCACATCGGCCATGCCGCTGGTGGCGATGACGTCGGTCCAGTTGACCACGCCCATGCGCACGGTCTTGCAGGAAGCGGGGTCGTTAGCGAAAACGCTGGTGCTCAGAAGAGCAGTGCCGGTGAGGATTAACAGACAGCGGTTGAACAGTCGTTTCATCGGGAAGGCTCGCTCGGCAGCAGATTATTGTGGGCCCGGTGTCTTTGTGCACCGTGCCCACAACGTTACGCAGCGCCGAGTCGGCAAAAGTGACCTGTGGCGACCGTGTTTTGCACGGTGGCGACAGTCCCGATCAGGTATTGAGGCGAATGATGACCTGTGGGAGCGGGCTTGCTCGCGAAGGCGGTGTACCAGGCAACATTAATGTCGACTGACACGCCCTCTTCGCGAGCAAGCCCGCTCCCACAGGTCAGTGTTTAAGCTTGATATCGCTGCCGCCCCCACGCCAACAACCCTTGCAGCAACTCCCTGAGCACCACTTGCGTCGGTGCAGCCAGGTCCGGGCGATAACGGAACGGCTGGAACTCTTCCATATAGGTGCACTGGCCCAACTCCAGTTGCACGGCATGAATGTTCTCGGCCGGGTTGCCGTAATGCCGGGTGATATGCCCGCCCTTGAAGCGACCGTTCAGCACATGGCTGTAATCGGTGTGCTTCGCGCAGATCGCTTCCAGCTGTGTGGCCAACTGCGGATCGCAACTGGCGCCGTTGAAGGTGCCGAGGTTGAAGTCCGGCAGCTTGCCGTCGAACAGGTGCGGGATGATCGAGCGGATCGAGTGCGCGTCGAACAGCAGCGCATAGCCGAACTCGGCTTTCAGCCGTGCCAGTTCTTCCTGCAAGGTGCGGTGGTACGGCGTCCAGATCTGCTCCAGATACATTGCCCGTTCTGCAGCCGACGGCTCCAGGCCTTCGCGGAACAACGGCACGCCGTCGAACAGCGTCGCCGGATACAGACCAGTGGTGGCGCCGACATACAAAGGCTTGTCGTCGGACGGCCGGTTCAAATCGATGACAAACCGCGAGTACTCGGCCGCCAGGGTGCTGGCGCCCAGTTCGTCGGCAAACTCGTAAAGCCGTGGGATGTGCCAGTCCGTATCCGGCAGGCTTTTCGCGTCGGGGATCAACCCCGCTTCCACCGCAGGAGTCAGGCGCAGGCCGGCGTGGGGCATGCTGATCAGCAGCGGCACGCGGCCTTGTTTGAAGTTCAGAACCTTATCCACAACTGCTCTCCTAAACGCTTGTTTCAACGCCGTGACGCACGACGCGTTTTTCCAGATCGCCACCCAACCAGTACGACAGGTCGGCCGGACGATCGATTTGCCAGGCGACGAAGTCTGCGACCTTGCCGGCTTCCAGCGAACCGTGGGTTTGGCCCATGCCCAACGCGGTGGCCGCGTGGATAGTTGCGCCCGCCAGCGCCTCTTCCGGGGTCATGCGCAAGCAGGTGCAGGCCATGTTCAGCATTAAGCGCAACGACAACGCCGGCGAAGTGCCCGGGTTGAGGTCGCTGGCGATGGCGATTTTCACACCGTGTTTGCGCAGGGCTTCCATCGGCGGCAATTGGGTTTCCCGCAGGAAGTAAAACGCGCCGGGCAGCAGTACCGCGACGGTGCCGGACTTGGCCATGGCAATGGCGTCGTCTTCGGTCATGAATTCCAGATGATCGGCGGACAGCGCGTGGTAACGCGCCGCCAGGCTCGAACCGTGCAACGACGACAATTGCTCGGCGTGCAGCTTCACCGGCAAGCCAAGATTCTGCGCGGCGACGAACACCCGCTCGACCTGCTCTGGCGAAAACGCCAGGTATTCACAGAAAGCGTCCACCGCATCCACCAGCCCTTCAGCCGCCAGGGCCGGGAGCATTTCGCTGCAGATGTGATCGATGTACGCGTCGGCGCGGTCGACGTATTCCGGCGGCAAGGCGTGGGCCGCCAGGCACGTGCTGCGCACGCTGACGGGTAGCTCGGAGCCGAGACGACGGATCACCCGCAGGATCTTGCGTTCGCTGGCCAGGTCCAGGCCGTAGCCGGATTTCATTTCGACCGTGGTCACGCCATCGCGCATCAGGCTTTTCAGCCGCTTGGCAGCGCTGGCGAACAGCTCATCTTCACTGGCGGCACGGGTGGCGCGCACGGTGCTGGCAATGCCGCCGCCGGCTGCGGCGATTTCCGCGTAGCTGACGCCTTGCAGGCGCTGCTCGAATTCGCCGCTGCGGTTGCCGCCGAACACCGTGTGGGTGTGGCAGTCGATCAGGCCCGGAGTGACCCAGGCCCCCTTGAGGTCATTGACGGCCGGGTACTCACCAGCCGGCAGTTCATCGCGCGGACCAATCCACTGAATGTGCGCACCGGACGTCACGATGGCCGCATCCTCGATGATCGAGTAGACGCCTTGCGCCATGGTTGCGACGTGGCAGTGTTGCCAGAGCGTTTTCATCCTTGGCCTCCGTTAGGTTATCGATGAGAAAAAGAAGGTTCCTGCTCCACCGGTACCGCCTGCCCTGCCGCCGGTTTGACCCACGTCAGATAGGCCAGCACCAGCAACACAATCCAGACCACGCCGACGATCAACGCCGCCTGGGTGTCGGGGAAATAGCCCAGCACGCCGAAGATGAACAGCATGAAGGCAATCGCCGCCATCGGCGCATAGGGCCAGAACGGCACCGGGAATTTCAATTGTGCGACCTGCTCGGCACTCATGGAGCGACGCATGGCCACCTGGGTGAACAGAATCATCAGCCAGACCCACACCGTGGCAAAAGTCGCGATGGAGGCGATCAGCAGAAAGACGTTTTCCGGGATCAGGTAGTTCAGCAACACACCCAGCAACAGCGCGCAGCTCATCACCATCACCGTCAACCACGGCACGCCATTGCGCGACACGCGGGCGAAGCCTTTCGGGGCGTGGCCTTGCTGAGCCAGGCCATACATCATGCGGCCCGCACCGAAGATGTCACTGTTGATGGCCGACACCGCCGCCGAGATCACCACGATGTTGAGGATGGTCGCCGCCGAGCTGATCCCCAGGTTGTCGAAAATCTGCACGAACGGGCTGCCTTGGCTGCCGATCTGCTGCCACGGGAAGATCGACATCAGCACCAGCATCGTCAGCACGTAGAACAGCAGGATGCGCAACGGTACGGTATTGATCGCGCGAGGCAGCACATGCTGCGGGTCTTTGGCTTCACCGGCGGTAACGCCGATGATTTCAATACCGCCAAAGGCAAACATCACCACCGCAAACGAGGCGATCAGGCCGCCCACGCCATTGGGCATGAAGCCGCCCTGGGTCCAGAGGTTGCTGATATCGGTCGCCTGGGCACCGGGCGCATTGCTGATGCCGAACAGCATGATGCCGAAACCGCCGAGGATCATCGCGACGATGGCCGCGACCTTGAGCAGCGACAACCAGAACTCCATTTCGCCGAAGACTTTGACGTTGCACAGGTTCAAGCCGCCGACCACCGAAACGATGCCCAGCACCCAGATCCAGCGGGAGACTTCCGGAAACCAGAAACCCATGTAAATGCCGAATGCGGTCACGTCGGCCATACCGACGATGACCATTTCAAATGCGTAGGTCCAACCGAGGATAAAGCCCGCCATTGGCCCCAGGTAGGTGCTGGCGTACTGGCCGAATGAACCGGCCACCGGGTTATGCACCGCCATCTCGCCAAGGGCGCGCATGACCATGAACACCGCCGCGCCACCGATCAGGTAAGCGAGCAGGACCGCGGGGCCGGCCATTTGAATAGCCGAGGCAGAACCGTAAAACAGCCCGGTGCCGATCGCCGACCCCAGTGCCATGAAGCGAATATGTCGGGCAGAGAGCCCGCGTTTCAAACCTTTTGCTGGCTGTTGCATCTCTCGTCCTTAATTATTCTTATTCGACGCTAAATGATCGTTCCCACGCTCCGCGTGGGAACGATCATCAGGGAAGGAGCTATTACAGGCTAGGCAGCAACTTCGCCGTCACCAGGTCATTCAGGCAACGCGTCGCCAACAACTCACTGGCCGCATTGATGTCCGGCGCAAAGAAGCGGTCCTTCTCATAGAACGGCACTTCAGCACGCAGGATCGCCCGGGCTTTTTCCAGTTTTGGCGAAGTTTTCAGACCGTCGCGCAGGTCCAGCCCCTGGGCCGCGGCCAACCATTCCACCGCGAGAATCCCGCGAGTGTTCTCGGCCATTTCCCACAGACGCTTGCCGGCAGCCGGCGCCATGGACACGTGGTCTTCCTGGTTGGCGGAAGTCGGCAGGCTGTCCACCGAATGCGGATGGGACAGCGCCTTGTTCTCGCTGGCCAGTGCCGCCGCAGTCACCTGGGCGATCATGAAACCGGAGTTCACGCCGCCATTGGCCACCAGGAACGGCGGCAGTTGCGACATGTGCTTGTCCATCATCAGCGAGATGCGGCGCTCGCTCAGGGAACCGATTTCGGCGATGGCCAGGGCCATGTTGTCGGCGGCCATGGCCACCGGCTCGGCGTGGAAGTTACCGCCGGAAATCACGTCGCCTTCAGCGGCGAACACCAATGGGTTGTCCGATACGGCGTTGGCTTCGATGGCGAGCACTTCGGCGGCCTGACGGAACTGGGTCAGGCAGGCGCCCATGACCTGCGGTTGGCAACGCAGGGAGTACGGGTCCTGGACCTTTTCGCAGTTCTGGTGCGAGTCGGACACTTCACTGCGCTCGCCCAGCAAATCGCGGTAAGCAGCAGCGGCGTCGATCTGGCCTTTCTGGCCACGAGCCGCGTGGATGCGCGCGTCGAATGGCGAGCGCGAGCCCAGTACCGCTTCGACCGTCAGGCCGCCAAGGGCCAGGGCGCCGGCGAACAGATCTTCGCCTTCGAACAGGCCACGCAGGGCGTAGGCGGTGGACACCTGAGTGCCGTTAAGCAGCGCCAGGCCTTCTTTCGCTGCCAGGGTCAGCGGCGTCAGACCGGCGACTTTCAGCGCTTCGGTGGCGGGCAGCCATTCACCTTTGTAACGCGCCTTGCCTTCGCCCAACAGCACCAGCGACATATGCGCCAACGGCGCCAGGTCGCCGGATGCACCGACTGAACCTTTCAGAGGAATATGCGGGTAAACCTCGGCATTGATCAGTGCGATCAGGGCATCGATCACCTGCCGACGAATGCCGGAGAAACCACGGCTCAGGCTGTTGACCTTGAGCACCATGACCAACCGCACCAAAGCGTCGCTGATCGGCTCGCCGACACCGGCGGCATGGGACAGCACCAGCGAGCGCTGGAGGTTTTCCAGGTCTTCGCTGGCGATGCGGGTCGAGGCCAGCAGGCCGAAACCGGTGTTGATGCCATACGCGGTGCGGTTCTCGGCGAGAATCTGTTCCACGCAGGCAACACTGGCTTCGATTTGCGCCGCAGCGCTTTCGTCGAGGGTGATTTTCACCGGTTGCTGATAAACATCACGCAGTTGGGCAAGGCTCAGTTGGCCGGGAATCAAATTAAGCGCAGTCACATTCATTCTCCTTTTGAGAGTTTTTTATTAACTCACCAGACGCTCCGGAGATGTCCGTTGTCCGTCGCTTCCCACCTTTTTGGGGGGCCGCGCCTTGGCACGCTGGTGTGGTGGAAATCAGTTGAGGTTCGGTAAAGCCTTGTGCAGCAAAATCGGGTCTTTCAAAACAGCAGCGGCGCAGGCGATGTCCGGTGCCAGCCAGCGGTCCTGGTCATAGGCCGGAATACGTTCGCGCAGCAGGCGCCACGCGGCACCGGTGCCGGCGCCAAAACCCGAGCCCTTGGAAAAGTCAGCCTTCAAGAATTCAAAAGCCTGAGCTGCCAACAAGTATTCGATGGCGAGGATCTGCGTGCAGTTTTCCAATGCGCGATGCAGCTTCAGCGCAGCGTTGGTGCCCATGCTCAGATGGTCCTCCTGCAAGCCCGAAGTGACATAGTTATCGAGCACCGCCGGTTGTGCCAATTGGCGGTTTTCCGCGCACAGTGACGCGGCGACGTATTGCACGATCATCATCCCGGAGTTCACACCCGGATTGGCCACCAGAAAGGCCGGCAAACCGCTGACGTGCGGGTTGACCAGGCGGTCCAGGCGACGTTCGGCGATGGAACCGATTTCGGCCATGGCGATCGCCAGCAAGTCAGCCGCCAAAGCAACCGATTGGCCGTGTGGATTGGCCTGGGACATGACGCGGAAATTGTCCGGCGTGCCCAGCAGCAACGGGTTGTCGGTCGCGGAGTTGAGCTCGGTTTCGATCTGTTTTCTGGCGTGTTCCAGCTGATCGCGGGCAGCGCCGTGCACTTGCGGAATCGAGCGAATGCTCAGCGCATCCTGAGTGCGAATGCCTTTGCTGCTGGCGATCACTTCACTGCCGTCGAGCAACGCTCGCAGATTGATACCCACCTGTTGCATGCCCGGATGCGGTTTGAGCGCAATGATCTCGGCATCGAACGCGGCAATCTGGCCACGCTGGGCTTCGAAGCTCATGGCGCCGACCACGTCGGCCCACTGCACGAGACGGGTTGCATCGGCCAGGGCCAGGCAGCTGAGGCCAGTCATGCACGGTGTGCCGTTGACCAGGCACAAACCATCTTTGGCACCCAGTTGAACCGGTTGCAGCCCTTCTTCGGCCAAGGCTTGTTGTGCGGAAACGATCTGCCCGCGATAGCTGACATTGCCGACGCCCAGCAGCGCGATGCCAATGTGGGCCATGTGGGTCAGGTAACCGACCGACCCCTGGGACGGCACTTGCGGGGTGATGCCGCGATTGAGCAGCGCCAGCAACGCTTCGACCACCCGGCGATGAATGCCGGATTTGCCGTGGCTGTAGTTGTGGATCGCGGCGCAAATAATCGCGCGGGTCTGTTCGTCGGCCAGCGGTGCGCCAACGCCACAGGCATGGCTGAGCAGGGTGTTGCGCGACAGTTGGCTGAGTTGTTCGTCCTTGAGCGAAACGTTGCACAAGGCGCCCAGGCCGGTGTTGACGCCATAGGCGCGCTCGCCGCTGGCGACGATGCGCTGGACGATCGCCTGGGCATTTTCGATCCGCGCCCAGGTTTGGGCCGACAGCTCGAGCTGCGCGCCATGGCGGGCGACCGCGACCACATCCTGCCAACGCAACGGGGCATCGGCGATAACGATTTTTTCAGCCTGGGACATCATTGACCTCGTGCGTACAACTTGAATATTTGATGCAGCTTCACCGCCGCCTTCGCGAGCAAGCCCGCTCCCACACTGGATCTGTGTAGAACACAAATTTTTAATACACCAACAATCCAATGTGGGAGCGGGCTTGCTCGCGAAGAGGCCAGCACAATCACCGCAAACCTTTAAACCACCGCCGCCCGCCGCTGTACGAACCGGTCTACATACTCGTCCGCCGGCGAATGCAGGATCTCCCGTGGCGTACCGACCTGAATCAGCCGGCCATCCTTGAGGATCGCGATGCGGTTGCCGATACGCACGGCCTCGTCGAGGTCGTGGGTGATGAAGACGATGGTCTTGTGCAGGGTCTTTTGCAGTTCCAGCAACTGATCCTGCATTTCAGCGCGGATCAGCGGGTCGAGGGCGCTGAAGGCTTCGTCCATCAGGATGATGTCGGTGTCCGCCGCCAGTGCCCGCGCCAGGCCCACACGCTGGCGCATGCCGCCGGAAAGCTGATGCGGGTATTTGTTTTCGTAGCCCTTCAGGCCCACGGTGTTGATCCAGTGCAGCGCGCGTTCGGCACACACCTGCTTGCTCTCGCCACGCACTTTCAGGCCGTAGGCGACGTTATCCAGCACGGTCTTGTGCGGCAGCAGGCCGAAGCTCTGGAATACCATGCTGATCTTGTGCCGGCGAAATTCGCGCAGGGCTTCCATGTCGTATTGCAGGATGTCCACGCCGTCCACCAGGATCGCACCGCTGGTGGGGTCGATCAGGCGGTTGAAGTGGCGCACCAGGGTCGACTTGCCGGAACCCGACAGGCCCATGATCACGAAGATCTCGCCGGTGGCGATGCTCAACGACAGGTCATTCACGCCGACCACGCAACCGGTTTCGGCCAGCACCTGGTCTTTGGTTTTGCCCTGGCTAATCATCGCCAGCGCATCCTTGGAACGGTTGCCGAAAATCTTGAAGACGTTTTTGACTTCGATCTTGCTGATGGCTGCGCTGCTCATTTGCTCACCTCATGCCGTGCACGACCGTACGCCTGTGTAATGCGGTCGATCACCACTGCCAGAATCACGATCGCCAGACCGGCCTCAAGGCCACGTCCGACGTTGAGGGTCTGAATCCCTACCAACACATCTTCACCCAAGCCACGGGCACCGATCATCGAGGCGATCACCACCATCGACAGGGCCATCATGGTGGTCTGGTTGATCCCGGCCATGATGCTCGGCAGGGCCAGCGGCAGTTGCACGCCGAACAGTTGCTGCCAGCGGTTGGCACCGAAGGCGTTGATCGCTTCCATCACTTCACCGTCAACCTGGCGAATACCCAGATCGGTCAGGCGGATCAGCGGCGGCGCAGCGTAAATAACGGTAGCGAAAATCGCCGGGACCTTGCCCAGGCCGAACAGCATCAGCACCGGGATCAGGTACACGAAGCTCGGCATGGTTTGCATGATGTCCAGCAACGGCATCAACACCGAACGCAGGCGATTGCTGCGCGCAGAAAGAATGCCCAACGGAATGCCGATCAGCACCGAGATGACCGTCGCCACCATCATCAACGCCAGGGTCTGCATCAGCTTGTCCCAGAGGCCGACCGCGCCTACCAGAAACAACAGACCGACGATAACTGCCGTGGTCACGACTTTGCGGGTCGCGTGCCAGGCCACGCCCGCCACGATCGCCAGCATCAGCCACCAGGGCGCCGCACGCAGCAACCCCTCAAGGTTGACGATGGCCCACAGCAGGGTGTCGGAGATGCTGCGGAATACGTCGCCGTAGTTGGTAACCAGCGAATCGACCCAACCATTGACCCAGTCGGCGATGGAAAAGGTAAAGCTTTCGGGAAACATAAGAGACTCTCAATCAAGGGGTTGCGATCAAGCATCCGACTGCCGTTGCCGACAGTCGGAGAGGCTCAACCTACAAGGCCGCGTCGATTTTCTTGGCTGCGTCTTCGCTCACCCACGCGTGCCAGACTTCAGGATGTTCCTTCAAGAAGATCTTGGCCAGTTTTGGCGACTCGATCCGCTCTTTGGCCATACGCCCCAGGTTCTGATTCAACAGGTCGATCGGCAGGTTGACCTTTTCCAGCACGGTCACCAGTTCCGGGGCCTGCTCGTGGAAAGTCTTGGAGAGGCCGACCTTGATGGTCACGCGCTTGTCGACACCCGGTTTTTCTTCCAGTTTGACCACGTCGATCTGGCCCATCAGCGGGGTTGGCGACCAGTAGTAGAACAGGATCGGCTCGCCACGCTTGTAGCTCGACAGCACCGCCGCATCCAGCGCCGGGCCGGTGCCTGGACGGAAGTTGGTGTAGCTGTTTTCCAGGCCGTAGCTTTTCAGCATTTCGCTGTTATCCAGCTCGCAGGTCCAACCGGCCGGGCAGTTGTAGAAACGGCCCTTGGAAGGCTCTTCGGCGTCCTTGAACAGCGCGGAATACTTGGCCAGGTCGGCAATGTTTTTCAGGTCCGGCGCCTTGGCTTCCAGTTTGCGCTTGGCGTCGCCTTCGATCACGTAGCGCGGCACGTACCAGCCTTCGACGGCACCCACCACCGGAGCGCCGACACCGACGACCTTGCCGGCCTTCTCGGCCTTGTTCCAGACTTCGCTACGGCCGACCCACTCTTCGGCGAACACCTGGATATCGTTGCTGCTCAGGGCGTTTTCCATGGTGATGGAGTTGCCTGGCAGGCTGTCGGTCTTGCAGTCGTAGCCTTTCTCCAACACGACTTGCAGCACGTCGGTCAGCAGCATGGCGCTTTCCCAGTTCAGGCCGGCGAATTTCACCGGTTTACCCGATTCGCACCAGCCAGCCGCTTGGGTAGCACCGGCACTGGCCAGCAGGCCCATGGAAAGCAATGTGGTCAGCAGGGTCTTGTTCGATTTCATTGTGTGACGCTCCTAATCATGAGTTGGCTTACGGCAGTCAAGAGGCATCCAGCCCTGTCCACGTCCAATCAGGCCTGCGCCGCAGCGCGACCGGTCCCGCTTGTTTTAGGTTGTACAACGCTGTCCTGCTCGACCGGCAGGATCAGTTGGTCGGGCACTGCGCTGTGCCATTTTTTCGCGCACACGTAATACAGGGCTGCGGGAAGCACCAGACCGATGATCCAGGAAATATCCACCCCCCCCAGAGCCTCCACCAGCGGACCGGTATAGAACTTGGTAGAGATGAACGGCAGTTGCACCAGCACACCGAAGACATAGACGCTGATACCGAGAGGATTCCAGCGGCCGTAGCGACCGTTCGGATCGGCCAGCGCCGGCACGTCATAGCGCTCGCGGGTGATGCAGTAGTAGTCCACCAGGTTGATCGCGCTCCATGGCGTGAAAAAGGCCAGCAAAAACAGGATGAAGGACTTGAACGCACCGAGGAACGAGTGCTGACCGAGCAATGCGATCAGGGTCGCAGTGCCGACGATGACCAGCACGAAGACCAGACGCTGCAAGCGCGTTACCCGCAGGTCACCTCGGAAACCGCTGATGACGGTCGCAATGCACATGAAGCTGCCGTAGGAGTTCAGCGTAGAGATGGTGACCTTGCCGAATGCGATGCTGAAGTACAGCAGCGCAGCGGTGGCACCGCTGCCGCTCAAACCAACGATGTAAGCCACTTCATGGCCGGCGAATTGCCCGTTGGCCATGGCGGCGGCAAACACGCCAAGGATCATCGCCACCTGTGCACCGATAACCGAACCGGCGCCGGCGGCGAAAAAGGTTTTCACCGAAGACGTGCTGCTCGGCAGGTAGCGTGAGTAGTCAGCCACGTAGGGGCCGAAGGCGATCTGCCAGGACGCTGCGAGCGATACCGCGAGCAGGAAGCTGCTCCAGCTGAAGTGACGGATTTGCAGGAGTGCGCCAATGTCAGTCTGGCTCATCAGGCGACTGAACAGGTAAACGAAGGCAATCACGCCAATGACGCTGGCGACACGGCCGATGAAGTGAATCACCCGATAACCGAGCACCGTGACCAGCACGATGACACTGGCGAAGATGAAGATCCCGACGCTGTCGCTGACGCCAAACAACTGGCCCAGCGCCTGGCCGGAAAGCACGGTGCCCGTTGCGGTGAAGCCCAGGTACATCAGGCACACCAGCACGATCGGGATGGCCGCGCCATAAACACCGAACTGCACCCGGCTAGAGATCATCTGCGGCAAGCCAAGCTTGGGCCCTTGCGCCGCATGCAGCGCCATGACGCCACCGCCGAGCAGTTGACCGATCAACAGACCAATCAACGACCAGAACACATCACCGCCCAGCACCACGGCCAGGGCCCCGGTGACAATCGCGGTGATTTGCAGGTTGGCCCCCATCCACAGGGTGAACTGGCTCAATAGACGACCGTGTCTCTCCGCTTCCGGGATGTAGTCGATCGAACGTTTCTCGATCAACGGTTTACTGCCTGCACGATCGTTATTAACAGCCATTGTTCAACCTCTGTGGATTGTTGGAAAGCCATGTGGAATTGCTTTTTTGTGGGAGCGGGCTTGCTCGCGAAAGCGGTGGCTCAGCCAGCACAGATGTTGAATATGCCGGCCTCTTCGCGAGCAAGCCCGCTCCCACAGGTAAAGCAATCTGCGTTACTTGCCGGTAATCATCGGCAGGTTCAGGCCCTGCTCCTTGGCGCAGTCGATCGCGATCTGGTAACCGGCATCGGCGTGACGCATGACGCCGGTGGCCGGGTCGTTGTGCAGCACGCGAGCGATACGCTCGGCCGCTTCGTCAGTACCGTCGCAGACAATCACCATGCCCGAGTGCTGGGAGAAGCCCATGCCGACGCCGCCGCCGTGGTGCAGGGAAACCCAGGTCGCGCCGCTCGCGGTATTGAGCAGGGCGTTGAGCAGTGGCCAGTCGGATACGGCGTCGGAACCGTCCTGCATCGACTCGGTTTCGCGGTTCGGGCTGGCAACCGAACCGGAGTCCAGGTGGTCACGACCGATCACGATGGGCGCGGACAATTCACCGCTGCGCACCATTTCGTTGAACGCCAGACCGAGCTTGGCGCGCAGGCCCAGGCCAACCCAGCAGATACGTGCCGGCAGACCCTGGAAGCTGATGCGCTCGCGGGCCATGTCCAGCCAGTTGTGCAGGTGGGCGTCGTCCGGGATCAGTTCTTTGACTTTGGCGTCGGTCTTGTAGATGTCCTGCGGGTCGCCCGACAGCGCAGCCCAACGGAACGGGCCGATGCCACGGCAGAACAGTGGACGAATGTAAGCCGGTACGAACCCTGGGAAGTCGAATGCGTTTTCCACGCCTTCTTCTTGCGCCATCTGACGGATGTTGTTGCCGTAGTCGAAGGTCGGAACCCCCATTTTCTGGAAGTCCAGCATCGCCTTAACGTGCACGGCCATCGATTGCTTGGCGGCTTTGACCACGGCAGCAGGCTCGGTCTTGGCGCGAGCGCGGTACTCCTCCCAGGTCCAGCCGGCTGGCAGGTAACCGTTGAGCGGGTCGTGGGCGCTGGTCTGGTCGGTGACCATGTCCGGACGTACGCCGCGACGGACCATTTCCGGCAGGATTTCAGCCGCGTTACCGCACAGGGCGATGGAGATCGCCTTGCCTTCAGCGGTGTACTTGGCGATACGGGCCAGTGCGTCGTCGAGGTCTTTGGCTTGCTCGTCGACGTAACGGGTTTTCAGGCGGAAATCGATGCTCACTTGCTGGCATTCGATGTTCAGCGAGCACGCGCCGGCCAGGGTTGCAGCCAGAGGTTGCGCACCACCCATGCCGCCCAGGCCCGCGGTCAGGACCCACTTGCCTTTCAGGTCATCGTTGTAGTGCTGGCGACCGGCTTCGACGAAGGTTTCGTAGGTGCCCTGGACGATGCCTTGGCTGCCGATGTAGATCCAGCTGCCGGCGGTCATTTGGCCGTACATGGCCAGGCCTTTGGCGTCGAGTTCGTTGAAGTGTTCCCAGCTCGCCCAGTGCGGCACCAGGTTGGAGTTGGCGATCAGCACGCGCGGGGCGTTGCTGTGGGTTTTGAACACGCCGACCGGCTTGCCGGATTGCACCAGCAGGGTCTCGTCGTCGTTCAGGTTGGTCAGGCTTTCGACGATCTTGTCGTAGCATTCCCAGTTACGTGCCGCACGACCGATACCACCGTAAACCACCAGTTCTTTAGGGTTCTCGGCGACTTCCGGGTCAAGGTTGTTCATCAGCATGCGCAGCGGCGCCTCAGTCAGCCAGCTCTTGGCGGTCAGCTTGTTACCGCGGGCAGCACGGATTTCAACGTCACGAAACTTAGTAGGTTTATTCTCAGTCACGAAAAGAACTCCTCAGCAATCAATCCAAACCAACCCAGGCAGTGGGTGAGCAAGCCGATGGGCATCAGTGCACATCAGCGAATCAGTGGACGATGGTTGAGTCTTCGTGACTCATACACATACGTCTTTACTTGTACATACAAGCATATGCAATCAAGCGGCCAACTTGTTGAATGAGCATCCAGGAAAATTTTCCAAAGGGCTGGAAAGCGCCTGGATCAAGGGTTCTGGCGAAGATGAAATTTTTCGGCGGGATTTTTCGGGGACGTGCGGGTTGTTACTTGAGCGTGGTTTTGCGCCATGCTGGGGCGTTCGGTAACAAATTGGTGCGCAGCGGGAAACGGGTTTTGAGCCCTGAAAAGCATCGCGGGCAAGCCCGCTCCCACAAGTACGATGATGTCCCTGTGGGAGCGGGCTTGCCCGCGATAGAGGCGACTCGGCGCTGGCTCAGCGTGCGATCAGCTCGATTACACAGCACTGACCCTTGATAGAGATATCCAGCAGGCCAACGTTACCGTCTAGCTGCAGACAATCATGGCGCCCTAGCTGAGAGGCGCCGCTACCAACCGTCACGTCAAGTTGTTCAGACACACTGAACACCAACACGGTACCGGCCGAACTGAAAAACCGCTGTTCACCCTCCAGCCACTGCAAGCGCGCACTGTAACGGTCTGGTGCATAAATCAGATTGAAATCGCGAATCGGCCCGCCGAGCAAGGTGCACGACACGTGACTTTCACCCCTGAAAGCAAATGGGTCCAGGGGTAACAACGCCCGCGTATCCTGACCATCGACGCGCAAGGTCATGCCCTCGCCTTGCAGCACGGTGATCACCCGCTCATAACCGGCAAAGGTGGAAAACCCGCCCGACTCGCCGATGTCGGCAATCGACAGGCGCCAGCCAAAACCATCAAGACCCACGCCGGTATCGCGGGTGATTTCTTCGGTGCTGCCACCGCCGTTTTTCCACGGCATGCGCGGGTAATCTGCTGCGCGTAAAACTTTCAACTGGCTCATTTATGGCTCTTTATTTATGGAACCGTCCTTCCAGACGATGACGGGAACCGGGGTGGATCAAACGGGCGGCGGTCACTGGCTGACGGCCGGACCAAGTGCGGCGACGAATCAGCAGGCACGGCTCGCCCTTTTCAATTTGCAGCAACTTGCATTCGGACGGCTCGGCGAGAATCGCTTCCACCACATGTTCGCCTTCGGTCAACGGCGCGACCTGATTCAGGTAGGCATACGGCGTTTGCAGGGTGAAGTCTTGCTTGAGGTAGTCCGGCGCCACCAGCGCATTGACGAAACGGTCTTCGATTTGCACTGGGATATCGTTTTCGAAATGCACGATCAGTGAGTGGAACACCTTCTGGCCTTCACGCATGTCCAGGGCCAGGGCCCGCTCGGAACCGGCGGCCTCTTCCTCGAGGGTAATCACCTTGCAGGTGTGGCGATGGCCACGGGAGGCGATCTCGTCAGCGATGTTGTGCACTTCAAACAGCGCAGACTGACTTTTCGGCTCGGCGACGAACGTTCCGACGCCTTGCATACGCACCAACAGGCCGTCGGCGGTCATCTCGCGCAGGGCGCGGTTGATGGTCATGCGGCTGAAGCCCAACTGGCTGACCAGCTCGCTTTCCGACGGAACGCGGTAGTGCGGCGGCCAGTTACCACTGTCGATTTGCTGGGTGATCATTTGTTTTACGCGGGCGTACAAGGGCGCCGGACTGTCGCCCATGTTCGCGGCCAACGGGGAGACTGCAGGCGGAGTCGGCACGGTTAATCCTTGTTCATCGGTTAGAAGTTGCTAGCTTGCCGGAGTTTACCGAGCAGGCAAACGTCTGTATATGTATATACAAATAACACACGATGGGGTACTGAACCATGTCCGCCTTCTTTGCCGAACGCGCGCTGCTGCCTAGTGGATGGGCCAACAATGTACGTCTTGAGGTCAGCGCCGATGGCGTTCTGACCCATATCCAGGCCAATTCCCACGCAGACGGCGCTGAACGGTTGAGCGGTCCATTGCTGCCGGGGATGCCGAATTTGCACTCCCACGCTTTCCAGCGGGCCATGGCCGGGCTGGCGGAAGTAGCGGGCAATCCTAACGACAGTTTCTGGACCTGGCGCGACCTGATGTACCGGCTCGTCGGAAAAATCAGCCCGGATCAGCTTGGCATCATCGCCCGTCAGCTCTATATCGAAATGCTCAAGGCCGGTTACACCTCGGTCGCGGAATTTCATTACGTACACCACGACAGCAACGGTCAACCCTACGCGGACCCGGCTGAACTGGCACTGCGCATCAGCCAGGCCGCCAGTTCAGCCGGTATCGGCCTGACCCTGCTGCCGGTGCTCTACAGCCACTCCGGTTTCGGCGGCCAGGCCCCGAATGAGGGCCAGCGCCGTTTTATCAACAGCACCGAAAATTATCTAAAACTTCAATCACGCTTGCAGCCGATCCTGGCACAGCAACCGGCACAATCGCTCGGCCTGTGTTTCCACTCGTTGCGCGCGGTAACACCGCAGCAGATCAGCGAAGTGCTGGCAGCCAGCGACAAGCAGTGCCCGGTACACATTCACATCGCCGAGCAACAGAAGGAAGTCGACGACTGCCTGAGCTGGAGCGGTCGCCGTCCGCTGCAATGGCTGTACGAAAACACCGAAGTCGATCAGCGCTGGTGCCTGGTCCACGCCACCCACGCCGACCCGCAAGAGGTCACGCTCATGGCCAAGAGCCGCGCCATCGCCGGCCTGTGCCTGACCACCGAAGCCAACCTCGGCGACGGGATTTTTCCGGCGGTGGACTTCCTCGCTCAGGGCGGGCGCATGGGCATCGGCTCCGACAGCCATGTGTCGTTGAGCGTGGTGGAAGAATTGCGCTGGCTGGAATACGGCCAGCGTCTGCGCGATCAGCGGCGTAATCGTTTGTATGGGGCGGATCAACCAATGGTCGGCCGCACACTGTACGACGCCGCGCTGGAGGGCGGTGCCCAGGCATTGGGGCAGCCGATTGGTGCACTGGAAGTCGGCAAGCGCGCGGATTGGTTGGTGCTCGATGGCAACGATCCATACCTGGCGACAGCCAGTGGCGACGGGATTCTCAATCGTTGGTTGTTCGCCGGAGGCGATCGTCAGGTGCGGGATGTGCTGGTCAACGGCCAGTGGGTCGTACGTGACGGGCGACATGCCGGCGAAGAAGAGAGCAACCGGGCATTCACCCAAGTCCTGCGCGATCTCTTGGGCTGACGCAAAAAAATGTGGGAGCGGCGGCGCGACGATTCGACTTGCTCGCGAAGGGGCCGTCATCTTCAACACAGTTGTTGACTGACAGACCGCTTTCGCGAGCAAGCCCGCTCCCACATTTAATCTTCGTTGGCAGTCAGTTCGAAGTCTTGGCCATCTTGCTATCTGACGTACGCCAGATCAGCCGTGTCGTGTCATAGCCCTGCTGACGTGCCCTGCTCAACAGCTCTTCACGCACTACGCCATTGACTGTCGGGGTGCGTGACAGCAGCCAGAGGTGATGGCGGCTCGGGTCGCCGACAATCGCGGTCTTGTAGTCATCGCTGACGTACAACACCCAATATTCCCCCTTCGACACACCAGGTATCAGTCGCGAGAACCAGGTATCGAACTCGACCCACAACTTGTCGGCCTTGCCGGGTACCTGTGGATAAGCCCTGCCTTTGGCTTCTTCCCATTGCCAATCCGATGTCAGACAACGGTTCAGCACCGCCATTTCACCGTCAGGCTTGAGGCTGTAATGGGCTTCGGATTGCGCGCAGTTGCGCTGGAAATACACTGGCAGCCGCGCCAACTCATACCAGGTTCCCTGGT
Organism: Pseudomonas sp. FP1742; assembly: GCF_030687145.1. Taxonomy (NCBI): domain Bacteria; kingdom Pseudomonadati; phylum Pseudomonadota; class Gammaproteobacteria; order Pseudomonadales; family Pseudomonadaceae; genus Pseudomonas; species Pseudomonas sp. FP1742. Next base: position 413,555 of record NZ_CP117460.1, on the reverse strand, counting down.
AACGCTTGAGGTTGACGCTGTTGACGGTCTTGGGCGCCAACGGATCTACACCAGAAGAGGCGCAGCCGGCCAATACCAGGCCGGCAAAAAGAACGATCAGGAACCGCTTCATTATTTTTTTCTCCCGTGGGCGAAAAGCCCCGGTTTACTTCAGGCCTTGGCCCGAAAACATCAGCACTTTGTCACCGGCGTACTGCACGCTGATAAAGCTGTTTTTGTCGCCCCAGGTGCAGCTGGACATGCCGAGTGCGCCCGAGCAATCAGTGGGTTTGCCCAGCAAGGTTTCAACCTCGGCCTTGGGCATGCCGGTCGACAGCTTCGAGTAATTTTCCTGATTGATCTTGCTGCACGCGGCCAACAACACGCAGAACGAGAGCAAGGCGATAGAACGCAGCGACATGGTGTAACTCCTGGAACGGAAGAGGGGTGGCATGTTGCCAACCAGAAGCTTAGAAGAGAAAACCCTAATCTGGTTCCCCGACCGTCCGGCTATTTATTAGGCCACTCGTCAGCCTTTTACCGATAAATCAGCCACTTTCTCGCGCCATTGAGTATTTCGTCGATTTTCGTCAATACCTGCCTAATCTTTGGCGCTGGCCAGTCGACATAAAAGCAGCGACAAGCCCTCTACTGTGGCAAATTGACGCCCCCTTGTTGACCAGACACTGCGCGGTAGATCACTTAATGACCAGAAACATGAAGTTCAGCCACAAGATCTTGCTGGCAGCCGCTCTCGTTGTTGCCGTTGCATTCGCCTGTTTCATCCTGTTCAACGATTACCGCCAGCGTCAGACCCTGCGCAACAGCACTGATTCCTCGATGCAGGAACTCGGCAGCCTGACCACCAGCAACATTCAGACCTGGCTGGAAAGCCGCATCCAATTGCTGCAATCGTTGTCCCAGCAGATCGCCGTGGACGGCAGCACCCAGGCCAGCCTCAAGCGCGCCATCGACTTGCCGGCCTACACCAGCAACTTCCAGTTGAGCTACTTCGGCGGCACCGATGGCGTGATGTTCTCCGTCCCGACCGGCAACCGCGCCGCGGACTACGACCCACGCGCCCGTGGCTGGTACAAGGCAGCCAACAACGCGCAACAGACTATCGTCACCGAACCCTACATCGCGGCGTCATCGGGCAAGCTGGTGATCACCGTGGCCACGCCGGTCAAGCACCAGAACCAGATGATTGGCGTCGCCGGCGCGGATATCGACCTGTCCAGCGTCAGCGCAATCATCAACTCGCTGAACTTCGGCGGTCATGGCCATGCGTTCATTGTCGGCGCCGACGGCAAGATCCTGATCCACCCTGACAGCAAACTGGTACTCAAGAATCTGGCCGACGCCTACCCCAACGGCGCGCCGAAAGTCAGCCCGGGCCTGAAGGAAGTCGAACTGGACGGCAAAACCCGGTTCATCTCCTTCACCCACATCAACGGTGTGCCGTCGGCGGACTGGTACGTGGCGCTGGTGCTGGACAAGGACACCGCGTTCTCGATGCTCAGCGAATTCCGCACCTCGGCGATCATCGCCATGGTCATCGCCGTCGTGATCATCATCGCCTTGCTGGGCATGCTGATCCGCGTGCTGATGCAACCGCTGCTGACCATGGGCCGCGCCATGCACGACATCGCCGAGGGCGAAGGCGACCTGACCAAACGCCTGATCATTCACGGCCAGGACGAATTCGGTGCGCTGGGCACCTCGTTCAACCGTTTTGTCGAGCGTATCCATACCTCGATCCGCGAAGTGTCTTCCGCCACCGGCCAGGTCAATGAAGTCGCCCTGCGTGTAGTGGCGGCTTCGAACTCGTCGATGTTCAACTCCGATCAACAGGCCTCGCGCACCAGCAGCGTGGCGGCAGCGATCAACCAGCTCGGCGCCGCCGCCCAGGAAATCGCCCAGAACGCCGCCCTCGCCTCGCAACATTCGAGCGACGCCCGGGCCCTGGCCGAAGACGGTCAGCAAGTGGTGGATAAAACCATCGCCGCGATGCAGCAGCTGTCGGCAAAAATCAGCGATTCGTGCGGCAACATCGAAACCCTGAACAGCAACACGGTGAACATCGGCCAGATTCTGGAAGTGATCACCAGCATCTCGCAACAGACCAACCTGCTGGCGCTCAATGCGGCCATCGAAGCGGCCCGTGCGGGTGAAGCCGGCCGTGGTTTCGCCGTGGTGGCCGACGAAGTACGCAACCTCGCCCACCGCACACAGGATTCGGCGCAGCAAGTGCAAAAGATGATCGAAGAGCTGCAAGTCGGCGCCCGGGAAGCGGTCAGCACCATGACCGACAGCCAGCGCCAGAGCGAAAGCAGCGTCGGCATCGCCAACCAGGCCGGTGAACGCCTGGGCAGCGTGACGCAGCGCATCGGCGAGATCGACGGGATGAACCAGTCGGTGGCCACCGCGACCGAAGAGCAGACGGCCGTGGTGGAGTCGATCAACGTCGACATCACCGAGATCAACACGCTGAACCAGGAAGGTGTGGAAAACCTGCAGTCGACCTTGCGTGCGTGTGCTGATCTTGAGCAGCAGGCGGCGCGGTTGAAGCAGTTGGTGGGTAGTTTCCGGATCTAAGGCGCTCTCACTGGCCTCATCGCGGGCAAGCCCGCGATGGCGGCATCAGCGGCAACGAAAAGCTAGAAGCGCGATCCTGGCCCCGAAAGAAACTCCAGCTCCTCAGCCGTAGACTCACGCCCCAACACCGCGTTGCGATGGGGAAACCGCCCAAACCGCGCAATGATCTTCTGATGCCGTTCGGCGTAATCCAGGTTGTTGGCAAACACCGCCCGATCCGCCTCGGGCTGCTGTTCAACCAGATCGATAAACCGCGAAACCGCCTCGTTCTGCACCGCCAGGTTTTCGCAGTGTTCGAACACCAGATAGATAAACACCCGCTGGATCGGTCGCAGTTGCCGATCGAAATCCGCAGCAATGCCTTGCGCTACCAGTGCCTGAGCCCTGAGATCGCCGGAAAAGGATTTGGGGGTGTCGCGAAAGATCATTCGCGGCAGTTGATCGAGCAACAGCACCAGGGCCAGCCAACCTTCGGGGCGTTGCGCCCATTCGGTCAATCCACCGGCCAGTGCCTGCTCGACCAGGTCCCCGAAACGCATCCGCGCTTCGAGGTCCTGACTGTCGCGCTTGCCGAACCATAACTTGCCCTGGGCTGCCGCTATTTCGTTGGGTGATTCGAAAGATCCGAACCACCAGTCGAGTAACGGCTGCCAGGGCGCGGTCATGTTTTATTCCTTGTGGTAAGCCGTGACGCGGGCAACTTCTTCTTTCGAACCAAGGAACACCGCAACACGCTGGTGCAGGCCTTCCGGCTGGATGTCGAGGATGCGCTGATGGCCGTCAGTGGAGGCGCCACCCGCTTGTTCAACCAGGAACGACATCGGGTTGGCTTCGTACATCAGGCGCAGTTTGCCCGGCTTCGACGGCTCGCGGCTGTCGCGTGGGTACATGAACAGACCGCCGCGGGTCAGGATGCGGTGCACGTCGGCCACCATCGCGGCGACCCAACGCATGTTGTAGTTCTTTTTCAGCGGGCCTTCTTCGCCTGCCAGTAATTCGCCCACGTAGCGCTGTACCGGAGCTTCCCAGTGACGCTGGTTGGACGCGTTGATGGCGAATTCCTGGGTGGCTTCAGGAATGGTGATGTCTTCATGGGTCAGGACGAAGCTGCCCATTTCACGGTCCAGGGTGAAGCCTTTTACGCCGTCGCCCAAGGTCAGCACCAGCATGGTCTGCGGGCCGTAGATGGCATAACCGGCGGCTACCTGCTCGGTGCCTGGCTGCAGGAAAGCCTTTTCGTTCAGAGGTTCGTTCTGGCTCAGGTATTCGTTCGGGCAACGCAGCACCGAGAAGATAGTACCGACCGGTGCGTTGATATCGATGTTCGACGAACCGTCCAGTGGGTCGAATACCAGCAGGTACGCGCCTTTCGGGTATTTGCCCGGGATCTGGTAGGCATTGTCCATTTCTTCGGACGCCATGCCGGCCAGGTGACCGCCCCATTCGTTGGCTTCAAGCAGGATCTCGTTGGACAGCACGTCGAGTTTCTTCTGCACTTCGCCTTGGACGTTTTCGGTGCCCATGCTGCCCAGGACACCACCCAGGGCGCCTTTGGAGACGGCGTGGCTGATTTCTTTACAGGCACGCGCCACCACTTCGATCAGGAAGCGCAGATCGGCAGGAGTGTTGTTGCTGCGGGTCTGCTCAATCAAATAGCGACTCAGGGTAACGCGGGACATGGAAGACTCCGGAGGAAGGGGGGGCTAAAAACCCGCGCAGTTTAACGCGAGTCGAGGCGCATTTCCTCCTATCAGACGTGATACACCCGATAGAGTTCATGCGTGTAGTTGAGGGTAGTTCGAAATGTCGCCAATGTTGCTTGCGGATTGGCGGCAGCTTGAGGTTTTTTTGTGGCTGACAGAGCGCTTTCGCGGGCATGTCCGCTCCCACAGGATCTCAGCCATACACAAACTTTATGTACGCTGAAGATCTACTGTGGGAGCGGGCTTGCCCGCGATCTGGCGCACAGCGCCGGCCATCTTCAGGGTTTGGCAGCGGGCTTGCGCAGCAAGCTGAACGCCATCGCCCCCAGAACCAGCACACTGAGCAACAGCACCGCCCACAGCCCGATTTTCTTCCAGTTCGTCTCCAGCACCGTTGGCGCTGTCGCCACCGGGGTCACCACCGCCCCGCCATCCAGCGTCGCCTTGCCCAACGCCGCCAGCTTCGCCGCACTGTAATCGGGAATCAGCGTCGACAACGGCAAGCTCGCCGCTTTCACCGTCGCACTCCCCAGCGCCAGGGTATAAGGGCCGGCTCCGCGCGCCAGGAACACCAACTGTGTGGAGCGCACCGCAAACCGTACGGTAGGTGCTTCGGCGCCCAAGCCACCGCCGCGCTCATCCACCGTCAGCTTCAATTGCTGCACGGTCTGGCCCGGTAGCTGCAATTCGTTCTGCACCACGTCCTGGCCATTCTGGGTCAGGCGATAGAGCAAACCGCTGGTCAACGGTTGCCACGGCAGGCTGGTCTCCCGGCGACCGGACAACGTCACCGGTGCCAGGCTGTTGGGCTGACTCAGCTCGATCTGCACGCGCTGGACATTCAACCCCATCGGCAATTGCCAGATGTATTCACCGGCCCTCACGCGGCTGCCGGCCAACGGCTGTGACCAGACCAACGGCAGCGGCAAGGTGCGTGGGTTAGTGCTTTCCAGTTGCGCCGAGGTCAGCACCGGTGCCGATTGCGGTGAACTCCACAGCAAGCGCAAATAGCGCGCCGATTGACCCGGCAGGCCGACTTCATGCTGCTCGACCCGCTCGTCGGCAAACGTCAGACGCGCCACCTGCCCATCGCCCCACGACTGCCAATGCTGCAGATCGTTGCTGGCTTCGATGCTGAAACGCTGGAAACCGTCGCGTTCGCTGGTCCAGTCGAGAATCAATTGCTGCAACGGCGCCTTGATGCCGCTGGCGTCGAGTAGCCAACCGCGCAGCTCTTCTTCGCCCGCCTCCAACTGGCTGGACGGCTGCACTTCGACCAACGTGCCATTGGCGCTCGATTGCACCCTTACGCTCGGTGCGCGTTCAGTGTCGTCCGCCGAGTTGTACAACGGAAACCACTTCACGTCCGTGAGCGAGCGGTTTTCGTGGGTCTGCGCGGGTTCTCGGGCCAGGGCATAGGCCTGCGGTTCACCGGCGGCGTTGAACACGCGCACATCGCTGAGATCGGTCTGTCGCGCCTTCAGCTGCACGTCCAAGGGTAACTCCAGGCGATACCACGGGCCTTCGCCAGCCACCGACAACGGCACCTGCGCGGCAAAATCAGCAAGTTTTTCCTGCGCGCCGGCTGACAGCGTCACACCCAGCACAACAGCCGCCCACCAGCCCTGGTTCAGCTTCTGACTCAAGATGACACTCCTTCGGTTTCAGGGGCCGGTTTTTCAACATCCGGCGCGGCTTCGGCACGCTTGGGTGGCAACGGGGCGAAGTAGCCCACCACCAACAGCAGCACGCCAACGCCGATAAACGATACGATCCGCGCCAGCCCGCCACGGTTGCTCAATTCCACGAAGAACAATTTGGCGACCACCAGCGCGATCAGCGCCGCGCCGATCAGCCAGACTTCACGGCGATGACGCAGGTGCCCACCGATCATCAGGCTCAGGGCCATCAAGGTCCAGACGATGGACAGGCCGGCCTGCACCAGCATCGACTCCAGCAATAGATCCAGCGCGAACGGCACGCCACCCCAGTGGTGGGCCGCACGCATCACCAGCGCGGTGAAGAAGGCAAACAGTGAAACACCGGCAATCACCTGCGTGGCGTTATCGGCGTAATCCTCTCGGATCGCCAGTTGCGTGACTGCGTTGCGGGACCAGACATAAACGCCGAACAGAGCGAACAACAGGCCCAGCTCCAGCGGGTTGATCAGCGGCACATACGGCAATGGCTCGGCGGTGCCGTCACTGGCGATGTTCGCCAGCCAGAACCAGCCGAGCATCAACACCGCCAGCGGCGCGGCGGCATACACCCGGTATTCGCGGGAATAGGCCGACACTGGCCATGGCCAAGCCCGTGGTGCAGCCATCAATACCAGATACAGGCTCGGCAGAATCGCCCAGCCCAACCAGCGCCAAGCGTTGTACTGCTCCGACAACAGCAGCAAGCCGTAACGCAACTCCAGGGCCAGCACGCCGATCAACAGCCAGCAGCCAAGCACATGGGCGGTGCTCAGGGCTTTTTCGGGCAGCATCGGCGCCAGTCGCCGCAGCGAGGTGAAATGCACGACGAACACCGCAGCCCAAACCAGCCAACCGAAATTGGCTGCCGGGTGATAACGCGAATACCAGGCCGCGAGTAATACCAGACCGGCGGCGGGAATCAGCAAGGTGCAGAGCAAACCCAGCGACGACCACTTCAGGCGCAGCGCCAGCACCGTCCACAACGCGACACTCACGGCGGCGACTGCCAGCAACAAGGTCGCTTGCAGATTCACAGGTGCGAAGCGCAGCACTTCGCTGATCCACGCCAGCGCCCACCAACCGGCGCCCCATACCAGCAACACCTCGGACAAACGCTGCAAACTCAACACATCGAAGGCCGAAGCATGATTGCCAAGCTGCAAACGCCAGGCCCCGACGAATGCCGCCAGCCCCAGCACCAACGGTGTCCAGAATCCGCTATGCGCCAGTGGTCGCAACCCTTCGCTGAGCAAAGGCCCGAACAGGTCCGGCCCGGCGAACAGGAACGCTACGCCACCAATCACCTGCAACAGCAGACCAAAGACAAAACTCACGCGCTGCTTCAGGTACAGGCTCAGCCAGATGATGAACAAACCACTGGCCGCCCACACCGCGCTCGCGGTTTGCCATGGCAATACGAACAGCACGGCGAGGTTGATCAGCACCAGACCGGCCAGCAATACCACCGACAAGCCGCGCAGCAAACGCACGTCACTGCGCACCATTTCGTCGCGAGCCGCCAGCAGCATGCCCGCAATCAACGCCAACCCGATCAGGGACGCGCTGAGCAAGCCGCTCCAACCGGCGCTGAACACCGCAGCCGATTCACCGCCCGCTCCTTGCAGCCGCAACAGGAACAACGCACCACCGAGCAGTTGCACGGCGAATGCACTGAACAGGAACGCTCGCGATTGCAGACGCAGGCCGATGAACAGCGTCGCCAACCCGGCCAGCGCCCAACTGATCGCCGTGCCGTGAGTGAAGAAGAACAGCGGCGCCAGCAGATAGAGGAACGTCAGCCCCAGGCAGGCCAGTACCGGCAACCCTTGGCGCTCCCACGTTGATACCTGTTCGGGTGACGCTTTGCGCAATTGATTGAAGCTGAACAGCAGCGCCACGCCAAGCATCAGTGCCCCCAGCGGCGCACCGTCGAGCAGGCTGCTCTCGCCGCCGTGCAATTCGCTGAAAAAGGCCAGCGCCGAGCCCAGTTGCAGCAACAAGGCAAAGGCCCGCGCCAGCGGTCGTTGCTGACGCAGGCCGAGCCAGAAAATCCCCGCGCCTTCCACCGCCCAGGCTGCCGCAGTCCAACGCGTGTCGAGCCCCAGGGGGATCGCCAGGCTGGCGAAGATCACCCCCAGTGCCAGACAGGTTTCCGCCAACAACAGCGCTCGTCCGCCCATCAGCAACCGGGCCAGGCCCATGTAGATCATGCCCAGGGCCAAGGCACTGAAGGCAGCGGCAAATTCAAAGTGCTCCACCAGCGCGAACTGCAGACCGAAGCCCACCAGCGGTGGCGCGAACAGCATGGTGCCGTCAATGTAATCGCCCTTGTGCGCCGACCAGCGCAGCAATGCTTCGCGGCTGTCGTCCTCGGGCGCGTCGCTCATTTCCAGCAACTTGCGCCGGGTGAACAACAAACCGATGGCCAGGTACATCAGGAAAAACAGAATCAGGAACGGCTCGGTGCTCCATAGCAGCTCCGGCTTATAGGAGCGCAGGCCCCAGGCAAAGCCGATGCCGAAGGTGCCGACAAACCCGATCAGGTTGAGCAGCCGCCAGGCCTTGAACCACGCGATGGCGAGGATGCCGGCGTTGAGCAGGGCGAAATAGCTGAACAGCGCGACGTGATTGCCGGCGCCGGTGGAGGTCAGGATCGGCGCGGCGAAACCGCCCAACGCGGCCGCGGCGGCCAGGCCCAACGCATTTTGGGTAATGGCGAGAATCGCCGAGAACACCGTCACCACCACCAGCAGGCCCAATGCTGCCTTGGGATCGAGCAACGGATGCAGACGCATCGCGGCAAATACTGTGAGGTACAACACCGCGATCCCGGTGCCTTGCAGCATCAACGCGTAGTTGCTGTTGCGCAGGCGCAGCCACCAGCCCAGGGCCAGCAAACCCAAGGCTGCCGCCGCGACACCGGCGTAGCGCAACTCGATCGGCACCACCATGCCTTCGGTGGCATAACGCAACAGGAAGGCCAGGCCGAGGAACAACAGCACCACGCCGACCCGCAACACCGTATTGCCGCCGAACAGCCAATTGCGCGCGCCGCTGATGGCGCGTTCGATGAAATTCGGGCCGCGTGGCTCAGCCGGTTGCTGCGGTTCGCGGGTGACCGGCTCGGGTTGCCAGACATCAGCGGGCAACGGACGACTGGTTTCGGCCGCGGCCGCGGTGATGGGTTCAAGTTCGGGGGGTAGCTCCCAGACCAGCTCCGGGGGAGCGACAGGGGCTTGTTCAAGAATGATTTCAGGGGATGAAACGGGTTCACTGGCAACCGTTTCGCCTGGCTCAGGCGCCTTGACACCCGACGTCTCCAGCAACGCCAGTCGCTGCTCGACCGAATTCAGCGCAACCTGCGCCTGATCAAGCAAGCGCCGCTGCTCGGCCGTTTGAGTGCTCAAGCGGCCGATGCGAATGGCCTGGCCGAGACCCAGCCCGAGCAACGCACCCAACAGCGCGTCGCTGAACGACTCATCAAGCATCCAGCCCAGCAGCAGCCCAATCAGCATGAACATCCATTGCATGGTCGATATCCCTAAGCGGCCCCATGGCGGGGCTAATCCGTGCGATACAGCTTCAGGCTCAGTCTAGTGAGCAGACACCCGCAGTCCAGTGTGGGAGCAGATTGCATCTGCACCACAAATCCAATGTGGGAGCGGGCTTGCTCGCGAAAGCGGACCGACATTCGACATCGATCTGAATGTCAGGCCCTCTTCGCGAGCAAACCCGCTCCCACAAAGGGTCAAATGGGTGCTTAGTATATCGATCAGGCCCAACGGACGTTGGGCCTTGCGCACATTTGTCGCAAAAAATTACTCCAAAGCCCTCCAAATGTCCGTGGCGTACTCGCGAATGGTCCGGTCGGATGAGAACCAACCCATCCGCGCAGTGCTCAATACCGCCGAGCGCCACCACTCTTTCGAGTCGTGCCAGTGTTCTTCAACGCGCATTTGCGCGTTCCAGTAAGAGTCGAAATCGGCGCAGACCAGGAAGCGGTCGTAGTCCACCAGTGAATCGATCAGCGCGGTGTAACGGGACGGATCGTCTGGCGAAAACACCCCGCTGCGAATCGCCTGCAGCACGTCACTGAGTCGATGGGAGGCGGCAATATCCGGCTCTGCGTTGAATTCATGGTTGCGCTTGCGCGCCTCCACTTGCTGGGCGCTGAGGCCGAAGATGAACATATGCTCGGCACCGATGCGCTCGCACATTTCCACGTTGGCCCCGTCCAGGGTGCCGATGGTCAGCGCGCCGTTGAGGCCGAACTTCATGTTGCTGGTGCCCGAGGCTTCGAAGCCGGCGGTGGAAATCTGCTCCGACAAGTCCGCCGCCGGAATGATGCTTTCGGCCAGGCTCACGTTGTAGTTGGGCAGGAACACCACTTTGAGCAAGCCGCGCACCGTCGGGTCATTGTTGACCACCCGGGCGATGTCGTTGGTCAGTTTGATGATCAGCTTGGCCTGGTGATAACTGGCCGCCGCCTTGCCGGCGAAGATTTTCACCCGCGGCACCCAGTCGATTTCCGGCTCGGCACGAATCGCCTGATACAGCGCGACGGTGTGCATCAGGTTAAGCAACTGACGTTTGTATTCGTGAATCCGCTTGACCTGCACATCGAACATCGCCGCCGGATTGACCGCGATCCCCAGCCGTTCATGGATCAGGTACGCCAGGGCTTTCTTGCTGTGCAGCCGCTGTTCGGCGAACTGCTTGCGAAATGCAGTCTTCTCGGCAAACGGTTCCAGATCGAGCAAGCGCTCCTCGGGGTTGTCCAGCAGGCTCGGGCCCAGGGCCTCGACCAGCATGGAGGTGAGCTCGGGGTTGGCCTGATAGAGCCAGCGGCGGAAGGTGATGCCGTTGGTCTTGTTGTTGATCCGGTCCGGGTAAAGCTTGTGCAGTTCGGAGAACACCGTGCTGCGCATCAGCTGCGTGTGCAGGCCGGATACGCCATTGACGCTGTGGGAGCCAAGAAACGCCAGGTTACCCATGCGCACGCGGCGACCGTTGTCTTCCTCGATCAGCGAAATCGCACGCAGCACGTCGAAATCGTGAACGCCCTTGGCTCGCAACGAGTCGATGTGCTGGGCGTTGATCAAATAAATGATCTGCATGTGCCGGGGCAGCATCCGCTCCATCAAACCGACCGGCCAGGTTTCCAGCGCTTCCGGCAACAGCGTGTGGTTGGTGTACGACAGCGTGTCGACCGTGATCTGCCACGCCGCGTCCCACGCCACGTCATAGACGTCGACCAACTGACGCATCAGTTCGGCCACGGCGATCGAGGGGTGAGTGTCGTTGAGTTGAATGGCCGCGTGATCGCCCAGGGTCAGCACCGAGGTGTGCATGTTGCGATGGCGACGCAACAAGTCCTGCAAGGACGCGGAGACAAAGAAATATTCCTGGCGCAGGCGCAACTCCTGGCCGGCCTCGTTGCTGTCCGCCGGGTAGAGCACGCGGGAGATACTTTCTGCCCAGGCCACTTCCGCTACCGCGCCCAAGTGGTCGCCAGCGTTGAAGCGCTCCAGATGCAACTCCTCCATGGCCCGGGCGCGCCACAGCCGCAGGGTGTTGACACTCGCGCCACGCCAACCGACCACCGGGGTGTCGTAGGCAATGGCCCGCACCGTTTCCGCCGGGGACCAGACTTGCCTGGTTTTTCCGGCCTCATCGGTCACGGTTTCGACACTGCCGCCGAAGCCGATCGGGTAGGCCACCTCTGGCCGCTCGAACTCCCACGGGTTGCCGAAATCCAGCCAGTGTTCGGTCTGTTCCTGCTGCCAGCCATCGACGATGGCCTGACGGAACAAACCGTGTTCGTAACGAATGCCATAACCATGGCCGGCGATGCCGAGGGTCGACATGCTTTCCATGAAGCACGCCGCCAGGCGCCCGAGGCCACCGTTGCCCAACGCCGCATCGGGCTCCAGCAGACGGATGCGTTCGATGTCGACACCCAGCTCGGTCATGGCCTCGCGGGCTACATCGAGCAGGCCGAGGTTGCTCAGACTGTCGTAGAGCAAGCGGCCAATGAGGAATTCAAGGGAGAGGTAATAAACCCGCTTCTGGCCTTTGCGGTAGATCTGTCGGGTATGGTCCATCCAGTGCTCGACCATGTGATCGCGCGCCGCCAGGGCAATGGCTTCGAACCAGTCGTGGTCGAAGGCGTGATCCGGGTCTTTGCCCACAGCGTAAGTGAGCTTGGTCAAGACGGCGTCGCGGAATGCGGCCACCTCTGCTTCGCGAACAAGTGGTTCTTGAGTCATCGATAGGACCTCGAGCGAGCGTGAAGTTGTCTGAGCCTAGTCGGTCTGACAGACCATAGAGACTCTGGTTCGGCAGTTTTCCCTGTTAGTGCGAGATAGTTCGACATTACGTTGTCGCGTGCCTGAAACAATGCAGGGGCCGTGCCGGACACGGGACTATTTTGCGACAAGCAAAAAAATCTGGCGAAAGGTTGTTCAAAAATCCACCAGTCCCGGTATGATCGCGCGCCCTGATGCACACGCTGGTAACAACCGATGATGAAGCCCAACCTGATCGCCGCCGCAGAGATCGATCGCCTCGATACCTGGGCCAAGTACTCTGCCCCAATGTGCGGCTCGTGCATGTCCAGCTGCTGCACGCTGCCGGTCGAGGTCAAGATCAAGGATCTGATCCGCATCGGCATCGTCGACGAATTCGAACTGGGTGACCCACCCAAGAACATCGCCAAGCGCTTGCAGAAGGAAGGGATTGTCGAGCGCTATAACCAGAAGTCCGAGATCTTCACTCTCCAGCGCATGAGCAACAACGATTGCCTGTACCTGGATCGTAAAAGCCGTTTGTGCACTATTTATGAAAAGCGCCCGGATACGTGCCGCAACCATCCCAAGATCGGGCCACGGCCGGGGTATTGCGCGTACAAGCCAAAAGAAGTGGTGCGCGAGAACAATCCGCGAACCCTCGACAAATTCTGATCGATCGCTGAGCCCTGCAGCGACTGTTAGACCGCCTTTGCGAGTAAGCCCGCTCCCACATTTGATCGCCAGTGAGCACTAAACGTGTGGTCAGCGCCGATTCAATGTGGGAGCGGGCTTGCTCGCGAAGGGGCCCGAGAAAACACCGCACAAAACCCAGACAAACAAAAACGCCCCCGGCCTTTCGACCGGGGGCGTTTTCATTCAGCCTGAGTTAACTCAGTTCTTGGCTTTCTTGGCAGCGCGGGTACGCTCGCCTTCGTCCAGGATCTTCTTACGCAGGCGGATCGACTTAGGTGTCACTTCGCACAATTCATCGTCCTGGATGAATTCCAGGGCCTGTTCCAGGGTGAAGCGAACAGGTGGAACCAGGGCGATGGTTTCGTCTTTACCCGAAGCACGCATGTTGTCGAGCTTCTTGCCTTTGGTTGGGTTGACGCCCATGTCGTTGTCACGGCTGTTCAGACCAACGATCTGACCGTTGTAGATCTCTTGACCGTGTTCAACGAACAGCTTGCCACGCGCCTGCAGGGTTTCCAGGGAGTAGGTCAGTGCCTTGCCGGTTTCTACCGATACCAGAACACCGTTCTGACGGCCGGACATGTCGCCGGACTTCATGGTGTCGTAGCGATCGAAGATCGAGGTCAGGATGCCAGCACCGTTGGTCAGGGTCAGGAACTGGTTACGGAAACCGATCAGACCGCGAGCAGGGATGTTGTACTCCAGACGAACACGGCCTTTGCCATCCGGCACCATGTTGGTCAGGTCGCCTTTACGCAGGCCCATCTCTTCCATGACCTTGCCCTGGGATTCTTCAGGGGTGTCGATGGTTACGTTTTCGAACGGTTCCTGCTTCACGCCGTCAACTTGACGGATGATCACTTCCGGACGACCAACGCCCATTTCGAAGCCTTCGCGACGCATGGTTTCGATCAGTACCGAGAGGTGCAGCTCACCACGGCCGGAAACCTTGAACTTGTCAGCCGAGTCGCCTTCTTCAACGCGCAGTGCAACGTTGTACAGCAGCTCTTTGTCCAGACGTTCCTTGATGTTACGGGAAGTCACGAACTTGCCTTCTTTACCGCAGAAAGGCGAGTCGTTTACCTGGAAGGTCATGGAAACGGTTGGCTCGTCAACGGTCAGAGGCTTCATCGCCTCGACGTTGTCCGGCTGGCACAGGGTGTCGGAGATGAACAGCGAGTCCATACCGCTCACGCACACGATGTCACCGGCAAACGCTTCTTCAACGTCGATACGGTGCAGGCCGTGGTGACCCATCAGCTTCAGGATACGACCGTTACGCTTCTTGCCGTCGGCGCCAATGGCCACGACTGGAGTGTTCGGCTTGACGCTACCACGAGCGATACGGCCAACACCGATAACACCCAGGAAGCTGTTGTAGTCCAGTGCCGAGATTTGCATCTGGAACGGGCCTTCACGGTCAACTTTAGGAGCCGGTACGTTGTCGACGATCGACTGGTACAACGGGGTCATGTCTTCAGCCATGTCGGTGTGGTCCAGACCGGCGATGCCGTTCAGGGCCGAGGCGTAGACGACTTTGAAGTCCAGCTGTTCTTCGGTGGCACCCAGGTTGTCGAACAGGTCGAAGATCTGGTCCAGAACCCAGTCCGGACGCGCGCCTGGACGGTCAACCTTGTTGATGCACACGATCGGACGCAGGCCGGCTTCGAAAGCCTTCTTGGTCACGAAACGGGTTTGCGGCATAGGGCCGTCTTGGGCGTCAACCAGCAGCAGAACGGAGTCGACCATCGACATTACGCGTTCAACTTCGCCGCCGAAGTCGGCGTGGCCCGGGGTGTCCACGATGTTGATGTGGTAGCCGTTCCAGTTGATGGCGGTGTTTTTCGCCAGAATGGTAATACCGCGTTCTTTCTCCTGGTCGTTGGAGTCCATCACGCGCTCGTCGTTGAGCTCGTTGCGCTCCAGGGTGCCGGATTGACGCAAGAGTTTGTCTACCAGGGTGGTTTTACCATGGTCAACGTGAGCAATGATGGCGATGTTGCGTAGATTTTCGATCACTTGTGTATCTCGATCAGAGGATTCGGTGTGCTGACAAGTCTTGGCAGCGATTTACAGTAGAGTCAGGCCTTGCCGTTACAGCTTGACGGCAGAGTCGGGGGGCCGGTGACGCAGGCCACAGGCAAACAGCCCCGGGCTCTTAGCTCGGTCGATAAACGCGCACATTGGCATGCCCCTCACTGAGCAAATGGTGGGCATGCAGGCGACTCATCACGCCTTTGTCGCAATACAGCAGGTACTGGCGAGTAGGGTCCAGTTCCTTGAAACGAGCGTTCAGTGCATAAAACGGCATCGTCTGTACCTCGATACCAGGAAGCTCCAGCGGGTCGTCTTCGGCGGCATCCGGGTGACGGATGTCGATGATGATCTGGCCCGCCAGCGCTTCGCTGACTTCTTCAATCTGCAAGTCCTGGCCCAATTCGTCGATCACGCGATCGATCGGCACCAGTTTGGCGTTCTCGAGCGCACGCTCAAGCACCGCCATGTCGAATTCTTTCTCTTCATGCTCCACGCGCGGACGCTTGGCATGGGTTTTCGGGTTAACCGAAATGACCCCGCAGTATTCCGGCATGTGCCTGGCGAAGTCGGCGGTGCCGATTTCGTTGGCCAGGTCGATGATGTCCTGCTTGTGACTGGCGATCAGTGGACGCAAGACCAGTTTGTCGGTCACGCAGTCGATCACGGACAGGTTCGGCAATGTCTGGCTCGACACCTGGGAAATCGCTTCGCCGGTGACCAGCGCTTCGATGTCCAGCCGATCGGCAATACGGGAAGCAGCGCGTAACATCATACGCTTCAAAACTACGCCCATATGACTGTTATCGACTTTCCCGAGAATTTCTCCCAGGACTTCCTCGAACGGCACACTGACAAATAACACGCGCTGGGAGCTGCCGTACTTCTTCCAGATGAAGTGCGCGACTTCCATCACGCCCAGTTCATGGGCTCGCCCGCCCAGATTGAAGAAGCAGAAATGGCTCATCAGCCCGCGACGCATGATCTGGTACGCAGCCACGGTGGAATCGAAGCCGCCGGACATCAGCACAAGCGTCTGTTCCAGGGCACCCAGCGGATAACCGCCGATGCTGTTGTGCTGGCTGTGGATCACGAACAACCGTTTGTCGCGAATTTCGATGCGAACTTCGATTTCAGGCTCTTTCAGGGAAATACCGGCGGCGCCGCACTGACGACGCAGTTGGCTGCCGACGTATTTCTCCACGTCCATGGAGCTGAATTCGTGCTTGCCGGCACGCTTGCAGCGCACCGAGAAAATCTTCCCGGCCAGCGCATCGCCGAAGTGCAGCTTGCACTTCTCGACGATGTCGTCGAAGTCGCCCAACGGGTATTCATCGACCTGCAGGAAATGCGCGATGCCCGGCATGCAGCTCAGGCGCTCGGTCATCTCCTTGAGGGCTTTGGGGTCGCTGACGCGGGTTTCCAGCTCGAGATTGTCCCACACGCCGTTCACCACCACGGCCGGGTCCAGATCGCGGAGCACGGTACGGATGTTTTTGGCCAATTGGCGGATGAAACGCATCCGTACCGGGCGGCTCTTGATGGTGATCTCGGGGAAGACTTTTACGATTAGTTTCATGAAAACAGCGCGCGCAGGGCCAGCCGAAAAAGGGGGGCGCGGATTATAGCGGAAATTGCTCAAGGTTTAACCAGTTAATGTGCAGAAGGTTTTGCGCGCACCAAAACAGGTCATTTATGGAAATCAACGCTACATTACAGGGCGATATTTTGCGCTTTATGGTGCGCCGCCTCCTTGGAAGCGTGATATTGGGGCAAAAAACCCACGATGAGGCACTGGCATGCAATTTGCTCCCTTGTGAGGCAGGTTGCCATGGCAGAGTATTCGCGCCGGCATCACCCACATTTAAGGGCATCCATTACTAGCCCTAAGCCACCCGGAGGACACTATGTCGAAGTCGGTTCAACTCATCAAAGATCATGACGTCAAGTGGATTGATCTGCGCTTCACGGACACCAAAGGCACTCAGCACCACGTGACCATGCCGGCTCGCGATGCGCTGGATGAAGCTTTCTTCGAAGAAGGCAAAATGTTCGACGGTTCCTCCATCGCTGGCTGGAAAGGCATCGAAGCTTCCGACATGATCCTGATGCCGGACGACACCACTGCCGTTCTCGACCCGTTCACCGAAGAGCCGACCCTGATCCTGGTTTGCGACGTGATCGAGCCTTCGACCATGCAAGGCTACGACCGTGACCCACGGGCGATCGCCAAGCGTGCCGAGGAATACCTGAAGTCGACCGGTATTGGCGACACCGTATTTGTGGGTCCAGAGCCTGAGTTCTTCATCTTCGACGAAGTGAAGTTCAAGTCCGACATCTCTGGCTCGATGTTCAAAATCTACTCCGAACAAGGTTCGTGGATGTCCGACCAGGACGTGGAAGGCGGCAACAAAGGCCACCGTCCAGGCGTCAAAGGCGGCTACTTCCCGGTTCCGCCGTTCGACCACGACCACGAAATCCGTACCTCCATGTGCAACGCCATGGAAGAAATGGGCCTGACCATCGAAGTTCACCACCACGAAGTGGCGACTGCCGGTCAGAACGAAATCGGTGTGAAGTTCAACACCCTGGTGGCCAAGGCTGACGAAGTTCAGACCCTGAAATACTGCGTACACAACGTAGCTGATGCCTACGGACGCACCGCGACCTTCATGCCTAAGCCGCTGTACGGCGACAACGGTTCGGGTATGCACGTTCACCTGTCCATCGCCAAAGATGGCAAGAACACCTTCGCTGGCGAAGGCTATGCCGGCCTGTCCGATACCGCCCTGTACTTCATCGGCGGCATCATCAAGCACGGTAAGGCTCTGAACGGCTTCACCAACCCGTCGACCAACTCCTACAAGCGTCTGGTCCCAGGTTTCGAAGCTCCAGTGATGCTGGCCTACTCGGCTCGCAACCGTTCCGCTTCGATCCGTATTCCTTACGTGTCCAGCCCTCGCGCTCGCCGTATCGAAGCCCGTTTCCCGGATCCGGCAGCCAACCCGTACCTGGGCTTCGCTGCACTGTTGATGGCTGGCTTGGACGGCATCCAGAACAAGATCCACCCTGGCGACGCAGCTGACAAAAACCTGTACGACCTGCCGCCTGAAGAGGCGAAAGAGATCCCACAAGTTTGCGGCAGCCTGAAAGAAGCCCTGGAAGAGCTGGACAAAGGTCGTGCGTTCCTGACCAAAGGCGGCGTTTTCAGCGACGACTTCATCGACGCTTACATCGCTCTGAAAAGCGAAGAAGAAATCAAAGTTCGTACCTTCGTACACCCACTGGAATATGAGCTGTACTACAGCTGCTGATCCGGTAGCGCTGCACTACGCAGCGTGACAAAAGAGAGGCCTCCTTCGGGAGGCCTTTTTTGTGGGCGAACGTCTGTCATCGGATGCCCGGTTGCGTGCATCATGGCCTTCACCCGATAAAGTCGAGATCCTCCATGCGCCTACGCTCATCCCTTGCCTTGCTCACTGCCCTGCTGGCCAACAGCGCTTTCGCCAGCCCGGCCCCTGCCGCTCTCGCTCCATTGCTGGGCACCATCGAGGAGCGCCTGGCGATTGCCGACCAGGTCGCACTGAGCAAATGGGACAGCGGCAAACCTGTCGAAGATCGTCAGCGCGAGCGTGAGGTAATTGCAGGTGCTGTCGCCTTGGCTCCTGACTATAAATTGAGCAACGAAGCCGTCGAACAGTTTTTTTCGGCGCAGATCGAGGCCAACAAACTGGTGCAATACGCACACCTGTCTGACTGGCATGCACAGGGCAAGGCGCCCGCTGATCCTCGCCCGGATCTGGTCGGGCAGATCCGCCCGCAACTTGATCGGTTACAAAAACGCCTGCTGCAACAACTGGCCGATTTCAGCCCTTATCGCACTGACCCGCAGTGCCCGTCCTGGCTGGCCAAGGCCAACAAAACCGGCACCCAAGTATCTCTGCGCGAGCTCGCCAAGGTACGCGCCAGCGCTGAGTTGTGCAGCGCCAGCCGCTGAGCCGGCCTGCCGACATGCGCTGATGTGCTCTATGCTCAGCGCTTAGTCGCCACGAACGGAACAGGGCCGGACACTTGCCCAACGGCCAATGGAAGCCTGCAATGCGCTCATTGTTGTTATGCCTGCTCGTACTGATCGCCCTGCCCGCCGCCGCGCAGATCTATAAGTACACCGACGCCAATGGCAACACCGCCTACAGCAATCAGCCGCCCGACGGCGTCAAAGCCCGGCCGGTCGAATTGCCACCGCTCAACAGCGTCGAGCGTCAGTCGCCCAGCGAACCCGTAGCACCTGCGCAAGCCAGTGGCCGTGACCAACCGCACAGCGCCTATCAGGTGCTGGAGCTGAGCGGCCTGCCCACCGAAGAAGCCTTGCGCGCCAACAACGGCACGTTCACCGTCAGCGTATTGATCAATCCACGCCTGCAAGGTGCTCATCGATTGAGGCTGTTACTGGACGGTCAACCCTACGGCCAGCCGAGCAACGTGCCGATTCTGCAACTGGTGAACATCGACCGTGGCGAACATAACCTTGCGGTTCAGGTGATCGACGGGCAAAACGTCGTGCAACAGAGCCCCACCGTGACGTTCACCGTGCAACGGGTGCATAAACCTTGAGGGCCTGGCTGTTGATCGCGTGCCTGGTCAGCCTGCCGGCAATGGCCGAGGTCTTCACATATATCGACGCTCAGGGTAATCGAGTCTTCACCGATCAGCCGGGCACCCGCAACGCCAAACGTGTGCCGTTGGCGACAAGCAATCGAATGTCAGCCAACCCGAGTGGCGCAGCGCCCATGACGGCCGCGAAAACAAACCCGGCCAACCCCCTGTTTCATTACGACATGCTTCGTGTGCTGGTGCCGGAGCCGGATGCCACGATCCGTAGCAGTGCCGGTGAATTGATCGTCAGCGTTACCAGCGAACCCGGCCTGCAACGGGGCCATCGTTACCGTTTGCTGCTGGACGGCCACCCCACTGCCGAACCCGGCCCAAGCCCGGTGTTCGCCCTGAGCAATATCGACCGTGGCAGCCATCACCTGTCGGTGGAAATCCTCGACGAACAGGGCCGCACCGTCGAACGCACGGCTAATCAACCGTTCCACATGCTACGCATTTCCCTGGCGCAGAAACGCCAAGCCAAACCATGCACCCTCACCGACTACGGCCAACGGCCCGAATGCCCTCTCAAAGACAAGCCCGAAGAAGAAAAAAGCTTCTTCTAACTTCGTTCAGGTTTGCGCACCATGTTGGTGCAAACATCTGCACCATACCCACATCTCAACCCATTTTGGTTCGAAAGTACCCGTGAAAGCTGGCAGAACGCCACGCAAACGAGCGTAAAACGCCCGTTTCAGGCTCTAAACGCTTCTTTTCGGAGCCTTGGTTTGGTTTTTGCATTTTCCTCATACCGGCGCGTTATTCATGCGCATGCCCTGCTCCAAAAGAGGTCCTGATGACCATTAGCGACGTACTACACCGCTTGCTACTCGACAACCTGACCACCGCCACCATCCTGCTCGACGCCGAACTGCGCCTTGAGTACATGAACCCGGCGGCGGAAATGCTCCTGGCCATCAGCGGCCAGCGTAGCCATGGGCAGTTCATCAGTGAGTTGTTCACCGAATCCACCGAAGCGCTGAATTCCCTGCGCCAGGCGGTCGAGCAGGCGCACCCGTTCACCAAGCGCGAAGCGATGCTCACCGCCCTCACCGGCCAGACCCTGACCGTCGACTACGCCGTGACGCCAATCCTGAGCAATGGCGACACGATGCTGCTGCTGGAGGTTCATCCTCGCGACCGCCTCCTGCGGATCACCAAGGAAGAGGCACAACTGTCGAAGCAGGAAACCAGCAAAATGCTGGTGCGTGGCCTCGCCCACGAGATCAAGAACCCTCTCGGCGGCATTCGTGGCGCGGCTCAGTTGCTGGCCCGTGAGCTGCCGGAAGAAAGCCTGCGCGATTACACCAATGTCATCATTGAAGAGGCCGATCGCCTGCGCAATCTGGTGGATCGCATGCTCGGTTCCAACAAATTGCCGTCGCTGGCCATGTGCAACGTCCATGAAGTGCTGGAGCGCGTGTGTCAGTTGGTGGAAGCCGAAAGTCAGGGCTGCATCACTTTGGTGCGCGACTACGATCCAAGTATTCCGGATGTCTTGATCGATCGCGAACAGATGATTCAAGCCGTGCTGAACATCGTGCGCAACGCGATGCAGGCCATCAGCAGCCAGAACGAGCTGCGCCTTGGTCGCATCAGCTTGCGTACCCGCGCCATGCGCCAGTTCACCATCGGCCACGTGCGCCATCGCCTGGTGACCAAGATCGAAATCATCGACAACGGCCCGGGGATCCCCGCCGAGCTGCAGGAAACAATCTTCTTCCCCATGGTCAGCGGCCGCCCGGACGGTACCGGGCTGGGCCTGGCCATTACCCAGAACATCATCAGCCAGCACCAGGGCTTGATCGAATGTGACAGCCATCCAGGCCACACCACGTTCTCGATCTTTCTGCCACTGGAACAAGGAGCCACATCGACATGAGCCGTAGTGAAACCGTGTGGATCGTCGATGACGACCGTTCTATCCGTTGGGTCCTGGAAAAAGCCTTGCAACAGGAAGGCATGACCACCCAAAGCTTCGACAGCGCCGATGGCGTGATGAGCCGCCTGGCGCGCCAGCAGCCGGACGTGATCATCTCCGACATTCGCATGCCGGGTGCCAGCGGCCTGGACCTTCTGGCGCGGATTCGCGAACAACACCCACGACTGCCGGTCATCATCATGACTGCCCACTCCGATCTGGACAGCGCTGTCGCGTCCTATCAGGGCGGCGCATTCGAATACCTGCCCAAGCCGTTCGATGTCGACGAAGCCGTTTCCCTGGTCAAGCGCGCCAACCAGCACGCTCAGGAACAACAAGGCCTGGAAGTCGTCCCGACGCTGACCCGCACCCCGGAAATCATCGGTGAAGCGCCGGCGATGCAGGAAGTGTTTCGCGCCATCGGGCGCTTGAGCCACTCCAACATCACCGTGCTGATCAACGGCGAATCCGGTACCGGTAAAGAGCTGGTGGCCCACGCCCTGCACCGTCACAGCCCACGGGCGGCCTCGCCGTTCATCGCACTGAACATGGCGGCGATCCCCAAGGACCTGATGGAGTCCGAGCTGTTCGGCCATGAAAAAGGCGCGTTCACCGGAGCGGCCAACCTGCGGCGCGGGCGTTTTGAACAGGCCGATGGCGGCACCCTGTTTCTCGATGAAATCGGCGACATGCCGGCGGACACCCAGACTCGCTTGCTACGGGTACTGGCGGACGGTGAGTTCTACCGCGTCGGTGGTCACACGCCGGTAAAGGTCGATGTACGCATCATCGCCGCGACACACCAGAATCTGGAAACCCTGGTGCACGCCGGAAAATTCCGTGAGGACTTGTTCCACCGCCTCAACGTGATCCGCATCCACATTCCACGGCTGTCGGACCGTCGCGAAGACATCCCGACCCTGGCCAAGCACTTCCTCAGCCGCGCCGCGCAAGAACTGGCGGTAGAGCCGAAGCTGCTGAAAGGTGAAACCGAGGAATACCTGAAAAACCTGCCGTGGCCAGGCAACGTGCGCCAGCTGGAGAACACCTGCCGCTGGATCACCGTAATGGCTTCAGGCCGCGAAGTGCACATCAGCGACCTGCCGCCAGAGCTGCTGAGCCTGCCGCAGGATTCGGCACCGGTGACCAACTGGGAGCAAGCGCTGCGCCAGTGGGCCGACCAGGCTTTGGCACGCGGCCAGTCGAGCCTGCTTGACAGTGCCGTGCCGAGTTTTGAGCGGATCATGATCGAAACCGCCCTCAAACATACCGCCGGCCGCCGCCGCGACGCCGCCGTGCTGCTGGGCTGGGGCCGCAATACCTTGACGCGCAAGATTAAGGAATTGGGGATGAAGGTAGATGGTGGGGATGATGATGAAGGGGATGAGGGCTAAACAGTCTTTGGATCTGCGCTGATCTCTGGCTAACAGCGAACCAATGTGGGAGCGGGCTTGCTCGCGAAGGGGCCTTAACATTCAACATCTTCGTTGACTGTTACACCGCTTTCGCGAGCAAGCCCGCTCCCACATTCAGGGCTTGATGCACCGACTGAATGCACCGTGAACCGCAATCGCGCACGGCAACCGATCCAAAATCCCGCCTTCGCCGCCAACAAAATCAATATCACAAAAACACCAAAGCCCCGAATTACGGGGCCTCCAGCGCTGTTCAGCGACTTTCTGTTTCAGTTTGTTAAAAACTGGCACGCCCCCTGCAATAGTCCAATCAGTGATTCGATTCACTACCCAGTTTCGGGGACCTTGGTACAGGCAGGCCGGGGATTCCCCTCTTTACACCGGGCTCATGCCGCAGCAGCGGCGAACCCATCCCGTTTTGGGGTCCTTGGTACAGGCAGGCCGGGGATTCCCTCTTTACACCGGGCTCACGACACAAAACGCGAGCCCTCCCGTTTCGGGAACCTTGGTACAGGCAGGCCGGGGATTCCCTCTTTTATTGCTCCCGGAGATGGATCTCCAGCCGCCAGCGGCCATCGACCTCGCTACCGGCCCACTCACCCTGCAGTGGCCGGGCCGCCACCACGGTCAGCAACAATCCCCCATCACTCAAACGCGTTCGCCAGTTCACGTCCTTGCCGTTGAGCTTGAGTTGACCTTTCTGCGCACGGCCTTCGGCCTCGAACAGCAATGCCACGCTGCCGTCGACCAGCTCGCCGTGGGTTTTGGGTTCGTTGTTGAACCACACCAGCAACCCATCGTTGGTCACCTCGACCTGCTGTAAAACACTGGGGTCGGGCGCGGTCAGGCGACCGATCATCAGGCCCACCATCATCCCGACAATTGCCAGCGAAGCCATCACCCGCGGGAATAGTTTCGAACGAGGATCCTTTGGCGGCGTAGAATGCCCGTCATCTTTACCTTCGGAGCCGTGCATGTTTCACGTCATCCTTTTCCAACCAGAAATTCCGCCGAATACCGGCAACGTTATCAGGCTGTGCGCCAACAGTGGCTGCCACCTGCATTTGATCGAACCGCTGGGCTTCGAGATGGACGACAAGCGCCTGCGCCGGGCCGGCCTCGATTACCACGAGTATGCCACCCTGCAACGCCACGCAGACCTCGCCAGCTGTCTGGAAAGCCTCGGCCATCCTCGGCTGTTCGCCTTTACCACCAAGGGCTCCCGGCCATTTCACGATGCCAGCTTCGCCGAGGGCGATGCCTTCCTGTTCGGCCCGGAAAGCCGTGGCTTGCCAGCCGAAGTGCTCGACGCCCTGCCCGGCGAACAACGCCTGCGTCTACCCATGCGCGAAGGCTGCCGCAGCCTGAACCTGTCCAACACCGTGGCCATCGCGGTGTACGAAGCCTGGCGTCAGCTCGGTTTTAAATAACCCACATAACAAATGTGGGAGCGGGCTTGCTCGCGAAGGGGCCATCAGCTTCAACATTGATGTTGGCTGACACACCGCTTTCGCGAGCAAGCCCGCTCCCACATTGGACTTGCTGCGTCGTTCAAGACCGCTTACTGAACAGTTGGAGTCTCGCCAGCCGCCTGCATGCGTTGCAGCTCTTGTGCGTACAGCGCGTCGAAGTTCACCGGAGCCAGCATCAGGGCCGGGAACGAACCGCGGGTCACCAGGCTGTCCAGGGTTTCGCGAGCGTACGGGAACAGGATGTTCGGGCAGAACGCGCCCAAGGTGTGGCTCATCGAAGCGTCGTCCAGGTTCTTGATCAGGAAGATCCCGGCCTGTTGTACTTCAGCAATGAACGCCACTTCTTCACCGTTTTTCACGGTGACCGACAGGGTCAGCACGACTTCGTGGAAGTCGCCTTCCAGCGCCTTCTGGCGGGTGTTCAGGTCCAGACCGACACTCGGCTCCCACTGCTGGCGGAAGATTGCCGGGCTTTTCGGGGCCTCGAAGGACAAGTCACGTACGTAGATGCGCTGCAAGGAGAATTGCGGTGCGGTTTCTTCTTCGCTAGCTGCAGTGTTCTGTTGGTCAGTCATCTCAGATCCTTTCTGATCTCGGGTCTTGTAGGGTTGGCTATTTCTAAAAGGCAGTCAGGCCTTGAGCATGGCGTCGAGCTTGCCGGCGCGCTCCAGGGCAAACAAATCATCACAGCCGCCAACGTGGGTGCTGCCGATCCAGATCTGCGGCACGGAGGTACGCCCGGCCTTCTGAGCCATCGCGGCACGCACCTGCGGCTTGCCATCGACCTTGATCTCTTCGAAGGCTACGCCTTTGTTCTCGAGCAGGTACTTGGCTCGCGAGCAATAAGGGCAGTAATCGCTGGAATAGACGACGACGTTGTTCATATCACTTCACCAGTGGCAGATTGTCGGCTTTCCAGCTGGAAATACCGCCAGACAGCTTGGCAGCGGTGAAACCGGCTTTCACCAGTTCACGGGCATGCGTACCGGCGGTCTGGCCCATGGCGTCGACCAGGATAATGGTCTTGGCCTTGTGTTTTTCCAGTTCGCCGACGCGAGCGGTCAGTTTGTCCTGAGGAATGTTCAACGCGCCAACGATGTGACCGGCGGCGAAATCCTTGGTCGGACGAATGTCGACCACCACGCCTGCGTCCTTGTTGACCAGCCCGGTCAGTTCACCGGTGCTCAGGCTGCGGCCGCCGCCTTGCATCTGATAAGCGATCAGCAACGCCAGCAGTACGACGAAAATACCGACGAGCAGATAGTGGTTAGTGGCAAATTCAATCAGGTGAGCAACCATCGAAGGAGGTTCCAGGGCGTTAAAATGTCGGCCAGTATACACAGCCACTATGGTGGGCCAAACCCCGTCCGGCGGTGACGGCGCCGGAACTTAGCTTTAAACTCCTACTCCCTTTTCCATCGCCCTCTTTTAATTCAGCCACGAGTGGAATCCATGACTACCACGCCTAAACCTTTGGTCCTGATTATTCTCGACGGCTTCGGTCACAGTGAGAGCCCTGAATCCAACGCCATCTTTGCGGCGAAGAAGCCCGTACTGGACCGTCTGTGGGCCACCGTGCCGAACGGCCTGATCTCGGGCAGCGGCATGGACGTCGGCTTGCCGGACGGCCAGATGGGCAACTCCGAAGTCGGCCACATGAACCTCGGCGCCGGTCGGGTGGTGTATCAGGACTTCACACGCGTGACCAAAGCGATCCGCGACGGCGAGTTCTTCGAGAACCCGACCATCTGCGCCGCGGTGGATAAAGCCGTTGCTGCCGGCAAAGCCGTGCACTTCATGGGCCTGCTGTCCGACGGCGGCGTTCACAGCCACCAGGACCACCTGGTCGCCATGGCTGAACTGGCCTTCAAGCGCGGCGCCGAGAAAATCTACCTGCACGCCTTCCTCGACGGCCGCGATACGCCGCCGAAAAGCGCTCAGTCGTCGATCGAATTGCTGGATGCAACCTTCGAAGCCCTCGGCAAAGGCCGGATCGCCAGCATCATTGGCCGTTATTACGCCATGGACCGTGACAACCGTTGGGATCGCGTGTCCCAGGCCTACAACCTGATTGTCGACGGCGCCAGCGAATTCAACGCCGCCACCGCCCAGGAAGGCCTGCAAGCCGCGTACGAGCGTGGCGAGAGCGACGAATTCGTCAAAGCCACCAGCATCGGTGAGCCGGTGAAGGTCGAAGACGGCGACGCCGTGGTCTTCATGAACTTCCGCGCCGACCGTGCCCGCGAACTGACCCGCGTGTTCGTCGAAGACGATTTCAAGGAATTCGAACGTGCTCGCCAGCCAAAACTGGCCGGTTTCGTCATGTTGACCCAATACGCCGCCAGCATCCCCGCGCCGTCGGCCTTCGCCGCCGGCAGCCTGGAAAACGTGCTGGGTGATTACCTGGCGAAAAACGGCAAGACGCAGCTGCGCATCGCCGAAACCGAGAAGTACGCTCATGTGACCTTCTTCTTCTCCGGCGGTCGCGAAGAACCGTTCCCGGGCGAAGAACGCATCCTGATCCCGTCGCCGAAAGTCGCCACCTACGACTTGCAACCCGAGATGAGTGCCCCGGAAGTCACCGATCGCATCGTCGATGCCATTGAAAACCAGCGTTACGACGTGATCGTGGTCAACTACGCCAACGGCGACATGGTCGGCCACAGCGGTGTATTCGAGGCGGCGGTGAAAGCCGTGGAATGCCTGGACACCTGTGTCGGCCGTATCGTCACAGCGCTGGAAAAAGTCGGCGGCGAAGCCCTGATTACCGCCGACCACGGCAACGTCGAGCAAATGTCCGACGCTTCCACTGGCCAGGCCCACACCGCCCACACCACCGAGCCGGTGCCGTTCATCTATGTCGGCAAGCGTGACTTGAAGGTTCGCGAAGGCGGCGTTCTGGCCGACGTGGCGCCGACCATGCTGATGTTGCTGGGGCTGGAGAAGCCTGCGGAAATGACCGGAACTTCGATTCTGGTGTAATCCGCCGTTCAAACACCACACAACCCTGTGGGAGCGGGCTTGTATGGTGAGGGGGCTTGCCCCCGTTCGGCTGCGCAGCAGTCGTAAACCATTGCATGCGGTGTACCTGGTACACCGCGATTGCAGATTTTGGGGCCGCTTCGCGATCCAACGGGGGCAAGCCCCCTCGCCACACAGGCTCGCTCCCACATTGGTTTTCAGTCCAGTTATCACACAGTCCCAATTGGGCGTTTTTTTTGCAGCGTGGGGCGGGCATACTAGGCCGTCCCTTTCCCTGGTGTCGCCCGCCTCTATGCTTCGCGTCCTGATAGCCCTCGCTCTGACTTGCCTGCTCCAACCGGCCTTTGCCGACGAGCGCGCGCAAACCCAACAACAGTTGGACGCCACGCGTCAGGACATCGCCGAGCTGAAAAAACTGCTGGGTAAACTCCAGGAAGAAAAATCCGGGGTGCAGAAAGACCTCAAAGGCACCGAAACCGAGATGGGCAAGCTCGAGAAGCAGGTCGAGGCGCTGCAAAAAGAGCTGAAGAAAAGCGAATCCGAGCTGCAACGACTCGATACCGAGAAAAAAAAACTCCAGAGCGCGCGCATTGAACAGCAACGACTGATCGCCATTCAGGCCCGCGCGGCCTATCAGAACGGCCGCCAGGAGTACCTCAAGCTACTGCTTAATCAGCAGAACCCGGAAAAATTCGCCCGCACCCTCACCTATTACGACTACCTGAGCCAGGCCCGCCTGGAGCAGCTGAAGAATTTCAACGAGACCCTGCGTCAACTGGCCAATGTCGAAAAAGACATCTCGATGCAGCAAGCCCAGTTGCTGGTGCAGAAAAGCAGCCTCGACAGCCAGCGCGACGAACTCGACAAGGTCCGCAAGGAGCGCCAGCAAGTCCTGGCCAAGCTCAACGACGACGTAAAGGCTCGCGATCAGAAACTGGCCGCCCGCGAGCAGGATCAGGCGGACCTGTCTAAAGTCCTTAAAACCATTGAAGAAACCCTGGCCCGTCAGGCCCGTGAGGCAGAAGAAGCGCGGCAAAAAGCGTTGATCGCCCAGCAGGAAGCTGAAAAAAAGCGGTTACGTGAGGCTCAGGCTCAAGCAGACGCCACTGACGCCCCGCGCAAACCCGCCAAATCGACGCCCGGCGCTCTGGTTTCAAGTTCAGGCGAGACCTTCGGCGGGCCTTTTGCTTCAACTCGCGGCAAACTTCCATGGCCGGTTGATGGTCGACTGCTGGCGCGCTTCGGTGAAAGCCGGGGCGACGATGCCCGAACCAAGTGGGATGGCGTGATGATCAGCGCCTCCGCCGGCAGCCAGGTGCATGCCGTTCACGGCGGTCGCGTGGTGTTTGCCGACTGGTTGCGTGGCGCCGGGCTGCTGGTGATTCTCGACCACGGCAACGGTTTCTTGAGTCTTTACGGTCACAACCAGACGCTGCTCAAGTCTGCCGGTGACGTGGTAAAAGCCGGTGAGTCCATCTCCACTGTCGGTAACAGTGGCGGGCAGGACACACCAGCACTGTATTTCGCTATTCGTCAGCAGGGTCACCCGAGTGATCCAGCGCAATGGTGCCGCGCGCAAGGATAGGCGTTGAGTCACCTACATTAGGAGTTCGTTCGACATGCTGCATTTGTCCCGCCTTACCTCGCTGGCCCTGACGATCGCCCTGGTGATCGGCGCGCCGTTGGCGTTTGCCGCTCAACCGGCCCCGGCGGTCGCGCCTGCCGGCACCGCTGCGACCACCAAGGCGCCATTGCCGCTGGACGAGTTGCGCACCTTTGCCGAAGTCATGGACCGGATCAAGGCAGCCTATGTAGAACCGGTGGATGACAAGACCCTGCTGGAAAACGCCATCAAAGGCATGCTCAGCAACCTTGACCCGCACTCTGCGTACCTGGGCCCGGAAGACTTCACTGAATTGCAGGAAAGCACCAGCGGCGAATTCGGCGGCCTTGGCATCGAAGTCGGCGCTGAAGACGGTTTCATCAAAGTGGTTTCGCCCATCGATGACACCCCGGCCTCCAAGGCTGGCATCCAGGCCGGCGATTTCATCGTCAAGATCAACGGCCAGCCGACTCGCGGCCAGAGCATGACCGAAGCCGTGGACAAGATGCGCGGCAAGATCGGCCAGAAGATCACCCTGACCCTGGTGCGCGACGGCGGCACTCCGTTCGACGTGACCCTGGTCCGCGCCACCATCCAGGTGAAAAGCGTCAAGAGCCAGTTGCTGGAGTCCGGCTACGGCTACATCCGCATCACCCAGTTCCAGGTCAAGACCGGCGAAGAGGTCTCCAAGGCCTTGGCCAAGCTGCGCAAGGACAACGGCAAGAAGCTCAGCGGCATCGTCCTCGACCTGCGTAACAACCCGGGCGGCGTGCTGCAATCGGCGGTGGAAGTGGTCGACCACTTCATCACCAAGGGCCTGATCGTCTACACCAAGGGCCGCATCGCCAACTCTGAACTGCGCTTCTCCGCCACCGGCAAGGACGAAAGCGAAGCCGTGCCAATGGTCGTGCTGATCAACGGCGGCAGCGCCTCGGCCTCGGAAATTGTCGCCGGCGCCCTGCAGGATCAGAAACGCGCGGTGGTCATGGGCACCACCAGTTTCGGCAAAGGCTCGGTCCAGACCGTGTTGCCGCTGAACAACGACCGCGCCCTGAAAATCACCACGGCGCTGTACTACACGCCGAACGGCCGCTCGATCCAGGCTCAAGGCATCGTCCCGGACATCGAGGTGCGCAAGGCCAAGATCACCAACGAGCAGGATGGCGATTACTTCAAAGAGGCCGATCTGCAAGGTCACCTGGGCAATGGCAACGGCGGCGCCGACAAACCGACCGGTTCCGGCAGCAAGGCCAAGGCCATGCCGCAGGATGACGATTACCAGCTGGCCCAGGCCCTGAGCCTGCTCAAAGGACTGAGCATCACCCGCGGCCACTGAGATGCGCTTGCGGGTCCTCCTTGGTCTGCTGTGCTGCCTGGCGGGCGTTGCTCACGCCGCGCCCGCCACGTCAGCAGCCACACCTCACAAGGCTTATCTGAGCCTGATCATCGATGACCTGGGGCAGAACCTGCCCCGGGATCGCCGTGTGCTGGCTCTGCCCGGCCCGGTGACCACAGCCATCATGCCCGATACACCCCACGCCACCGAATTCGCCCGCCAAGCCCATCGCGCCGGCAAGACCGTCATTCTGCACATGCCCATGGACCCGGCCACCGGGCCGTTCGCCTGGCACCCCGAGCTGCCCATCGAAGAACTTGAAAAGCGCCTGAACGCCGCGTTCAACAGGGTGCCCTATACCGCCGGCATCAATAACCACATGGGTAGCCGCATGACCGCTCAGCAACCGGCCATGGCCTGGCTGATGGCGGACTTGCAGCGTCGGCACATGTTCTTCGTCGACAGCCGCACCAGTGCGCAAACCGTGGCGGCCGCCGAGGCGCAGAAGATTGGTTTGGCGAGTGTTTCGCGGGATGTGTTTCTGGATGATGAGCGCACCGAAGCGGCGATCTTCACGCAGCTTCAAACTGCGATCAGCCTGGCACGCAAGCAGGGCTCGGCGATTATGATCGGGCATCCATATCCGCAGACCCTGGCGGTACTGGAGCGTGAGTTGCCCAAGCTCAAGGCACAGGGAATTGACTGGATCGACATCAAATTGATGATCAGCGTGCGCGGCAATCGTGCCACGGCTGCTCATGGCAAGGATGGGCAATACCGTCTACCGCCCGGTCAATAATCAAGCTCCTTCTGTCTCTCGATAACTATATAGGCCTCTTGGTATCCAGCGTCGTGCCACGATTGCGCACACCTGAATTTCATCACCAAGGAATGGCCATGAAATACCTTAGCTACAGTTGCCTGACGGCCTTGATCGGCGTGGCAACAGATACCTCTGTACAGGCGCGCGACCTTGGAGAAGGCGCCGTCAATGGCTCAACGTCGAGAGCGCTGCAAAACAGCGAGCATCATTATGAACTCTGGAGCGGCATCGGACGCCTGAACTTGCCATCGAGGCAATCCTGCAGTGCCGTACTTCTGGACACGCGAAACAGGCAAGGCCGTGCCACCGGCCCTGCCTATCTGCTCACCAGCGGCCATTGCGTGTTCTTTCAGTTCGGTTCGGCGCGGACCCATCTGCCTGTGCAGGCCAACATCACCTTCCACTACTTTTATGACACGCCCCAGCGTCATCGCCGATACGCCGTCCGCACCGCCCGGTGGAGCAGCCTGGTGGGAACTGATCTGGCAGTACTTGAGGTCGATGCCACCTTGGCCTCGCTGATACAGGCCGGGATCAGCCCGCTGAAGCTGGCGCCCCGGCAAACCTATGAGAGCCATGATGTGCTTAACGTCGGCGCGCCCAGCGGCTTCACTGAACGCGGGCTTCGATTGAGCGTTTGTGCCGAGCAAACCGCCGGAACGTTCATCGATCACCCCGGGGTCTTCCCTTTGTCCACGAGAAACCGTTGCGACCTTCACCCTGGCAGCTCCGGCAGCCCGATGTTGAACCGCCGCACCAACGAAATCACCGGTATCGTCAGTCAAGTCGCAACCTACCGCAATACGCCAGAGCCGCCCGACTGCGAACATTCGCCATCCTGCCAAGCTGCGCGCTTCAACTACAGCTACTCTGCCAACTTTCTCTCCCACTGCTTTATTGACGGTGTCTTCACCAGCAACGGGGCGGGCTGTTCGTTGGAACCGGTCGAGCTGACTGTCACGGAGCCCTGGAAGCTCGAGTCATACGTTCATGGAACACAAAACGCGGATGGGCAGGTCGTATTGCCGACGTGGAATTTCAGGTTCACCCTTGCTGCGCGCTTCTACCGCTACAAAACGGTCCGTAACGCCAGAGACTGCAAGGTTCCCGACCATTACAGCGCCGTCATCAGTGCGGAAGATGCTTATATCAATACCGAAATCGGGTCACAAAGCGGCGCACATGCACTCTGCATTATCGGCGTCGATTCCGGACAACAGAGCCTGACAAGGGCAACATTGAATAACGTATTCACGAGAGCTGTGTACTTGAGCCCGGTGCTGGTCGCTTCCGTTCAGGCCAGGTCCAGGTAATGACTACAAATACCGCCCCATGATGTCGTCCACCACACCTTCCTTGCGCAACTGATCCAGCGCGGCTTGCAGCTTGGCGACGGTCTCATCCGGCACGTCCTTGTTCAGTGCCAGGTACAGCTCGGCACTGTTGAAGCGCAGTACGGTCTTGAGCCCGGTTACCCCGTCCTGCCGCGCCAGGTAACGCCCGGCAGGATCGCCGGTGGCCCACAGGTCAATCTGACCGTTAACCAGCTTCTTCGCGTTATCCTGGTCGCGCAGCACCACAATCGGCTTCAGCCCTTGCTTGGCCAATGTCTCGGCAATCGCATCACCCTTGTAGGCACCAATCTTGTATTTATGCGCCTGATCCAGCGACTCCAGGGTGATCTTGCTGTCAGCCTTGGCCAGCATGATCCAGTCGTCCGGGCCGATAGGACCGACCCACTTGAAGAGTTTCTCGCGGTCCGGCAACCGCGCCATCACGAACACGCCATAACCGGGTTTTTCCAGGGCGAGTTTGTAGATTCGCTCCCAAGGGAAACGCAGCGTCAGGCTGTAGGGGATGTCGGCGCGCTTGAACATCTCGCGGACAATGTCCACGGCGATGCCATTGATGTTCTCGTCCTGGGCGAAGTTCTTGCCGTTCTTCGCCATGTTGTACGGAGGGAAGTTTTCCGTCAGCAGCACCAGGCCGGAGTCGGGACTTTCTTCGGCATGAACTCCGTTGATGAACAACAGCGAAGCGCTGGCGAGAACAAGAAGAAGTCGTTTAAGCATGTCGGGGCTACCGGAATCCATGGCGTGCCCAAGAGTGCCTTGAGCCCGCCATACTGTCCACTGGCCTGTATGGTTAACGCATCACGATTCCGCGATGAGCCATGTAGGCCTTGGCTTCCTGCACGGTGTATTCGCCGAAGTGGAAAATACTCGCCGCCAGCACCGCGCTGGCGTGGCCTTCGAGAATGCCGTCGGCCAGGTGCTGCAAGTTGCCGACACCACCAGAGGCGATCACCGGAATCCCCAGCGCGTCGCTGATGGCGCGGGTAACGCCCAGGTCGAAACCGTTTTTCATGCCGTCCTGGTCCATGCTGGTCAGCAGGATTTCACCGGCACCGAGGCCTTCCATTTTCTTCGCCCACTCAACGGCGTCGAGGCCGGTAGGTTTGCGACCGCCGTGGGTGAAGATCTCCCAGCGCGGGGTTTCGCCCGGACCGGAGACTTTCTTGGCGTCGATGGCGACGACGATGCACTGCGAGCCGAAATGCTGAGCCGCTTCGCCGACGAATTCCGGGTTGAATACTGCGGCGGTATTGATCGAGACCTTGTCCGCGCCGGCATTGAGCAGGTTGCGAATGTCTTGCACGGTGCGCACGCCACCACCCACGGTCAGCGGGATGAACACCTGGCTGGCCATGCGCTCGACGGTGTGCAGCGTGGTGTCACGGCCGTCGACGCTGGCGGTGATGTCGAGAAAGGTAATCTCGTCGGCACCCTGCTCGTCGTAGCGACGGGCGATCTCCACCGGGTCGCCGGCATCGCGAATGTTCTCGAACTTGACGCCCTTGACCACCCGGCCGTTATCCACGTCCAGGCAAGGGATGATGCGTTTGGCCAGCGCCATGGTGAGTCCTCAGCCTTTGTACGAATCGCAGAAAGCTTGCGCTTCAGCGACATCGAGGGTGCCTTCGTAGATCGCCCGGCCAGTGATGGCTCCGATGATGCCTGGCGCCTTGGCGTCAAGCAGCGACTTGATGTCACCCAGATTGTGGATACCGCCGGATGCAATGACCGGGATCTTCGTCGCGGCAGCCAGAGCAGCGGTGTAAGAGACGTTGCAGCCCTGCATCATGCCGTCTTTGGCGATGTCGGTATAAACGATCGCGGACACGCCGTCGGCCTCGAATTGCTTGGCCAGGTCGATGACCTGCACGGTACTGATTTCAGCCCAGCCGTCGGTGGCGACAAATCCGTCTTTGGCATCCAGGCCGACAATCACCTTGCCTGGGAACGCGCGGCAGGCTTCGGCGACGAAGGCCGGATCTTTCACGGCCTTGGTGCCGATGATCACGTAGCTCACACCCGCTTTCACGTAGTGTTCGATGGTTTCCAGGGAACGGATACCGCCGCCGATCTGAATCGGCAGGTTCGGGTAGCGCTTGGCGATGGCGGTGACCACTTCGCCGTTGACCGGCTGGCCTTCGAACGCACCGTTCAGGTCGACCAGATGCAGACGACGGCAACCGCCCTCCACCCACTTGGCAGCCATGCTCACCGGGTCATCGGAGAACACTGTGGAATCTTCCATGCGGCCCTGGCGCAGACGAACACAGGCACCGTCTTTGAGATCGATAGCGGGAATAATCAGCATCTGGCAAACCTTCAAATTCGAGTATTCAGCTTCGCTCGGAAATCAGTTTTTCTCGAGCGCCCACAGGTCGCTTTCGATGCTTTCGAACCTCTCTTTGAGGTGCGTCTGCACATCGAAAATCGCCCTGTTGTAATAGTGCGGAGCAATTTCGCGGGTAAACAGCTCAAGGATTTCAGCCGCTTCGAACGAACCCAGGTCCAGTTCGAAGCGATCCTCCATGAAGCGCTTGATCTTGTGATTGGCCTCGCTCTCCTGCTCGGGAGTGAGGGTCAGGATCGGCGGCTTCTTTTTGGCAGCCATTTACCAGCGACCATCCCACGCGGCGAAGTTCTGCAGCAATTGCAGGCCATGGGTATGGCTCTTCTCCGGGTGGAACTGCACGGCGAAACGCGAGCCATCGGCCAGCGCGGCGGCGAAATCGACCCCGTAATGACCGCTACCCACCACCTGCCGCGCATTGCCGGCGGCGATGTAGTAGCTGTGTACGAAGTAGAAGCGCGCCAGGTCCGGAATGTTGTGCCACAGCGGGTGAATCACCGTCTGCTTCACTTCGTTCCAGCCCATGTGCGGGACTTTCAAATGTTCGCCGTCTTCGTGCAGATCCTTGCCGAAGAACTTCACCTGGCCTGGAAACAAGCCGATGCAATCGACGCCGTCGTTTTCTTCGCTGCGGTCGAGCAAGGCTTGCATGCCCACGCAGATGCCGAGGAACGGACGGTCCTGGCTGACTTCACGCACCAGCGAATCGAAGCCCAGGCGACGGATCTCCGCCATGCAATCGCGAATCGCGCCAACGCCGGGGAATACCACCCGGTCGGCTTCGCGAATCACATCCGCATCGCTGGTGATCAGCACCTTGCCGGCACCGACATGCTCGAGGGCCTTGGCCACCGAGTGCAGGTTGCCCATGCCGTAGTCGATAACCGCGACCGTCTGCATTACAGAACGCCTTTGGTGGACGGAATCTGACCGGCCATGCGGTCATCCAGCTCCACGGCCATGCGCAGGGCGCGACCGAAAGCCTTGAACACGGTCTCGATCTGGTGGTGGGTGTTGTGCCCACGCAGATTGTCGATGTGCAGGGTGACGTTGGCGTGGTTGACGAAGCCCTGGAAAAATTCCTGGAACAGGTCAACGTCGAAACCGCCGACGGTGGCGCGGGTATACGGAACATGCATCTGCAGGCCAGGACGGCCGGAGAAGTCGATCACCACACGCGACAGCGCTTCATCGAGCGGCACGTAGGCGTGGCCGTAGCGACGGATGCCTTTCTTGTCGCCGATGGCTTTGGTGAAGGCCTGACCCAGGGTGATACCGACGTCTTCCACCGTGTGGTGGTCGTCGATATGCAGGTCGCCCTTGCTGACAATATCCAGGTCGATCAGCCCGTGACGGGCGATCTGGTCCAGCATGTGCTCAAGAAAAGGCACACCGATATCAAATCGGGCCTTTCCGGTGCCATCCAGGTTGATCGAGGCTTTGATCTGGGTTTCCAGAGTGTCGCGCTCGACAGACGCCATACGTTCGGCCATCACCAGCTCCGCAAAAAATCATTGGGGCGAAAAAGGCAGCCATTATAGGGTCGCGGGCGCTAAACAGAAACACAGGAGGCAATATCACTGACGGAGTGAACCCCGTGCTGTCGGGGATAGACATGTCAGTACAAGCAGGTGAACACAAAGTTTGTGTCCATGGAGATCAATGTGGGAGATCGGCGCGATAGACGAGCACCTCAGCCTTGGCCACATCAACACCCACGACCGCTTGCGAAGTAAGGATTGTCATGACGAATCCTCGGAGCTAGGGTTTAAGAGCTTGTTGGGGTCTACCGTTGCGCTGGCTTGTCTCTATCGTCGGCCTAGCCGATGAATTCCTTATTGGCGCTTTTAGGTAGAAGGGGTGGGACGAAGTCTCCCACGGTCTGTACTGGCTAGAGTCAGAATCGGGCTTTTAGTCCCACCCACCCCTTCAAGTCTAAACATACAAGCGGGCTTGCTCGCGAAAGCGGTGTACCAGGCAACATTGATATCGACTGACACGACCTCTTCGCGAGCAAGCCCGCTCCCACAGGGTTATGCGTTAGTGAAACAGCACCGCCGTTTTCTGCAAGGTCACCCAAATCCCCCACGCCAACGGAATCCCCACCACCAGCCACGCCGCCACCGCCAAAGGCTTGGTGCCGGCATCCGCTTTCCACTCCAGCACAGTGCTGGCGTCAGCACCCTTGTCGTGGCCCAGCGCCTGTTCGGCGGCCAGTTCGGCGTCGGTCATGAAGTACTTGTCGGCCACCGGACGCACCAGCAGGTTGCAGATGAAACCCAGCACCAGCAGGCCCGCGAGGATGTACAAGGTGATGTCGTAAGCCGCGGCACGTTCAACGCCGATGCTCAGCTGATATTCACGCAGATAGTTCACCAACACCGGCCCCAACACACCCGCCGCCGCCCAGGCCGTCAACAGACGCCCGTGGATGGCGCCGACCATTTGCGTACCGAACAGGTCCGCCAGGTAAGCCGGCACCGTGGCAAAGCCACCACCGTACATCGACAAGATGATGCAGAACGCCGCCACGAACAGCGCGACGCTGCCCAGGTGACCCAGGTTCGGGATCAACGCGTAGAGGGCAAAACCCAGGGCGAAGAACACGAAATAGGTGTTTTTGCGGCCCAGATAGTCCGAGAACGAAGCCCAGAAGAACCGGCCACCGATGTTGAACAGGCTCAGCAAACCGGTGAAACCGGCAGCAATCGCCGCGATCGAAGCCAGTTGCGAAGCATCCAGCTGACCGAACGTCAGATCGTTGCCGAGCAATTTACCGGCAAACACTTCCTGCAACAGCGGCGAAGCCATGCCGAGGATGCCGATACCCGCCGAGACGTTCAGGCACAGCACCAGCCACACCAGACGGAACTGCGGGGTCTTCCACGCTACATTCACGTGAACGTGACGGTGAGTGATCATCGCGTTCGAGGCTTTTTTCGCCGGCGCCGTCCAGCCTTCAGGCTTCCACCCGGTTGGCGGAACGCGATAGGACAGCGCGCCGCCGATCATGAACACGAAATAGATCGCGGCCATCACCAGGAAGCTCTGCCATACGCCCACGCTGGTTGGCGAAGCGAAGTGGCCCATCAGGGCTGCAGCCAGTGGAGCGCCGACCATCGCACCGCCACCGAAACCCATGATTGCCATGCCGGTCGCCATACCGCGCTTGTCCGGGAACCACTTGATCAGGGTCGAAACCGGCGAGATGTAACCCAGGCCCAGGCCGATACCGCCGATGACCCCGGAGCCGATCCACATCAGCCAGATCTGGTGGGTATAGACCCCCAGCGCCGAAATCAGCAGACCGCCACACCAGCACAGTGCCGATACAACACCTGCCTTGCGTGGGCCTGCGTGTTCGAGCCAACCGCCCCAGATCGCTGCCGAGCAACCCAGGAAGATGAAGAACAGGGTATAGATCCAGCCGAGCATCGAGATCGGCCAGTCGCATTGCGACGAAAAGACCTGAGCGATAAAGCTCATGTCCGGCGCACAAGCCACGGCTTTGGTGACGCCCAGGGCTTTGGACAGCGGCAGCCAGAACACCGAAAAGCCGTAGGCCATGCCGATGCAGAGGTGGATGGCCAGAGCGGCCGGTGGTACAAGCCAACGGTTAAAACCGGGCTTGGCGATGATGCGCTCCTTGGACAGGAACGCGGGCCGGTCGGCAAAGCCGTCCGCCGTGATGCTCGTAGTCATGGTGTTTCCCCCAATTATTAGTAGGGTTCGCCAGCCGCTCTTCACCCCCAGCCTTATATGCACGCAGGCATGACTTCTTTTAGGTGAAGCTTCATTTTGGTGCGACATCGCGCCGCAGAAGGACGGACGAACGGGCAGAGGTTACCATTTGCACGTGACAGAAAAACCAAACTGATATCACCTTTTGTACGTCATCTGATCTCGTACCACTGGATGAGCGTGTTTTCAGGCCACCGGGCCGGATTAATTTTTCAAAGGAGGCGTCATGCCGATCATTGTCGAACTGCTGAAGGAAGCCACTTATCAGGATCAGCAAGATCTGCAGAAGATTTACCGCGACGCCCCGGACTGGCTGTTTGCACCCTTTACAGGGGATACCGAGCTGATCGAAAGCTGCCTGCGGGACGGCTCGTTGATCGCCGGACGCTTCAACGATCGACTGCTGGGTGCGGCACGTTTGCAACGGCACCAGGATGTCTGGCATTTGTCCCAATTATGCGTACGAAAAATTACCCGTCGTCGCGGCGTCGCCGAGCGCCTGGTGAACGAAGCACAGAAAATGGCGTCGCAATCGGGCGCGACATTGCACCTGCTGGTGCCTGCCGGGCACCTCGAAGCCCAAGCTCTGGCGGCTAAGCTGAAGGTGCCGCTGGATATACTCCCTACGTGATCGCTGACCGGTCGGCCACTTCGGAGCGCTATACTCCCCGGCTAAATTTCGAATTCGACTAAATACAAGGACTCGCCCATGAAAGCGTTCGGCAAAATCCTGGGTCTGGTACTTCTCGGGCTGTTGCTGATCATTGTGGCGCTGGGCTTTGCCCTGACCCACTTCTTCGATCCCAACGACTACAAAGACGAGATTCGCCAGATTGCCCGCGACAAGGCCCACATCGAGCTGACGCTCAATGGCGATATCGGCTGGAGCCTGTTCCCCTGGCTGGGGCTGGAATTGCACGAAGCCAGTGTTGCGACCCTGGCCAAGCCCGCCGAGCCATTTGCTGACTTGCAGATGCTCGGCCTCTCGGTCCGGGTCATTCCGCTGCTGCGCCGCGAAGTGCAGATGAGCGATGTGCGCGTCGAAGGCCTGAACCTGCGCCTGAACCGCGACAAGGACGGCCACGGCAATTGGGAAGACATCGGCAAGGTCCCGGCGCCTGCCACTGCGACCACGTCGACCACGCCGCCCGCCGCTAGCGGCGAACCTGCCCCGGCAACTGCTACTCCGATGGAAAAACCGGCGCAGCCGATCCGCCTGGACATCGACAGCCTGACGGTCAACAACGCCCGCGTTGAATACAACGACGAGAAAACCGGCAAGCAGTTCAGCGCCGAAAGCATCCAGCTGAGTACCGGCCCGGTCCATGACTCGACCAACATCCCGGTCAAACTCACGGCGTTCCTGGGCACCAACCAACCGGTTCTGCGGGTACGTACCGAGCTGGCCGGCGAGCTGCGTTTCGAGCGCGCGCTGCAACGCTACAAGTTCGAAGACATGAAACTCTCCGGTGAAGTTGCCGGGGATCCGCTGCAAGGCAAGACCATGACCTTCGCCGCTCAAGGTCAGCTGCTGCTGGACAAGGCCGCCAACGTCGCCGAATGGACCGGCATCAAGATCTCCGCCAACCAGCTGCGCGCCCTGGGCGAACTGAAAGCCAACGACCTCGACAAGACTCCGCAAATCAGCGGCGGCCTGTCGATTGCCCAATTCGATCTGGCGAAATTCGTCGACAGCATCGGCCAGAAACTCCCGGCGATGGCCGAAGGCAGCCTGAGCAAAGTCGAACTGGTCAGCCAGGTTGCCGGCACGCCGACCAGCCTGTCGCTCGATAACATCAACCTGAAACTCGACGACAGCAACTTCAGCGGCCGCATCGCCATCGAAGACTTCGCCAAGCAATCGCTGCGGGCAACCCTCAAGGCTGACACCTTCAACGTCGACCGTTACCTGCCGCCGAAATCCGCCGAAGCCAACAGCGCAACACAGGTGCGCAAGGCTGAAGTGGCCAGCACCGAGGCCGATGCCCTGGCTGGCCCGGGCAACACACCGCTGCCGCCATCACCGACCAAAGGCCCGTGGAGCAGCGACCGCCTGTTCCCGGTGGAGCGCCTGAGCAAACTCGACGTGGCCGCCGACCTGACCTTCGGCCAACTGACCCTCGACAACCTGCCGATCCAGAACGCAGCACTCAAGGCCACCGGCCAAGGTGGCTTGTTGACCCTGGAGAATCTGCGCGGCGATCTGTACGACGGCAACTTCGAAGCCAAGGGCACCCTGGATGTGCGCCAGCAAGTGCCGGCGCTGAACATGCAGACGCGCATCAACAACGTGCCAGTGGAGAAAATCCTCGAGAGCCAGGGGAAAAATCCGCCGGTCAAAGGCCAGGTCACGCTCAACAGCGCCCTGACAGGCAGTGGCAATAGCCAGAGCGCGCTGATCGAGAGCCTCAACGGCAACGCCAGCTTCGTCATCAACAACGGTATGTTGCTCAATGCCAACCTTGAGCAACAACTGTGCAAAGGCATCGCCATCCTGAATCGCAAAACCCTCAGTGGCGAACCACGGGGCAAGGACACACCGTTCGAAGAACTCAAGGGCAACCTGGTTTTGCGCAACGGCGTGGCCAATAACCCGGACCTGAAAGTGCGCGTCCCGGGCATGACCGTCAACGGTAACGGCGACATCGACCTGCGGGTGCTGGGCATGGATTACCGCCTGGGCATCATCGTCGAAGGCGACAAGAGCGACATGCCGGACCCGGCCTGTCAGGTCGGCGAGAAATACGTCGGCATCGAATGGCCGCTGCGTTGCCGTGGCCCACTGGAGCTGGGCGCCAAGGCTTGCCGCCTCGACAACGAACGCATGAGCCAGGTCGCCAGCAAACTGGCCGGCGAGCGCATCAGCGAAAAAATCGATGAGAAACTTGGCGATAAAGTCAGCCCGGAACTGAAAAACGCGCTCAAGGGGCTGTTCAAGCGATGAGAGCCGAGCAGTTTTCAACGGCCGTGCTGGACTGGTACGACCGCCACGGTCGCCATGACTTGCCGTGGCAACAGGGCATCACCCCTTACCGGGTGTGGGTCTCGGAAATCATGTTGCAGCAGACCCAGGTCAGCACCGTGCTGAACTACTTCGACCGGTTCATGGCCTCGCTGCCAACCGTCGAAGCCCTGGCCGCCGCGCCGGAAGACGAAGTGCTGCACCTGTGGACCGGCCTCGGTTATTACACCCGGGCGCGCAACCTGCAAAAGACTGCGAAGATTGTGGTTGCCGAATATGGCGGCGAGTTTCCCCGCGATGTGGAGAAACTCACCGGGCTGCCGGGTATCGGCCTGTCCACCGCCGGGGCGATTGCCAGCCTGAGCATGGGCATCCGCGCGCCGATCCTCGATGGCAACGTCAAACGGGTGCTGGCGCGCTTTACCGCGCAAGAGGGTTATCCCGGCGAGCCGAAGGTCGCCAAACAGTTGTGGGCGAACGCTGAGCGCTTCACGCCGCATGACCGGGTCAACGCCTATACCCAGGCGATGATGGATCTGGGCGCCACGCTCTGCACCCGCAGCAAGCCGAGCTGCCTGCTCTGCCCACTGAAAAAGGGCTGCGAAGCACACATGCTCGGCCTGGAAACCCGCTACCCGATCCCCAAGCCGCGCAAAGCCGTGCCACAGAAACGCACACTGATGCCGATGCTCGCCAACGGCGACGGTGCGATTCTGCTTTACCGTCGCCCTTCCACGGGCCTGTGGGGCGGTCTCTGGAGCCTGCCGGAACTCGATGACCTCGACGACCTGCAACATCTGGCTTCGCAGCACTCGCTGGAACTGGGCAGCCAACAGGCACTGCCGAGCCTGGTACATACCTTCAGCCACTTTCAATTATCCATCGAACCCTGGCTGGTCCAGGTGCAGGAGGCCGGCCATCACGTGGCCGAGGCCGACTGGCTCTGGTATAACCTCGCCACCCCGCCGCGCCTGGGCCTTGCCGCCCCGGTCAAAACCTTGCTCGAACGCGCGGCCGCCGTATTGAACGCAGGAGAGTCGTCATGACCCGCACCATCATGTGCCGCAAGTACAAAGAAGAACTGCCCGCCCTGGAGCGCGCTCCATTTCCGGGTGCAAAAGGTCAGGACATTTTTGACCACGTCTCGGCCAAGGCCTGGGCCGACTGGCAGAAACACCAGACCCTGCTGATCAACGAAAAACGCCTGAACATGATGAACGCCGAAGACCGCAAATATCTTCAGGGCGAGATGGACAAGTTCTTTTCCGGCGAGGAATACGCCAAGGCCGAAGGCTACGTTCCACCTGCTCAATAATTGATCAAAATCCGGGGTCGGCACGTAAGCGACGGTAATAATTAAATATTTTTTGAAAACTTGCTTGACGACCCCCTGAAAAACCCGTTTAATGCGCCCCGTTGCCCAGATAGCTCAGTCGGTAGAGCAGGGGATTGAAAATCCCCGTGTCGGCGGTTCGATTCCGTCTCTGGGCACCAAATACCGAAAACCCTGAATCGCAAGATTCAGGGTTTTTTTATGCCTGGGATTTAATCAGATATCACCCAAGCCACCTCTCCTGACTAGTTTTCACCGCCCCAATGGAAAACCAGGTTGCGAGCGGCACCACTGCCCACATCCGCGGTATCACGCCGCACCTCACCTTTATGCGTCGCGACAACGGTGTACTTGCCGGCAGGCAGCTGAACGTAAACCAGCGGCCCGGCCTGACTCAGTGTCAGCACGGTCTGCCCTGCGGCTTTCTGGATAACCAGATCCACATCGGGAATGTATTCATCCTGAGGCCCGGTGGAGAAGGTCATGTGCAGGTTATAGCCCTTGGTTTGCTGAATGGCTTTGGCCTCGTCCTCTCCGATCCCCCCGGACAAGTAGGCAATCCCGTTTTGTTGTTGCTGCTGGACTTGCACGGCTGAACTGTCGATCGGTTCAAGACTGGCGGCGTTAATCGCGACTGGAAACATCAGTACGCCGACAGCGGCGATGGGCAGCATGAATGAATGGACGTACTTCATGATGGTGACTCCCGGGGTTGCGCAGAACCCACTCGTTACTCCTTTTAGATTTGCCTCTGAATACTCAAGTTTTAGATCGATTCGGAATGGGGCTCACTGCGAATCGGACTACACGATTTGCTCCTCAAATACGAGCTGTAGTCGGTGACGTCCTGCAAGACGAATCCGGTATTTCCTTCCGGTTTACCAGTAGCGCCCGGCATCGCCGACTATCGCTCTCTTGCCATCCTCTTGCGCCTGTTTCCTTCAACCGCGGAAGAAGTCATGAGCCACCTCAAACCCGATAACACTCAAGATCCACAAATGGCTTCACTGCTCGGCAGTCTGGGCGAGCTGATCCGTGACGCGCGCCAAAAGGTGCTGCGAGCGGTCGATACCGTTCAGGTGCAAACCTGTTGGCAGATCGGCCGGCATATCGTGGAGTTCGAGCAGGAAGGGGCTCGGCGGGCAGCTTATGGCAAGCAGCTGCTCTCGACACTGGCCAAAGTCCTGACTTCCGAGTTTGGAAAAGGTTTTGACGAACGCAACCTGCGATACATGCGGGATTTTTATCAGACCTTTCCAATCTGGAACGCAGTGCGTTCCGAATTGAGCTGGACCCACTACCGCAGGCTGCTGCGAGTCGACAACGACAACGCTCGCCACTGGTACAT
The DNA here is from genome assembly GCF_030687145.1 of Pseudomonas sp. FP1742. Classification (NCBI taxonomy): domain Bacteria; kingdom Pseudomonadati; phylum Pseudomonadota; class Gammaproteobacteria; order Pseudomonadales; family Pseudomonadaceae; genus Pseudomonas; species Pseudomonas sp. FP1742. Next base: position 369,267 of record NZ_CP117460.1, on the reverse strand, counting down.
GAACGAATCAGCACTCCAGAACTGGTCAAGTCGCGCCCTTGAGCGCCAGATCAACACCCTCTACTACGAACGCCTGCTGGCGAGCCGCGACCGGGTTGCCGTCAAGCAGGAAGCCGCCATCAACATCCAGCAAATGAACGCCAGCCCTCGGGATTTCATCCGGGATCCGGTGCTGCTCGAGTTTCTCGGCCTGCCCAATGCAGGCCGGGTTCAGGAAAGCGATCTTGAGCAAGCACTGATCGATCAACTCCAGGGTTTTCTGCTCGAACTGGGCAAAGGCTTCGCCTTCATCGCTCGCCAGCAACGTATCAGTACCGACAGCAGAGACTTCTACATCGACCTGGTGTTCTACAACTACCTGCTCAAGTGCTTCGTCATCTTCGACCTCAAGCGCGGCGTACTGACTCACCAGGATGTGGGCCAGATGGACATGTATGTACGCATGTACGACGACCTCAAGCGCGGACCGGAGGATGGCCCCACCGTCGGCCTCATTCTCTGCGCGCAAAAAGATGAATCGGTGGTGCGCTATTCAGTGCTGCAAGGCAACGAACAACTGTTCGCAAGTACCTACAGACTGGTGCTGCCGAGTGAGGAGGAACTTCGCACAGAACTGGATCGGGAATGGGCGGTGCTTGAGGAGCGGTTACTCAAGCGCCCCCGATAAGCGCGGGCAGATTGTTCATAAACGGCATGACGACTATGGTGAGTAACTGGTCGCAAAGGTTCAAAGCCGATGAACTTACAGGACATACCCTCACTGGCCCCGACGCAACTCGAGTTGCCGTTGCCCACCCGCACACCCGGCGAATCCTTCAGGGAGCCCGCCGCCGATGGCTTCCTCCTTGGCGGCTTCACCTGGCGGCACACCCATCAAGACCCAACTCGCCCGGTGGTTATCGTCAACGCTGCCACCTCTGTCCGTTGCCGACACTATTCGCGCTTCGCCGATTACCTGTTCGCCAACGGCTTTGACGTGATCACTTATGACTACCGAGGCATCGGCGAGTCGCGTCCCGCATCGTTGAAAGGGCTCGAGGCCTCATGGTCCGACTGGGGCGCGCTGGATTTCGAGGCGATGCTGCAAAGAGCGCAACGCGAATTTGCGGGACAACCCATCAATGTCGTCGGCCACAGCTTCGGCGGCTGTGCTGCGGGGCTGGGGGCCTCCGGGCATTTGATCCGACGCCTGGTGACAGTGGGCGCGCAGTTCGCTTACTGGCGCGACTACGCCCCCGCTCATCGCTGGCGGATGTTCGCCAAGTGGCACGTGGTGATGCCGTTGATGACGATGCTTTGCGGCTACTTCCCCGGCAAACGCCTGGGTTGGCTCGAAGACACCCCCGCCGGCGTGGTTCGCGACTGGAGCACGCCCAGCAACCGATATGAGAAACGCCCCAGCGGTCGCCTCATCCACGCCAGAACCGGTCGACTGCCCTTCGCCAACGTCAGCGCACAAACCCTGGCCATCAGCCTCAGCGACGATCCCTACGGCACGATTCCAGCCATAGAACGCCTGCTTGGCTACCTCACCGGCAGTACAAATACCCACCTGAGAATCACACCTGAGGACATCGGCGAAGAAGAAGTCGGACATTTCGCCTTTTTTCGCAGCGCATACCAAGCCACACTATGGCCCATTGCATTGTCCTGGCTGCAGACCGGCGAACTGGCCCCCAACACCCCTGGGCGGCGAGTGCCACGCAGCTGATTGATGCGCCCTCTCACGAATTACGGAATGACGCCCATGGCCTCCGCCAACAAGCAGAACAAACGCGCCTCCCGCGCCAAAGCCAAGGCCAAGCAGAACCGCACCCAGCGGGCCGCCACGCCGGTCGAGCTGGACCCGAACGACGATCGCATCGACTTCGAATCGGTGGATCTGACCGAACTGTTCAAGAAAATGATCGACGCCGAAAAAACCAGTCAGCAAGCGATGTGCGCGGCCTTCCTCGAAGACCCGCTGCTGGAGCTGGTGTACGAACAGGAAGGTGAAGAAGGCGCGATGGATTTCATCCTCGCGGCACTCATCGAGTATCGCCAATGGTCCACCGAGACCGACGAAGCCGGCGCCCTGGCGTGGATCGAATCCCCGGCCTTCCAGGCTGATTACGTGGCGGCGTCCGACGCCATCGCGGCCCAAACCCAACAGAAAACCAACTGAGTTCCCATGGCATCCCTGAACAAGCAGCAGAAACGCGCCAAACGCGCAAAGGCCAAGGCCAAACAAATCCGCATGGTCGGCAGAAAACCCGCCGAACTGAACGATGACCTGGGTGAACCCGGCGAGCCGATCCCCGAATACACCCTGGCGATGTTCAGCAAAATGCGCGACGCCGAGGCCATCAGCCGCAACGACATGCTGCTGGCCCTGCTGTCGAACCTCGCCGGGATCATCAGCGACCATCCAGAACTGCTGGATATGGAAAACGCCGACAACGAAGCCATGGCCGCCACACATCTGGCCGCCGACATGCTGATCGACTACCGCATGTGGGCCGATGGCATGGACCTCGATGCCGCCCAGGCCTGGCTGACCGACCCGCAATTCATCACTGACTTTGGCGATGCGCTGGACAGTTATCGTCAGTCGCTGGACCTGCCGGTCGAAAAGGCCGAGTAAGGCTACCCCGCAAGTAAAAACGGCTGCTTGTCATCACTGACAGCGGCCGTTTTTTTGTAGCCTGCGCGCTATCAACACCCTTCGTCAGCAGCCACGTATATCCCATTGACATATCCCACCGAAATTCTATCCTTTTGACTTCAAAACGCAGGAGGCCATCATGGAACAGACCACCCTTTTTATGAGCAATCGAAGCCAGGCCGTTCGCCTGCCCAAAGCCGTCGCAATGCCCAGCGACGTGAAACGGGTCGATGTTATCGCTATCGGCAGGGCTCGCATCATCACCCCGGCAGGAGAGGCCTGGGACAGCTGGTTCGATGGTGAAGGTGTGAGTGCAGACTTCATGGCTGATCGTGAACAGCCAGTCGATCAGGAGCGTGAGTCGCTCTAATGATCAAATTCATGCTCGACACCAACATCTGCATCTTCACTATCAAGAACAAGCCACAGGCTGTACGTGAAGCCTTCAATCGTCATCACGGCCAGCTTTGCATCAGCGCTGTCACCTTGATGGAGTTGATCTACGGTGCCGAAAAATCTGCCGCCCCCGAAAAAAACCTCGCTGTCATCGAGGGCTTTGTTGCCCGTCTTGAGATCTTGCCTTTCGACTATGAAGCAGCCGCGCACACCGGAATGATTCGCTCGGAACTGGCTAAAGCAGGGACACCAATAAGCCCTTATGACCAGATGATTGCCGGCCACGCGCGCTCACGAGGATTCACCATCGTGACGAATAACCTTCGGGAATTTGAGCGTGTATCCGGTTTACGGGTTGAAGACTGGGTTCATCCCGTTTGAATATCGAGTACAACAGACAAAACAAAAACGGCCGCTTGTCATCACTGACAGCGGCCGTTTTGCGTTACGCGGTACGAATCAGTTCAGCACCACCGCGCCCACTTTCTGCAGCCTGCGACGGCGAGCCACAAACAACCCGGCAGCCACCACCAACACACTCAGCAGACCCGTCGCGAGGATTTCCACGCGATGCGCCTCCTGGAACAGCATGATGGTCAGGGCCGCGACGATGAATACGATCACCGCGTAGGTCAGGCCCGGGAACAGCCACATGCTGAAGGCGATTTTTTCGCCGCGAGCCATACGCTGTTTGCGCATACGCAGTTGCGAAAAGGCGATCACCAGGTACACCAGCAACGCGATGGCGCCAGAGCTGGCCAGCAGGAATTCAAACACCGCAGCCGGGGCCACGTAGTTGGCGAATACGGCAACAAACGCGGCCGCGGTCGACAGCATCACCGCCCAGTAAGGCGTGCCGCTCTTGTTGGTGCGCTGGGAAACGGCCGGCGCATCGCCGCGCTTACCCAACGAGAACATCATGCGCGATGCGGTGTAGAGCGCCGAGTTCAGGCAGCTGGTTACCGCAACCAGAACCACGATATCAACGATCAGCTTGGCATTCGGGATACCCATGCGCTCCAGCACGGTCTGGTAGGAACCGACGCTGGCGAGAATCGGGTCGTTCCATGGCACCAAGGCCACTACGATGAAGATGGAGACGAGGTAGAACAAACCAATCCGCCAGATGACCGAGTTGGTAGCCTTGGAAATCTGCTGGCCCGGGTTCTTCGATTCCGCGGCCGCGATGGTCACGATCTCGGTACCCATGAAGGAAAACATGGTGGTCAGAATGGCGCCCAGAACCGCGCCCATACCGTTTGGCAGGAAGCCTTGAGTGTCAAACAGATGCGACACACCGCTGACCTGGCTGGAGGGCAGGAAGCCAAAGATCGCCAGAATGCCAAGACCGATAAAGCCGATGATCGCGACGACTTTGACCAAGGCGAACCAGAACTCGAACTCTCCATAATTTTTCACGCTGAACAGGTTGGTCACCGTCAGCAGCAACGTGATGATCAAGGTGAAGGCCCAGATCGCCACATTCGGAAACCAAGCGTGCAGGATGGTTGCGGCAGCATTAGCCTCCAGCGGGATCACCAACACCCAGAACCACCAGTAAAGCCAGCCGATGGTGAAACCGGCCCAGTGACCGATTGCACGATCGGCGTATGTCGAGAAGGAGCCTGTGTCTGGCGATGCAACGGCCATCTCGCCGAGCATGCGCATGACCAGAACCACCAGCGCACCGGCGGCGGCATAGGCCAACAGCACGGCCGGGCCTGCAGCGGCGATGGCGTGGCCGGAGCCGACGAACAGCCCGGCGCCGATTACCCCGGCGATCGACAGCATGGTCACATGACGCGGTTTAAGCCCCTGTTCGAGGCCATTGGAGCTTTGCGTACTGCTCATTGAAACTACCTTTGCCAGGAAATCGATTCAGTCCACCCCGCCTGAAAATCCCTTCTCGTAAAAAGAATCCAACAGAGTGTTCCTTATTCTGCACGCAATAATTGCGCCAAAATGTTTCACACTCCCGGTATACGCGGCCTGTGCGCCGATGGAGCCCTTATCGCAAGTCATTGAGATTAATGGCGTTTAGCCAGAGCGTTACCTTGCCACCCACTTCAGGAACGAATCTGTGCACCAGAAACACACTGAAAAAGGCAGGCACGCACAATAAAAGTGCAGATCAGGAACGTTTGTCCGGTTAGCGCTTCCAACACCCCGTCAAAGCTGGCAACATCGCGCCTTTTTTTACGCGACAGCCGTGCCGAAGCTTGTTCAAACGGCTGTTCGGTTGTTGATGGGGCGACAGTCTGCTGTGCCGATGCGACAACCTGCCACATGCCACCCGTTTACCGTCCGTAGCGCTGTTGGCTGCCATTCGAACGCTATGCTAGCTTGGCCGCCTCGCCAGGAAGGCCACCAACAGCAGGAGCGCAACACACTATGAGGAACGCACATGGCTGAGGCCACGCCCGCGCTTGAAATCCGCAACTTGCACAAACGCTACGGACAGCTTGAGGTGCTCAAAGGCATCTCGCTGACCGCCCGCGACGGCGACGTGATCTCGATCCTCGGCTCCTCCGGTTCCGGCAAGTCCACGTTCCTGCGTTGCATCAACCTGCTGGAAAACCCGCACCAGGGCCAGATCCTGGTGGCCGGCGAAGAACTCAAGCTCAAGGCCGCCAAGAATGGCGAACTGGTCGCTGCCGACGGCAAGCAGATCAATCGCCTGCGCAGCGAGATCGGTTTTGTATTTCAAAACTTTAATCTCTGGCCGCACATGAGCGTGCTCGACAACATCATCGAAGCCCCACGCCGCGTGCTCGGCCAAAGCAAGGCCGAGGCCATCGAAGTCGCCGAAGCCCTGCTGGCCAAGGTCGGCATCGCTGACAAGCGCCACGCCTACCCGGCGCAACTCTCCGGCGGCCAGCAGCAACGCGCGGCCATCGCCCGCACCCTGGCGATGCAACCCAAGGTGATCCTGTTCGACGAGCCGACCTCCGCCCTTGACCCGGAAATGGTCCAGGAAGTACTTAATGTCATCCGCGCGCTGGCCGAAGAAGGCCGCACCATGCTGCTCGTGACCCACGAAATGGGCTTCGCCCGTCAGGTTTCCAGCGAAGTGGTGTTCCTCCACCAGGGCCTGGTAGAAGAACAAGGATCGCCGCAGCAGGTGTTCGAAAACCCGCTTTCGGCGCGCTGCAAACAATTCATGTCCAGCAACCGCTAACGGAGCTACCCGCATGCAGAACTACAAAAAAATCTTCCTGGCCGCAGCCGTCACCCTGGCCTTCAGCGCCGGTGCCGCCGCCGAGACCTTGAAGATGGGCATCGAAGCGGCCTACCCACCGTTCAACAACAAAGATGCCAGCGGGAATGTCGTCGGCTTCGACAAAGACATCGGCGATGCCTTGTGCGCCAAGATGAAAGTCGAGTGCACCGTGGTCACCTCCGATTGGGACGGCATCATTCCGGCCCTGAACGCCAAGAAGTTCGACTTCCTGATCTCCTCGATGTCGATCACCGACGAGCGCAAGCAAGCGGTGGACTTCACCGCCCCGTACTACTCCAACAAACTGCAGTTCATCGCCAAAAAAGACGTCGATTTCAAAACCGACAAGGCTTCGCTGCAAGGCAAGGTAATCGGCGCCCAACGCGCGACCCTGGCCGGCACCTGGCTGGAAGACAACATGGAAGGCGTCGAAGTCAAACTCTATGACACCCAGGAAAACGCTTACCTGGACCTGACTTCCGGTCGTCTGGACGGCATCCTGGCCGACAAGTACGTCAACTATGAGTGGCTGAAAAGCGACGCAGGCCGCGCTTACGAATTCAAGGGCGACCCGGTAGAAGAAAGCGACAAGATCGGTATCGCCGTTCGCAAGAACGACCCGATCCGCGAGAAGCTGAACGCTGCGCTGAAAGAAATCGTCGCTGACGGCACCTACAAGAAGATCAACGACAAGTACTTCCCGTTCAGCATCTATTGATTCTGACCTGCCCGACTGGCGCCGTTCGCTGACGGCGCCAGTCCTTGGCATTGCCTGCCGCGATTTGAAAAGAAATCCATGATTATCGACCTCTACGGATTCGGCCCGGCGCTCGCCGCTGGCGCGCTGATGACTGTGAAACTGGCACTCTCGGCCTTGTGCCTGGGGCTGGTGCTCGGTCTGCTCGGCGCCTTGGCCAAGACTTCCCCGTACAAGCCGTTGCAATGGCTTGGCGGCACCTATTCAACGCTGGTTCGCGGCATCCCGGAATTGCTCTGGGTGCTGTTGATCTACTTCGGCACAGTCAACCTGATGCGTGCGCTGGGTGAGTTCTTCGGCAACCCCGAGCTCGAACTCAACGCCTTTGCCGCCGGCGTGATTGCGCTGGGGCTGTGCTTCGGTGCCTACGCCACGGAAGTGTTTCGGGGCGCGATTCTGGCGATCCCAAAGGGTCACCGTGAAGCCGGCGTGGCTCTGGGCCTGTCGAAATTCCGCATCTTCACCAAGCTGATCATGCCGCAGATGTGGCGCATCGCCCTGCCGGGCCTGGGCAACCTGTTCATGATCCTGATGAAAGACACCGCGCTGGTGTCGGTCATCGGCCTGGAGGAAATCATGCGTCACGCGCAAATCGGCGTGACCGTGTCCAAGCAACCGTTCACCTTTTATATGGTGGCCGCCTTCATGTACCTGGGCCTGACCATTCTGGCCATGACCGGCATGCACTTTATGGAACGACGCGCCGCTCGCGGCTTCGCGAGGAGCACCCAATGAACTGGGAAGTCATCATCAAGTGGTTGCCGAAACTGGCTCAGGGCGCGACGCTGACTCTGGAACTGGTCGCCATCGCCGTAATCGCCGGGTTGCTGCTGGCGATTCCGCTGGGCATCGCTCGCTCGTCGCGACTCTGGTACGTGCGGGCATTCCCCTACGGCTACATCTTCTTTTTCCGTGGCACGCCGTTGCTGGTTCAGCTGTTCCTGGTCTACTACGGCCTGGCGCAGTTCGACGCGGTGCGTAACAGTTCGATGTGGCCGTACCTGCGCGATCCGTTCTGGTGCGCCACCGCGACCATGACCCTGCACACCGCGGCCTACATCGCCGAGATCCTGCGCGGCGCGATCCAGGCGATTCCACCGGGTGAGATCGAAGCGGCGCGGGCGCTGGGCATGTCCCGGGCCAAAGCGCTGTTCTACATCATGCTGCCCCGTGCCGCGCGTATCGGCCTGCCGGCCTACAGCAACGAAGTGATCCTGATGCTCAAGGCCAGCGCCCTGGCCAGCACCGTGACCTTGCTTGAGCTGACCGGCATGGCCCGCACCATCATTGCCCGCACTTACCTGCCGGTAGAGATCTTCTTCGCCGCGGGTATGTTCTATCTGCTCATGGCTTACGTGCTGGTTCGCGGCTTCAAGCTGCTGGAACGCTGGCTGCGCGTCGATGCCTGCCAAGGGCGTTGATTCCTCCGACGTGCTGACGGGCGAGGCCCTACTCGCCCGTTTCATCGCGCTGGATGCTTTCCTGCTTGAGCATCAGACGCTATGGAAGCCCCGACCGTTTACCCATCTGCAACTGCCTTGGGAAGCGTCCTACCCGGAGTTGGCTCAATGGCTACGCGGGCGGTCGCTGGAGGAAGCGGAAAACAGTCATAACCAACCTTGCTTGCTCGACGCGCCGGAGCCGTTTGCTTCATTGGCGCGGATGTCCGTTGCACTGAGTGCGGTGGGTGAATTGCCGACACATGCGCTTGAAGCCGCGGGCCATCGGTTGAATGTGGATGTGCCGGGGCGCAAGTGGCAACAGATTGAAGCGTTCGCCAGTTGCCTGCAGTTCGCTCATGCCCCAACGCATTGGCTGGATTGGTGTTCGGGTAAAGGGCACTTGGGGCGACGTCTGCTGCGAACCGGGCAACAATTGACCTGCCTGGAATACGACCCGGCACTGGTCGCCAGTGGTCAGGCACTGAGCCAGCGCCATCAATTGCATGCGCTGCATGTCGAACAGGATGTACTCGCGCCTGGCGCAGCCTCTTTATTGAATGCCGATCACACGCCGGTCGCGCTGCATGCCTGCGGGGATCTGCATGTACGACTGATCCAGCTCGCCAGCGCCGCCGGTTGCAAACAACTGGCCATCGCCCCTTGCTGCTACAACCGGATCAGCCTGAACAGCTATCAGCCGCTTTCCTGTGCGGCTGAGCGCTCCGGCCTACACCTTTCCCTCGATGATCTTGCGCTGCCGATAAGCGAAACCGTCACCGCTGGCGCTCGCGTCCGACGCCAGCGCGACACCTCCATGGCCCGACGCCTGGCGTTCGACCTGCTGCAACGGCAACTGCGCGGCATTGACGAATACCTGCCTACCCCTTCCCTGCCCAGCGCCTGGCTGGACAAACCCTTCGCCGATTACTGCCGCGATCTGGCCGCACTCAAAAACTTATCCACAGTCGGTACGCCAGATTGGACCGAACTGGAAGCCGCCGGTTGGCAGCGACTGGCCGAAGTGCGCAACCTGGAGCTGCTGCGAGGCCTTTTCCGACGGCCTCTGGAGCTGTGGCTGGTACTCGATCGGGCACTTTTCCTCATTGAGCAGGGTTATGTCGTTCGTCTCGGCACCTTCTGCGAATCCCCGCTCACACCGCGCAATTTCCTGCTTCTGGCAGAGCGCCCTTAAACAGTCGCAACCTGTGGATAACTCTGTTGATGGAATTATCGTGGATCCAATATCCACGCTGTTTTACGCCTAAAACACTACTGGTCATTTTTTGTTCACAAAAATAAAAAACCCGCAAAACAGGCATTTGCGGACAAATGAGAACGAGTCCACAAAAGCGCAATGATCAAGCAGATTCCGCCAGCCCGTTGTGCATAAGCATTCAATCAAAACGACATAACCGCCGAATTCCGGACATCACGGGCGGAAAATTGCGCCTGGCAATGCCCCTTGCTATACACGCATACGAGGGTGCCGACAGTGCGGCCATGAACAAGAAAAAACTTCGACCGTGACGTTCTGTAGAGGCCATCAATCCAGCCACCCCGTCACCAACACCGAAAACCACCTCCCCGCCGCCCTGCAACGCGCTGAACACGCCGAAGCGCAACTGCGGGCGATGCAAAACAGCCGAGCCTGGCGCACCCTGCAAAAACTCAAGAAAGTACTGCATCGCGCCTGACCGAAAGCCTGCGCAAAAATAGTCTGAATTCAGGGGTTTACAGAACCAACCCAATCGCTATAATCGTCGCCCTGACACGCCGGTATAGCTCAGATGGTAGAGCAACTGACTTGTAATCAGTAGGTCCCGGGTTCGATTCCTGGTGCCGGCACCATACAAGGTTCCAGAGAAGGCTTTCAAAATCTCTGGAACCCCCGAAAAACCCGCCTTCTGGCGGGTTTTTTCGTTTTGGCGTTCCATCGATTTCCGTCAGAAACTGGTGGATTCCAACCGTTTTAGGGGTAGTGTTAGGGGTAAGGTAATTCGATAAAGGGGGAGTACCCTTATGTCGCGCACCACTGCTCCACTCTCCGATTCGGCTTGCCGCTCAGCCAAGCCCACCGACCGCGCTTACAAGCTTTTCGACGGCGACGGCCTCTACCTTCTAGTCCAACCCAATGGCCGTAAAGGCTGGCGTCTCAGGTATGTAAAACCTGATGGCCGCGAAGGACTGACCTCGTTCGGCAGCTACCCCGTGGTCGGCCTCGCCGATGCTCGCAACAAGCGCCTGGAGGTCAAGCGGATGCTGGCGAAAGGCATCGACCCCATAGAGACCAAACACCAAGCCAAGACGCAGGCCGCAATCAAAGGCCGAACCTTTGAAAGCGCTGCACTGGAATGGCACAAAGCGATGTCTGCCAAATGGGCACCGGGCCATGCCAAGACCGTTCTGAGCCGCCTCAAAACCCATGTCTTCCCGCTGATCGGCGCTCGCTCTATTGTCGATCTGGACACCCATGACCTGATGCAACCTCTGGAGGCGATCCAGAAGCGCGGCACGATTGACGTCGCTTTAAGGGTACAAAACTACCTGCAAAGCATCATGCGCGAGGCGAAGCGTACACGGCAGATCACCGCAAACCCTGCCTACGACCTCGAAGGTTTGATCAAAGCCCCGAGAGTGATTCATCGTCCCGCTCTACCCTTATCGCGTCTGCCTGAATTGCAGGAGCGTATCGACACCTACAAAGGCCGCGCACTTACCCGGCTGACGGTCATGCTCTCGCTGCATGTGTTCGTCCGCTCCAGCGAACTGCGCTTCGCCCGCTGGAGCGAGTTCGACCTCAAGCGCGGCACCTGGGAGATACCAGACACTCGACCTGCGTTGGACGGCGTACCCTTTTCAACAAGGGGTACGAAGATGGCCGGGGACATCCACCTTGTCCCCTTATCGCCGCAAGCCGTTGCCCTGCTTGAACAGATCCACGCCCTCACCGGCAAATTCGACCTGGTGTTTGCAGGCGATGCCAAGCCCTGGAAACCCATGTCTGAAAACACGGTGAACAGCGCACTCAGAAAGATGGGCTACGACACCAAAACTGAAATCTGCGGCCATGGCTTTCGCTCAATGGCCTGTAGTGCGCTGATTGAATCTGGACTGTGGTCCGAGACCGCCATTGAAAGACAGATGAGCCACAAGGAACGCAACAACGTCCGCGCCGCTTACATTCACAAGGCTGAGTTCATCGAGGAGCGTAGGCTGATCATGAACTGGTGGAGCCGGTATCTGGAGGCCAACCGGCAGGAGCACGTCACTCCGCATGAATTCGCGAACCAGACCGGAGCGAACGTTACTCGCCTAAAAGCAAAACGTGGCGCAACCGAGTAAGCGCTCGGTCTCATATCTCAGTGATCCGCTTGTCCACGCGGGTCCATCCAAACAGGGCTGCAAAGCCGCCCTGCTTGGATGGACCTCACTTAAAAAATCTAAAGCCCACGCAACTGTCTGTGGAAAACCACAGATTTCCACCGGTGGATAATTTCATCCACAGCCGCAGAACTCCCAAAAAATCGAGCCTTGACCCGAATTATCCACAGGCGTAGAAAAGATCGGGCAAAGCGCTGTCGTTGACAGCAACCCCAGGTAGCCAGAACCTTTAAGGCTACGCCACACTGTGGTGGTTCTCCCAAAGTGCGATTAGCGTCCGGCGGCTCGCACGGTCACAGCGATGTGATGGATGCCTACTTTTACCAGTGTGCCCACTGCGGCAACTCATCCCCCTTTCATAGCTGCCCTGCAGCAACCTATCCGCTCGGCCATTCCCGTGCGCCAACCTGCGCCCGTCTCTTTCTCCCGGAAAGAGACGGGCGCTCCTACCACTGCTGCAGCCCAACTCGTACAAGGCTTTGCGGCATTCCCCCTCGTGACAATCGGCGTGACAAACACCGAAATCACCAGCAACAGAGATGCAGATGATGGTGCCGCAGCCCAAGGAATGGACTGCACCTGACTGACTGTCAGGCATGCCCCGGTCATCGCATCACTGCCTTCACCTGACTCAGGATCTCGCGGCGCTGGTCTCGTCAGCCAGTGCAGCCTCCACCCGCCCACTTCTTCGGAAGTGCTCAGGAGGTCAGATCATGAGATGCCCAAGCTCCCGGTCGTAAGGAGTCGCTAGTCCCGCGTTAGTGGACATCCCCACAGGCCGCAGGGGCCTTGATCCCTGATAACACTCAGCATTCTTGGCGGGATGAAGTGGGGCGAAGACCGGCGAAAAGGATATGAGGTAACCGACATGGCGTTAGTGGGTAGACGTGATGGCCGAAATTTCGGCTACGGCAGGCAATTAAGCTACGCAGGGCCGCAGGCTCTAAAAGACATGTTCGGCGGTGGCCATTACGGCACGGTCAAAGCGCACTCTGATCGATGGCAGTCGTTCGTGAAGTGGTGTCGTTCCGAAGAAGGTCCCGGAATCAATGATGCGCGGCAGATTGATCGGGAAATAATGTCGGATTATGCGGCATACCTTCATGACCTGGTTGGGCTGGGCCACCTTGCTATCAGCACTGCCCAAAACCGGCTATCCAGCGTTAACAGGACCATGGCAGCGCTTCGCGGTGATCAGTGTGTGAAATTGCCAAGTCCGAGCGAGGCGTTGGGTATGCGCCGTAGCGGGATTCGTCACGCGGTACCGCAAGGCCAAGACCGCGAACAGGTTCAGCTGATCGTCGACGCGCTTTGCAGCCATCACCAGCTACGGGCCGCAGCGATCGTTAAGTTGGCACGAGCCACCGGCATGCGTTTGCGTGAGGCCATCTTGGCTGACTTACCACGGCTAAGCCGTGAGGCTAAAGACTTCGGCAAAATCAACATCCAGGACGGCACCAAAGGCGGCCGCTCCGGTGCCTCGGCGCCTCGTTGGATTGTGGTGGATGACCATGTTAGCGATGCGCTTAAATTTGCGGAGCAGGTATCGCCCGCGGGTAGCCGCAACCTGATTGCTCCAAGTGAGAGCTACCTGAGCGTTCTGCGGGAAGCCGTCCGTCCTGCGCGGGGCATTCTCCATGCACTCAAACTAAAAGGCTTTCATGAATTACGGGCGGCGTACGCTTGTGAGCGCTATGAGCAGATCATCCAGCACCGCGCGCCTATAAACGGTGGTAGATGCTGCCAGATAGACCGACGCCTTGATCGTGAGGCCCGAAGGCAAATCAGCTGTGAGCTAGGGCACGGTCGAGTTGATATAGTTGCCGCCTATATTGGGGGGCGAGCATGAGTAAGCCATTCGATATGGAGTTGTTCTTGGCTGGCGTGCTGACCGGGTCGCACGCGACGCAGCAACGCCATTTGCGGCAAGCGAAAATTATCCAGGCTAAAATTGCGGACCGCTGGCAGCGAGAGACACCCTGGGCTTGGCAGAGAAAGCATGTGGTTTGGTTTCTCGATCATCACATAGCCAAGCGCAGTGCGGAGACGCGGTATTACTATTTGCTGACTTTACGGCTGCTCGCTCGTCGGTTGGAAAAATGTTGGATGCTCGATCTCTGAACGAGCATCGAATTTCGATAGCCACGGTCGACAATGTATCTGTTCGCGGCCGGCCACAAGCAGGCGCTCGGCGCTACGCCCATTTTTGCCGAGTTGCGCCTCTTGGAGTGAGGCTAAAAAATTGTGGCCTAGTCATGCCTGCGGTCAACCTGGCGATATCAGCTATACATTCTTCCCTGCCAGGTTGAGAGGAGGAAGCAGTGACTACCCAGTGAGCCAAGGCTTTCTTGGCCGGAAAGACTGAATCGCCCCTACGTCCATTGACTCTAGGATGCAATGCCATCACCGTCACCCTTGCATTCATTCTGAGTTTTCGGCGGTAAGATCTATAAGTCATCTACGTATTCGAACAAACGCAGCGCGCCACCTGAAAAATTAATGTTAGGAAGTAATCATGTCTCTCGCAACCCTCATCAAATCCATTCAGGACATCATGCGAAAAGACGTCGGTATCGATGGCGACGCCCAACGCATCAGCCAGATCTGCTGGCTGCTGTTTCTGAAAATTTTCGATGACAAAGAGCAGGAATGGCTAACCAGCATTGCTGGTTACAAGTCGCCGCTGCAGAGCCGTTTTCGTTGGAAGAATTGGGCAAAAAGCTCGGACGGTATGACCGGAGACGAACTAATTGACTTCGTCAATAATGATCTTTTCCCCTCGCTGAAGAAGCTGGCAATCTCTGCGGGTGTGTCGGCTCATGGACGCGTCATAGGCTCGGTTTTTGAAGATGCCTACAACTATATGAAGTCTGGTACTCTGCTACGTCAGGTAATCAATACCATCGAAGAAGATGTGGATTTCAATTCTCCCAATGATCGCCATCTATTCAACGATATCTACGAAAAAATCTTGGCTGACTTACAATCCGCTGGCAATGCGGGCGAGTACTATACTCCGCGTGCAGTCACCCAGTTTATGGTCGATGTCCTCGATCCCCAAATCGGCGAAAGTATCCTTGACCCAGCTTGCGGCACAGGAGGTTTTCTCACCTGCGCCATCGAAAGTCTCAAGAAATTAGTTAAAACACCGGTAGACCGGCAGCGCCTGCAAGAAAGCATCCATGGTGTGGAGAAAAAGCCTCTGCCTCATATGTTGGCTATGACCAATGTGATGTTGCACGGAATTGATATTCCTACAAATATTCGCCATGAAAACACACTGGCCCGTCCCTTCAAAGACTATAGCGCACTCGACAGCGTAGATATCATCATAACCAATCCGCCTTTTGGAGGCATGGAAGAGGATGACATCGAAAAGAATTTTCTCGCAAAGTATCAAACCCGCGAAACAGCTGACCTTTTCATGGCACTAATCATGCGATTGCTCAAACATGACACTGGTCGCGCTGCTGTAGTGTTACCGGATGGCTTTTTGTTCGGCGAAGGTGTCAAAACAACACTCAAACGTGAGCTTCTAGAGGAGTTTAATCTCCACACCATCGTGCGTCTGCCCAAGGGCGTTTTTGCGCCCTACACCAGTATTTCCACCAATATCCTGTTCTTCGAAAAAGGTGGCCCTACCAAAGATGTTTGGTTCTTTGAGCATCCCTACCCAGCTGGTTACAAAAGCTATTCACGTGGTAAGCCTCTAACCATCGAAGAGTTCGATCTTGAAAAAGCCTGGTGGGGTGGAGCGGCACGGAAAGGTCGTAAAACGACCCCAAACGCTTGGAAGGTCTCAGCTACGCAGATTGTAGAAGAAAATTACAACCTCGATAAAGTAGGCAAGAACCCCTATAAATTTGAAATCGAACATAGCGATCCTGAAGAACTGATGGCTGAGTATCAACAGATTTCCCGTCAGTTGCAGGAGGTTCAAGAGACCCTGAAAGCTGAACTGTTGACAGCGCTCAAAACTGCGACAGGACCTCTCTAATGGTAATTAGAGCATCGCATTTTGACGCTGCCTTTGAAGCACCTAATGGCGTAGAGAAACTGCGTGAATTTATTTTGACGCTGGCCATGCAAGGCAAACTCGTTTCGCAAGATCCGAATGACCAGCCAGGTAGTGAATTGTTCGCAGAGATCGAAGCCAATAAAAGCAGGTTACAAGCGGAAGGTCAGATCAAAGTTCCAAAACCACTGCGGCCAGTAACTACTGAGGAAAAACCATACGCACTGCCACAGGGATGGATTTGGGTGCGACTCGGCTCTATCTGCTCATATATTCAGCGGGGTAAAAGTCCAAGCTATGTGGAAATCTCACCAAATAAAGTGATTTCTCAAAAGTGTGTCCGCTGGAATGGGTTAGATATAGAGCCGGCCCGGTATATTGATCCTTCTTCATTAGAAAATTATGAATCAATCCGATTTCTACGCCGTGGCGATCTTCTGTGGAATTCGACAGGGACAGGTACTATTGGCCGAGCCTGCTTAGTTCCTGACTCTTTTGATGGGGCAAAGCTAGTAGCTGACACGCACGTGACAGTTGTTCGTTCGTTATTGATTGATAAGAGCTTCCTTTGGCGCTGGATTCAAAGTCCTATGGTTCAATCGAAAATCGAGAGTTTCGCGTCCGGCACAACAAATCAGATCGAGCTAAACACATCGACAGTTCTCTCTCATCTTATTCCGTTGCCGCCTTTGGCGGAGCAACACCGCATTGTTACCAAACTTGACGAGTTGATGGCACGCTGCGATACGCTGGAAAAACTACGTGCGGAGCGAAAGAAAAAAAGGATCACCATTAATGCAGCAGCTATTAAGCAACTGTTGACCTCCTCAGCAGCACATGACCAACTGCGCGCACAAGACTTTATTGGTCGGCACTTTTCCGAACTTTACACGGTCACGCAAAACGTTACCGAACTGCGCAAGGCTATTATACAACTGGCGGTTCTAGGAAAACTTGTGCCGTCGATCCAAAATGCGTCACCTTCCAATTTTTTGATACAAAAAATTCACAGCGAAAAAAATTTGCTGCTCAAGGAGGGAAAAATCAAGGCGCCTAAGCCACAGCGGCCCTTGACGTCGGAGAATATGTCTTACCCTTTGCCCGACGGATGGCAATGGGTCCATCTTCAAGATTTAATCATTTTCGGTCCCTCAAATGGTTTTTCTCCTAAAGCTGTCGAATATGAAACAAAAGTGCGTTCTCTTACTCTGAGTGCCACAACTAGCGGAAAGTTCAAGGAGGAGTTTTACAAGTACCTTGATATTGACGTGCCCGAGGACTCGAAGTTATGGCTTCAGGACGGAGATATATTGGTTCAAAGGGGAAATTCGATGGAATACGTTGGTGTGTCCGCAGTCTATCGAGGGGAATCAAAAAAATATATCTACCCTGATCTTATGATGAAGATTAGACTAACTAAAGAAGTTGATACTGACTACGTATATTACGTTATGAGCTCTGAGCAAAGTCGTGACTATTTTCGGAGCAATGCGTCAGGTACTTCTGGGACGATGCCAAAAATCAACCAACAAGCGCTAGTCAGCCTTCCAATACCACTACCACCTTTTGAAACACAAAAGAAAATTGTTGATAGCGTTGAACGCCTCATGAAGTTATGCGATGCGTTGGAGCATCAGATTCAAGCCTCTACTACGAAGCAGGCTGAACTACTTAAATCCGTCCTGGCACAGGCGTGAGTACCTATATATGCGCCTAAAATCTCTTTACATCGCCCAGTACAAAAACTTACGTGACTTTTCTCTTATCTTTGAAGACAGCAATTTTATCGACGTTTTTGTCGGTACTAACGGCAGTGGAAAATCCAATCTATTTGAAGCTCTTATTGAGATTTTTCGCCATCTCGATCAGCTGGAACGAGCCGATAATGAGATAGCGTTCGACTACAAAATAAACTACGAGATCGACGGTATCGAGACCGAGATTGAGTGGAATGGCGGTAAGCTGCGTATCAACAAGGACCAAAATCGTACAAGTCTAGGCCAAACACCGTTTCCTGATAATGTGCTGATTTATTACTCTGGCCACAACACTACCGTATCAAATCTTATAGATAGCTACACGGAGAGTTTTCGGCGCCGCATCAAGGGAGCCAGCCTTGAAGATTCACGGCGTTTCATTGGTATCGGACCTGAGTACAAAGCTCTGTTGCTTGCGGTGCTACTAGTGCAGCCTGAAGGAACTACAGCTCGTACGTTTATTTCTAAAAAGCTGGGAATCGAAAAACTAGGCATCACCAAGCCTGGGACCGTTGAAGTCACCGAACCTGTACTCCGTATCGAGTTGCGGCGCCCCGAGTATGCCGAAGGAAAAGATGAGTTCAATTTCGAAAATAATGATGATGATCGATATTGGAAAGCTCAGGGTATTACTAAGGACTTTTTGGATATTCTGAGGAGCTGTACTTGGGGAAATTCAGAAGGGCTAACAGTTACTGAGGGCTATCTTTCCGGTAGCGATCGTTATGTACTGTATATTTCAATCAATAAGCTTCAGCAGGCATTCGCAGATAAATTGCAGGATTTATTCCTTTATTTTGACAATCTAAAAACATTGGGAATGTTGGCGGATGTCTCGGTTCCCCTGCGGCTTATCTCCGGAGGTGAAGGTAACCTTAATCACTTCAGCGACGGTCAGTTTCAATCGGTATATATTTATTCCATAGTCGAGCTCTTCAAGGGCCGGAACTGCTTGACATTACTTGATGAACCAGATGCGTTTTTACATCCAGAATGGCAGTTTCTTTTCCTCAAGCAGGTGTTCGAAATCACGAGTAAGGCTGTAAGGAATAACCATATACTAATGAGTAGTCACAGTGCGTCTACTATTACTAGCGCTGACCAGAATCAGATAAATCTGATTTCATTTGATGGGACCAAAGTCTCGTCCCGTAGGGCGAATAAAGATGAAATTATCCGTTCGCTGTCTGCTGGACTGATTTCGTTCTCAGAGAGCGAAGCTAGATTAAATATAAATCATATCCTTCGAGGCACATCAGGTGCAGTTCTGTTTGCAGAAGGAATCACAGATGAAATGATTCTTGAATTGGCCTGGTCAAAACTTTATCCAGATGCAGAGTGTCCCTGCGGAATACAAAATGCATTTGATCGTATATTTTTAAGAAATCTATTTTCTCGCGAAGATTTGAAGAATAACTTTCCTGAGCGGAAAATGTTTGCCTTGTTTGATTTTGATGAGGCTTTCGATGACTGGAATGGTCTAAAGAAGGCACGTGACGAAGTCACCGACCCTCATCTAGGTTTAACAAAGCAACTCGTTTATCCTCACCATTACGCCACGCTCCTTCCTGTGCCTAATGTTGATGCGCTCAAGTGCCAAGTTCTGGACAAAACAGGTAAGCCATGGGGGCGTGGCCAGGACTCCCATTTGTCTATTGAGTTGCTTTTCTATAGCGAAGAACAAATGGGAAAATGGTTTAGGCTGAGGCCGACTCCTGGTGGTGGCGAAATTATTGAATTTTTTGGGGATAAAGTTGAGTTCGCTAAAACTTTCGTTCCAACATTATCGGCCGAATACTTTGCCCCGTTCAGACCACTGTTCGACTTTATCATTGCAAAGTGTCGCACCGAGTAAATATTAGTTTCTTCCGTAACATATTACACTTGGTGTGCGATGACGTTTTCAGTATAGAGTTCGCAAAAGAAATTAAAACTACTTCAGCAGGGAGAGAGTAGCGCCGAATTTAGGGCTTACAAGTCGTGCGAATGATTCAGAGTGTAGTCAGTAGTCTCATCGCCCCCCTTAATTTGCCGGGGGCCTGATGAGGTTTGGTTAGGATGAGCGGAGTGATTTCCTTACTACAGGTATATGCAGCCGCGGCGTGCTTGCCCTGCGCCACTTCCTACAGTTCGCCGAATCGGCCATATGCTGTATAACCGCGAAACAGGCAGACGTCAGATTATGACTGGGAATTCGCCGCTATTGAGGAGCTAGAGCGCCAAAGCTATCAGTGCGAGCCTCCGCTCGGTGCCGCAGGCTTCTTCATCGATCTGGCTGTTCGCGATCCTTGCCAGCTTGGCCGCTATTTAATGGGTATTGAGTGTGATGGCGCGGCCTACCACTGAGACGTAGCTGCGTTTGTAGGTTCGCCATGACTGTATATGCCCGTTAGCTGTCCCCGCGAAAAAGGCAGATGAGTCGTTTGCTGCAGTTAACCGTTAGTAGACCGCCGCGGCCCCAAATAGGGGTCATGTGAATCACGACAGCAATTCTGGCGCAAAGTGGTCCCCTACGCATCCTGCTTTGGATATTTTTGACAGCTGAAAGCGATCAGACAAGTATCTGGGGATAGATTTAGAGATAGAGTTCCCCACCAATAACAATAATCATCTTAAAAATTATACACTTGTGTTATTTTTCGACTCCTGGTGCCGCACCATACAAAACAAAGCCCTCGTAGAAATACGAGGGCTTTGTTGTTTCTGGCATCTAGAAAAACAACCCTTGTAGATACCGTCTTAATCCTCCCCTGCGCCAAATCTACCTGCACACCGCCCCATCACAATTTCACTTCAGCGCTAAGCACTTAACTGCCTAATCCAGTCAAGACTCGCCACCGTAGAGCCGGAAGGCCGGTATTCACACCCGATCCATCCTGTGTAGCCACGCTGCTCCAGTGCCGCGAACAAGGCTGCAAAGTCGATGCTCCCCGTTCCCGGCTCGTGGCGCCCCGGGCAGTCGGCAATTTGCACATGAACTGTTCTGTCGTAAAACCGAGCCAGAATATCTGCTGCGTCTCCAGTCAGAAGCTGGGCATGGTAAAGATCGAGGATCAGCCCGACACTCGGGAAGGTTTCCAGCACTTGTTGCGCCTTGCTGAAGTCAGCCATGTAATAGCCCGGCATCTCCTGCGCACAAATTACTTCGATAAGCGGCCGCAAACCCTGATCCTCGAAGTACTTGACGGCATACTCCAGGTTGCTCCCGAAGACACGCCCTGCGTCATCCTGCGTCGTAACACCAGACATAATATGGACATCCGAACATGCCAGCGCCTTTGCATAGCTGGCGGCCCGGAGCAATCCGTTGCGAAACTCTTCCTCCTTGCCCTGCAAGGCAGCGATGCCTTTGGTAACGCCAGCCGGTGCAGCGAATTGAATCAATGGCAGACTGTATTGAGCCAGATGGTCGGCCAAGAGACTCGCGTCGAACTCATAGGGTGATGGGAACTCCACCGCCCGAAAACCAGCTGCGGCGGCTGCTTCGATGCGTTGCAGAAAAGGCAATTCATTGAATTGGAAGCCGAGATGAGCATTGAACTTGAGCATTGGGTAAATATCCATCCTGGGAAGAAAATCATCAGCCTGGAGCATCCTTTGCAACTCCGGCACTGCACTATAGGTTGACGCTGTCAGCAAGCTCAAATCGTGCAGGTCTTTTTTGCTCAAAACCATGGGATAAACGATGGTTTCCATTTGGGAACATAAAGTTGTCCCTTTTCCACTTCTCAGAGGTCATTGTCCCCAGATACCGTTCCTGGCTGAGGCTCTTTGCCAATAAAAGGGGCGGTTTCCACTTCCAGCATCAGCAACACCATTTCCGTTAACTCGGCGTCGGACTTCTGTCCCGCATAGAGGTCATGGAGTGCTTTGGCGAAGGGGATGCGCAGGTCCTGGTTTTCTTCGCGGGCGGTATCGCTGGATTGCATGAGTTCGCTGATGGCTCGCAGCACAGCCGCTTGCCACCGAGCGGTGGTCCTGGGACCACCGCTGGTGATTGCAATCAACTTATCCTTCGTCAGCTGGCGAAGGGCAGGTTCTCGCAACGGCTTATGCGGCTTTGGGTTGCGAGTGATCTTTGACATACCGGACGATACTCAGCGTTTCCTGCCGGAACTGCTCGTAGTCGATCTGCTGGGCGTTAATAAAGGTGCTGCCCATCATGGTCAGCGAGCCCATAAAGCTGGCTTCGGAAATTTCCTCATCGCTCGCGCCAAACAAGCGCGCGGCTTCGGTATGGAACAGAGCGCAATACTTGCAACGGGTCGCCCCGGATACCGCCAGACCTATCAACTCCTTGTACTTATTAGGAATCTTGGTATCTGCCAGCCAGAAATCCCGGGCTACGCCCCAGAATCCGATCGCGCCGCCTTCCGGCATCTGCTTGATCCACTCCGGAACCAGACCCAGGGTCTGTTCAATTTCCTGATAGGTATCACGAATGGCCATTTGACACCTCCTTACCTCTGTAGAGACATCTTCTATAGAGATATAACTAGTTTAGTTCCCTGGCGGCCATGCCAGAGCCGGCTGCAGCACGACTTCAGCAAATGAACTCTTAACCATCGTAGAAACAACAGGATGGATTTAGACTTTTCGGGCGCAATGACGTACCGCTCAGTACCTGGAGTTATCAGACTTGGCGGGTTGGCTAAGAGACGATCTTCGGATGATGCACGTGCTGGTAAAGCGTGCACCATACAAAACAAAGCCCTCGCAAAAACGCGAGGGCTTTGTTGTTTCTGATGTTTAAAAAACAGGTCTTAGTGACCCGCACTCTGCCCACCATCAACGTGCAGGATTTCCCCGGTGACAAAGTTGGCGCTGTCCAGATACACCACAGCCTGAGCGATATCGCCGATTTCGCCCATATGCCCAACCGGGTGCAAACTCCCCAGCGCTTCATGGGTTTCCTCACCATGCATCGGCGTCTTGATGATGCCAGGGCTAACCGCATTCACCCGAATCCCGCGCTTGGCGTACTCGATGGCCAGGGATTTAGTCGCCGCGTTCAAGCCACCCTTGGTCAACGACGCCAGTACCGATGGCACACCGTCAATCGCGTGGTCCACCAGGCTGGTGGTGATGTTGACGACGTGGCCTTTACCCTGTTTTTCCATCTCGGCAATCGCAAGCTGAGTGATGTAGAAGAAACCATTCAGGTTCACCGACAGCACCGCGGCATAGTCTTCAGGGGTGTAAGCAGTGAACGGCTTGGCGACGAAGATCCCGGCGTTGTTGACCAGGGTGTCGATGCGGCCAAAACGGGTGATCGCTTCACGAATGACTTGCTGAGCGACTGCCGGGTCGCCAATGTCGCCCGCCACGGTGAGGATGTCCGGGTCGGTGGACGGTTTGATCGAACGCGAGGTGGCGACAACCTTGTAATCGAGGTCACGGAAAGCCTTGACCATGCCTGCGCCGAGGCCTTGGGATGCGCCAGTGATAACGATGACTTTTTTCGAATTGCTCATGATGAACCTCAACTGATAAATGATGGTTTGAAAAGTGATCAATCAAGCTTCGGCTGGCGCCTGCGCCATTTGCCTCAGCATCTGTTCGTAGTACTCGACCGATTGCGAACCGGACACCAGGTGACGACCGTTGAGAATCATGGCCGGTACCGAATTGATGCCGCGCTCGCGGTAAAACGCCTCCAGCTCACGCACCTCGTTGGCAAACGCTCCGGACACCAACACCTCACGCGCACTCGCCGCATCCAATCCCACTTGCGCCGCCAGTCGAACCAGCGTCTCGCGATCGTTCGGGTTCTGGCCGTCGGTGAAATAAGCACGCAGCAAGGCTTTCTTGAGTGCGATCTGCCGCCCTTCCTGCAACGCCCACAACAGCAACCGGTGAGCATCGAAGGTGTTATGGAAGTGGCTGCGTTTCTCCAGATCGAACTTGAACCCAATGGCCTCGCCCCGAGCGATCTGCATCGCTTTGCCGGCGGCGACGTCCTCGGCGCTGCGCCCGTACTTGCGCATCAAATGCGCAACCGCGTTCTCGCCTTCAGCCGGCATGTCGGGGTTCAGCTCGAAAGGCTTGAAGGTCAGCTCGACCGAGACTTCACCCGCCACGTTCTCGATCGCTTGCTCCAGCGCCGTCGCACCCAAGGCGCACCACGGGCACACCACATCGGAAATGAAATCGATGGTGACGGCCGCAGTCATGACTGCCCCTCCGCCTCAGCCAATTGCTTGCGGTACTGGGTGGTAGTCATCCCGGCATAACCCCAGTTATCGGTGTCGACTTCCTCGATCACGATGTGGGTCAGGTCCGGGCGTTTGTTGAGGACGCGTTCCAGGGTTTCAGTGATTTCGGCGATCACCTGAGCTTTCTGCTCTGAGGTAACGCCATCGCGGGTAATGCGTACGCTGACAAAAGGCATGATGAGTCTCCAGTGACCTGCCCTTCGGGATGAGGGGTAGGTGGGTGGAGCTCAATGTAAGAGGTTGGTTTGGGGGGATAAAGGTGGGGGCGGGAACATCATTAGTGACATGGCGTAATGAGTTCAGGTGGAACGTATCGCTATTTTCTGAAATATCGCGCATAAAAAAGCCCCGAATCAATCGAGGCTTTTTGCGTTTCGCCGTGCTTCACATCTCACTGACTTCAAACACAAACGAAATCCTGCGACTGCTCGCACTCCATACATACCGAATGTGCTTCCCCTGCTTGGGAATGGACACGGCCGGCGGTCGAAACGCGGCCACACATTCATGCCCAGGCAATCGGACGCTGTTGTAGAGCAATCCCCAGGACAACGTTTCGCGCAGTTGCCGGGCAAAGGCCTGGGCCGGGCCGTAGGCGTCGGGATCCGGGTCGTGCAGGTGTGGATAGTCGGCGCGGATGTCGTGCAAAGGTTTGACGACCCGGTTGACGTAAGTGCGCATGGTCAACTCAAGGTCCGGCTCGTTGGTCGCGGCGAGGAAACGTTCCTGGTGATAGCTCGTCTCGGCAATGGCGGCGGCCTGGCTGCTGGCGGCGTAGTAGACGCCGAAGGTGCCGTCGGTGAAGCGGCTGGTTTTGCCGATGTGGGTGAAAGCAGCCATTACCGGTGTGGAGCCGGGGCCGGAGATGCGGTCTTCGGGGCGTACGCGGGCGAGCACGCCGGCTTCTTCCATCAGCCGATCATTGGTCAGGGCTTCCAGCGCATAGGCGGTGGGCAGGTCTTCGGGGTCGAGTACGTCTTCGAACAACGAGATCGGCGGGAAGCAGCTGTTGACGATCCGATAGGCCCGCGGCCACTGCGGATCGGCCAGCTCCGGCGCCATCAACCGCGCACTCCGTCGAGGTAGCGGCGCACATCAGCGATGTCGACCACGCGACCGGCCAGCATGTAGCTCAATGCCGACTGGCCATTGAACGGCGCAGCGGTGTTGGGACTGCTGACCCATGTGTAGGCACGCTCGCGACTGTTGCTGAAGATGATGCTCAACGCTTTGTGGATGCCCATCAAATACGAGATGCGCTCCAGGGTGTCGTGGGGCAGACGCACGTTGGGCGGCAGGTGTTTGTATTTGTAGAAAGTCGTATTGCCGACTTTGCCCAGGAGCGTGCGTTGTTGCTCGGCGGTGCAGCCCCAGCGTTCCATGAGGTTGAAGAAGAACTTGAGCGCGACTCGACCGGCTTCGGGGGTCTCGAGTTGTTGCTGTGGGCTTAATGCAGTGGATGAGGCAGGCATGGGGATGGCCTCCTTGTATGTTCGATGTCTTGATCTCAGACTAGTACAGATACGAACAAAAATATATTTTTTATTCGTAAACGTATCGGCTGTTCCCCGTCCCGAAAAATGCATTTCGCCTTTCTTCGGCCCCCGAAAAAGACGCCGACGCACGGTCATAAACTCACGTTGACACCCCCATGATAGAGGCAGAGAATTTAATCGAGAGCGCGAAACCGACTGCCTCCAAGTGGCAATAGTCGGCGGAGGAACCCCGTTGATGACTTGGAAATCAACGCTTGGTGAGACCTCTTCTCCCCTGCTTGAGGGAGCACAATATCAAGCACCCATTCATGAAAGCAGCCTGATCAGGCTGCTTTTTTTTGTCTTGAAAAAGGGCGGGTCGTTGATAAACAAACACCCGATAACCGCCCGATTCGAGCCACTTTTTTGACCCCGATCACCTGCCCCCCACCAAAAACCCCGATCCTGTGTCAGCCTCCAGCCATCGGACGCAGAATCATTTCGCTACTAAACTCGGGACAAGCATGCTCTGGTGCAGGATCATAGCCAGCACGCGACCGACACCCACCAGGCGGCAAGGTCCACAACAATAGCCAGCCCACTTTAGAGGGCATTACCCAAATGGATAGCAGAACCTTACGCAACCTCATGCGCATCGTGCAGACCGGCTCATTGTCGGCGGCGGCTGAGCATTCCTGTTTGACCGTGCAAGCATTGGCCGCGCAGTTGAACAAGGTCGAAGAGCAGTTCGGTTTTCGGTTGTTTCGTCGCTCCAACAAGGGGCTGACCCTGACAACCCAGGGCACGGAGCTCACGCCCTACATGGACAAAGTCTTGGTCGCCACGCGGCAAATGGAAGAGAAAGTCGCCGCGCTCAAGGTTCCCGGGCAGCGCACGCTCAAGGTCGCGCTTAACACCACCCTCTCGGCTGACTTCAACCGGCGAATGATCGGGCGCCTCATCGAGGTGTTTCCCGACTATCAACTGGAATTCAGCTATGCCGAGTCGATGGAAAACCTCAGCAAATTGAAGAATGAGGACTTCGACCTGGCGGTGCTGATCGGGCCGCAACAGCCGGGGTTGCCCAGCATTGCCCTGCCTGATGTGCAGGTACAGGTGGTCGGTGCTCATTGCGGTCAGGAAAACGACCCGCTGGTGCTGCTCGGCAATAAGCTTCAGGTTCGTCCGGCCGACGATTGTCCGTATTCCCACAGCTTCTTGCGCTTTCTCGACGCCGGCCTTGGCAACTACGACTCAGGCAAGCGGATGATCTATTCCTGCAGCGAAACCCTGACGCTGTCGTTGATCACACAAATGGACGGCCTGGGCATGGTTTCCCGTGAAGCTGCCCTGCGCAATGGCCTGACCATTTTCCCGGATTTCGAGGATTCGCTCGAAGTGCGGCTGGCGGTCAATAACCCCGAGCTATCGGGCCAGGCCTTGAATTCCGTGATCGACCTGCCGCTACATGAACGAGCCGAGCGCAATGTACGCAACCGTTCCCACCGCAACGGAGAGAAAGAGGTTTTTGCTGAAATACGCACATAACAACGTCGGAATGGCTGCATAAAATTCCGGGCGATCGAGCTGTACATGCTGATCCTTGATCAACAGGGGCGTAAGGCTGATGGCAGCGACGATCGCCACCGGCAGGTATTCCAGCGCCCGGGCGACCAGGGGTGGCCAATGGTCGGTGTTGACCTGCAGCGGCAATGCGCGCGGCAGAAACGTCACGGCCATCATCAGCGCAACGACCAGGATCAGGAACGTTTGGTCAGGCATACACCCACCCCGCAGCCCACGAATGTGGCGATGAACACGTTGAAAGGTGAGTTGCCGATCAGGCTCAGGGCACCCATGCAGGCGACCGCGGCCAGTGCAGCGATCAGTTTGTTGCGAGTGTTGCACAGCGATACCAGCACGTAGAGCATCATCGCGGTCAGCGCATAGTCGAGCTGGTATTTGATCAGGTGCGCCGCATACTGCGCGCAGATCGCCCCCAGCAAACCACCGAGCACCCACGACGTGTGGCAATACAGATTGAAGCCGATCAGGTAACGCACATTGACCGGCGAGCCCTTGCCCAGCTTGACGCTGTGGAAGGCGAACGATTCATCGGTGAGCCCGCCCGCGTAACACCAACGCTCCAGACGACTGAGTCCCATCGCCTGCAGGGCCTTGGCCATGTAGACCGACATCAGCATGTGCCGCGCATTGATCAGAAACGTGGTGAGGATGATGGTGGTCAGCGACGCACCACTGGAGATCAGCGCCAGGGCGGCGAACTGCGAGGCGCCGGCGTAGACGAACAGGCACATCGCGACCGGCAGCCATACGGGCAACCCGGCATTGACGGCCATCAAACCGAATACGAACGACACCGTGAAGTAGCCCGCAACAACCGGGCTGGCTTCAGCGAACGTGCGCGAGGGCTGGGGCTCGACCATCAGCGGCTGGCTGCTGGACGTCTCATTCATAGGTCCCTCTCAAAGGTCGTTTCGCCGCGCGGCTCACAAAAGCCCTGGGCACTCCAAAAACGTTTGCCGGCAAGGTTAGCATCGTCGACAAACAGGAACATCCGCAGCACACCCACCCGTTTCATGTCCGCCGAAGCCGCTTCCACCAGGCGCTGACCGACACCCTGGCTGCGATACGACGGGCTCACCGCCAAATGATTGATGGTGCCACGGCTGCCGAGCATGCCGCCCAACACCGCGCCAACCACTTCGCCGCAGACATCGAGCGCGAGGAACGCAGTGGTGGTTTTCTGCACCAGTACACCGCTCAGGCATTTGGCGTCCTGCCATTCACAAAACGAAACTTCTTCGAATTGCCGGAAGAAGCGCTCCAGACGTTGAGCATCCTTGGCCGTCGCACGCAGCAGCATCACCGGCGCAGGGCACTCGGCGATGTTCATCCTGGGGTCGAACTGTTCAGCGAACAATGTCGAAAGCGGTCCCGGGCCGCGAGAAGGAAATGGCCAGGATCTGCCGATAGGCCATTTCGTGAGCATGGATGTTGCGTGCCGGGGTCACGTAGTGACGCATGTCGCGATCGAGGAAGTACGTGGTGTCGAGGATTTCCAGATAGGTCGTTGCCGCCAACTGTTCCTCTTGGGCCGAATACAAACGGCTCTCCGCTCCGTCCACGTTGTTGCGGCCCCAGAAATGCACACCGCTGAACGGATAACCGTCGCAGTGAATGCCTTCCGGGGTAATTTCCAGTTGCTTGCCCGGCTTGATCTCGATGCGGATCTGATGGATCTGGCATTGCCAGATTTCATCGTGCAACTCCGGCGGCAATACGTGTTTGTACACCTCGAAATCCGCATCGATGAGGCTGCGCATCACCGGCGAATTGATGACTTCATTGGAGAAGTCCTGGAAGTGCCGCTCCAGTCCACCGACATAGCTGTTGTTGGCCTTCGATTGCACGTAGGCGCGGTGTTCCAATTGCTTCAAGTCACGGGTAACCGGGTTGTATTCAAAATCGCTGTAGCGACGAAAACGCATGCCCGCATCGGCCTGGCCGTAATAACTGTCCGGCTCCATGTTTTCCCAACTTTTGGTCAGTCTGACGAAGTCGGAAAAATGACCGAAGAGATTGAAGTCGGCTCCCTGGACGTTGACATACTTGTCGCGCCGTAGCGATTCGCCAACTTCTCTGTTCAACACGATCATTACTAGGTCTCCGCTGCATTAAGCGGCCTAATCTAGTAGGTGCCGGATTGACGGCCCATGAGAAAGAATTTCAGGCATATCAAGCGTTGCTTGAAACGCAGGATGAAGTTGCTTCAATTCGACTTTTTACGATCGAAAACAGCCGTTTTCGGTGTTTTTATACGGTTATGAGGCAAAAAAACCCCGAACCAGTCAGGGTTTTTATCGAGTCTGAACAACTCAGCCGATCATCAGAAGATGTTGATCGGGTAATCCACGAATACGCGCAGTTCGTTGCCGCTGACGTTGTACTCGCTGGATTTCTGCGATACACGCAGAATCGAGCTGCGCACCTTCACGCTCAGGTCTTTGGCCGGGCCACTTTGCACGACGTATTTGAACTGGTTGAAGATTTCGCGCTCGGTGCCACCTTCACTGGTGGAGGTGGTGATGTTGTCACCGCGCACGTAGGCCACGTTGTAGCTCAGGCCCGGAACGCCGAAGGCGCTGAAATCCAGACCGTAACCCAGCTGCCAGCTGCGTTCGTCTTCGGCGTTGAAGTCGGACCAGTAGGAGTTCGCCAGGTAAATGGTATTGCCGCCATCGCCGACACGGTTTTGGCCGCGCTGATAACCACCGTAGGCATAACCCAGGTTGCTGTCGCCGGTGCTGCGCTGGTGGGCGAGGGTGAACGAGTGCGGGCCGGTGGCGAAGGTGGCCGCCAGGCTCCAGATTTTATTGTCGTCGCCGGTGACACCGTTTTCGCGGACGTAGGAATTGTCCAGCTTGGTGCGGTAGCCGTTGAAGTCCAGGGTCAGGGACTGATCCTTGGCGATCGGGAACACGTAGTTGGCGTTCACGTATTGTTTCTTCAGCACATCTTCAACGTCGGAAGCGTACAGCGCTGCCTTGAACTGTTCGGTGAACTGGTAGCTACCGCCCAATACGTTGATCGACTTCAAGCCACCACTGTCACGGCCTTCAGCACTTTTACGCGATTCGGCAGTGAAGCGGCCGGCGTTCAGCTCCAGGCCTTTGATCTCTTTGGAGGTGATCAAGGTGCCGGTATAGCTTTCCGGCAGCAGGCGGGAGTTGTCGTAGTTCAGCACCGGCAGGGCCGGCATCTGGTCACCGTAGGTCAGGACGGTGTTGGAGATACGGAATTTGACCGCGCCACCGAACCTGGACAGGTCATCGGCCGCGTTGCCGCTGTCGCCCTGCTTGAAGAAGTCGATACCACCGGCGCCGCTGCGGCCTTTGCCGCCGTCCAGACGCAGTGCGTACAGACCGAAGGCATCCACACCCACACCGACGGTGCCTTGGGTGAAACCGGACGAGTAAGTACCGATGGCCGCTTGGCCCCACTCGGCTTTATCCGGGTTGCCGTCTTTATAGTCACGATTGATATAGGCGTTGCGCAGCAACACTTTCAGGCTGCTGTCTTCAATAAAACCCTTGGATTCGGCCTGGTCGTTAGCCATGGCCTGCGTGGCGCTCAACATCCCCAGTGCGATCAGGCTGATTCGCTTGTTCAACATGTTATTTTCCTTATTACGGGTTGATACGCTCTGTGCCGAACAGCTGAAACGGCGC
This sequence comes from Pseudomonas sp. FP1742, assembly GCF_030687145.1. Classification (NCBI taxonomy): domain Bacteria; kingdom Pseudomonadati; phylum Pseudomonadota; class Gammaproteobacteria; order Pseudomonadales; family Pseudomonadaceae; genus Pseudomonas; species Pseudomonas sp. FP1742. The sequence continues at coordinate 338,713 of NZ_CP117460.1, read as the reverse complement.
TATCGCACTCTTTTTTCACCGCGAAAACAAAAAGGCCCGCCCACGAAAATTCGCGGCGGGCCTTTTATTGTTTTGTGCGGTCATGGCGGTTAGCCACAGGCGTTGGGGCGCATCCTATCTGCGCCCTTAATGATGTGTCAATTTCGTGAATCGTCTGTAAATAGGCGAAAATCGTCTAAGAAATCACTTGTCAGCGATAGCCAACTGCACGGTATGGCTGTCGACGAATTGCTCGAAATGGGTGACTTTGCCGTCGGCCAGAGTCCACAAATGCGCGACCCGGACATTCATCGCGCGGCCGGTGGCTTTGTAGATGCCGCTGTAATTACCGTAGGCAAATACCTTGTCGCCCTGAGCGACATAGTTTTCGACCTTGAACTGAAAATCTTCCCACTCGGTGGCCAGGCGCTTGAAGACATTTTCGACGATAGCGTCGAAACCGATGTAGGTGCCGGCGTAGGGGAAACCCGCCGCTTCAGTCCAACGGGCATCATCGGCCAGGGCCTCTGCGGTGTTGCGCGCATTCTCCTGGGAATTGGCGCCTTCGTAGGTGCTTTTGATCAGGCTCAGGTTATCCATGGTGACTCCAGATGAATTCAATGGGCGCAGCCGTCGAGGCCACAGGCTTGAAACGCAGATGAAGAGTCTTTTGCCGCAACCGACTGGTTCAACCATTGGGCGAAGGCTTGCGGCTTGCCGAGCCAAGGGCCGATATCGACCAGGGTGAACCGGCCATCCTGTTCCAGTGCAAAGGTCGGGAAGCCCTGACCGCCGACACGGGCCAAGAGTGCGCGGCTGTCCTTGATATGGCGATCGGTATCGGCTGCACTAAATGCCTGCTGGAAAGCCTCGGGTTCAAGACCTGTCTGAGCGGCGAGTTCAAGCAAAACAGCCTCGTCAGCGATGCGTCGACCTTCCACGTAATGAGCCGTCTGCAAACACCCCAGCAACTCCAGTCCGCGCCCGGCGATCTGCTCGGCTGCCAGCACGGCGGCAATCGGTGGCGTGGAATCGAACACCGCCGTTTCATCACGCAGCAAGCCCTCAAAATATGCCTCGCCAAACGGTTGGCCGGTGTACTCGGCGATACGTCGGTCGTGGGGCATGACGTAATTGCGCAGTTGTGGCGAAACGCTCTGGCGATTGGTACCGCTCATCATGCCGCCACCGTGGGCGATTACGGGCAACACGGCTTGGGCGGCCTGCACCAATGGTTTGGCGCCGTAGCACCAACCGCACAATGGGTCGTAAATGTAGTGAAGGGTCATGGGAAGACTCCGGCAACAAAGTAGGAAAACTCAATGCCGGCAGACTAATACTCAGATCGTTTTGGAAAAACGCCGGAATCGATTTCAGTCTGTTTCAAGAATCGGTCGAATGACCCTCATCTTGCAGGCGCGCACTTTTGCGACGGGCATAAAAAAGCGCCGCCTTCCCGGCAGCGCTTTTATCAATCCGTTGTTTTTCTTCTTATCCTTCCATCACATCCCACAATGCTTCCAGTTCCGCCTCGCTGAATAAACCAGCGGGGTAGCGCTCGATCATCATCCGGCGCGGATCAGGTTCTCTGATCTGACGCGTTCCATTGGACTTTAACCATTGCGCCAGGACCTGGAGCGATTCGCTGTTAACTGCCAGGGGATGCAGTGCCCGCTCGCTCACGACATTCATTTCGGCGTTCATCTCAGCGCTCTCTCCTGGTTTGTGAGCGGCTAACTTATCCAAGGTTTATGACAGAACATCGAAGTTCTCTCCCTCCCCGTGTTGCGCCATCGAAGATACAAGAGCTGTGCCAATGTTTTCGAAGTGTCGATAAGTGGATACAAAAAAGCCCGCAGTCCTGACGGGCTGCGGGCTTCCTGTGAAGCGACGAGGCTAAATCGTTGCTTAATCGTTTTTTCAAACGACCCAAGCTGTTACGACCTCACTCACTCCTTGTGCGGCGCGGGCTGTTGTTGGGTAAGGCAATGAATGTTACCGCCCCCCAGTAACAGTTCGCGACCCGGCACCATGACCACTTCGTGTTGCGGGAACAAGCTCTGCAATATCTCTTTGGCCGGGCCGTCCAGCGGGTCATCGAAGCTCGGCGCGATGATGCCGCCGTTGACGATCAGGAAATTCACATAGGAACCAGCCAGACGAACGGTCGGATTGCGCTCCTGAGTGCCGTCCACCGGATCGACACCTGCACACTCTTCTTCGGTCGCATACAGCGGCCCCGGAATCGGCATTTTGTGCACCGTGAACGGGCGACCCTTGGCATCGGTGCTGTTTTGCAGCACGTTCATGGCCGCCTGGCAGCGCGGATAATTCGGGTCCTGCGGGTCGTCGGTCCAGGCCAGCAGCACTTCACCCGGACGCACGTAGCAGCAGAAGTTATCCACATGACCGTCGGTTTCGTCGTTGAACAAGCCATCCGGCAGCCAGATGATCTTATCCACAGCCAGATTCGCGCTGAGCACCGCTTCGATTTGCGCACGGTCCATGTGTGGGTTGCGATTGCGGTTGAGCAGGCATTCCTCGGTGGTGATCAGGGTGCCTTCGCCGTCGACATGAATCGAACCGCCTTCGAGCACGAAGCCCTCGGTGCGGTAGCGCGGGCTGCGCTCGATTTCGAGGATCTTGCCCGCCACCTGCGAATCGCGGTTCCACGGCGAATACAAACCACCGTCGAAACCGCCCCAGGCATTGAAGTCCCAGTCCACACCCCGGACTTCGCCGCGGTTGTTGATGACAAACGTCGGGCCGGTATCCCGGACCCAGGCGTCATCGCTGGACATTTCCACTACACGAATATTCGGCACGTCCAGACGGGCACGGGCATTTTCATACTGGCCAGCGGATACCGCCACGGTCACTGGCTCGAAACGCGCGATGGCTTTGGCCACCGCAACGTGCGCCGCTTGCGCCGGTTTGCCACCCAGGCGCCAGTTATCCGGGCGTTCGGGCCAGACCATCCAGGTCTGGGTCTGTGGCGCCCATTCGGCGGGCATGTAAAAGCCGTCGGCGCGAGGGGTGCTGTTCAAAGTGGTCATGGCTTCAGGACTCCAGAATACCGTCGAGGGTTTTGATCGCGCCGTACAGGTTCGGACGACGGTCACGGAACGAACCCCAGGCGCTGCGAATGTGCTCCAGCTCATCGAGGTCGAAGCTGTGAACCAGAATGCCTTCTTCGGTTTCGTTCAGCTCTTGGACTTTCTCGCCAAACTGGTTGGCGATGAACGACGAGCCGTAGAAGGTAATGTCGTAGCCGTCCTGCTCTTCGTTACCGATGCGGTTGCTGGCGATCACGGGCATCAGGTTGGCGCCGGCATGGCCCTGTTGCACACGCTGCCAGTGGTCGCGGGACGAAATGGTCTTGTCGTGCGGCTCACTGCCGATGGCGGTCGGGTAGAACAGAATTTCCGCGCCTTGCAGCGCCATGCTGCGGGCGCACTCGGGGAACCACTGATCCCAGCAGATGCCCACGCCGATTTTCGCGTAACGGGTATTCCAGACTTTGAAACCGGTATCGCCCGGGTTGAAGTAGTACTTTTCGTGGTAGCCAGGGCCATCCGGGATGTGGCTTTTACGATAAATCCCGAGGTTGCTGCCGTCGGCATCGATGATCGCGATGCTGTTGAAACGTGCGCGGCCAGCCAGTTCATAGAAGCTGATCGGCAGCACCACTTGCAGTTCTTTGGCGACTTTCTGGAAGTGCTTGATGGCAACGTTGTCTTCGACCGTCGTGGCCAGTTGCAGGTAGTCCGGGTTCGGCTTCTGGCAGAAGTACGGAGCCTCGAACAGCTCCTGGATCAGGATGATTTGCGCGCCTTTCGCCGCGGCCTCACGGACCAGCTTTTCAGCGGTCTCGATGTTGGCTTCAAGGTCCCAGGAACAAGCCATCTGGGTAGCGGCGATGGTAACGATACGGCTCATGAATCATCTCCTGGGCAAGTGCTTGAGGGTCAGTGTGGCATCGACCGATGACAGAAACGGGAATCACCGGGCGTGGTTTGTCCACACCGTGGGCAGTGGCGACTTTATAGCCGATAAAAATCGACTTTAAAAGCTATAAATACTCACAGCTTTGAAATAACATCAAAAATTCCCGATAACAATCGACATTCTCAACCTCTACGAGCTGCCTACAAACCTTCGCCCAGCACCTTCGACAGCATGTCCACAAAGAAATCCACGCTCTGCCGCGACGTGACCATCGGCGGTTTGATCTTGAGGATATTCAGGTGATCACCCGTCGGCTGCATGAAAATCCCCAACTCACGAAGGCGATCGCACAACGCCGTGGTTTCTTCGGTCGCCGGTTCAAGGGTTTCGCGATTACGGATCAACTCCACACCCAGATAGAAGCCGGAACCATGTACCGCCCCCACCAACGGATGCCGGTCGATCAAGGCTTCAAGACGTTCCTTGAAGTACCCGCCCACAACCTGGGCATTTTCCCAGAGTTTTTCTTCTTCCATCACATCCAGCACCGCCATGCCGATCCGGCAACTGACCGGGCTGCCACCGGCCGACGAGAAGAAGTAACCCTCGGCCTCCAGCGCTTCAGCGATTTCCCGGCGGGTGATGACCGCACCCAACGGCTGGCCGTTACCCATGCCTTTGGCCATGGTGATGATGTCCGGCACCACGCCCTGCTCTTCGAAGCCCCAGAAGAATTTGCCCATGCGGCCGTAACCGACCTGCACCTCATCGGCGATGCACACCCCGCCCTGCGCCCGCACCAATGCATAGACTTGCTTCAAATAGCCCGGTGGCAGCGAGATACCGCCGGCATTGCCGTACACAGGCTCGCAGATAAAACCGGCGAGCTGGCGTTTCTGCCCGGCGATTTTCGCCAGGTTGTGTTCGACGCTGCGCACGTAGTCCGGCGCACTGTCCGGACCACGGAATTCGCCGCGATAGGTATTCGGCGCGGTCACCGGATGCACCCAATCGGGACGGCTGCTCAAGGCCTTGGGGTTGTCGGCAATCGAAGTCGAGACGGCATCCGCCGCCACCGACCAGCCGTGGTACGCCTCCAGCACACTGAGCATGTCGCGACCGCCGCTATAAGCCCAGGCCAGCCGAATCGCCAGGTCATTGGCCTCGGTGCCGCTGTTGACCAGAAATACCCGGTCCATGTTGTCCGGTGCCAGCTTCAGCAAACGCTCGGAAAATTCGGCAATCGCTGCGTAGTGAAAACGCGAGTTGGTATTGAGCAACGACCATTGACGGCCGGCGACGGCGGCCATGCGTGGATGGCCATGCCCCAGTACCGCGACGTTGTTGAGCATGTCGAGGTAGGAGCGGCCCTGCATGTCGATCAGGTGATTGCGCCAGCCACGCTCGATGCGCGGCGGGTCGACGTAATAATGCTTCTGGGATCGGGCAAAACTGGCATCGCGGCGGGCCAGCAACGTCTGCGGGTCGAGTTCTTCTTCTGCATCGCAGGCCAGGCCCAGCAACGCAGCTGGCGACGGGCACAACGCCTGCCAGGCGGCGGCGCGTGAAGGTGTGCAAAACAACGGCGCGTCGAGCTGAGCGCTTCGACACAACTGCACGATCAACGGCCCGCTGACCTCGCCCAGCACCTGGCCTTTGACCAGCGCCGCGCCCGCGTGCAGCGACGGCGTCACCCCCCATAACCGCACACTCAGTTGTGGGCCATCCAGTTGCAGTACACCCGCCGCCGGCTGATGAACCACTCCGGCAAACGGCGATTCGACCGCCGTGCCGTAGGGCACTCGCAACTCGACGTGCAGAGGGCAAGTGGCCGGTTCAGTGGCGCTGTCCGGTTGGGTGCGAGACAGACGATATTGCCCATAACGACTGGCCGCCAGACCATGAGCCGCAGCAGCTTCGGTCAACAGACGCTGGTCGATCCCCTCCTGCTCCCAGTTACCCGCTTCGAAGTGCGGGCTGAGCACGCCCAGATCGATCAAGGCAAACTCACGCCCCACCAGACTCGGCAACAAGGGCGCAAAACCTTCGCTGGCGATACCCGGCAGGCCTTGACCGACCGCGGCCAGAATCGCTGCCTCCATCAACGCCAACGGCACCGATGTGGCAACGCGGAAAATCTCCCGCTCGTGGGTCAGGTTGTCGCGACTGTAGTCATTGCCCGGATCGATGCTGACCTGCTGTTCGCCACTGAGCACCAACACCGCCGAGCGGGCAACGATCAGCGGCCAGAGCGCCAGCAATTCTTCATGTTGCAACGGATTGACCGCGTGATAAGCCCGAACCGCCGGCAAAATGTAGAACGGATCGCCATCGGCATGGTGCAGCAGCGCGGCACAGGTCACCGACAGGTCGGTGATCCGCCAGGTACGGACCAGGTCGCCGAAATCGATCACGCCCTGCAACTGCCATTGGCGCTGCGAATCCCGCTGCCAGACCACGTTGTCGTCGGTGATGTCCATGTGAATCGCCTGCACCGGCAGCTTATCCACCAAGGGCTGCAAATGGCGCTCAGCCTGTTCGGCCGCATCAGCAATCCGCTTGCGTTGCTGGTCATCCTTGATCACCGGCAACAAATGCGCGATCAACGCATTGGCGTGGCGGGCATCCCATTGAAGGGTGCGCTCAAGGCCAGGATGGTCGAAATCGGCCAGTGCCAAGTCCATCTCGCCGCAGAGCCGGCCGAAACCGGCGACCACTGTCTGGCTCAGATGATCGAGGTGCGTGAGGGATTGGCCGTCGATGTAATCGAGCAGACGTACATGCACCGCTTGACCGCCGACATCGAGAGAGAGCAAATCTGCGCCGTTTATCGCCGGGATCACTCGCGGCACCGGCACGGCGGCGTGTTCAGCCAGATGCTTGAGACCGGCGTGTTGGGCTTGCAGCTCCAGCACCGAGTAATCGCCACGGCAGATTTTCAGGACGAAACGTCCCTGATCGCTGTCGACCCGGTAGTTGAGATCCTGCTGGCTGCCCAGGGCCTGCAACCGTCCGCTCAGCCCGTAATGTTCTTCCAACAGTTCTAGCGCTTGCGCCACAGACACCTGCGGGCTGGGCAGACTGGTGCGGTGAATCAACGTGGCGAGCGGCATACAATGACCCCTGAAATTTTATTAGGCGCTTATATCGCCACTGCCGGGGGCGATACGCAACCCCCTCCCTGGTTGGCGCGGATCAAATGCCCGAACAACTCTCTTCACTGCACTACTCGCACCCACCGCCACTTTGCGTAAGAATGTCGGCCATCAACGCCTATTGCTGGAGAAACACCATGAATGTAGTCACCACCGACCTGCCCGGTGTTCTGATCATCGAACCCAAGGTATTTGGTGATGAGCGCGGCTTCTTCTATGAAAGCTTCAACGCCAAGGCTTTCGAAGAAGCAACCGGGCTGAACACCCAATTTGTTCAGGACAACCATTCCCGCTCGCAAAAAGGCGTACTGCGCGGCTTGCACTATCAGCTGGAAAACACTCAGGGCAAACTGGTCCGCGTCACCGCTGGTGAAGTCCTCGACGTGGCAGTGGACATTCGCCGCAGCTCGCCGCATTTCGGCAAATGGGTCGCGGTGCGCCTGTCTGCCGACAACCATCGTCAACTCTGGGTACCGGAGGGTTTTGCCCATGGTTTCGTGGTACTGAGCGAGTTCGCCGAATTTCTCTACAAAACCACCGACTACTACACCCCGTCAGCCGAGCGCAGCATTCGCTGGGACGACCCGGACCTGGACATCGACTGGCAGTTGGACGAAGCACCGCAACTGTCGGCCAAGGATCAATCCGCCGCGTTCTTCAAGGACGCTGAAGTCTTTTCCTGAGTTGCTGTCTGAATTTTCACCGCCAGCGTGCACTTGATCCAGGGCGCGCAGACTGCGCCCGTAAGCCTAGGCATAATGCGTCTGTACCCACAGGCGCTCGCTGCTCATGAATACGACCCTCCCCCGCAGACCCCGCTGGCGCAGCCTGGCCCTGCTTGCGCTGTGTCTGGCGCCCTTGCTGTGGCCGCTGCAGCATCTGGCCGAGCGTTACTACCGCAGTGAACTGGCCGGGCAGAACCGCCAGACCCTCGATCTCTACGTCGCCAACCTGCTGGGCACCCTGCACCGTTATGAAGTGTTGCCGCAGATTCTCGGTGAGCTGCCCGCCCTGCGCGCGACATTGGCCACCCCCGACGAGGGCGTGGTGCAAGGCAATGCCAATCGTCTGTTGAAGAACATCTGTGCCCAGACCGGCGCCGAAGTCATGTACCTGATGGACGCCACAGGCAAGACATTGGCCGCCTCCAACTGGGACAAACACGACAGTTTCGTCGGCCGTAATTTCGCCTTCCGCCCTTATTTCAGTGAAGCCATGGCCGGGCGCCTGGGGCGTTTCTTCGGCCTGGGTACCACCTCGGCCAAGCGCGGCTACTTCTTTGCCGCAGCGGTACGTGATCGCGAAAAAATCATCGGTGTATTGGTGGTCAAGGTCGATCTCGATCACACCGAAAGCCTCTGGGGCAAAACCCCGGAACAACTATTGGTCACCGACCATAACGGTGTGGTCATCCTCACGTCGCGGCCAGAGTGGCGTTTCCGCTCGACCCGTCCATTGAGCGATGAAGAGAACAAGGCAGTCGCCGCGATTCAACCCTATCCAACCCGCGATCCAAAGCCGTTGAGTCTTGACCCCAATGCCTGGCTGACCCAAACCCGGCAGATCGAAGAAACCGGCTGGAGCGTCAGTATCCTTGCTCCGCGCACCCTGATCGACCGCCCCGTGCGCACGGTCGTGGCCATCGGCGGCGCAACGCTGCTGGTATTGATGCTGCTGCTCGGCCTGATGATGCAACGCCGACGCCATTACCTTGACCGGATTGCCTTCGAAGCCAAGGCCCGCCAGGAACTGGAAGGCCGGGTCGCCGAACGGACCAGCGACCTCGAGGGCCTCAACCGTCGACTGAAACAGGAAGTGCTGGAGCGCGAACACGCCCAGCAGGAATTGGTGCGCGCTCAGGACGACCTGGTACAGGCCGGCAAGCTCTCGGCGCTGGGGACGATGTCGGCGAGCATCAGCCACGAACTCAACCAACCGCTGGCGGCCATCCGCAGCTACGCGGAAAACGCCGAAGTGCTGCTCGATCACCAGCGCACCGAGGACGCTCGCGGCAACCTCAAGCTGATCAGCGAACTGACCGGGCGCATGGCCTCGATCATCGCTCACCTGCGCGCCTTCGCCCGGCGTGATCGCCACGCCCCGGAAAGCGTGGCCCTGCAACCGGCGCTGGACGATGCCCTGGCGTTACTGGCCAAGCGTCGGCGCAGCATGGAAGTCGAGCTGATCCGCGACCTGCCGGCCGCCACCCTGTGGGTCGAAGCCGGGGAAACCCGTCTGCGCCAGGTTCTCGGCAATCTGCTGGCCAATGCCCTCGATGCGCTGACGGAAAAAGGCCCGCCGCGTAAACTCTGGTTGAGTGCCCAATCCACCGCCGACGGCGTCAATCTGTACATTCGCGACAACGGCCCCGGGTTCTGCCTGGAAGCGCTGGGTCGTGCCGGCGAGCCCTTCTACACCACCAAGACCCGCACTCAGGGGCTTGGCCTGGGGTTGGCGATCTGCGACACACTGATGCGCGCCTTCGGTGGTGAACTGTCGTTCTCCAACCACAAGGAAGGGGGCGCCCTGATTACCCTGAAGTTGCGCGCAGGCGCACCGGGCGTGAGCCTGCAACCGTCCGAGGACCGAAGTGCATGACCATCGACAACCGCATCCAGGTCGTGTTGATCGACGACGATCCCCACCTGCGCCAGGCCCTGAGCCAGACCCTGGACCTGGCCGGCCTGAAGATCCTGCCACTCGCTGAAGCCAATGGCCTGGCCGGGCAACTGGAACGCGATTGGCCGGGCGTGGTGGTCAGCGACATCCGAATGCCCGGCATGGACGGTATCGAACTGCTGACCGAACTCCACGCCCTGGACCCGGAGCTGCCCGTACTGCTGATCACCGGCCACGGCGATGTGCCGCTGGCCGTACAGGCCATGCGCGCCGGGGCTTATGACTTTCTGGAAAAACCTTTCGCCAGCGACGCCCTGCTCGACAGCGTGCGCCGTGCCCTGGCCCTGCGCCGCCTGGTGCTGGACAACCGCAGCCTGCGCCTAGCCCTGAGCGATCGCAACGAACTGAGCGCCCGACTGGTCGGGCAATCGGCGCCGATGCTGCGCCTGCGCGAGCAGATCGGGGCACTGGCGGCGACCAAGGCCGACGTGCTGATCCTCGGTGAGACCGGTGCGGGCAAAGAAGTCGTGGCCCGGGCGCTGCACGATTTGTCGAGTCGGCGTAACGGCCCGTTCGTGGCAATCAACGCCGGAGCCCTGGCGGAGTCGGTAGTGGAAAGCGAGCTGTTCGGTCACGAACCCGGTGCATTTACCGGCGCGCAGAAGCGCCGAATCGGCAAGTTCGAATTCGCCAATGGCGGCACGTTGTTCCTTGATGAAATCGAAAGCATGAGCCTGGACGTGCAGGTGAAATTGCTGCGCTTGCTGCAAGAGCGGGTCGTCGAGCGCCTGGGCGGCAACCAACTGATCCCGCTGGACATCCGCATCATCGCCGCGACCAAGGAAGACCTGCGGCAATCCGCCGACCAGGGGCGCTTCCGTGCCGACCTGTATTACCGGCTGAACGTCGCGCCGTTGCGCATTCCGCCGTTGCGTGAGCGGGGCGAAGATGCGCTGGTGCTGTTCCAGCATTTCGCCGATGAAGCCAGTGCCCGCCACGGCTTGCCGCCCCACGAATTGCAACCGGGGCAACGGGCGCTACTGCTGCGCCACACTTGGCCAGGCAACGTGCGGGAACTGCAGAATGCCGCCGAACGCTTTGCCCTGGGCCTGGAACTGGCCCTGGACAACAGCGCGCCGGATGGCGGTGTCAGCACCCCAGTTGAAGTGGTCAGCGGCGGTTTGAGCGAGCAAGTCGAGAACTTCGAGAAGAGCCTGATTGCCGCCGAACTGGCACGCTCCCACAGTTCCGTGCGCAGCCTCGCCGAAGCGCTCGGCATTCCGCGTAAAACCTTGCATGACAAACTGCGCAAACATGGCCTGAACTTCGCCGACGGTGGCGCCAGCAGCCATACCGACGACCTCGATTGAGCTACCGTAAAATCACCCTCTTCAAACAAAGGGCCCACGAATGAACCGCGACAGTCGTCACCTGGAATCAATCCTCTATCGCGACATCCCCCTCACCCGGGACATGGGCCTCAAAGTGCTCGACTGGCACGACCAGCAACTGCGCCTGCACTTGCCGCTGGAGCCCAACGTCAATCACAAGAGCACCATGTTCGGTGGCAGCCTGTATTGCGGCGCGGTACTGGCCGGCTGGGGCTGGCTGCATTTGCGTTTGCGTGAAGAAGGTATCGAAGACGGGCACATCGTGATTCAGGAAGGGCAGATCAACTACCCGCTGCCGGTCACCATGGACGCGACAGCGATTTGCCAGGCGCCGAATGCAGCAGTGTGGAGGAAGTTCCTGGCGATGTATCGACGCTATGGGCGAGCGCGGTTGACGCTGCATTCGCGGATCGTGAATGCCGGGAGTGATGAGGATGCGGTGAGGTTCGTGGGGCAGTACGTACTGCACCGCTAGGAACCAGGGCCAATTGATCGTTCCCACGCAGAACGTGGGAACGATCTCACAGAAGTTCGGCGTGCTCAGGAACGAGCGAGCGCCAATAGCTTCTCCCGCCATGCCGCTTTAGCCGGCAGCGCCAGGAAGAACTCATTCAGCAACGATTCCCGCGCCGGATAGCAGAACGGCGCGCCGCTCAAATCCAGTACCTCACCACCCGCGCCTTCCAGTACACCTTGAGCCGCGGCCGTGTCCCACTGCGAAGTCGGCGCCAATCGCGGATAACAATCCGCCGCCCCTTCAGCCAGCAGGCAAAACTTCAGCGAGCTGCCGATATTCGCCAGTTGCAGCTCACCCAGGCTGTCGCTCAGCCCCGCGAGCAATCGCTCCTGCTCAGGGCTCGAATGCCGACGACTGGCGACCACCGTGAAAGCTTCACCCGCAGCCGGAACCTCACGAACCTGAATCGGCAACGGCTCGGCACCTTTATCGCCGCGCCAGGCACCCAACCCGGCACCGCCGACATAAAAACGCCCGTTGGTCGGCATCGACACCACGCCGAACACCACACGTCCCTGCTCGATCAGCGCAATGTTGACGGTGAACTCTTCGCTGCCGGAGATGAACTCCTTGGTCCCGTCCAGCGGGTCGACCAGCCACCAGCGCTGCCAGCCGGCACGCACGCTCCGGGGGATGTTGGCGTCCTCTTCGGACAGCACTGGAATACTCGGGTCCAGCGCCGTCAGCCCGGCCAGAATCACATGGTGAGCGGCCATGTCGGCAGCCGTGACCGGCGAATCATCGGACTTTGCTGTCACGGCAACGTTGACGCGCCAGAACGGCAGGATCGCCTCGCCAGCCTTCAAAGCCAGTTCGACCACCGGCGCCATCAACGGATGGGGAAAAGTCATGAACGTCTCACTCATAATTGGAAAATACCGCGCTGGCTCAACAAGTCCCGGGCCAGATACAGCGCCGCCAAGGCACGGCCCTCGGTGAATCGCGGGTTCTGCGCCAACGAAGACAATTCACGCAGGTTGATCTTGTCCACGCCCATCGGCTCGGGCTCGTCCCCCTCCAGACGTTCTTCATACAAATCGGTGGCCAGAACCACCTGAATCTTCTGGCTCATGTAGCCGGGGGACAACGACAACTCGGTCAGATGCTCCAGCTGCCGCGCGCCATACCCCGCCTCTTCCTTGAGCTCCCGCTCGGCCGCCGCCAGCACGTCTTCGCCCGGCTCGATCAAGCCTTTGGGCAGGGACAACTCGTAGGCATCGGTCCCACCGCAGTACTCCTCCACCAGCACCGCGTGGTCTGCGTCGAGCATCGCCACGATCATCACCGCGCCATAACCGGCGCCTTTGCCGACCAATCGCTCGTAAGTACGTTCCACGCCATTGGAAAAGCGCAGCTTCAGCTCTTCGACACAGAATAATCGGCTGGTGGCGACGATCTCGCGGGCGAGTACGGTGGGTTTCTGGCGCATGGGCAGCTCCTTGGCGTAAGCGGGTTACTATACCCGGCCTATCCTGATTGTTTACCTCGGATATCTTTTTTACCGCTGGAGAAGTTCTTTATGTCCCCGCTGCCCTGGCGCGACATCGATACCGTTCTGCTGGATATGGACGGCACACTGCTGGACCTGCATTACGACAACCATTTCTGGATGGAGCACCTGCCACAGCGTTATGCCGAGCTGCACGGAGTGAGCCGCGCCATGGCGGAAATGGAATTGCAGCCACTGTTCGAACGCCATGCTGGTCAGTTGCAGTGGTATTGCCTGGACTTCTGGAGCACCGAACTGAAGCTGTCGGTGCGCGAGCTGAAACTGGAAACCGCGCACCTGATCGCCCTGCGCCCCGATGCAGACACTTTTCTGGCGGCGATCAAACAGGCCGGCAAGCGTGTGGTGCTGATCACCAATGCTCACCGCGACTCACTGTCATTGAAGCTGGAGCGAATTGAACTGGCGCCGTATTTCGAACGCTTGATCAGCTCCCACGATTACGGTTTCGCCAAGGAAGACCCGCAGTTCTGGGATGCTTTGCAGGCCGATATCGGCTTCGACCCGGCACGCTGTCTGTTCATCGACGACACCTTGCCGATCCTGCGCAGCGCACGCAATTTTGGTGTGGCGCATTTGCTGGCCGTGAGCGAGCCGGACAGCCGCAAAGGGCCGAAGGACACGGCAGAGTTTGCGGCGGTGGGGGATTATCGGGAGCTCATCGCAGGGCTTTAGACCGAGTTGCCTGCTTCGCGAGCAAGCCCGCTCCCACAGGGTCTGTGTCGTTTGCATCCTTCGCGAACGACACAATTGCTGTGGGAGCGGGCTTGCCCGCGATAGCGATCTCAAGCCTTATTCAGGAATCCGCAACACCTGTCCCGGATAGATCTTGTCCGGGTGCGAAAGCATTGGCTTGTTGGCCTCGAAGATTTTGTTGTACTTGTTCGCGTCGCCGTATTCCGCCTTGGAAATCGCGCTTAGGGTGTCGCCTTTTTTCACCGTAACGAAACGGGCAGCCTTTGCTACCGGGCCGGTCACCGTGATCTGGTCATCCACGCTGCCAACACCGGCAATGTTGCCCACGGCCAGCAGAATCTTTTCCTTCTCTTCCTGGCTCGCCACTTCACCAGTGACGGTGACTCTGTCGCCATCGATGGTCGCCTGAACATTCGGGTTACCCAGGCCGACCTTGCTGATGTGTTCCTTCAACTGCTCGCTGGCATTGGCATTGCCGGGTGTCAGCAGATCGATAAGCTTTTCGCCTGCTTCCTTCACAAAGCTGAAAATACTCATGGTGCGCTCTCCTTGGGGTTTAGGTTCCAGACGCCCAAGCCTAGACCAGCCGTTCGAAGACCGGTCCCCAACCGACCAATGACCCAATCCCGCGCAGGCGGTAGAATCGCAAACCTTGCCGGCGCCCTGGAGCGAAGATGGACATCAAGCAGCTTAAATTCCTCATCGCTCTAGACGAAACCCGCCACTTCGGCCAGGCCGCCGCGCGTTGTCACATCACCCAGCCGACTTTGTCCATGCGCCTGCGCAGCCTTGAAGAAGAACTCGAGCTGCCGCTGGTCAATCGTGGCCAACGCTTCGAAGGTTTCACCGCCCCCGGCGAGCGGGTGCTGGCGTGGGCACGTACGGTATTGGCGGCCTATGACGGTTTGCAGGCCGAAGCGGCAGCCTGTCGCGGCAACCTGGTGGGTACGTTGCGCCTGGGCGTGGTGCCGTTGTCGAGTTTCGACCCGGTGCCGCTGATGCAACGCCTGCACGTGGAACACCCGAACCTGCGCTTCGAGCTCTCGGCCCTCAGTTCCGAACAGATCCTTGAACAACTGGCGAATAACCGTCTCGACATCGGCGTCTCCTATCTGGAACGCCTGGACGGCGAGCGTTTCGACTCCCTGGCTTTCAGCGGAACACATATGGGCCTGCTCTATGATCGGCGTTTCTTCAGTTTCGGCGAGGCGCCACTGAGTTGGGAGTCGCTGATTGAACTGCCCTTGGGCATGCTCACCAGCGGCATGCATTTTCGCCAGTCCATCGACCATAATTTCCATAGCCGTGGCTTGACCCCGCAGCCGTTGCTGCAAACCGATGCAGTCCATCAATTGTTACAAGCAGTACACGGTGGCCTGTGTTGCGCAGTGATGCCTCTGGACAGCGGCCTCGAAAACCTTACCGATGATCTGCGCCTGCAACCCATCGAAAACGCCCAGACCCTCGCCCGGCTGGGGTTGATCATGCGTCGCAGCGCTCCACGTTCAGCCCTTGCGGAAGCCTGTTTCGCGATCTATCAGAAATCACCGACAGACTCTTGATCGAGCCCATCTATCGGCAGATCAGTAATAGCGATTAGACGCGACAAGTTGACGCGCATAGGCTTAAAGCTGACCAAACCTGTCGGTGATGCCTAATGAACGCCAAGCGCCCTCCCCGCGCGGCGCCTGCACTTGAAACGCCCGCGCCCGCCGCAAGCCAGACGTACAGTTACTGCAACCTTGAACACTCCGAGTCAGCCAGCACCGCGCTGGCCGAAGAAGTCGCGCTGGCGATCGCCTACAACGGCATCAGCCAGGCGGTCATGCTGGTGACGCCAACGGATCTTGAAGACTTCATTGTCGGCTTCAGCCTCGGCAGCGGCATCATCGAAGACGCCTCAGACATCTACGACTTGCAACTCAGCGGCACCGGGTCGGCGCAATACGCGCAAGTGACCATCGCCAACCGCGCCTTCTGGAATCTCAAGCAACAGCGTCGGCAACTGGCCGGCACCAGCGGTTGCGGGCTCTGCGGAGTGGAAGCGGTGGAGCAGGCATTACCCGATCTGAAAGTGTTGCCCGGCGCCCCGCTGCCCCCGGCCGAATGGCTGGACGGCCTGCGCCAGCGCATCGGCGAATTCCAGCCTTTGGGCCAGCATTGCGGCGCGGTGCATGCGGCGGTGTTCATGAATGGCAAAGGCGAATTGCTGCTGGGCCGCGAAGACATCGGCCGGCACAACGCCCTCGACAAGCTGATCGGCGGGTTGGTCCGTCAGAAAATCCCGACCACCGATGGGCTGGCGATTGTCACCAGCCGTTGCAGCCTGGAATTGATCCAGAAAGTTTTACGCGCCGGCATCCAGACGCTGGTCAGCCTGTCCTCGCCCACGGGCCTGGCCGTGCAATGGGCCCGTCGACACAACCTCAATCTCATCCACCTGCCGCAGAAAAGTGCGCCGCGGGTCTACAGCCCCGCGACGGAGAATCAAGCGTGAGCCAACACCAACAAGCCGACCAGAAACCAACCCCTCGTTATAAGCCTTACAAAGGCCCGGCCGGTGGCTGGGGCGCGCTGGCCAGCGTGGCCCGGGCCTGGTTGACCAGCGACAACGCGCTGAAAAACCTGCGCATGATGCTCAAGACCAACAAGAACGGCGGCTTCGACTGTCCCGGTTGCGCCTGGGGCGATTCTCAGGAAGGCGGCATGGTGATGTTCTGCGAGAACGGCGCCAAAGCAGTGAACTGGGAAGCGACCAAACGCCGTGTCGACGGCGCGTTCTTCGCCAAACACAGCGTCAGCTCGCTGCTGCAGCAGAGCGACTATTGGCTTGAGTATCAGGGCCGATTGACCGAGCCGCTGAGCTACGACGCCGAGACCGATCGCTACAAACCCATCAGCTGGGAAGATGCCTTCGCGTTGATCGGTAAACACTTGCAGGGCCTGTCGAGCCCGCACCAGGCCGAGTTCTATACTTCGGGCCGTGCCAGCAACGAAGCGGCGTACCTTTATCAGCTGTTCGTGCGCGCCTACGGCACCAACAACTTCCCCGACTGCTCGAACATGTGCCACGAGGCCAGCGGCGTGGCGTTGGCGCAAAGTGTCGGTGTCGGCAAAGGTACGGTGACCTTCGACGACTTCGAACACGCCGATGCGATTTTCGTCTGGGGCCAGAACCCTGGCACCAACCATCCGCGGATGCTCGAACCGCTGCGTGAAGCAGTGAAACGCGGCGCTCAAGTGGTATGCATCAACCCATTGAAAGAGCGTGGCCTGGAGCGTTTCCAGCACCCGCAGCATCCGCTGGAAATGCTCACCAACGGCGACAAACCGACCAACACCGCGTACTTCCGTCCGGCCCTTGGCGGCGACATGGCGGTACTGCGCGGCATGGCGAAATTCCTGTTGCAATGGGAGCGTGACGCACAGAAAACCGGCGCCCCGGCGGTGTTCGATCACGACTTCCTCAATGAACACAGCGCCAACGTGCTGGAATACCTTGGCATCATCGACGACACCCCCTGGGAGCAGATCGTCGAGCAGTCCGGCCTGACTCTTGTGGAAATCGAGCAAGCGGCGCGCATGTACGCCAAAGGCAAGAACGTGATCATGTGCTGGGCCATGGGCATCACCCAGCATCGTCATTCGGTGGCGACCATCCAGGAAATCGCCAACCTGATGCTGCTGCGCGGCAACATCGGCCGGCCCGGTGCCGGTCTGTGCCCGGTGCGTGGCCACAGTAACGTGCAGGGCGACCGGACGATGGGCATCAACGAACGTCCGCCGGCGGCATTCCTCGATTCCCTCGAGCGGCGCTTCCAGCTCAAGATGCCCCGTGAAAACGGCCATAACGTGGTCGAGGCGATTCACGCCATGGCCGAAGGTCGTTCGAAAGTCTTCATCGCACTGGGCGGTAACTTCGCCCAAGCCACCCCGGACAGCCCACGGACCTTCCAGGCCCTGAGCAACTGCGACCTGACCGTGCAGATCAGCACCAAGCTCAACCGCAGCCATTTGGCCCACGGCAAAGACGCACTGATCCTGCCGTGCCTGGGCCGTACCGACATCGATATCCAGACCGAAGGCGCCCAAGCGGTGACGGTGGAAGACTCCTTCAGCATGGTCCACGCCTCCAACGGCCAGTTACAGCCGCTGTCGAACCAGATGCGCTCGGAGCCTGCCATCATCGCCGGCATCGCCGCCGCGACCCTGGGCAGCAAACCGGTGGACTGGAACTGGCTGGTAGCCGATTACAGCCGTATCCGCGACCTGATCTCCGACACCATTCCGGGCTTCCGGGACTTCAACGAGAAAATCCAGAACCCCGGCGGTTTCTACCTGGGCAGCAGTGCCGGCGCACGTCGCTGGAATACCCCATCGGGTCGGGCCAACTTCCGTGCGAACATCCTGCCCAAACACCTGGTGCACGAACGCACCCGCGCCACCGGCGTGCTGCCGGACCTGATCATGCAGTCGATGCGCTCCCACGATCAGTACAACACCACCATTTATGGTCTTGATGACCGTTATCGTGGGGTGAAAGGTCAGCGCAATGTGTTGTTCGTCAATGAAGCCGACATCATTCGCCTGGGCTTCAAACCCGGGCAGAAGGCTGACATTGTTTCAATCTGGGATGACAGCCGTGAGCGCCGAGTGAAAGGCTTTACCCTGCTGGCGTTTGATATTCCTGCCGGGCAAGCGGCCGCTTACTATCCGGAAGTGAACCCGCTGGTGCCGCTGGAAAGCACCGGGGATGGCAGCCATACGCCAACGTCGAAGTTTGTGGCGATCCGGTTGGAAGCGGCGAGTGAGACAGGGTTGATCATGGCCAGGTCGGCTTAACGCGGCGTCTGGTCTGGCCTCTTCGCGAGCAAGCCCGCTCCCACCTCAAATCTCAGCCGCACGCAAAATCTGTGTTCGCTGAAGATCCACTGTGGGAGCGGGCGTGTTCGCGAAAGCGGTGGATCATTCAGACAGTTTTTCCGATCCAGCACTTTCCAATCGCCCACAAAAAAGGCCGTTTTCCTATGAAAACGGCCTTTGCGAAGTAGTAAAAGACCGGCGAAAAATACTTAAGTTCCGCCCAAAAAACAGCAACTTATATAAATGTGCTCAAGTCGTGTTATTCGTCGGATTTCTATTGTCACAACCATGACACAGCCTCAGGATCGCGCCGTCATCCCCTTGAGGTTCCTCTATGAAGTTCTCCTCGATTCTCTTGTTGTCCCTTGGCCTGGTCAGTGGCTTCGCTTCTGCTGGCGGCACCACCGAAGCAGGTGTGGGCGGCGCATTGGGCGGGGTACTTGGCTCGGTCGTCGGTCAATCGCTAGGCGGCAGTACAGGTTCAACCATTGGCGCGGCCCTGGGCGGCGCGGGTGGTAGCGCAGTTGGCGCAGACAGACACAGCCGTGGCGAAGCCGCCATTGGCGGTGCGTTGGGCGCAGCTGGCGGTAACGTGGTCGGCCGCAGCATGGGCGGCACCACCGGTAGCCTGATCGGCTCCGCAGCAGGCGGCGGCCTCGGTGGCGCGCTGGGTAACCATATGGGCAACAACAGCGATGATGATCGCCGTTCCTACCGTCGTGGTTACGACGATGATGATCGTCGCTACTACCGTGACGGCCATCCAGGCCGTGGCCATGCCTACGGCCATCGCAAGCATCACCATCGCTATCGCGACTGAGGCTTGAATCGCCTCGTTTGCCGGTAGATCAAAAAATCGCAGCCTTCGGGCTGCTTTTTTTTTGCCCTCAGATCGCCAGTCGCTCCAATGCCCCACGCAATCCGGCAGGAATCGCCACCGGCTGATTCGACAGCCGATCCACGAATACATGCACAAAGCGCCCCGCCGCGCAGGCTTCGTCTTCGCCTGCCTTGAACACCGCCAATTCGTATTGCACCGAGCTATTGCCCAGCTTGCCGACCCGCAGGCCGATCTCGATCCGCTCCGGGAAAGCGATAGACGCGAAGTAATCGCAGGCCGAACTCACCACAAAACCCACCACCTCACCGTCATGGATATCCAGACCGCCGACCTCGATCAGGTAGGTGTTCACCGCCGTGTCGAAGAAGCTGTAGTAGGTGACATTGTTGACGTGACCATAGGCGTCATTGTCATGCCAGCGGGTGGTGATGGGCTGGAAATGGGGGTAGTCGGTGCGTTGGGGCATCGGGTTGGACATCAGTGTCGGTTCCTGGAGTTGGATAGCCAGTCTAAGGCGAAAACCGCGTTATCGTTCTTCGCGAGCAAGCCCGCTCCCACATTAAATCTGCGTCGTACATAAAATCTGCGTTCGCTGAAAATCCAGTGTGGGAGCGGGCTTGCTCGCGAAGGCGCCGTGGCAGGCGCCTCCTGAATCACTTGTCGGCAAACCCTCGGCCCTGAGCCGCCAACTCCCCAATCAACCGCGCCGGCGCCCAGTGATCACCCTGCTTGGTTTCAAGCTGCAACAACCGCAGATGAATATCGTCCAGCCCTTGCCGATCCGCCCAGGCCATCGGCCCGCCCTTGTCCGCCGGAAAACCATAACCGTTGAGGTACACCAGATCGATGTCGTGTGCCGACGCCGCAATGCCCTCCTGAAGGATCTTCGCCCCTTCATTGACCAATGCCAGCAAGCTGCGCTCAAGAATCTCCTCAGGCCCTATCTCACGACGCTGGAACCCCAACCCTTCGCTGATTTCCAGCACCAGCGCGTCGACTTCCACATCGTGCTCAGCCTGACGACTGCCCGGCTCGTAGTGGTAATACCCGTCGCCGCTCTTCTGCCCGAAACGCCCCAGCTCGCACAGGCGATTGTCCACCTGAACCTCCGGCGCATCCTGGCCCTTGCCAGCCAGTTCCCGCGCGCGCCATTCCAGGTCGATACCCACCACGTCGTACATGCGGAACGGCCCCATGGCGAAACCAAAACCTTGCAGCGCCGCATCCACTTGATAAGGCAAAGCGCCTTCCAGCAACATCTTGCGCGCTTCGAGCACGTAGGGGTGCAGCATGCGGTTGCCGATGAAACCGTGGCAGTTGCCCGAAACCACGCTGACCTTGCCCATGCGTTTGCCCAGCGCCAGGGCTGCATCAAGCACCGCCGGTGCTGTCTGGGCACCGCGCACGATCTCCAGCAACTTCATGATGTGCGCCGGGCTGAAGAAGTGCAGGCCCAGGACCTGCTGTGGACGGCGAGTGGCGGCGGCGATGGCGTCGATGTCCAGCGCCGAGGTATTACTGGCCAGAATCGCTTCCGGCTTGAGCAAGCCATCGAGTTCGCCAAAGATTTTCTGCTTCAGCTCGAGGTTTTCGTAGACCGCTTCAATGACCAGATCGACATCGCGGATCGCCGCGTAATCGGCAGCGGCTGTCACCCGAGCAACACATGCATCCGCCTCGGCCTGATCGATCCGCCCCTGACGCACGTTGTGGGCGTAGGTGTCAGCCACGCTGGTCAGTGCCTGCTCAAGCATCTGCGGATTGTTATCGACCCACTGCACCGGCACCCCGGCACTGGCCAGGCACATGACAATGCCACGGCCCATGGTGCCGGCACCAATCACGGCGGCGCGCTGAATATCGAACGATGTCTGGCTCATGGTTATTCTCTTGTTGGCGATCCTAAGACAGTCCTCACCATAGTCAGCCGATGGGTGTTTTTGAAGTTTATTCCTGTGATGGGCGACATTCAGCGGATGGATAAGCTTCTATCCCTGTGGGAGCGGGCTTGCTCGCGAAAGCGGTGTATCAGGCAACATCAATGTTGAATGTGATGGCCCCTTCGCGAGCAAGCCCGCTCCCACATTGACGGTGTTTCAACTTGGTAGATGCGTTTGAGCCCACTCCCGCACCTCGGCATACGGATAATCCTCCAACGCCGCAAACCCCGGAATCGACCGGGCCTTGAGCCTGGTAAACAACGGCACGCTGATCCCACACAGAAACCGCGTCACACGCTCCGCCGACGGGACCCTCCTCGTGTACTGCTCGTGCCTGTGGATAAAATCATTGCACAGCGCCTCGAAATTTTTATCCACAAGCGCCGGCAACTCCGGTGGCTCGGGTAGTCGCGCTACATGGCCGTGACACACCGAACAATGCCCGCACCGCCGCGGCGCATTTTCGTCGCCGAAGTATTCGGCCAATCGGTAGCCCAGGCAGCGCTCGGTGGCGAACAGATCCAGCATGGCGTGAATGCGCGCAATCTCGGTGCGTTCGTGCTGGGTGAAGCAGGAGTGCAGGTCGGTGCTCAAGGCCTGAGAATCGAAGTCGGCTTGCAGCAGGCTATAGACCTCCGTCATTTGCTTGCTTTCCAGCTCGACCCAGCCCTTCTCCTGAAAGTAATCCAGCGCCTTGACTACCCGACTGCGCTCAGCGGAATGCTGTTCATACAGCGCATCGAAATTCACCGTGGCCCAGGTCCGCGCGCGACTGGAGGTCTGGATGATCGCCGAAACGAAATCCCTGCGCTCCCCCTCGAACCGGGCCAGCAAAGCCTCGGGCTCCTGCAAATACTTGAAGCGGTATTCGGCGTAATAGGCGTAGCGCGGCGCGATCAGCCCCCGCAGCTCCAGCTGCACCAGCAGGGTCTTGAGCGGTAACTGGCGGATGTTGCTCTGATCGGCCAAAGGCCCCAACAAAAACTCCCACTGCCCCTCGGGTGTGGCCGCTTGCAGCTCGTCGAGCACGCAACGAATGCCGTCCCGTTCCGGTGTGTCGCCGTAGACGAAGTTCTCCAGCACGTTGAGGCTGTCACGGTTGGCCAGCACCAGACAATCGGAAGGCTGGCCGTCACGCCCGGCGCGGCCGATCTCCTGGCTGTAGTTTTCAATGGATTTGGGCAGGTCGAAGTGCACCACATTGCGGATGTCACTTTTGTCGATGCCCATGCCGAAGGCGATGGTGGCGACGATGCAATTGGATTGCCCGCCCATGAACCGGCGCTGGATCGCTTCCCGTTGTTCGTGGGGTAAACCGGCGTGATAAGCCTCGGCCTGAATGCCGTTGCGCCCCAGGTGTTCGGCGATGTGCTCGGCGGTTTTCTGCAGGGTGACGTAGACGATGCTCGGCTGGCCGGGGCGCTGGCTCATCCACTCGACCAGGCGGCGGCGCTTGTCCTGGCCACGCACCGGTTCCACCAACAGATTAAGGTTGGGTCGGTAGAAACCGGTGGTCACCACATCCCCTGGGGCGATGGCGAATTTGGCCTGCATGTCGGCGATCACCCTGGGTGTCGCGGTAGCGGTCAGCAGCAACGCCTGGGGGATGTTGAACTGGCGCTGATAGTCCGGGAGCTTGAGGTAGTCGGGGCGGAAGTTGTGGCCCCATTCCGAGATGCAGTGGGCCTCGTCCACCACCAGCAGCGAGATCGGCACCTGCTGCAAAAAATGGCGGAAGCGCTCGTTCTTCAGACGCTCCACGGAAATCATCAGAATCTTCAATTCGCCGGACTTGGCCCGGGCCATCACATCGCTGGCGTCGTCGCGGCTCTGGGCCGAATCGATGCTGCCCGCCGCGATGCCGTGGCGTTGCAAGAACGCCAACTGATCCTGCATCAACGCCAGCAAAGGCGAGACCACCAGCGTCAGATGCGGCAGCAGGATGGCCGGTAACTGATAGCACAGGGATTTGCCCGAGCCGGTAGGGAAAATCGCCGCCGCCGAGCGCCCGGCCAACACCGCGCTGACCGCCGCCTCCTGGCCGGGCCGAAACTGTGGATAACCGAAAACCTGTTCCAGGGTGTTGTGCATAAGCTGTCACTCCGTTGACCGCTGCGAAGCCCAAAGCCTAGCCGGCGAACGCAGCAAGTCGAGAAAAGGTCGGGGGCAAAAACGATACGGGATGATACAGCGTCGGCCCATCGATGCCTTCGCCACAGATTGAAACAAACGAGGCACTTTGCCCCCTGACATCAGTCCCCTGGCAACCGGTAAGGTTCAGCTCGAGAAAAACCATTATCCGCGAAGTTTTCATCAAGGCAGGACGCCTGCACGCGGATCCTCACGAAGGAACAATCATGCCTGACACTCTGTTTTTCCCAATCGCTCTTGTCCTTGCATCCCTGCTGCTGAACGGGTGCATGAAGCTCCCTGACGACCCCCTCTACGCTGCGCCCACAACCCTGGACAGCGCCTCACAGACCTAGTCATCGATCGACTGACCTCGGGTAGCTACGGCACCAATACCGCCACCCGCAACTGCTCATCCAGCGCCTGTTCATGAAATACCCGGCTCTTGCTCGCCCACGCCGCATAAGCCGGGCTTATTTCCCCCGTAAACGCCGCCGCCAGCTGACGCAAATCAGCGACCCTACGCACGCGAGGACAGAAGAGCTGGCCATCGCAGTTCTGACTGGCGTTACGATAGGTGATCAGCAACCGATCCCACATCCCGTCACGCAGCTGCCTGACCGCCTTGAGCTTCACAGCCTGCACGCCCAGTCGCTGTTTCAGACCCTGTTCATCCAGCGCTTCGCTGGCCAGCAGCGCCTTGCCCACCATCAACACCTCGGCGCGAGATGCGGTGTCGATATCCGCCTGAGTGTTCAGCGCATCCGGCCAACCGGTGCGGTCCATGTTGGCGAAGATCAACGAATGGCCAGCATCGGCAGCGCCCGCCATCCGACAGACGCCCGCCCATAACAACAAAATCGAGGCCATACGCAGCCATTGCATACCTAATTCCTTTTAAGAGTCGACTCAGATGCTTCGAAACGTCCTACAAATTCTGACGCGCACCGTACAGAGGTTTGATGCGCTAAACCTGATAATCCCGTAGGAATATCGACCTCCAGGGGAAAAGCTTAAAAAATAGTCGGGATGTGCGTAGGCAAAGGGCGATAGCGCCGGTAAATACCCTACAAAACCTGTCCATTTGCGCCACCTTGCGACGCCTCGCCGCCGCCCTTTATAGTTTTCGACGCGGCTGAAAACACTGTATCGGCCTGCCGGAGCGACTTCGTACAGGACAAGCCTCAACCATGAATACGTTCAACCCGTTGACCAACCGCTATCGTCCACTCAAGACCAGCTATAGCGACACCCCAGTGTTGGTCATCGACACCAGTGCCAGCCATGGCGACCTGCTCGATGCCGCCCACCAGCGCCTGCGTGCGGCCAGCGATCTGCTCGAAACACTTTACTGTTTATGTTTCAAACAGGCGGATGTGAAAGACATTCCCAATATCGTCAATGCGCTTTATTTATTGACACAAGACGGTTGCGAACTACTTGAAGTTGCAAAACAACAACAAACACATCCAGCCTGAAACAATCAAACTACAAATCCCGCAACAACCAATCGCTTTATCATTACAACAACCAGCATTAGCCTGCTTGCTCTTACATTAACTAAGGGCAACACCATGACCGTATTAACCATTTTCTTTTGCGGCACCGGCTCGACAAAATTCGACAGTCAGAACCCAACTTACTGGAACGGTGAGTTGGTCTCGACACTGGCATCCCATCACGGTGGTCGCGAGTTTGCCGAATGGATCGTGATCGATGGTCCCGGCACCGGTAACCTGCAAGCTGACGAGTTGTTCACCCAATCCAAGGACTATGGGCTGAGCGGTACGCTGTTCGGCAAAGGCTGGGAAGAGAACGTCCAGCACGCCATCAACATCATCAAAGGCAAGTGCGACTGGGAACGAGAGAAGCTGACCGAGGCTGAATACAACCGACTCAAGGCTGCCGGCATTCCTATTGAGGAGGTCATCGTCGAAGGTTCCTGGATGTGGCGCAAATACAACTACGGTGACCGCAGCGTGACCCAACAGAAGTTGCAGGAACAAATCATCAAGACGTTTCGTAAAGATGGAGTTATCCCCACCAAAGTTAACTTGGTAGGTTGGAGTCGCGGCGGTATCAGTTGCCACATGTTGGCCAATGCCATGTTCAAGGACAGCGCCCTGAAGAACATCCCGGTGAATATCTTTGCGATTGACCCGGTGCCGGGCATCGGCAACTTTCAGGAAGACAAAGTAAAGCTCAATACCAACGTAAAGGAATACGTCGGTTTCTACGCCCGAGACGAGCGCTCCAAAGGCTTCAGCTGCGTCGTCCCACAAACGGCCACCGGCACCCGAACCCACATTTACCCCATGCCCGGCCGCCATGGCACGCTGGTCGGTAACGCCGCAGCAGACGGGGTCAGCGGCCCCAAAGCATTGGCCGAACCAGGGCGCATCGTCCGCCACTTCGCCGAAGTCTGCCTCCAGCGTTGGGGCGTGCTACTCAACAAGCCGCTGAACCTGACCCAGGCCGATCTGGATAACCTGCGCAAGACCATGGTCAACGACGAAGCCAAGTACCGGCTGATGCACAAGTATTCCTACACCTACTTCACCGAATTGGATCAAGGCGAACGCTACGTTTCGCTGGGCAGCAATGGGGTCAGCTTCTCGGCGGTGAAAGGCACGATCTACACCCCGGCGACCGGGCTGACTACCAGCGTGCTGGATGGTGCAGCGTATCGGTCTATTTGTTGAAAACGATGGCGGATCGGTAGGAACGGCCTATGAAATCTTCATACCGTTCCTACAACAGAAGGCACCTTGTCGCCTATCGCCGCCCTGTAGCTCAAATCTATAGTCGTAACCGTCGCTGCCAAATCAGCGGCTCGGGCTTGGTCACCCGATGGAATACATAAACGCGTCCGTTGTATGCTGCCGGCACTCAAGTGTCTGCACGCTTATGGTGGCTGTGTTTGGGACGCCTTAGGCGTGCCGGTCTTATGTATTCCTCCGGTTGACCAACCCGAACACAGTCCGCCTCCATCGCTTGGTCACGATGGCGGTGCTTTCATCTGATGCATTAGGAATACATAAAATGAATACATGGAATCCGCTCACAAACGATCGTTACCTTCCGCTCCAATCCAACCTCACCGACACCCCGCCCCTGATCATCGACACAGAGGCCAACCCCCAAGACATCCTCGAAGCCGCCCTCCAGCGCATCCGAGCCTCCAGCGATCTCCTCAAAACCCTGCACTGCGTTTGCTTCAAACACGGTGACGTCGAAGATATTCCCCACATCACCCATGCACTCTTCCTCCTGACCCAGGACGGCTGCGACCTGCTGAAAGTCGCCCAGCAACGCATGATGAACTGGACAGCGCCTGCCTGACGCCGAATGAAGATCATTCCCACGCTCCGCGTGGGAATGCCTCTACGGACGCTCCGCATTCGGCTCTTGGGACGCAGAGCATCGAAAGCCGTCATCGAACACTGGAGATTACGATGAGCAAATTTTTTGATGAGCTAATGGAAAGTGTGCAGCAGATGAACGAAATCTTACGCGATGAGCGAAAGCCTCCCCGCGAACTCCATGCTGATGCGTTACAAGTCAAAAAAATTCGTAAGGCTGCCGGGTCTCTCAAACTCGCCCAAATCAGACTCAAGCCACTTCATCGGCATACCCCCTTACGGACGACGCACCATGAACCTCGCCCCCAACTTCCCCGACGACCACGCCATGCACCTGCTCATGCAGCTGCTGCACGAAGAACTCGGCCTGCCCGAACGCAAAACCATCTGCCTCAGCACCTCAATCAACTTCGACCTGGGCTGTAACGGCGCGGATGCTCGGCAGCTGATGGAAGCGCTGGAGGAACAGTTCTCCATCGACTTTATCGACTACGACGCGTATCGGTACTTTCAGCCTGAAGGGTTTGATGTGTTTCTCAAGCGCCGGGCGAAGGGTCGTGGCGATAAAGTGCCGCTGACCATTGGGATGCTCTACAAAGCGGTCAAGAAGCAACGCTGGGACACGCAGGAAGTGGAAGAGGTCTAGTGGATCAGGACAAAAGAAGTGGAATTATTCTGGCTGTTTAGCATGTTTACTGCGCAAATATTGTCAGTTCTGCTTCAAGGGAAATGAATCGGCGCCCACAAAAAAGCCGCCCCGAAGGGCGGCTTTCTCTTACCTCAAACCACTCCCGATTCTTACAACTTCGGCCCAGCAGCCTTGATCGCGTCGCTCACGTCGAACTTCTTGAAGTTCTCAACAAACAACCCGGCCAGTGCCTTGGCAGCTTCATCATAAGCAGCCTTGTCAGCCCAGGTGTTACGTGGGTTCAACAGGCCAGTCTCAACGCCCGGTACGGCTTTTGGCACGTTGAGGTTGATGATGTCGAGGTGTTCGGTTTCTGCACCGATCAACGCGCCGCTCTGGATCGCTGCGATCACGCCGCGGGTGGTCGGGATGTTGAAGCGTTTGCCGACGCCGTAGCCGCCGCCGGTCCAGCCGGTGTTGACCAGGTAGACCTTGGAGCCGAAGCCGCGGATGCGCTTGATCAGCAGTTCTGCGTATTCGCCAGCCGGACGCGGGAAGAACGGTGCGCCGAAGCAGGTCGAGAAGGTCGACTTGATGCCGCTGCCGGAACCCATTTCGGTCGAGCCCACCAGTGCGGTGTAGCCGGACAGGAAGTGGTAGGCCGCTTGTTCTTCGCTGAGGATCGACACTGGCGGCAGTACGCCGGTCAGGTCGCAGGTCAGGAAGATTACCGCGTTGGGCTCGCCACCGAGGTTCTTCTCGGAACGCTTCTCGACGTGCTCCAGCGGGTAGGCCGCGCGGCTGTTCTGGGTCAGGCTGCCGTCGGCGTAGTCAGCCTTCTTGGCGTCGTCCAGCACAACGTTTTCCAGGACCGCGCCGTGCTTGATGGCTTTCCAGATGACCGGCTCGTTCTTCTCGGACAGGTCGATGCACTTGGCATAGCAACCGCCTTCGATGTTGAACACCACGCCCTCGCCCCAGCCGTGTTCGTCGTCACCGATCAGGTAACGGCTTTCGTCAGCCGACAGAGTGGTTTTACCGGTGCCCGACAGACCGAAGAACAGGGTCACGTCGCCCGCTTCGCCGATGTTGGCGGCGCAGTGCATTGGCAACACGTCGGCGGCCGGCAGCAGGAAGTTCTGCACCGAGAACATGGCTTTCTTCATCTCACCGGCGTAGCGCATGCCGGCAAGCAGCACTTTCTTCTGGGCGAAGTTGATGATCACGCAGCCGTCGGAGTTGGTGCCGTCGCGCTCTGGCACGCACTCGAAGTTGGCGACGTTCAGAACTTGCCACTCTTCACGACCGGCCGGGTTGTACTGGGCCGGGTTGATGAACAAGCAACGACCGAACAGGTTCTGCCAGGCAGTCTGGGTGGTCATTTTCACGGCCAGGTAATGCTCTTCAGCCGAACCTACGTGAACATGGGAAACGAAATGCTCTTGCGCGTTGTTGAACGCCTCGACGCGAGCCCACAGGGCATCGAACTTGTCGGCCGGGAACTTGCGGTTGATCGGGCCCCAGGCAATGGCGTCCTGGGTGGTCGGCTCTTCAACGATGAAACGATCGACTGGCGAACGGCCGGTACGGTGACCGGTGCGAACAACCAGCGCGCCGGTATCGGCAAGCTCGCCTTCACCGCGATTCAGGGCTTCTTTAACCAGATCATCAACACTCAGATCGGTGTACACGGCGTTATTGGCTTGCGTCATGAGGTTCCCCGTCGGCCAGTGGCCGAGTGCTCCAAACGTTTTGTAGTAGAAAGTCGTGCACTACTACCGCGAAAAAAGTGGGCCGGATTATGCCAGAAAAGCCCAAAAAGTGTAGGGCCCTCCCGTCAGAACGGCGTTATTCCGGCGTTAAGCAGTGAATTTACCTGTGCTGAAGCGTTTTAGTGACGGGTATCTGACGGCGTATCAACCCCTGCACCAGCAAACAATTGGGTGATATCGGCCGCGTCGAACAGGTAGCGCTCGTTGCAAAACTGGCAATCGATTTCGATGGCCCCACCGTGTTCGATGACAAGTGCCTGGGCATCATCCAGACCCAAACTGACCAGCGCATTGGCAGAACGTTCGCGCGAGCAGCTGCAACGGAAACGTAGTTTCTGCACATCGAACAGGCGCACTTGCTCTTCGTGGTAAAGGCGATGAAGCACGGTTTCGTTGTCCAGGCTCAGCAATTCGTCAGCGGTCAGGGTGCTGGCCAGGGCGGTGATGTGCTGCCAGCTGGCGGCGCGTTCTTCTTCATCTTTCAGACGGTCGGCCGGCAATTGCTGCAACAACAGACCCCGGGCGCGACGGCCATCGGCGTAGAGCCAGAAGCGGGTATTGGTCTGTTGAGACATGACGAAGTAGTTGGTGAAGCACTCCGACAGGGTTGCGCCGTCGAGGTCGACGATGCCCTGGTAACGCTTGCCCTGGGTCGGGTCGACGGTCAGCGCCAGCACGCCATCGGGCATCAGGTCGGCAAGGGTCGCGTCAGGGGCGATCTGCTCGGCGTGGTAACGGGCCAAACCACGAATTTCGCGCTCGCTGGAGCATTCGATCATCAGCAATGGCACCGGGCCTTCGGAACGGGCCTGGAGAATCAGCAAGCCATCGAACTTCAAGGTGCCGACCAGCAACGCTGCCGCCGCCATCAGCTCACCCAGCAGTTGCGCGACCGGTTCCGGATAGGCGTGCTTGGCGAGGACTTCGGCATAGCTACGCTCCAGCCCAACCAGTTCGCCGCGGGTGTCGCTGTCATCGAAGATGAAGCGTTGGGTGTAGTCGTTATCCGGTAGATCGGTCATAGGTCTGGGTATCTGAGGTGGTAACAAAAGTGGTTACAAAAAATGAAAGTCGCGCCGCACGTTGGGTGCGCAAGTTCAGCCTTAGGGCATTTTATGAACAATCCGGGGTTGTTCCAAGCAAGGTCAATCCCGGATTTTCGACGAACGGCATTTTTATCCCTGCCATGCGCTGCCGGCGAATAACCCATATGGCTGCACGGGCAGGCGATTGCAAGTCTGCGCCCGACGACCGTCACTACTCGTCGTTGCTGTTACCGCGGAACTTGAACAGATCCCGGCGCTGCTTCTTGCTCGGCTTGCCGTCGGTGCTTACGCCCAGCGCCCCAGCCTTGCGCATGGCGGCAGCCGCTTCGCGCTTGGCGATGCTGGCTTCGGTTTCGGCATACAGGGCCTGGGCCTCTGGAGCGCCACGGCGCACGATCGACAGCGCCTGGACCACCACCGTGCGTTCCTCGAAGCCGGCACGAATCTGAAACTCATCGCCGATCCTCGGCTCCTTGCCAGGCTTGCAGCGCTCTCCCCGACAATGCACCTTGCCGCTTTCAATCGCGGCCTTGGCCAAGGCACGTGTTTTATAAAACCGCGCGGCCCACAACCATTTATCGAGACGGACCTTGTCGTCCTCTTCGCTTTTTTGTGCCATTGGATGACCTCATTCTGAAATATCGATGAACTGTACTACCGTTTCTGTCGTGCCATGAATCATCACGCCGTGGATTAGAATGCAGGCATTCCCCCCTGCTTGAGGGCCGGAAATCCGGACAGTAGATAACTGTCGCCTTTTACCCATTATTCTGCGTGAATACCGCGAATTCGGCCGCACGCGGTCTGAGCGTTTTTTGCCGGTTGAGCACTTTTGAAGACATTTGATCATTTGACCGTTATCGGTCTGCGCGAGTGGGTGGCGCTCCCGGATTTGGGAGTCGCGGGCCTTCGGGCAAAAATCGACACCGGCGCCAGTACCTCCAGCCTTCACGCCACTGACATCGAGCCGTTCGAGCGCGACGGTGAACAGTGGGTGCGCTTCACCGCGCACCTGGGCACGGTGGTGCAATTGCGGCACCGGCGCTGCGAAGCACCGCTGGTGACGATGAAAACCATTAAAAGCTCCAATGGCCACGCGCAGATGCGCTATGTGGTCAGTACCACCCTGGCCCTCGGTGATCGGGTCTGGCGGGTCGAGTTCACCCTCGCCTGCCGCAAGTCCATGCGTTATCGCCTGTTACTCGGTTCCAAAGCCCTGATCGACGGCCAGTTGGTGGTCAATCCGGGCATCAAATATGTACAAGACAAGCCGGTGTTCCCGGTATCTACCCTCTCCACAGGTGTTGCATGAAGATCGCTGTGCTGTCGCGGAACCCGCGTCTGTATTCCACCCGTCGTCTGGTCGAAGCCGGTATAGAGCGTGGCCATGAAATGGTGGTGATCGACACCCTGCGCGCCTACATGAACATTGCCAGTCACAAGCCGCAAATCCACTACCGCGGCAAACCGCTGGAGGGTTTCGATGCAGTGATCCCGCGGATCGGCGCATCGGTCACGTTTTATGGCTGCGCGGTGCTGCGCCAATTCGAAATGATGGGGGTGTTTCCGCTCAATGAATCGGTGGCCATCGCCCGTTCGCGAGACAAACTGCGTTCCCTGCAATTGTTGTCGCGCCGGGGGATCGGTTTGCCGGTCACCGGTTTTGCCCACTCCCCGGATGACATTCCCGACTTGATCGAGATGGTCAACGGCGCGCCGCTGGTGATCAAGGTGCTGGAAGGCACCCAGGGCATCGGCGTGGTGCTGTGTGAAACGGCCACGGCGGCGGAGTCAGTGATCGAGGCCTTCATGGGCCTGAAGCAGAACATCATGGTTCAGGAATACATCAAGGAAGCCGGCGGCGCGGACATCCGTTGTTTCGTGGTGGGCGACAAGGTGATCGCGGCGATGAAGCGCCAGGCCAAGCCGGGGGAGTTTCGCTCCAATCTGCATCGCGGTGGCAGTGCGAGCCTGATCAAGATTACCCCGGAAGAGCGCATGACCGCGTTGCGCGCGGCGAAGGTCATGGGCTTGGCGGTGGCGGGTGTGGATATCCTGCGCTCCAATCATGGACCGCTGGTGATGGAAGTGAACTCGTCGCCGGGGCTGGAAGGGATCGAAACCACCACCGGGAAGAACGTGGCCGGGATCATCATTGAGCACTTGGAGAAAAATGGCGGGCCGAATATGACTCGGACCAAAGGCAAGGGTTAAACCCTGAAATTTATGGCGGCTGGAAGGCCGCCTTCGCGGGCAAGCCCGCTCCCACAGGATTCAGGTGATCCCAGTGGAAGCGGGCTTGCCCGCGAAGGGGCACTCAGCAACGCCGAAGATGTCGGCGCTTAAACTGCGTCCCTTGGCAACATCAACCCCAGCGGCAACCGCACCCGCGCTTCCAGCCCACCACCGGACCGGTTGCGCAATTCGACATTCCCGCCATGCATCGAGGCGATCCGCTTCACGATCGCCAACCCCAACCCGGTCCCCTTCCCGCCTCGGGCCCGATCGCCACGGGTGAACGGGTTGAAAATCGCCTCCAGTTCCGACGGATCGATCCCCGCGCCACGGTCCATGACACTCAGCACCACATACGGCGCACTGGTATCTCCGGACACATAAGCCGCCACTTCCACTCCGCTGCCGGCGTGATGCAGGGCATTGCCGATCAGGTTGTTCAGCAAGCGCTTCATCGACACCCGACGCAGCGGAAACGGCTGGATCGGTTCCAGGCGCAAGTGCACTTTCTCTTCGTTCTGGTTGTACGGCGCGGCGACTTCGCGAACCAGATCGCTCAGGTCCACTTCTTCCACCGACTCGTCACGTCCGTCGCGGATGAACGCCAGGAACTGGTCGAGAATCGCGTCCATGTCTTCGATGTCGCGGATCATGTCGTCCGTCAGGTCGCTGTGGTCGCCCATCAGCTCCAGTGACAGGCGCAAACGGGTCAGCGGCGTGCGCAGGTCGTGGGACACTCCGGCCAGCATCAGCTCGCGCTCGCGACCAGCCTGTTCGACGTCTTCGGCCATCTGGTTGAAGGCCCGATACACCTCGGTCATCTCACTCGGCGTATCGCTGATCGGCAGGCGCACGCTGCGGCCCTGACCGAGTTGCCGCGCGGCATAGACCAGACGTTTCAACGGTTGATTGAGCTGGCTGACGAAGATCCACGCCGAGGCAGTGGACAACAAGCCGATGGCGAGGAACCAGCCAAGCACGTTCCAGATCTTCTGACCGCGCAACGGATGCGGGTACAGCGGCACTTTCAGCCAGCCATCGCCCAGGCTTGGCGCCCGAACCCACAGCGCCGGCGGCGAGTGCATGCGTAATCGCACTTCGGTGTCGGCCCCCAGTTCGGCCTGCATCTGTCGCTGGTAGATCTCGCTGTACGGCCAGTGCTGTTCGCCTTCCGGCACACCGGCGCCCACCACCCGGATCAGGGTGGCGGCATCGGCAATCTTGGCACGGTTGGTCTCATCGGCGGCCCAGTAGGCACGCAGCGTCAGGGCGACGCCGTGGCTGTATTGGCGGTCCACCAGCACGTCTTCGTTCATCAACAGATAAACCAGGGTCAGCGCCTTGGAAAACAGGACGACGATCAGCACCAGCCACAGGGTGCGGGAGAAGAAACTCTGGGGGAACCAAACGGGGGTTTTCATGGATAACCGCTACACACTTGCAGGAGCGAGCGATGCTCGCATATTGCGGATCGCGAGTCTGCGGGCAAGGTCTTCTGACTCGTTACCCGCAGGACCCGCTCCTACAAATCACCGATCACTTCGTGGCGGTGCCGTCCGGAACGAATACGTAGCCCACGCCCCAGACGGTCTGGATGTAGCGCGGTTTGGATGGATCCGGCTCGATCATCCGGCGCAGACGGGAGATCTGCACGTCGATTGAACGCTCCAGGGCATCCCACTCGCGGCCACGGGCCAGGTTCATCAGCTTGTCGCGGGTCAGTGGCTGACGCGCATTCATGACCAGGGCCTTGAGCACCGCGAACTCGCCGGTGGTGAGCATGTGCACTTCGTCGCCGCGTTTTAGTTCGCGGGTGGCCAGGGACAGCTCGTAGTCACCGAAGGTCACGCTTTCGTCTTCGCTGCCCGGTGCACCCGGCACCGGTGCCGCCTGACGCCGCAACACCGCTTTGACCCGGGCCATCAGCTCGTCCGGGTTGAACGGCTTGGCCAGGTAATCGTCGGCGCCCAGCTCCAGGCCTTTAATGCGGCTCAGCTCGTCACCCTTGGCGGTGAGCATGATGATCGGAATTTGATTGTTCGCCGTGCGCAGGCGGCGGCAGGCGGTCAAGCCGTCTTCGCCGGGCAGCATCAGGTCGAGAACGACCAGGTTGAACACTTCGCGCGCCAGCAGGCGATCCATCTGCTCGGTGTTCGGGACGGCGCGGGCCCGATAGCCCTTGCTGACGAAAAAGCGTTCCAGCAGGCTGCTCAGCCCCGGATCGTCGTCAACGATAAGAATTTTTTCGCCTTCAGCAGTTTGTGCAGTGCTGCTCATTGGATGCTCCTTTGATCTCGGCGCGCATTATGGCGTAGCTGCCGTTATACGCACCGTGTGCATTGTTAGCAGATTTTTCCTGCCCCGCCAGAAAACCGGACTTTATGCCCACAGCCTGCGATGCCCCCGAATGGCCGAACGCTGGTTATAATGCGCGGCCTTTTGTGTCAGGCAACGTCTGATCGTTACCGCAGGTAGCCGCTTTTTATTTTCACGGCACAGGCAGTAATTGTTCGATTTCACGGGTCAACGGCAAGCCTGTTGATCCAGGTAGCGGCGCATGCCAGGCCGCTCAACCAGACTCGCCGAGCCTTTATCTATGCGCCTGCGAGCCTGCTTTCACAATTTGTCAGGTGGTTTTATGGACAGCATCAACAGCCGCATCGCCGAGGAACTCGGTGTACGCCCACAACAGGTCGAAGCGGCCGTCGCGCTACTCGATGAAGGCTCCACGGTGCCCTTCATCGCCCGCTACCGGAAAGAAGTGACCGGCAGCCTCGATGACACGCAATTGCGTCATCTGGAAGAGCGACTGCGCTACCTGCGAGAACTCGACGAACGGCGTATCAGCATCCTCGCCAGCATCGAGGAGCAAGGCAAGCTGACCCCGCAACTTGAGCGCGACATCAAGCTCGCCGACACCAAGACCCGCCTCGAAGATTTGTACCTGCCGTACAAGCAGAAGCGCCGCACCAAGGGCCAGATCGCCCTGGAAGCCGGCCTCGGCGAGCTGGCCGACGGCCTGTTCAACGATCCGACCCTGAACCCGGAAACCGAAGCCGCGCGCTTCATCGACGCCGAAAAAGGCGTGGCCGATGTGAAGGCCGCCCTGGAAGGCGCCAAGTACATCCTCATGGAGCGCTTCGCCGAAGACGCGGGCCTGCTGGACAAGCTGCGCAATTACCTCAAGCAGGAAGCCACCCTCAGTGCCCGCGTGATCGCCGGCAAGGAAGAGGAAGGCGCCAAGTTCCGCGACTACTTCGAACACGATGAACCGCTTAAAAGCATGCCGTCCCACCGCGCGCTGGCGATTTTCCGTGGCCGCAACGAAGGCATTCTCAGCTCCGCGCTGAAAGTCGGCGACGAGCTGCCGGGCACCATGCACCCGTGCGAAGGCATGATCGGCCAGCAATTCGGCATCCAGAACCAGAACCGCGCCGCCGACAAATGGCTGGGCGAAGTGGTGCGCTGGACCTGGAAGGTCAAGCTCTACACCCACCTGGAAACCGACCTGCTGGGCGAGCTGCGCGATGGCGCGGAAACCGAAGCGATCAACGTATTCGCCCACAACCTGCACGACTTGCTGCTGGCCGCGCCGGCCGGCCCGCGTGCCACCCTGGGCCTCGACCCGGGCCTGCGCACCGGCTGCAAGGTGGCCGTGGTCGACGCCACCGGCAAGTTGCTGGACCACGCCACGGTCTACCCGCACGTGCCGCACAACAAGTGGGACCAGACCCTCGCCGTGCTCGCCGCCCTGTGCGCCAAGCATTCGGTGGACCTGATCGCCATCGGTAACGGCACCGCCAGCCGCGAAACCGACAAACTGGCTGCTGAACTGATCAAAAAATACCCAGCCATGAAGATGACCAAAGTCATGGTCTCCGAGGCCGGTGCATCGGTTTACTCGGCCTCGGAACTGGCTTCCAAGGAATTCCCGGACCTGGACGTGTCGATCCGTGGCGCGGTGTCCATCGCCCGTCGCTTGCAGGATCCGCTGGCCGAACTGGTGAAGATCGACCCGAAATCCATCGGCGTCGGCCAATACCAGCACGACGTGTCGCAGCTGAAACTGGCGCGCGGCCTGGACGCAGTGGTCGAAGACTGCGTGAACGCCGTGGGCGTCGACGTCAATACCGCGTCCGTGGCGCTGCTGGCGCGCATCTCCGGCCTCAACGCGACCCTGGCGCAGAACATCGTTGCTCACCGTGACGAACACGGCGCGTTCAAAACCCGTGCGGCATTGAAGAAAGTCGCCCGCCTGGGTGAAAAAACCTTCGAACAGGCCGCCGGCTTCCTGCGTGTGATGAACGGCGACAACCCGCTGGATTCGTCGGCGGTTCACCCGGAAGCCTACCCGCTGGTGCAGCGCATTGCCGCTGAAACCGACCGCGACATTCGCTCGCTGATCGGCGACGCCGCGTTCCTCAAGCGCCTGGATCCGAAGAAGTACACCGACGAAACGTTCGGCCTGCCGACGGTCACCGACATTCTGCAAGAGCTGGAAAAGCCCGGCCGCGACCCACGTCCCGAGTTCAAGACCGCCGAGTTCCAGGACGGCGTCGAAGACCTCAAGGACCTGCAACTGGGCATGATCCTCGAAGGCGTGGTCACCAACGTGACCAACTTCGGCGCCTTCGTCGACATCGGCGTGCATCAGGACGGTTTGGTACACATCTCCGCGCTGTCGGAGAAGTTCATCAAGGATCCGCGCGAAGCGGTGAAGGCCGGTGATGTGGTCAAGGTGAAGGTCATGGAAGTCGACATCCCGCGCAAACGCGTTGGCCTGTCGATGCGCATGAGCGACACCCCGGGCGAGAAGATCGACGGTGCTCGCGGTGCACGTCCGGGGTCGGCTCCGCGCCAATCCCAGAACACCGCGCCGCGCAAGGAAACCCCGGCAGCGGCCCCGACCAACAACGCCATGGCGTCGCTGTTCGCCAACGCCAAGCAGTTGAAGAAACGTTGATGGAGATCCCGGCCGGCTTGACCGAAAGCGCATTTTTCAAGCTGCTGGGGTGTCGCTTGCACAGTCTGGAAGCCGGGGTGGCGCAAGTCGCCCTGGCTCTGGAGCCTCAGCTGCGCAATCGCGGCGGCAAGCTGCACGGCGGGGCGTTGTTCAGCCTGGTGGACATTGCCATGGGGCTGGCCTGCTCCAGCACCCACGGCTTTGACCAGCAGAGCGCGACCATCGAGTGCAAGATCAACTACATCCGCGCCGTCGCCGACGGTGAAGTGATGTGCACGGCCAGGGTGATCCACCCGGGCCGCCGCACACTGGTCGTTGAAGCCGATGTGATGCAAGGCGACAAACTGGTCGCAAAAGCACAAGGCACGTTCGCTGTCCTATAGCTCCCTATCATCGATTTAGGTTAATTTCGGCGCTGTGATTGCAGCGTCGGAATTTTCTGTGGGAGCGGGCTTGCTCGCGAACGCGGTGTGTCAGGCGACTTCAATGTTGACTGACACGCCCTCTTCGCGAGCAAGCCCGCTCCCACAGGGGATTGTGGCGATCAATCCTTGGCTGGCTGGCAGCAGTCCTGTGCGGCCCGAAAACCAGGCGAAAACGCCAGTTTCAACTTCACCCTTGTAGACCGTCTTGCCCACCCCCATATTGGGGCGACTGACGCGTGAAGGAATCCAACTTGAGCGAACTTCTCAACCGCCGCCTGGCTCTGCTCGGCGAGCGCGCTAACCTCTCTCTGCTCGAACAGTGCCTTCACGGCATCGAACGTGAATGCCTGCGTGTGACGGGCGAAGGGCGCCTGGCGCAAACGCCGCACCCCGAAGCACTGGGTTCCGCGCTGACCAACGAACAAATCACCACTGACTACTCCGAGTCGCTGCTGGAGTTCATTACGCCAGCCCTGCCAGACCCGGCGGACACCCTGGCGAGCCTGGACAGGATTCACCGGTTTGCCTACAGCAAGCTCGGCGACGAGTACCTGTGGAGTCCATCGATGCCGTGCCCGTTGCCGGCCGAGGAAGACATCCCGATCGCCTATTACGGCACCTCCAACATCGGTCAGCTCAAGTACGTCTATCGCAAGGGCCTGGCCCTGCGTTACGGCAAGACCATGCAGTGCATCGCCGGGATCCACTACAACTTTTCCCTGCCGGAAAAGCTCTGGCCGCTGCTTAAAGAGGCCGAAGGTTTTGTCGGCACCGACCGCGATTATCAGTCGTCGGCCTACATCGCGCTGATCCGCAACTTCCGCCGCTACAGCTGGCTGCTGATGTACCTGTTCGGCGCCTCGCCGGCGCTGGACGCCGGTTTCCTGCGCGGTCGCTCGCATCAGCTGGAGCAACTGGATCCGGACACCTTGTACCTGCCGTACGCCACCAGCCTGCGCATGAGCGATCTGGGTTACCAGAGCAACGCCCAGGCCGGCCTGACACCGTGCTACAACGACCTCACCAGCTACACCGACAGCCTGCGCAAAGCGGTGGCTACGCCGTATCCACCGTACGTCGAGGTGGGTACGCACAAGGACGGTGAGTGGGTTCAGCTCAACACCAACATCCTGCAGATCGAAAACGAGTACTACTCCAACATCCGCCCCAAGCGTGTGACTTACACGGGCGAACGGCCGATTCAGGCACTGGTAGCCCGTGGCATCCAGTACGTTGAAGTCCGCTGCCTGGACATCAACCCGTTCCTGCCGATGGGTATCGACCTCACCGAGTCGCGGTTCCTCGACGCATTCCTGCTGTACTGTGCGCTGAACGACAGCCCGCTGCTCACCAGTACCAGCTGCGGTAACGCGACCTCGAACTTCCTCAGCGTGGTCAAGGAAGGTCGTCGTCCGGGCCTGCAACTGCAACGCGACGGGCAAGCGGTGGACATGAAGGCATGGGCCGGCGAATTGCTGGAAAAAATTGCGCCAAT
This sequence comes from Pseudomonas sp. FP1742, assembly GCF_030687145.1. NCBI lineage: Bacteria > Pseudomonadati > Pseudomonadota > Gammaproteobacteria > Pseudomonadales > Pseudomonadaceae > Pseudomonas > Pseudomonas sp. FP1742. Next base: position 299,201 of record NZ_CP117460.1, on the reverse strand, counting down.
AGCAGCATTGCTGGATCAGAGCCATGGCGGCGATGCCCACAGCAAGGCGCTGGATGCTCAACTGGCCAAGGTCCAGGACTCGTCCCTGACGCCATCGGCCCAGGTGCTGGCTGCGATGGCCGAGCACAAGGAAAGCTTCGCCCGGTTCTCCTTGCGCCAGAGCCAGGTGCATGCGGAGTTTTTCCGCAGCGAGCCGCTTCCCCGCGAAGAACAGGCTAAATTTGAAGCGTTGGCGCGTTCGTCGCTGGCTCAGCAAGCGGAGCTGGAACAGAACGAAGTCGGCGATTTCGATGTGTTTGTCGGGGCGTATCAGGCGAGCATTCTGGCGATCAGCAACTAAACTGCCAGAGCAAGTCCCCTGTGGCGAGGGGGCTTGCCCCCGTTGGACTGCGCAGCAGTCCCAAAAACGATACGCGCAATATTTCGGATAAATGATCGTTCCCACGCTCTGCGTGGTAATGCCTCAAGGGACGCTCCACGTCCAGGTGACGCGGAGCGTCACCGACTGCATTCCCACGCAGAGCGCGGGAACGATCGAAAAGCCCCCTCGCCACAACGGTCTCCCTTAGAATTTTCCGCTCATATGCTAATTCTAAAAAGTTATTTATTTTAAGTTTCTTATATCATTTAGTCTCTTTTTCACGCCGACTCCCGGTCGTCTGAAAAGGAGCTTCCCGATGAAACTGATTTTCCCCCTTCGCCTCCTGGCGGCCGCGTCGCTGGCTGCGGCGAGTTTCCTGGCTCAGGCGGCAGATGTGACCGTTGCCTACCAGACCACCGTTGACCCGGCCAAAGTCGCCCAGGCCGACGGCGCCTACGAAAAAGCCACCAAAGCCAAGATCGACTGGCGCAAATTCGATAGCGGCGCCGACATCATCGCCGCCATCGCTTCCGGCGATGTGCAGATCGGCTACCTCGGCTCCAGCCCCCTGACGGCGGCAATCACCCGCAAAGTTCCGGTGGAAACCTTCCTCATCGCCACCCAGATCGGCGCCGCCGAAGCGTTGGTCGTGCGCGACGGTTCCGGGATCAAGACCCCGCAGGACCTGATCGGCAAGAAAGTTGCCGTACCGTTTGTCTCCACCGGCCACTACAGCCTGCTGGCCGCGCTGAAACACTGGAACATCGACCCGTCGAAAGTCACCGTGCTCAACCTCGCGCCGCCAGCCATCATCGCGGCATGGAAACGCGGTGACATCGACGCCACCTACGTGTGGGACCCGGCCCTCGGCGTGGCCAAGGAAAACGGCAAAGTGCTGATCACTTCCGGCGAGCTGGCCAAGTTCGGCGCGCCGACCTTCGATGCCTGGATCGTGCGCAAGGACTTCGCCGAGAAGCATCCGGAGATCGTCACCGCCTTCGCCAAAGTGACCCTCGATGCCTACGCCGACTACCGCAAGGATCCGCAAGCCTGGCTGGCCAATCAAAGCAACGTCGACAAACTGGTGAAACTCTCCGGTGCCAAGGCCAGCGATATTCCGCTGCTGCTGCAAGGCAACGTGTATCCGCTGGCGGCTGATCAGGTGATCACCCTCGGCGCGCCGACCACCAAGGCCATTACCGACACCGCCGCGTTCCTCAAGGAACAGGGCAAGGTCGAGGCCGTGCTGCCGGACTACGCGCCGTACGTCAGCGCCAAGTACATCACCAACTGATCGGGAGTTAACCGCGATGGCTTTGCTACAGCTGGAGCGCATCAGCGCACAGTACCCCGGCAGCCCGGAACCGGTGCTGGCGGATATTTCCCTGAGCCTGGGGCCCCGGCAATTGCTGGTCGCCCTCGGCCCGTCCGGCAGTGGCAAGACCTCGCTGTTGAACCTGATTGCCGGTTTCGTCGAGCCCAGTGCCGGGCGCATCACCCTTGACGGCGTGCCGGTCAAAGGCCCGAGCGCCGAGCGCGGCGTGGTGTTCCAGGATGACGCCCTGCTGCCTTGGCAGGACGTTCTGGCCAACGTCGGATTCGGTCTGGAACTGGCCGGCGCTCCCCGGGAAAAACGTGAACAGCGCGCCCGGGAAATGCTCGCGCTGGTGGACCTTTCCGATTTTGAGAACCGTCGCATCTGGCAACTTTCGGGCGGTCAGAAACAACGTGTCGGCCTGGCTCGTGCCCTCGCCGCCGACCCTCGTGTGTTACTGATGGACGAACCCTTCGGCGCCCTCGACGCCTTCACCCGCGAGCAGATGCAGGAGCTGCTGCTGCAAGTCTGGCAACGCACCGCCAAACCGGTGTTCCTGATTACCCACGACATTGAAGAAGCGGTGTTCCTCGCCACCGACCTGATTCTGCTGGCGCCGAATCCCGGGCAAGTCGTCGAGCGTCTGAGCCTGGATTTCGGTCAGCGTTACGCCGCCGGCGAGTCGGCGCGCGCGATCAAATCCGACCCGCGCTTTATCGAAACCCGCGAGCATGTGCTCGCCAAAGTATTCTCCCAACGCAGTGCCGTTCAGCGGCAGGAGCGCGCATGAGCAGCTATCACATTCCCGCCACCACGGTGAAACCGGGCTCGACGGTGATTGTGCTGCGTCGCAGCGTCGGCACACGCACAATCAGCGTATTAACCTTGATCGCATTGTTGGCGATCTGGTGGGCCGTCACCGCCACCGGGTTAATCGAACCACTGTTCCTGCCGCCCCCCTCCGCCGTATTGCAAAAAGGCTGGCTGCTGGTGACCACCGGCTACATGGACTCGACCTTGTGGCAGCACCTGGGCGCAAGCCTCAGCCGCATCGGTTTGGGCCTGGGCTTCGCGGTGCTGACCGCCGTGCCGGTCGGCATTGCCATCGGCCACAACCGCATCGCGCGCGGCATTCTCGATCCGCTGATCGAGTTCTATCGCCCGATTCCGCCCCTGGCTTATTTGCCGCTGATCGTGATCTGGTGCGGCATCGGTGAATTGTCGAAAGTGTTGCTGATCTACCTGGCAATTTTCGCTCCGATCGCGATTGCCACCGCCACTGGCGTGCGCACCGTCGACCCGGCGAAATTGCGCGCCGCGCAGTCGTTGGGCGCGACTCGGGCACAGTTGATTCGGCATGTGATTCTGCCCAGTGCCCTGCCGGATATTTTGACTGGCGTGCGCATTGGTCTGGGTGTGGGCTGGTCGACGCTGGTCGCCGCCGAACTGATCGCAGCCACCAGCGGTTTGGGCTTCATGGTGCAGTCGGCCGCGCAGTTCCTGGTCACCGATGTGGTGGTGCTGGGGATTCTGGTGATCGCGTTGATCGCCTTCGCCATGGAAATGGGCCTGCGTGTGCTGCAACGCAAACTGGTGCCGTGGCATGGCCAGGCCCACTGAACAATTATTGTGGGAGCGGGCTTGCTCGCGAATGCGGTGTATCAGTCACAGCACAGTTATCTGACACGCCGCATTCGCGAGCAAGCCCGCTCCCACAAATATCTCTGCGCCCCGAATTCAAGAGAACCACCATGAGCAGCCTGAACATCGTCCCCTTAAGCTGTGCCCTCGGCGCGCAAATCAGCGGCGTCGACATCAGCCAGCCGCTGAACCTGGAACAACGCGACGCCATCGAGCAAGCGCTGCTCAAGTATCAAGTGCTGTTCTTCCGCGACCAGCCGATCGAGCCGCAGCAGCAAGCGCGATTCGCCGCCTATTTCGGCGACCTGCACATCCACCCGATTTACCCGAATGTGCCGGAGCAGCCGGAAGTGCTGATCCTCGACACCGCCGTCACCGACGTGCGCGATAACGCGATCTGGCACACCGACGTGACGTTCCTGCCGACCCCGGCGATGGGCGCGGTACTCAGCGCCAAGTTGCTGCCGGAGTTTGGCGGCGACACCCTGTGGGCCAGCGGCATTGCGGCGTATGAAGCGTTGTCCGCGCCAATGAAAACCTTGCTCGATGGGCTGACCGCCACTCACGATTTCACCCGTTCGTTTCCACTGGAGCGCTATGGCAACACGCCGCAGGCGTTGGCCCAGTGGGAGGAAGCCCGGCGCAAGAACCCGCCGCTGTCACACCCGGTGATTCGCACGCACCCGGTGAGCGGGCGCCGGTCGTTATTCGTCAACGAGGGCTTCACATCGAAGATCAACGAACTGTCGGAAACCGAGAGCGAAGCGCTCCTGAAGTTTTTGTTCGCCCACGCCACACGGCCGGATTTCACCATCCGCTGGCGCTGGCAGAAAGACGACATCGCGTTTTGGGACAACCGCGTGACCCAGCATTACGCGGTGGATGATTACCGCCCGGCGCGGCGGGTGATGCAGCGGGCGACGGTGTTGGGGGATGTGCCGTTTTTCCGCTGAGCCGATCGTTCCTGCGCTCTGCGTGGGAATGCCTCAACGGACGCTCTGCGTTCGGCTTTGGATGGGACGCGGAGCGTCCCGGGCAGCATTCCCACGCGGAGCGTGGGAATGATCAGTACGGGGTTATTCAGCCGTCGAAGGCTTCTCCCACAGATTGATCCCGCCCTCCTGGGCAAACCGGTCAATTTCCGCCAGTTCTTCCACGCTAAAGCTCAGGTTCTTCAACGCCCCGACGTTCTCGATGATCTGCTCCGGCCGGCTCGCGCCGATCAGCGCCGAGGTCACCCGTGGATCACGCAGCGTCCACGCCAACGCCAGTTGCGCCAGGCTCTGACCGCGACGCTTGGCAATTTCGTTGAGCCCACGCACATGGGCGATGTTGGCTTCGGACAGGTGCGAAGACTGCAATGAGTCCCCGCCCGGACGATTGACCCGCGCATCCTTCGGGATGCCGTTGAGGTACTTGTCGGTCAACAGCCCCTGCGCCAACGGCGTGAAGGCAATCACGCCGGTGCCGAGTTCGTCGGTGACATCCAGCAGGTCCTTTTCCACCCAGCGATTGAGCAGGTTGTAGGCCGGCTGGTGGATCAGCAACGGGACTTTCCACTCCTTGAGTAACGCGGCCATTTCCCGGGTTTTCACCCCGGAATAGGACGAGATACCGATGTACAGCGCCTTGCCCTGCTGCACGGCGGTGGCCAGTGCGCTGGCGGTTTCTTCCAGCGGGGTGTCCGGGTCGAAGCGGTGGGAGTAAAAGATGTCCACATAATCCAGGCCCAGGCGTTGCAGGCTCTGGTCGAGGCTGGCCAGCACGTACTTGCGCGACCCGCCGCCCTGCCCGTAAGGACCGGGCCACATGTCCCAACCGGCCTTGCTGGAGATAATCAACTCGTCGCGGTACTGCTTGAAGTCTTCTCGCAGCAAACGGCCGAAGTTGATCTCGGCGCTGCCGTACGGCGGGCCATAGTTGTTGGCCAGGTCGAAGTGGTTGATGCCTGAGTCGAACGCGGTGCGCAGCAACGAGCGCTGGGTGTCGATCGGCGTGCTGTCGCCGAAGTTGTGCCACAGCCCCAGCGACAGTGCCGGCAGCACCAGCCCGCTGCGGCCTACGCGGCGGTAAGGGATGGAGTCGTAGCGGTTTTCGGCAGCGGTGTAGGTCATCGAATCCTCTCTTGTGGGTCTTGAATGGGGTATCGACTGCTTTGCAAGCTGCCCAGCATACGCCCAGACAAACGCCAGGAAACCCCGGATTCGACTAATTGCTGAAACGTTTCATAGATTCAATCTTCAGCGTCAGACCTATCACCAAGATCGCAGCCTTCGGCAGCTCCTACATGGAGATGGCGTACCTCTGTAGGAGCTGCCGAAGGGTGCGATTTTTTGATTTTTACCTGGCCTGTGCAAACACCTCCCCCAACCAATCCACAAACACTCGAACCCGTGGCGACATGTGTCGGTTATGCGGATACAACACCGAAACCGGCATCGATGGCGGCGGTGTGTCGGTGAGGATTTCCTGCACCAACCCTTGGGCAATTTGCGTTTCCATTCGGTAATGCGGGCACTGAATCAGCCCCAACCCGGCAATTGCCGAGGCCGCATAAATCTCCGCGCCGAACACCGATAACGCGCCATCGATGGCCACTTCTTTCAGCTCGCCATCCACCATGAACTCGAATGGAAACAGCTTGGCCGTGGTGCGCGAAACGTAGTTCACCGCGCGGTGTTTTTTCAGGTCTTCGAGGTTTTTCGGTTCGCCGTAGTTACGCAAGTATGCCGGGCTGGCGCAGGTGATCTGGCGCAAGTTGGCGACACGTTTACCGATTAGCGCCGAGTCACCCAAGGTGCCGGCGCGCAACACGCAATCAACGCCTTCGGCGATCAGGTCGACGAAGCGATCGGCTTCGCTGATGGACAGTTCGATGTCCGGGTAGCGCGCCATGAATTGCGGCAACGCCGGGATTACAAAGTGCTTGGCCAACGTGCCATGCAGATCCACCCGTAATCGGCCTTTCGGCGCAACGCCGCGAAATGCCAGTTCGGCTTCTTCCAGTTCTGCCAACAACTGCACGCAACGCAGGTAGTACGCCTCGCCATCCAGCGTAGGACGGACCTTGCGCGTGCTGCGCTCCAGTAAACGGGTACCGAGCCAGGCTTCAAACTGATTCAGCGTGTGAGTCAGCGTCGCACGCGGCAGGTTCAGGTCATCGGCCGCCAGCGTGAAGCTGCTGCGCTCGTAGATCCGCACGAAAACCTTCATCGCCTTGACTTGATCCATACGGCGCTCCTGACGATCGATTGTTGGCGATTATTGAACAGTCAAGGCAACTCTCGTGCATTTATCGCCCTGAGTAAACATGTGAGTCTGGCACCACACCCAAGCCACTCCAAGGAATCAAAACCATGACTGCTCAAACTTCGAAAGTTGCCATCGTGACCGGCGCCTCCCGCGGCATCGGTGCCGTGATCGCCAGACAACTCGCCAACGAAGGTTTCGCCGTCGTTATCAACTACGCCAGCAGTGCCACCGAAGCATCAAAACTGGTTGTAGAGTTGCGTCAGGCCGGGCATCAGGCCATAGCGGTCAAGGCTGACGTGGCCAACACCGACGACGTGCGCCGGCTGTTCGACGAGACCGAAACCCAGTTGGGCAAGGTCGACGTGCTGATCAACAACGCCGGCATCCTCAAGGTGCTGCCGCTGGCGCAGCACAGCGACGAGCTGTTCGACCAGACCTTCAACATTCACGCCCGCGGCACCTTCAACACCCTGCGTGAAGCGGCGACCCGCCTGAACAACGGTGGTCGGATCATCAACTTTTCCAGCAGCACTGTCGGCCTTAACTTGCCGGGTTATGCGGTGTACATCGCCAGCAAGGCGGCAGTGGAATCCCTGACCCAGGTGTTCGCCAAGGAGATGCGCGGGCGCAATATCACCGTCAACGCCGTGGCGCCTGGCCCGGTGGCGACTGAGCTGTTTTTGCACGGCAAGAGCGAAGAACAGATCCAGACCTTCGCCAAGATGCCACCGCTGGAGCGCCTGGCTCAGCCAGAAGACATCTCCCGCGTCGTGTCCTTCCTGGTCGGCCCGGATTCGGCCTGGGTCAACGGGCAAATCCTGCGCATTAACGGCGGGTTGGTTTAACTATGCTCGATGTATTGGGCTGAATCCGTAAGGCAGCACACATCTGAAGGGAGGAACCCATCATGCACACCACGATCATCATCACCTTCGGCCTGATCCTGCTGGCACTGATGCTGTTCATCGGCGAGAAAATCGGTTTCTCCCGTCAGACCCTGGCCTACAGTTTTGTCGTGCTGTGGCTGGCGTTAACCTTGATCAACGGCGCGGTCGGCATGGTCAACGCCGGCCAACCGTTGAGTGCGGAACTGGTGGTGGGCAGCGCGGTGTTTGGCGTACCGGTGGCGGCTCTGGTGCTGTTCATGGTGTTGAGCAGCGAGACCTGAGCGCCACCGGTCGATCAACGCACCAAATGCAAAAACTGCATGTGCCGTTCGTACTGGTCGAGGATGTCGTTGATCACCTGATCCTTGGTGTAACCCACCAGATCGTAGTCCTGACTGCCCTCGCGCAAATGCACTTCGGCACGGTGGTAGCGACGGTTGTTGAGTTGCTTGGAACCCATGCCACCCCGGGCGAAAGACGGGGTGAAGTACCCGCGCATCTGCACCTGATAAATGAACGGATGCAGTTCGCCGTGACCGATTTCCAGGCTGACGTTGTCGTTGGCCGGATCGGGCTGAGTGACCACATGCAATCCCTTCTCGACAAACACGGCGGTCACTTCCTCGATAGCCGGGCGCACCGTTGTATCCAGGAAGCGATAGACCTCATCCCGAGATGGAAAATGCACCGCCTGACTCAAGCGCTGACGCCATCCACCGCGTCGCGAACCGGACACCGGCGCCAGGGAATGCAGTTGTGCGATTTGCTTCTGCGACTCCAGATAAAACGCCTTGTGCAGCCCCCACATCATCAGTAGCAAAATCATCGAGAACGGCAACGAGGTCAGCACCACCGCTGACTTCAACGCATCGATGCTGCCGGAGAACAACAGCGCGCTGGTCACCAGCGCGGTCATCGCGCCCCAGAACACTCGCAGCCATTTCGGCCCGTCTTCATCCGGGTTACCGCCCTTGGCGGACAACGTCGACAACACCACGGTGCCGGAGTCGGCGGAGGTGACGAAGAACACGAAGCTGATGAACACCGTGACCGCAATCACGGTTTTGCTCCAGGGGTAGGTTTCCAGCAGCAGGTACAACGTCATCGACGGGTTGTCGATGGCCGACAGGCCGAGCGCGCTCATGCCGTGGTTGAGAACCTGGTCGATGGCGCTGTTGCCGAAGATCGACATCCACGCCAGGGTGAAACCGAGCGGGATCAACAGCACGCCGAAGACGAATTCGCGGATGGTCCGGCCACGGGAAATCCGCGCAATGAACAGGCCCACGAACGGCGACCATGCAATCCACCAGGCCCAATAGAACACCGTCCAGCCGCCCAGCCAGTCGCTCGGTTTGTCGTAGGCGTAGAGGTCGAAACTCTTCATCGGCAAGGCGCCGAGGTAATCGCCAAGGTTCTGGATCAGGGTATTGAGCAAGTGCTGGGTGGGGCCGGCGAACAACACGAACAGCAGCAGCGCACAGGCCAGCAGCATGTTGATGTCTGACATTACCCGCACGCCTTTGTCGACACCGGACACTGCGACGATGATCGCCGCGCCCATCATCAGCGTGATCAGGCCGACCTGAATCCACTGGGTGTGGGCGATGCCGAACAGGTAGTCCAGACCGGAGTTGAGGTGCAATACGCCGAAGCCCATGTCGGCGCCGAGGCCGAACACCGTGGCGATGATGCCGAAGCCGTCCACCGCGTAACCGATGGGGCCGTTGATGCGCTTGCCGATCAGCGGGTACAGCGCCGAACGCAGGGCCAGCGGCAAATTGTGGCGATAAGCGAAGTAGGCCAGCGCCATGCCGACGAAAGCGAACACGCCCCAGCCGTGCAGGCCCCAGTGCAGAAACAGAATCTGCATCGCCTGACGCGCCGCCTCCGCCGTGCCGGCCTCACCTTGCGGCGGTTGCGCCAGGTGTGTCAGCGGTTCGGACACGCAAAAGAAAAACAGCGTGATGCTGATCCCGGCGGCGAACAGCATGCCGGCCCAGGACAAGTAACTGAATTCGGGCTCGTCGTGGTCGGCACCGAGCTTGATCTTGCCGTAGCCGGACAAGGCGGTGACCACCACGAAGACCAGATACAGCGTCATCGCGAGCATGTAGTACCAGCCGACCGTGTTGGCCGCCCAGTTTTGCGCTTGCAACAGCCAGGCACCGGCCTGTTCGGGCATTGCCATGACCACGACGGCGAACAACAAAATGAAGGTCGCCGCGAAATAAAACACCGGCGGATTCATGCGGACAAGGCCGCTTGCGGGGGTGGACGATGCACTCATGAACGGTGCACCTCAAGGGGGAGAAACGTGGCTGTAAAAATCGGACTCAGCAAAGGCAAGCCTCCTGTTGTGAGCGGGCGGCGAACCACCGGTTTAACTTGAATGAGCGTTCAAGTTAAACATGAATAGGGTGCTAAGGACTAATCGCAGGGCTTGGCGGTAGCTTTCCTGCGCTGGCTCAAGGAAGGGGTATGACGCGGGGTTTGCGGGATTCGTTCAGCGGAAAATCAGCTAAAGGCCATTATTTCGCCCGGCTTGAAACCATCGCGGGCGAGCCACGCTCCCACAGAGTTTGTGTCGTTCACGGAATTACCGTTCGACACAAACTCTGTGGGAGCGTGGCTTGCCCGCGATGGCGTCAGAAAGACCACTAGAGATTTTGGACCCTATTTCTGCGTCCCATCATCATGCTGCAGATTCGCCTGGGTCAGGTTGCACCCGGCCGGCACGCTGCGGGTCAGCCAGACGTTGCCGCCGATCGTCGAGCCCTTGCCGATGGTGATCCGCCCCAGAATCGTCGCGCCGGCATAGATCACCACGTCGTCCTCGACAATCGGGTGCCGCGGATGGCCTTTCTGCAACTGACCGTCTTCGTCCGCCGGGAAGCGCTTGGCGCCCAAGGTCACCGCCTGATAGATCCGCACGCGTTCGCCAATGATCGCAGTCTCGCCGATCACCACACCCGTGCCGTGGTCGATGAAGAAACTGCGACCGATCTGCGCCCCCGGATGAATATCGATGCCGGTGGCCGAGTGGGCGATTTCCGCGCTGATCCGCGCCAGCAACGGCAACCCGGCGCGGTACAAATGGTGGGCCAGACGATGGTGAATCACCGCCAGAATTCCCGGATAGCACAGCAACACTTCATCGACACTGCGAGCGGCCGGATCGCCGTGATAGGCCGCCAGCACATCGGTGTCCAACAGGCTGCGCAATCCCGGCAGGGCGAGGGCGAAGTCCTGAATGATCTCGATGGCCCTGGCTTCGACTTCAGTGTCGGCCCGGGCACCATGGCGAGCGGCGTAACGCAGTTCGAGTCGCGCCTGAGCCAACAACGCGTTCAACGCCACATCCAGGGTGTGGCCGACGTAGAAGTCTTCACTTTCCTCGCGCAAATCCACCGGGCCCAAGCGCATCGGGAACAGCGCACCGCACAAGGCTTCAAGAATGTCCGCCATGGCCGCTCGGGACGGCAACTCGCGACCGCCCTGCTCGCCGCTGGCGCGGCCGTTTTGTGCGCGCCACTGGTCGCGCGCCGTACGCAGTTGGCTGACGATGGTCTGCAATTGCCAATGGCTGGAACGCTCGCTCACGGTAAAAACTCCTCACGGGCGGCCGGACGGTCTGGCCGCGTTAACCGCGATTACTTTACGGCAACGGCTTGCAGCCGAATTAAGAACCAATAGTGCTGTGCTCAATACTTTTAGCTATAAGCGATTGGCAGTTGCCCCGCTAAATACCCGTGCCTATAGTCCTGACATCTTCCTCCGCCAGTACGGACCCATGATCAAACAACAGCTTGCCCGTTTTAACCGCCTGGACCTGCTCGGTCACCCTACCCCCCTGGAAAAACTCGAACGCCTGTCGACCTGGCTGGGCCGCGATGTGTACGTCAAACGCGATGACCTGACGCCATTGGCACTGGGCGGCAACAAACTGCGCAAACTCGAATACCTCGCCGCCGATGCCCTGGCCCAGGGCGCCGATACCTTGATCACCGCTGGTGCGATCCAGTCCAACCACGTGCGCCAGACCGCCGCCATTGCGGCCAAGCTTGGCCTGGGCTGCGTGGCGCTGCTGGAAAATCCACTCGGCACCGACGACAGCAACTACGTCGGCAACGGCAATCGGCTATTGCTGGACCTGTTCGATGCCAAGGTCGAGCTGGTGGAAAATCTCGACAATGCCGATGAACAATTGGAGGCGCTGGCCGCACGCCTGCGCAGCAACGGCAAGAAGCCTTATCTGGTGCCGATTGGTGGCTCCAATGCAGTGGGCGCTTTGGGTTATGTCCGTGCGGGCCTGGAACTGGCCGAACAGATCAAGGACACCGGGCTGCAATTTGCCGCGGTGGTCCTGGCTTCCGGCAGTGCCGGCACCCATAGCGGCCTGGCGCTGGCCTTGAGCGAAGTGCTGCCGGATTTGCCAGTGATCGGCGTGACCGTTTCCCGTAGCGATGAAGCTCAACGACCAAAAGTCCAGGGCCTCGCCGAACGCACCGCCGAGCTGCTGGGCGTGGGCCTGCCGGCGAGTTTCAAAGTCGAACTGTGGGACGAATATTTCGGCCCGCGTTATGGCGAGCCGAATGCCGGGACGCTGTCGGCGGTGAAACTGCTGGCGAGTCAGGAAGGGTTGTTGCTGGATCCTGTGTATACCGGCAAGGCCATGGCCGGTTTGCTCGACGGCATCGGACGTCAGCGCTTCGATGAGGGCCCGATCATCTTCCTGCACACCGGCGGGGCGCCGGCGTTGTTTGCCTACAAAGACTTTTTATAGCCGATAGTCCTGTGGCGAGGGGGCTTGCCCCCGTTGGGTCGCGCAGCGGCCCCTTGTGTCCGGCAGTCATATCGAGTCAGCAGACATTACGACTGCTTCGCAGCCGAACGGGGGCAAGCCCCCTCGCCACAGGAATGCATTCCTCCAATATTCATTTAAAGAATAACAAACTTAATATTTAGTATTTTCCTATCTAAAGACAGCATCATATAGTCACGCCGCAGGCGAATTTGCAGCAAGACGCATAAGCTGCTTTAGGGCAGGATATCGCAGTCGTTCAAATCCCGAATTTGCCAACTTTCCTTAAGCGTCTTCCATAAGAAAACACAGGGGCTTGTCATGAATTTTTCCGCACTACGTAGAAATCTGCTGGTGGGCTCGTTGGGCCTGGCACTCAGCGCCGGCCTGCTCGGGCAAGCGGTTGCCGGTGAGCAGCTGCAAAAAATCAAGGACGCCGGCGTGATCAACGTCGGCCTGGAAGGCACTTATCCACCGTTCAGCTTCGTCGACGAGGCCGGCAAACTGAGCGGCTTCGAAGTCGAGTTCTCCGAAGCCCTGGCCAAAGAGCTGGGCGTGAAGGTCAAACTGCAGCCGACCAAATGGGAAGGCATCCTCGCCGCCCTGGAATCCAAGCGTCTGGACGCGGTGATCAACCAGGTGACTATCACCGAAGAGCGCAAGAAGAAGTACGACTTCTCCCAGCCATACACCGTTTCCGGGATTCAGGCGCTGACCCTGACCAAAAACAAAGACACCATCAAGACCGCCGCCGATCTGGCCGGCAAGAAAGTCGGCGTAGGCCTGGGCACCAACTACGAGCAGTGGGTGAAAGAGAATGTGCCTAAGGCTGACGTCCGCACCTACGAAGATGACCCGAGCAAGTTCCAGGATCTGCGCGTCGGCCGCATCGACGCCATTCTGATCGACCGCCTGGCCGCGCTGGAATACGCCAGGAAGGCCAAGGACACTGCCGCCGCCGGCGAAGCGTTCTCCCGCCAGGAAGCCGGTATTGCCCTGCGCAAAGGCGAGCCTGAGCTGCTGGCCGCGGTGAACAAAGCCATCGACAAGCTGCGTGCCGACGGTACGCTGAAAAAGCTTTCGGAAAAATACTTCAGCGCTGACGTCACTCAATAATGGGAGAAGCTTTCCAACTCGCGCTGGACTCCGCGCCCTTTCTACTCAAGGGCGCGTACTACACAGTCATCCTGAGCCTGGGCGGAATGTTCTTCGGCCTGCTGATGGGCTTCGGCCTGGCGTTGATGCGCCTGTCGCGCTTCAAACTGGTGAGCTGGATTTCCCGCATCTACGTGTCGTTCTTTCGCGGCACGCCGTTGCTGGTGCAACTGTTCGTGATCTATTACGGCTTGCCGCAATTGGGTATCGAACTTGATCCGCTGCCGGCAGCCCTGATCGGCTTCTCGCTGAACATGGCCGCCTACGCCTGCGAAATCCTGCGTGCCGCGATCAGCTCCATCGAGCGCGGCCAGTGGGAAGCCGCCGCCAGTATCGGCATGACCCGCGCGCAAACCCTGCGCCGGGCCATCCTGCCGCAAGCGATGCGCACAGCCCTGCCCCCGTTGGGCAACAGCTTCATCTCGCTGGTCAAGGACACCGCGCTGGCAGCCACCATTCAGGTGCCGGAGCTGTTCCGCCAGGCGCAGCTGATCACCGCCCGTACCTTCGAAATTTTCACCATGTATCTTGCCGCCGCGCTGATCTACTGGGTTCTGGCGACTGTACTGTCGCACCTGCAGAACAAGTTGGAAGAGCGGGTCAATCGGCACGACCAGGAGTCCTGACCCAATGATTGTCGTGGAAAAACTGACAAAGCAGTTCAAGGGTCAGGTGGTGCTCAACGGCATCGATCTGCAGGTGAAGGAAGGCGAGGTGGTGGCAATCATCGGCCCCAGCGGCTCGGGCAAGACCACGTTCCTGCGTTGCCTGAATTTTCTGGAGGAACCCACCAGCGGCCGGATCAAAGTCGGCGACATCGAGATCGATGGCAGCCGCCCCTTGAACCAGCAGCAGACCCTGGTACGACGCTTGCGCCAGCATGTGGGTTTCGTGTTCCAGAACTTCAATCTGTTCCCCCATCGTACGGCCCTGGAAAACGTCATCGAAGGCCCGATCGTGGTGAAGAAAATTCCACGGGCCGACGCCGTTGCCTTGGGTAAGAAGTTATTGGCCAAGGTTGGCCTGGCGGGCAAGGAAGACGCTTACCCGCGACGCCTTTCCGGCGGTCAGCAACAGCGCGTGGCGATTGCCCGGGCGCTGGCGATGGAACCGGAAGTGATCCTGTTCGATGAACCGACCTCGGCGCTGGACCCGGAATTGGTGGGCGAAGTATTGGCGACCATCCGCGGCCTGGCCGAAGAGAAACGCACCATGGTGATCGTCACCCACGAGATGGGGTTTGCTCGGGACGTGGCCAACCGTGTGGTGTTTTTCGACAAGGGTGTGATCGTCGAACAGGGCGAAGCCAAGGCGCTCTTTGCCAACCCGAAAGAAGAACGGACCAAGCAGTTTCTCAGCAAGTTCCTTAATAACGCTTAATTGCGTCCTTTCAAAAAACCGTCAACTTCCATGGATGGAAGTGCCCCCCTTCATCTAAAAACCTCATACCCCTCCTTCCCGACCTATTTGATTCATCCAAACCATAAATAACTTCCGGTCACCCCGTGCGGTACATATATATGTCCTGCAACAGATTCATCTCTCTTAAAATCCATGAAATCCGTCACCACCCTCACTCAATGGGTTGCTGCCTCCAGGGCATAAAACCCACCAAATATTGGTCTAAATTCGACAGCACGATGCGGTTTACTAACTACATCGCGTAGGAAATTTCTGAATAACCCAAGAACCAAACTTTAACCAATCAGTTCTATTGACACCTATTCGATCGCACTCTTATCTAGTCTCCAACAGACGACTTTCATCAAACTCGATCACTCTTCAAACACACAAAAAGTGAATCGTTTTGTTGCCTGGTAATTCACGCCTTTCGATCTTTCAGAAACGGACTTCGCGGTAAGGCTTCAAGGAGAGAACCCCATGACAAGCACTTCGAACAAACCCGAACTTGCAGCCCCGACCCTGGCGCAAACTCACAAGGCTGGCATCAACATCACCTCGGCCGCTCATCTCATGATCGATGTGCCGCCCTACCCCGGCATGGACGAAGGCGACCTGATCGAACTGTTCTGGAACAACTGCTACGTGGCCTCCTGTGTATTGGGAGCGGATCATGGCGACAAAGCGGTGAGCCTGCGGGTGCCGGAAAGCTTCATTGCCAACGGTTCTGCTCGCGTCCATTACAAGGTCATGCAGGTCGGGCAAGGGCCGGCGGTATCTCCAGCGACGCGTGTCCAGATCAAACTGGATTGCCCCGGTGGCCTGCCCTCCCCACTTTGCGATGAGGAAAACCAAAGCCTGGCACCCGTGTTCATCCCCGAGACCATTCGCCGTCACGGGGTCAACCCGAACCAGGTCAAACGCGGCGTGCCATTGACCATCGAACCGTACCTGAACATGGCCGCCGACGACGAAATCACCCTGCGCTGGGGCGATGTGCGCATGGACCTGCCCAAACTCAAGGCCAGCGATGTGGGCCAGCCGATTCAGGTCTGGGTGCCGCCGGCGATCATTCTCGAAGCCGGCGAAGATCTTCGACTGGAAGTGACCTACTGCATTCTCGATCGGGTGGGCAACAACTCGCGCTGGGCACCGGCCCGCACACTGAAGATCGGCTGTGCCAATCCCTACCTGAAAGTGCCGCCGAAAGAAGTGCTCGAAGCCGCAGAACCCAGAAAGCGGTGAGGCCCTGTAGCAGCTGGCAAAGCCTGCGTTCGGCTGCGAAGCAGTCGCAAAAACCGTGTACCGCAGTCATTCAGGTTGATCGCGGGCTCAGGATTTACGACTGCTGCGCAGCCGAACGCAGGCTTCGCCAGCTGCTACAGGGAAGAGACTGATACCTCTTCTATCTATATTCCTAAAAGTTAGTTCATTAATTATTTATACGCGTTTAGGGTATATACACCGGACCACCGGACATTCGTGTTTTTCGTTCGCCGCAACACCTGCGGCGTTTTCATGAGATGTGAGGTAGGTATGGTCCGGAACACAATCACCCCAGTGCAAATCGCCAGGGCATTGCGTGCAGCCAAGGAGCGGCACTGATGTCCAGTCTGGCAGATGCAATCGTCCAGAGTGATCTGGACGTCGCCCCATTGTTGTTGCCCGCGCAGGTCTTGCGCAACGACGCACAAGCCATCAAGGCGGCCCATGAGCTGGCGCAAGTCGCCCGCCTGCAAGCCGCCAAACGTGACCAGCAGCGCAAGTTGCCCTGGTCGGAAATCGAGCAGTTCACCCGCAGCGGCCTGGGCAGCATTGCCATCCCCCGTGAGTACGGCGGCCCACAGGTTTCATTCGTCACCGTTGCCGAAGTCTTCGCGATCATTTCCGCGGCCGACCCGGCCCTGGGGCAGATTCCGCAGAACCAGTTCGGGATTCTCAATCTGATACTCGGCAGTGCCACTGAATCGCAAAAAAAACAGCTGTTCAAAAGCGTGCTCGAAGGCTGGCGAATCGGTAACGCAGGCCCTGAGCGCGGTACCAAAAATACCCTGGAGCTCAAGGCGCGAATCACTGCCGACGGCGATGGCTTCGTCATCAACGGGCAGAAGTTCTACTCCACCGGCGCCTTGTTCGCCCACTGGGTGGCCGTCAAGGCGCTGAACGACGACGGCAAGCAAGTGCTGGCCTTCGTTCGTCGTGGCACCCCGGGCCTGCGCATCGTCGATGACTGGTCGGGTTTCGGCCAGCGCACCACCGCCAGCGGCACCCTTTTGCTCAACAACGTGTGGGTCGACGCCGAGCTGGTGGTGGATAACTGGAGGATCAACGACAGCCCGAACACTCAGGGCGCCGTATCGCAGCTGATTCAAGCAGCCATCGACGCCGGCATCGCCCGGGGCGCTATCGATGACGCCATCGAATTCGTGAAAACCCGTGCCCGGCCCTGGATCGACGCCAATGTCGAACGGGCCAGCGACGACCTCTACGTGATCGCCGATATCGGCAAGCTGAAAATCGAACTGCACGCCGCCGAAGCGCTGCTGCGCAAGGCCGGGCAAGTGCTCGATCAGGTCAACGCCGCGCCGCTCACCGCCGAGTCCGCGGCCCGCGCCTCGATTGCCGTTGCCGAGGCCAAAGTGCTGACCACCGAGATCTCGCTGCTGGCCAGCGAAAAGCTCTTCGAACTGGCCGGCAGCCGCGCCACCCTCGCCGAATTCAACCTCGACCGCCACTGGCGCAATGCCCGGGTGCACACGCTGCACGACCCGGTGCGCTGGAAGTATCACGCGGTTGGCGCTTATCACTTGAACGGCACGTTGCCGGCTCGCCACTCCTGGATTTAACGACCAGATCTCTGGAGAAACACATGTCTCTTTCTCACCACGTCGCGGTCATCACCAGCGATGAACAAGCCCTGATCGTCGCCAGTGACCTGGCCGATGATTTCAAACGCGACAGTGCCCTGCGCGACCGTGAACGTCGGTTGCCGCACCCGGAGCTGGAAGTGTTTTCCCGTTCGGGTCTTTGGGGCATCAGCGTGCCGAAAGAATACGGCGGCGCCGGAGTTTCCAATGTCACCCTGGCCAAGGTGATCGCGTTGATCGCCCAGGCTGACGGTTCACTCGGACAGATCCCGCAAAACCATTTCTACGCCCTCGAAGTGCTCCGTGTGAACGGCAGCCATGAGCAGAAAAAACGCCTGTACGCAGAGGTATTGGCCGGTCAGCGCTTCGGCAACGCATTGGCGGAACTGGGCACCAAAACCGCCCATGACCGCGTCACTAGCCTGACCCGCGACGGTAGTGGCTATCGCATCAACGGCCGCAAGTTCTACGCCACCGGCGCGATTTACGCCCAACGCATCCCCACCTCTGTAGTGGACGAAAACGGTGTGCAGCAACTGGCCTTTGTCCCGCGCAACAGCAAAGGCCTGACGGTCATCGACGACTGGAGCGGCTTCGGCCAGCGCACCACCGGCAGCGGTTCGGTGGTGTTCGAGGATGTCTACGTCGCAGCCGAAGATGTGGTGCCGTTTCAAAGCGCGTTCGAACGCCCGACCACCGTTGGCCCGCTGGCGCAGATTCTCCACGCCGCCATCGACACCGGCATCGCCCGCGCCGCCTATGAAGATGCCCTGCATTTCGTGCGGACCAAAACCCGGCCATGGATCGACGCCACGCATGAAAAAGCCACCGAAGACCCACTGACCCTCAAGAGCTTCGGCCACTTGAGCATTCGTCTGCATGCCACCGAAGCCTTGCTGGAACGCTCCGGCGAATTCCTCGACCGGGCCCAGGCCGACACCAACACCAAAACCGTCGCCGCCGCGTCGATTGCGGTTGCCGAAGCCCGGGCCATCAGCACTGAGATTTCCCTCGCCGCAGGCAGCACGTTGTTCGAACTGGCCGGTAGCCAGGCGACCCTGATCGAACACGGTCTGGACCGTCACTGGCGCAACGCCCGGGTGCACACCCTGCACGACCCGGTGCGCTGGAAGTATCACGCGGTGGGCAATTACTACCTCAACGATGAAAACCCGCCGTTGCGGGGGACCATTTGATGAGCAAAAAGAAGATCCTGCTCAACGCGTTCAACATGAACTGCATCGGGCACATCAACCATGGCCTGTGGACCCATCCACGGGACACGTCCACCCAGTACAAGACGATCGAATACTGGACCGAACTGGCGCAACTGCTGGAGCGCGGACTGTTCGACGGTCTGTTCATCGCCGACATCGTCGGCGTGTACGACGTCTACCAGAACTCGGTCGACGTGCCGCTCAAAGAGTCGATCCAGTTGCCGGTCAACGACCCGCTGTTGCTGGTATCGGCCATGGCTGCGGTCACCAAGAACCTCGGCTTCGGCCTGACCGCCAACCTGACCTACGAGCCGCCGTATCTGTTCGCCCGGCGCCTGTCGACCCTCGATCATCTGAGTCGCGGCCGGGTCGGCTGGAACATCGTCACCGGCTATCTGGACAGTGCCGCCAAGGCCATGGGCCTCAGCGAGCAGGTGGAACACGACCGACGTTACGACCAGGCCGACGAATACCTGCAAGTGCTCTACAAACTCTGGGAAGGCAGCTGGGAAAACGCCGCGGTGCTCAACGACCGCGAGCAACGGATCTACGCCCAGCCAGACAAAGTGCACAAGGTCGAGCACAAGGGTGAGTTCTATCAGGTCGAGGGTTATCACCTCTGCGAGCCGTCGCCGCAACGCACGCCGGTGCTGTTCCAGGCTGGCAGCTCCGATCGCGGCCTGCTGTTCGCCGGGCGGCATGCCGAGTGCGTGTTCATCAGCGGCCAGAACAAACCGGCGACCCGGATTCAGGTGGACAAGGTACGCGCCAGCGCCGTCGAAGCCGGGCGCAAGCCTGAGGACATCAAGGTGTTCATGGGTTTGAACGTGATTGTCGGCGCCACCGAAGCGCTGGCCTGGGCCAAGCATGCCGAGTACCTGAGCTACGCCAGCGCCGAGGCCGGCGTGGCGCACTTTTCGGCGTCCACCGGGATCGATTTTTCCGAATACGAACTCGACGAACCGATCCAGTACGTGAAAAGCAACGCCATCCAGTCCGCCACCAAAAACCTGCAAAACAACGACTGGACCCGCCGCAAACTGCTGGAACAACACGCCCTCGGTGGCCGCTATATCACCGTGGTCGGCTCGCCTGAGCAAGTGGCCGATGAGTTGGAATCGTGGATCGCCGAAACCGGCCTCGACGGCTTCAACCTGACACGGATCGTCACCCCGGAAAGTTATGTGGATTTCATCGACCTGGTGATTCCCGAGTTACAGCGCCGTGGGTCGTACAAGACCGCTTACGACGACGGCAGCCTGCGGGAAAAACTGTTCCGGCGTGACGCGCATTTACCTGAGCAACATACCGGCGCCGGTTACCGGCGCTAAAAGCTTCGCGAGCAAGCCCGCTCCCACATTAGATCCGTGGTGAACAAACATTTTGTGCCCGACCCGATCCACTGTGGGAGCGGGCTTGCTCGCGAAGAGGCCCGACCCGACACCACACATTTCATGCCCTGACTGGAAGACATCTCATGACCAAAAAACTCTTTACCCACCCAGTCAAAGCACTGGCCCTGGCCCTCGGCCTCTTCAGCTCCATCACCTTCGCCGCCGACGCGCCGTTGAAGGTCGGCACCACCGCCGCCTTCGCCATTCCGCTGGAGGCCGCCGTAGAGGAAGCCAGCAAACAAGGCCTGAAAGTCGAACTGGTGGAGTTCAGCGACTGGATCGCTCCCAACGTCAGCCTCGCCTCGGGCGACATCGACGTGAACTATTTCCAGCACATCCCGTTCCTGGAAAACGCCAAGGCCGCGGCCGGATTTGACCTGGTGCCGTTCGCCCCGGGCATCATCAACAACGTCGGCCTCTATTCGAAGAAATACAAAAGCTTCGCCGAGTTGCCCGAGGGCGCCAGCGTGGCCATCGCCAACGACCCGATCAACAGCGGTCGCGGTCTGCAACTGTTGGCCAAGGCCGGGCTGATCACCCTCAAACCGGGCGTCGGCTACAAGGCCACTGAAGAAGACATCACCGCCAACCCGAAGAAAATCAAAATCCTCCAGGTCGAAGCCGTGCAACTGGTACGCGCCTACGACGACGCCGATCTGGTCCAGGGCTACCCGGCTTACATCCGTCTGTCGAAGACCTTCGATGCCAGTTCCGCCCTGCTGTTCGATGGCCTCGATCACAAGGAATACGTGATCCAGTTCGTGATCCAGCCGAAAAGCAAAACCGACCCGCGCCTGATCAAGTTCGTCGACATCTATCAGCACTCGCCAGCCGTTCGCGCGGCACTGGATAAAGCCCACGGCAAGCTCTATCAAGCCGGCTGGGAAAGCTGAGCATGACCGCCGCCATCCAACGGCGACTGGAGACTCCAGAGCCGCACAGTGCTGAACGCACCGAGCTGCACCCCGAACTGAACCGCGCCCACGTGCGCTTCATCGGCCTGGGCAAAACCTACACCGGCCAGCAAGGTCCGGTGGCGGCCCTGGACGGTATCGACCTGGCGATCCAGCGCGGCGAAGTGTTCGGCATCATCGGGCGCAGCGGTGCCGGCAAGTCGTCGCTGATCCGCACCATCAACCGCCTCGAACAACCGAGCAGCGGGCGGGTGCTGATCGATCAGGTGAATATCGGCGAGTTCGATGAAGAGCACCTGGTAGGACTGCGCCGACGCATCGGCATGATCTTCCAGCACTTCAATTTGATGTCGGCCAAGACAGTTTGGCAGAACGTCGAATTACCATTGAAAGTCGCCGGTGTGCCCAAGGAAAAACGCGAGCAGAAGGTCCGTGAATTGCTCGAACTGGTGGGTCTGCAAGGTAAACACAAGGCTTATCCGGCGCAGCTTTCCGGCGGGCAGAAACAACGTGTCGGCATCGCCCGTGCGTTGGTGCATGACCCGGAGATTCTGCTGTGCGACGAGGCCACTTCGGCCCTCGATCCGGAGACCACCCAATCGATCCTCGGCCTGCTGCGCGAGATCAACCAGCGACTGGGCCTGACCATCGTGCTGATCACCCACGAGATGGCGGTGATCCGCGATATCTGTGATCGGGTCGTGGTGCTGGAGCACGGGCGAATCGTCGAGCAAGGGCCGGTCTGGGAGGTCTTCGGCAACCCGCAGCATGAAGTGAGCAAGACCTTGCTCGCACCGCTGCAACACGGCCTGCCGGACGAACTGCAAAGCCGCTTGCGGGCACAGCCACAGTCTTCGGACGCTGCCGTGGTCCTGCGCTTGCAATTCACTGGCAATACACGCGACGAGCCAGACCTGGCGGCGCTGTTCAGCGCCCTCGGTGGCCGCGTGCGTTTGCTGCAAGGGGGTGTGGAACGGATTCAGGGCCATGCGCTGGGGCAATTGCTGCTGGCGGTGACCGGTTCGTCCCTCGGCGCCGAGGAATTGCGTCAGCGCGCCAGTCATTGGGCGCAACAGGTGGAGGTGCTGGGTTATGTGGTTTGATCGATTGCTGCAAGGCTTCATCGACACCTTCCTGATGGTCGGTGTGTCGTCACTGATCGCGCTGTTGGCGGGCATTCCGTTGGCGGTGATTCTGGTTACCAGCACCAAAGGCGGGATCTACGAAGCACCGGCGCTGAACCGCGCATTGGGCGCGTTCGTGAACCTGTTCCGCTCGATCCCGTTTCTGATTTTGATGGTGGCGTTGATTCCGTTTACCCGGTTGATCGTCGGCACCACCTATGGCGTATGGGCCGCTGTGGTGCCACTGACCATCGCCGCCACACCGTTCTTCGCACGCATCGCCGAGGTCAGCCTGCGGGAAGTCGACCATGGGTTGATTGAAGCGGCGCAGGCGATGGGCTGCCGGCGCTGGCATATCGTCTGGCATGTGCTGTTGCCTGAAGCGCTGCCGGGGATTGTTGGTGGTTTCACCATTACGCTGGTGACCATGATTAACTCGTCGGCCATGGCCGGCGCGATTGGGGCCGGTGGGTTGGGGGACATTGCTTATCGGTATGGGTATCAGCGGTTTGATAGCCAGATCATGCTGACGGTGATTGTGTTGCTGGTGGTGTTGGTGGCGATGATTCAGTTGGGTGGAGATCGATTGGCCCGTGGACTCAACAAGCGCTGATCGAGATAGCAGCCGTGGCTGAAGTCATTGGTCGCCAGTGATACCGCTTTCGCGAGCAAGCCCGCTCCCACACTGGATCGCGTCGAACACCAATTCTATGTTCACCGAAGATCAACTGTGGGAGCGGGCTTGCTCGCGAATGGCTGCGCAGCAGCCCCCGGCGTCATGGCGTATATTCGACACATTCCCATTGCCTGCGCAGCCAACCATGAAACAGACTCCCGACGACCTGGAGCAGATCACCTCCACTACCCTGGGCCATTACAACGCAGTGGCCGAGGACTTCCGTGAAGGCACTCGCGATCACGATGTCAGCCAGAATATTGATGCCCTGCTGCGGCATATTCAGGGTAATGCGCCCTTCAGTATTCTCGACTTTGGCTGCGGCCCCGGTCGCGACCTGAAAACCTTTACCCGCATGGGCCACATAGCCATCGGGCTCGATGGTTCGGAAAAGCTTGCGCAGATGGCCCGGGAGGACAGTGGTTGCGAAGTCTGGCAGCAGGACTTTCTGAAACTCGATCTGCCGGCCGAGCGCTTTGACGGGATTTTTGCCAATGCGGTGCTGTTTCATGTCCCGAGCCAGGAATTGCCGCGGGTGTTGAAGCAACTGCGCGCGGCGTTGAAACCGGGCGGCGTGTTGTTCAGTTCCAATCCCCGTGGCGAGAATCAGGAAGGCTGGAACGGGCCGCGTTATGGGGCGTATTACGATCTTCAGGTGTGGCAGGACATGCTGACCGAGGTGGGGTTTGTGGAGCTGGAACATTACTACCGGCCGGCGGGGCTGCCGCGGGAGCAACAGCCTTGGTTGGCCAGTGTTTGGCGTAAGGTGTAAGCAGCTCAAGTCTGAGGTGTCGGTACTGACGCTTTCGCGAGCAAGCCCGCTCCCACATTCGACCGAGTTGTCCAGACGGACGCGATCAAATGTGGGAGCGGGCTTGCTCGCGAATAGAGCGCGAAGCGCTCGCCTTTACTGCATCTCTTTCTTCGGCTCGCGCACCTTGTACCAGGCCACGTACAGCGCCGGCAAAAACAGCAGCGTCAGCAACGTCGCAATGATGATCCCGCCAATCATCGCGTAGGCCATCGGCCCCCAGAACACTTCCCGGGCAATCGGGATCATCCCCAGGCTCGCTGCCGCCGCCGTCAACAGAATCGGCCGCCGCCGATGTTCCGTGGCCTGCACCACCGCGTCCCACGGCGTGTAGCCGTCCTTCTCGAAGGCGTCGATCTGGGTCACCAGAATCACCGAGTTGCGGATGATGATGCCGATCAGCGCCAGAATCCCGAGGATCGCCACGAAGCCCATGGGCGTGCCCGTGGGGATCAGCGCCAGCACCACGCCGATCAAGCCGAGCGGCGCGACGCTGGCCACCAGGAACAGCTTCTGCACACTGTGCAGCTGGATCATCAGGAAGGTCGCCATCAAAAACAGCATCAACGGCACCACCTTGGCAATTGGCCCCTGGGCCTTGCCGCTTTCCTCCACCGTGCCGCCGGTGGCGACTTTGTAGCCCACCGGTAAACCGGCGGCGAACTTGTCGATGTCCGGTTGCAGCTGTTTCACCAGGTCGGTCGGCTGAATCTCGTCGCGCACGGCGGCCTTGATGGTGATGGTCGGTTTGCGGTCACGACGCCACACCAGCGGCTGCTCGAGTTCATAACCCACTGTGGCAAACGCCAGCAGCGGAATCGAAGTGCCACCGGGGGTGACGATCTGCAGGTTCTGCAAGGTTTCCGGGCTACCGCGCTCGGCATCTTCAGCGCGGCCGACCACGTCGATCAGGTAAATATCGTCATCGACCTGCGTCACCGGCGAGCCGACGACGATGCTGTTCATCAGGTTCGCCACGTCTTCCGACGACAGTCCCAGTTGCCGCGCCTTGTCTTGCGCGATGTCGATGCGCAGGACTTTGCCCGGCTCGTTCCAGTCGTAAATGATCTCGCCGATGTGCGGATTTTTATCCAGTTCAGTGGCCAGGGCGATCGCGTGTTTGCGCACTTGATCGATGTCTTTGCCGCTGACCCGGTACTGAATCGGCCGCCCCACCGGCGGGCCCATTTCCAGGGCCTGGACGTAACTGCCGATGCCGACGAACTCTTCACGCAAGCGCTTTTGCAAACGAGCAGTCAGCGCCGTGCGTGACTCCAGGCCTTTGCTGACGATCACCAGTTGCGCGTAGTACGGGTTCTGCAGTTGCTGGTCGAGGGGCAGGTAGAAACGGATCGCGCCCTCGCCGATGTAGGTGCTCCAGCGCACGATGTCCGGGTCGCCCTTGAGCGTTGCTTCAAGCTTGTCCACCACCTTGCGGGTTTCGGCAATCGAGGCGTTTTGCGGCAGGTTCAGGTCGACGAGAATTTCCGGACGGTCCGAGGACGGGAAGAACTGGTTCTGCACGAACTGCATCGAGAACACCGAGAGCACAAACAGCGCCACGGTAATGCCGATGGCCCACCAGCGATTGCGCATGGCCCATAGCAGGCCGCCATTGAACGCCCGACCGATGCGCCCTGGCTCTGCGTCGTGAGGTTTCACGTTGGTACTCAGAATGTGCACACCGAGCACCGGAGCGAACAGCACCGCGACGATCCACGACACCAGCATGGCCACCGCGATCACCGCGAACAGCGTGAAGGTGTACTCACCGGCCGAGCTTGCGTTCAAGCCGATCGGCACGAAACCGGCGACGGTGACCAGCGTGCCGGTGAGCATCGGGAAAGCGGTCGAAGTGTAGGCGAAGGTCGCCGCCTGTTCTTTGGTTTCGCCCATTTCCAGACGCGTGACCATCATCTCCACCGTGATCATCGCGTCGTCCACCAGCAGACCGAGGGCGATGATCAGCGCCCCGAGGGAAATCCGCTGCATGGTGATGCCGCTGTATTCCATGAAAAGGAAGACCATCGCCAGCACCAACGGAATCGAACACGCCACCACCAGACCGGCGCGCACGCCAAGGCTGACGAAGCTGACGATCAGCACGATCACCACCGCCTCGAACAACGCACTGGTGAAGCCGCCGACGGCGTCTTCCACTACTTCGGCCTGGTCGGACACGTTGTGCACGCCAACGCCCACCGGCAAGTCGGCGGTCAGCTCGTTCATGCGCAGGTGCAGCGCCTTGCCGAAATCCTGAATGTTGCCGCCCTTCTTCATGGCAATCGCCAGACCGATGGCGGGCTGGCCGTTGAAACGAAACTCCGGGGTGGCCGGATCGACATAGCCACGGCTGATGTCGGCGATATCGGCCAACCGGTAGAAGCGCTCGTTAAGCTTCAGGTTGACGTTGGACAGGTCTTTCTCAGAGACAAACTGCCCCGAGGTCCGCACCGAAATCCGTTCCGGCCCGGCCTCGATCACCCCGGCCGGGGTCACGGCGTTCTGCGATTGCAGGCTCTGCACCACCTGACGCTGATCGATGCCGAGGGCGGCGAGTTTGCGGGTGGAGAAGTTCAGGTACAGCACTTCATCCTGCTCGCCGATCATTTCGACCTTGCCCAACCCCGGCACTTCACGGATTTCGGCACGCACCTGTTCCACGTAGTCGCGCAACTGGCGCATCGACAGGCCATCGGAGGTAAACGCATACACCGAACCGAATACGTCGCCGAACTCATCGTTGAAACCCGGCCCTTGCAGGCCTTGCGGGAAGTCGCCGCGAATGTCGTTGATCTTCTTGCGCACCTGGTACCAGATTTGCGGAATGTCCTTGGCGCTGGTGGTGTCGAGCAGGTTGACGAAGACCGTCGATTCGCCGGGGCGGGTGTAGCTTTTCACGTAATCGAGCGAGTCGAGTTCTTCGAGTTTTTTCTCGATCCGGTCAGTGACTTGCTTGAGAGTTTCTTCCTGGGTCGCGCCGGGCCAACGGGTCTGGATCACCATGGTTTTGATGGTGAACGACGGGTCTTCTTCGCGACCCAGGTTCAAGTAGGAGAGCACGCCCATCAACAGCGCGACGAACATCAAATACCAGACAAACGACTGATGCTTGAGGGCCCACTCGGATAAGTTGAAACTCCCTTTCATTACGGGCTGTCCTCGTCGATTTTCACTTTCTGCCCCGGCTTGAGGCTATTCACGCCGGCACTGACCACCCGCTCGCCGGACTTCACGCCGTTGGCCACGACCACCGTGTCGTCGGTCCGGCTGATCAGGCTGACCTCCCGTGGGGCAACGGTTTGCGTCTGTGGATCGACGATCCAGATCCGCTTCTTCCCATCGACCTCCTGCAATGCGCTCGCCGGCAGTTCGAGGCGCGGTTTGATGGCGGAGCTGAGGGTCACGCTGATCGCCGTGCCGAGGTGAAAACCCGGGGGCGTATCAGTCAGGCTCAGGCGGGCACGACGGGTACGGGTCGCGCTTTGGGCCTGGGGTTCGATTTCGCGCACGATGGCGGTGCTGGTGATGCTCGGGTCCAGCTGTGAGGCGACCTGGAACACCACGTCGGCCGGCAAATCATCGACCAGGGTATCGGGCAAATCGATCACCGCTTCCTTGATGTCCGGCTGCGCCAGGGTCACCACTTGCTGGCCGGCGGTCACCACTTGCCCGGCTTCGGCATTCCACGCGGTGACAATGGCTTTGTGATCGGTGCGCAGCTCGACGTAGTTGAGTTGGTCCTTCGCCTGGTTGACTGCGGCCCTGGCTTGATCGAGGGATGCCTGGGTGGTTTTCAAATCGGTCTGGGCGATGTCCAGTTGCGCCTGGGCGCCGACCCCGCGATTGAACAATTCCTGCTGACGCCGGGCGTTGGCCTGGGCGTTGATGAGCTGCGCCTGAACACGCGCCAGATCACCCTGGGCCGAGCGCAACTGGTTCTGCTGATCGGTGGGGTCGAGGGTGGCGAGCAAGGCGCCTTTCTGGACTTCGGCGCCGACATCGACATTGCGGCTGGCGATACGCCCCGGCACCCGGAAACCGACATTGCTTTCGTAACGGGCCTGAATGCTGCCGGCAAACCGGCCGAGGTCCTCTTGATTGAGCACTTTCACTTCCACAGACAACACCGGCCGCACTGGTTCTGGCGGTGCTTCTTCCTTGGAACAGGCACCCAGCAGTACGGCGGCGGACAACAGCAACAGGCGTTTCATGGCTGGGCTCCTGCTGCTGGGGTCTGGGTGTTTTCGACGATTTCCACCCTCGCGCCCGGGTGCAGCAACTGGCCGCCCGCTGTGACGACTTTTTCGCCAGCGGTGAGGCCGGCGCTGACAATGACTTTGCCGGTCAGGTAGCGCCCAACGGTGACGGTGTGCAACTGCGCCTTGCCCTCGGCGTCCACCAGCCACACGGCCGGGTCGCTGAGGTTTTTGGTCAGGGCCGCCCAAGGCAGTTCCACGGCGGTTTTGCCCACTGGCTTGGCCGTGGCGCTCACCACCGACCCGAGCTGCATGCCCTCGGGAAGACTGTCGAGGCTGACTTTGACTTGCACCGTGCCGGTCTGCGCGGACACTGCCGGCGTGACTTCCCGAACGGTGCCCGTGGCCTTGATCTTCGGATTGTCGAGCAGGCTGACCACAATCGATCGGTCCGACGGCGGTTCGGTCAGCAGCGATTCGTAAACGTTGAACACCGCGTCACGCTCGCCGTCCCGGGCCAGGCTGAAAATCGGCACCGTGGCCTGTACCACCTGGCCGACTTCGGCCTGGCGCGCGGTAATCACGCCTGGCGCATCGGCAATCAACGCGGTGTAGCTCAATTGATCGCGGGCGTTGGCCAATTGCGCTTGAGCCGCGCTCAATGCGCTCTGGCTGCTGCGCAAGGCCGCTTGGGCAGAGTCGTATTCGCTCTGGCTGGTGTAGCCCTTGGGCAGGAGTTTTTGCTGGCGAACGAAGGCGGCGGCAGTCTGTTTGACCCGTGCCTGTTCGGCAACCACCTGGGCCTGGGCCGAGTCGACATTGGTTTGCAGGTCTTTCGGGTCGAGCCTGGCCAGCACTTGTTTGGCCGACACCCGGTCACCGACATCGACCATGCGCTGGATGATCTTGCCGCCCACGCGGAACGACAACTCGGTCTGGACTCGGGCCTGAACATCGCCGGTGAGTGTCACCGCGGCGGCGTAATCGGTTGGCTTGACCTCTTGCACGAAGACTCGCGGACGGTCCTTCTCGACGGGCTTTTTTTCGCCACAGGCGGTCAGCAAGGCGAAGAGGCTCAGGCCAACCATTAATTTCAATCCGGGACCCGCCATGCAAACTCCTTTGCGTTGTACGTACGTGCCAGTGACGATACGACTGTGAGCTTAGAACAGGGTTCAACAGCTGCATGGGCTTGTTGCTTACCTTGTTCCCGCTCGGCCGCGCAGCCGCCGTAAACCGGCTGGCGCCGTTATCCTGAAAAACGCGGTAACTGATTTTAGGGCGGCATCGCTACCCAAATGGGGCAAGTCCCCCCGCCCAAGGCCGACGATAAGGCAAACTGACGGCCCTGCTGCTGGAAGCTTCCCATGCTCAAAACACTCGCGGTGGCCAATTACCGCTCGATCAATAAATTGGTGATTCCGCTTCAACGGTTGAACCTGATCACCGGCCCCAACGGCAGCGGCAAGTCCAACCTCTACCGCGCCTTGCGCCTGCTGGCGGAAACTGCTCAGGGTGGAGTGGTCAATGGGTTGGCACGCGAGGGTGGACTGGATTCTACCTTCTGGGCCGGACCGGAAACCATCACCCAGCGCATGCGCAATGGTGAGATCCCGGTCCAGGCCACCATGCGACACGGCGCCAAGCGCCTGCGCCTGGGGTTTGCCGGCGAAGACTTCAGCTACTCGATCGCGCTGGGCCTTGCGGAACCGAGTCTCTCCATGTTTTCTCTGGACCCGGAAATCAAAAGGGAATGCATCTGGTCAGGGCCGTTCTATCGCCCGGCCAGCCTGCTGGTGGATCGCGACGGCCCGATGATTCGCACACGGGCCGGACGCGGCTGGGAGGTGCTGGCCCAGCGCACACCGAATTTCGACAGCCTGTTCGATCAGGTCGGTAGCTTGCGCACCTCGCCGGAGGTCTTGCAGCTGCGTGAATTCATCCGCCGCTGGCGCTTCTACGATCACTTTCGCAGCGATGCCGATGCCCCGGTGCGACAACCACGGCTGGGCACTCGCACGCCGGTGTTGCACCACGACGGTCGCGACCTCGCAGCGGCGTTACAGACCATCCGCGAAATCGGCGATCCCGAAGCCATGCAGGCGGCGATCAGCGATGCCTTCCCCGGCTCGACGCTGAACATCGCACTGCTGCAGGGTGGGCGATTTGCGATCGAGTTTTATCAGGAAGGGTTGCTGCGGCCATTGTCCGCCGCCGAGTTGTCGGACGGGACGTTGCGCTACCTGTTGTTGGTCGCGGCACTGCTGACGCCTCGACCGCCGACGCTGATGGTGTTGAACGAGCCGGAAACCAGTCTGCATCCGGACCTGTTGCCGGCGTTGGCGCGCTTGATTATGCGAGCGTCCGAGCAGTGTCAGGTGTGGGTGGTGTCCCACGCACGGCGCTTGATCTCGGCGTTGCAGCAAGACCCGGAGTGCAATTGCATTGTGCTGGAGAAAAATTTCGGCCAGACCGGGATGGTCGGGCAGCGGATGCTGGATGAGCCGGTGTGGTATTGGCCGGATTAAGCGGCGTCTGATAAGCCGCCTTCGCGGGCAAGCCCGCTCCCACATTTGATCAGAGACGTACACAAATCTTGTGTCCACTAAAGATCGAGTGTGGGAGCGGGCTTGCCCGCGAAGACGGTGGCAGGGTCACAACAAGGCCGAGAGAATCACCCCTGCCACTTCCCACCCTCGACAATCACGCTCTCAGGCCTGGTGTCATCGCTGAGTTCTTTACGCACGTACTGGTCGTACAGCTTGAGCAGGTACTTCTCCTCACCCAGCTTCGCCAGCTCGGCATTCACCCAATCGCGCAGTTCGATGTTGCCCTTCTTCACCGCCGGGGCGATCGGTGCTTCGGCACCCAATTTCTGCTCCAGTACACGGTAGCCCGGGTTTTGTTTGGCCCAACTGAACAGCACCAGATTGTCCTGCGCATAAGCGTCGCCGCGACCATTGGCCAGGGCTTGCAGAGACTCGGAGTTTTTCTCGAATTTCAGCAGTTTCCAGTCCGGATGATTTTTGGTCAGCCAGATGTCCGCCGTAGTGCCCGTGGTGACAATGGTGGTGCGGGTTGCCAGGTCATCGAGGGTCTTCACCGAACTCGCCTGCGGCACCAGTGCCTGCACCGCCACTTTGAGGTTCGGGTTGGTGAAGTCCACCGCGTCCTTGCGCTCCGGGGTGACGGTCATGTTGGCCAGGATCAGGTCGACCTTGTCGCTTTGCAGGAACGGAATCCGGCTCGCCGGCTCCACCGCCACGAACTCGACCTTGCTCTCGTCGCCCAACAGATCCTTGGCGAATTGGCGACCAATGTCGGTATCGAACCCCACGTAGCGCCCGGTCTCATCGACAAAACCGAACGGCGGTTTGTCGGTGAACACGCCGACAATCAGCTTGTCCCGGGCTTTGATCTTTTCCAGGTAACCGGCTGGTGCGCTGCTGACGCTGGCGACTTTCGGCTTGGCCGGTTCTTCGGTTTTGTTGCAACCGGCCAGCAGCGCCAGGCCGAACAGCGGGAGTAGCAGTAGAGAAGACTTGGCAGTTTTCATGGCAGTTCCAGTTCCTTTGTTTGAGTCGTTTTGGGTAGTGCGGCGACATAGGAGAACTTCTCCAGGAACTGCTGCGCTCGTGCGGTTTGCGGGTTCGTAAAGAAAATCTCGGGTGGGTGTTGCTCAAGGATGCGCCCGGCGTCCATGAATACGATGCGGTCGGCCACGGCGCGGGCGAAGGCCATTTCGTGGGTGACGATCAGCAGCGTCATACCTTCGCGGGCCAGCCCCTGAATCACTTCGAGTACCTCCTTGACCATCTCCGGGTCGAGGGCGGCTGTGACTTCGTCGAAGAGCATGACCTGGGGATTCATGCACAGCGAACGGACGATGGCGATGCGTTGCTGCTGACCACCGGAGAGCTGACGCGGGAACGCGTCGCGCTTGTCCAACAGGCCCACGCGCGCCAGCAAGGCTTCGGCCTGGGCGCGGGCTTCGCGACGTTCGCGTTTCTGCACCTTCAGCGGGCCGAGCAACAGATTGTCGAGTACGCTCATGTGCGGGAACAGGTGGTAGCTCTGGAACACCATGCCGATCTGCTGACGCACTTCACGCCAATCGGTGCCCTTGTCCAGCAGCTCGCGGCCGTTGAATTTCAAACTGCCGCTGTGGGCGACTTCCAGGCCGTTGAGGCAGCGCAGCAAGGTGCTTTTGCCACAGCCGCTGGGGCCGAGGATGACGATCACTTCGCCCGTTTTCACCTTCAGGTCGATGCCATTGAGCACCTGCTGCTCACCGAAAAACTTGTTGAAACCCTTGAACTCGATCAATGCGCTCATGCTTGCGTCCAGCGCCGCTCCAGCACGCGGGAAGCGGCTGACAGCGGGTAGCAGATGAAAAAGAAAAACAGGAACAGCGCGCCGTAGATCAGTACCGATTCGTAGGTGCGCTCGATGATCTGCTGGCCGACCTTGATCACGTCCACCACGCCGATCAGCACCGCCAGGGAGCTGGTCTTGATGATCCGCGTGTAGACGTTGATGGTCGGCGGCGTCATGCGTTTCAGCGCCTGGGGCAGCAGCACATAGCCGTAGAGTTGCGGGCCGTTCAAGCCAATCGACAACCCCGCCTCACGCTGCCCACGTGGCAATGAATGCAAGGCGCCGCGCACCACTTCCCCGACTTCGCTGGCGCCCCACAGCGACAGCACCAGCACCGCGCACCAGAAGCTCGGAATGCTCAGGCCGAAAAAAATCGGCAGGCCGAAGAACAGCAAATACAACCAGACCAGCACCGGGATCGCCCGGAACAGTTCCAGATAGACCCGCAAAATTGCGTTGAGCCATGTCGAATTCAGCGTGCGCAACACGCCGTAGAGCACCCCGCCGACGGTGCTGAAGGCGATGCTCAGGAATGAGATCGACAAGGTTTGCGCAGCGCCCCTGCCCAGTTGCGGCAACGACACCCAGAGCAACTCAAGACCCGAACTGGCCATGCTGGAGCCTCCTTTCCAGACGGCTGAGCAGCAGCGACAACGGTAAAAACAGCAGCACGCAAATCAGCGTCAGCACGGCGAGCATTTCGTAGGTTTTGTAATAGAGCGCGATGTAGCTCTTGGTGGTGTAGAGAATCTCCGGCACCGCCACCGCCGAGACCACCGTGGTTTCCTTGAGCAGGAAAATGAAATTGGCGAACAGTGACGGCAGGCTGAGGATCCCGGCTTGCGGAAGGATCACGTAGCGCAGCAATTGCCCGTGGGACAGGCCGATAGAACGGCCGGACTCAAGTTGCGCCTGGGGCACCGCATCCACCCCGGCGCGCAGGACTTCGGTGAGATAGGCACCGCCGAGAAAAGTCATGGTGATGATCGCCGCCGCAAAGCCCGAGACCTTGATGCCCAGCACCGGCAAGGCGAAGTAGACGAAGAACAACTGGATCAGCAATGGCGTGTTACGCGCCAACTCCACATACAGCCCGACCAGGCGCTGTAGATAAGGCGTGCGGAACACCAGAATCGTCGCGTTGATCAGCGCCACCAGCAACGAAGTGCCAATAGCGATCAAGCCGACCTGCAGCGTCACGCCAACGGCTTTGAGAAACGCCGGCAGGGTGCTGAGGATAAATGCGTAATCGAAGGTCATTGAACATCCTGTACGCCGCTCGGTAAGCGACGATGGCGCAGTCCATGGGCAGTGGATAACTACCCGGCAGGCACCGACTTTAAAGGTATAAAAAGAGGAATTTAAATACCGTTAAAGCATATTGATATCACGCAAAAAACTATCCTGCGGATTTGCGGCGGCAGGGGAAGACGACTATTTTCCCTTGCGCTGTAGGAGGGATCTTTTTTTCAAAATGCCCCTCCAAGGACGTGCAGCTTTTGGTCAGACTCCCTGGCCGAACCATCACAAGGAAGAGAACATGGCTGACGTAAAAGTGCCGCCGCGGCTGGATCCGCAGGACATCGTGAAATTGCTGGTGGCGCTGCGCAGGGCGTTGAAGGCCAGAGAGGCCTAGACCGAGAGCAGGTTCCCTGTGGCTGGGGACTTGCTGTGGCGAGGGGGCTTGCCCCCGTTGGGCTGCGAAGCGGCCCTAAAACCTGCATTCCGATTCCCTCTGACACACCTCATGGACTGATCGGCGACTGCTGCGCAGCCGAACGGGGCGAAGCGGCGTTCCGACAAGCCCCCTCGCCACAGGTGAAACACACCTCAATAAAAAACGCCGACGCTGTAGTAGCCGTCGGCGTTTGAAACCTTGAAGGGGTTCGAGACTGCGATCAATCAGAACGCCGGCAGTACCGCGCCGCTGTATTTCTTGTCGATGAACGCCTTCACTTCCGGGCTGGTCAGGGCCTTGGCCAGTTTCTGGATGGCAACGCTGTCCTTGTTGTCTGGACGTGCCACCAGGAAGTTCACGTAAGGCGAATCGGCACCTTCGATCACCAGCGCGTCTTTGGCCGGGTTGAGGCCCGCGTCCAGCGCGTAGTTGGTGTTGATCATGTCCAGGTCGACCTGATCCAGAACACGCGGCAGCATGGCCGATTCCAGTTCCTTGAACTTGAAGTTGTGCGGGTTCTTGGCGATGTCTTTCGGGGTGGCCAAAGCGTTTTTCGGGTCTTTCAACTCGATCAGGCCAGCCTTCTGCAGCAGGATCAAGGCACGGCCGCTGTTGCTACCTTCGTTCGGGATGGCGATGGTTGCGCCGTCTTTCAGCTCAGCCAGGGTTTTGACTTTCTTCGAGTAGCCGCCGAACGGTTCGACGTGCACACCGATCACAGTTACCAGGTTGGTGCCTTTGCCTTCGTTGAAGCTTTTCAGGTACGGCAGGGTCTGGAAGTAGTTGGCGTCCAGACGCTTCTGGTCGACCTGCACGTTCGGCTGAACGTAGTCGGTGAAAACTTTGATCTCCAGGTCCACGCCTTCTTTGGCGAGGGTCGGCTTGATCAGTTCAAGAATCTCGGCATGTGGAATCGGCGTCGCCGCAACCACCAGTTTCTCGCCAGCCTGGGCCAGGCCCGCGGTCAGGGCAGCCGCCAATGCGGTGAACAACAGAACCTTTTTCATGCAGTGTCCTTATCGAAAATCGCGGTCATCATCGACGACGGCTAGATGTTTAGGTGCCAGTGAAGTGCTATCGCTGGCGTGACGCGGACAATACCGGGATTTTTTATTCCAGAACAATATCTTTTATTCACTTTCATATTCCATTTTGCTCATAAAACAAAACCACCCCCACAACCTCTGTGGGAGCGGGCTTGCTCGCGAAAGCGGGCTGTCAGTCGACATTAATGTTGCCTGGCACACCACCTTCGCGAGCCAGCCCGCCCCCCCAGGTCTACAGCGTTCGGCTCAAGCTTTCGAGTAAGTCCTTTAGTGCCGAACGCTCGGCGGTCGTGCCATTTTTGCTCACTTGCGCGATTAGCCGCTCGATCTGCAGCAACGACGCCGGCGCCTCGGGCAGATTCAAATGCTCCGGCAAAATCTCGTCGCCGGTACTCACCAGCAGCGCAAAGTGAATGACGTTCTCCAGCTCCCGGGTGTTGCCCGGCCAACTGTGTTGCTCCAGCAACTGCTGCGCGGCTTCGCTGATCAGTGGCACCGGCAGGTCGAGGCGTTGGCTGTAGATGCCGAGGAAGTATTCGGCCAGCGACAAAATATCGCCCACCCGCTCACGCAAGGCCGGCAGTTCCAGCTGGCCCTCGCTGAGGTAGTGATAAAGCCGCTCATGGAATTTTCCGGCAGCCACTGCCTGGGCCAGATCGATGCTGGTGGCCGCCACCAGACGCACGTCCACCGGGCTCGGCTGGTGCGCGCCGACGCGGGTGACTTCGTGGTTTTCCAGGGCCGCGAGCAATTTGATCTGGATCGGCAGCGGCAGGTCGCCGATCTCGTCCAGGTACAGGGTGCCGCCGTTGGCCGAGCCGAACCAGCCGGCACGACTGCTGGCCGAACCGCTGTAACTGCCAGCGGCATAGCCGAACAGTTCAGCGTCGGCATAAGTCGGGCTGATCGCGCCGCAATTGACTGAGACGAACAACCCGCCACGGTCACTGGCGCGATGGATATGCCGCGCCAGCAATTCTTTACCGCTGCCGGTTTCACCGCGAATCAACACCGAGATCGAACGTGGCGCCAGCTGTTCCAGCTCCTGGCGCAATTGCCGGGAACGCGGATCGACGAACACCAGCGCCTTGGCGCGAATGCTCAGCGGGCTTTTCTCCGCATCGGGAAAGGTCAGCAATGGCTGACCGAAGGTTTCATGCAAACTCATGGCAGACTCCCGCCCAAAACCGCCGGGAGACGGGGGCGATTTTTAAAGAAAAAGAATGTGGTTCAAGCGCGGCGCAGGGCGTGCTGCTCCATGCGGTTCTGCAGCCGATAAAGGTAGGCAAAACCCTGCTCCCAGCGCCGGTGACCGGACTTCACGTTGATGTGCCCCGCCCCCGATAAAATCCCCGCCTCGGCGCCCCACTGACGCGCCAGTTCAA
This sequence comes from Pseudomonas sp. FP1742, assembly GCF_030687145.1. Taxonomy (NCBI): domain Bacteria; kingdom Pseudomonadati; phylum Pseudomonadota; class Gammaproteobacteria; order Pseudomonadales; family Pseudomonadaceae; genus Pseudomonas; species Pseudomonas sp. FP1742. The sequence goes on along the minus strand of NZ_CP117460.1, from coordinate 262,697 downwards.
GCGCACGTGGCGCGCTCACGGCGGCGTCGTTGTCAGAGCTGACGACCTGGCTCGGGAACGGCAATAAATGGGTCGGGATCGGCGCAAAGTTGCGCAGGGCCGGCGCGCAGGCCGGGCGCTCGACGTCCGCCGGCGCGACCAGCAAGGCGCCGCGCACTTGACGCAAGAATTGCAGCGGCGCGGTGGCTGCCCAATGGGCAACGGTGATGCAACCCAGGCTGTGGGCGATCAGGATCACAGGCGTGCTGTCGGCGGCAATCGCCTCGGCCAACGCCGCGACCCAGTCTTCGCGACGAGGCGTCAGCCAATCGGCCTGCTCCACCCGCGCGCTGTTTGGCAGGCTGTTCTGCCAGTGGGTTTGCCAATGATCTTCTGGCGATCCTTGCCAGCCCGGCACAATCAGGTAGCGAATTGATTCGTTGCGCATGGGGGAGCTCTCCTGCTGCGTGTCTGTTCCTGATCGAGTATAGGGAGGAGAGTTATATTCGTTAAGGAATAAGAAGCTATTTATTAAGCTCTATATCGAATATATAAAAATCCCTGCGGGAGCGGACTTGCCCGCGATGGCGGTGTGTCAGGCAGCATTTACGTCGACTGATACAGCGCTTTCGCGGGCAAGCCCGCTCCCACAGGGTTGGGTGTTTGTCTGGAATAAAAAAGGGGCCGCACCCTGCCAAGGAGACGGCCCCGGAAACTCAAAACCTGCTAGCGCTGATCAACAGTCCTGAAGCCGATGATTGGCGAAATCAGTTATCCAATAAAGGAATATTTAATTACTTTATTAGGCCTGAAATGCATATACCAATCCCCCCTCAACAACCGTCGAACCATTGCTGCTTGCGTCACAACGTAGCGTCCCTTTGGGTCAAATTGATGACGAACGTTTTTCGCGTTTGAGTTTCCGGGTGCATTGCTCAAACCTGGGTGGCATGCACCTGACGGGGTTCTGTAGTCGCCTTGTGCGCAAATCGGTTCGCCCGTGCAAACGTTCCGAAATCATTGAACCGAACCCCCATCTCGCGCATCACCTCATGTGCCACCGGCACTGTCATCTGGCGGATGTAAAACGGTTCCTTCACCACAAAATGATGGATCCCGTGGCTGCTGCCGAAGTTGAAGCAGAATGCCTGCAACGGCCACAGCCACCAAGGGTTCAAGACCTGAGTCTGCTGAATCACATTCCCCGGCTCCACGTCACCGTAGTAGTGCATGTTCGAGCTGACAAAGTGCAGGCAGAACGTGCGCAACACGTTCGGACCGATGATCACCACGACAGCGATGTCGATCACTTGCATCACCGCCAATGTCGTCGCCGACCATTCGATGGGCGCACCCGATAGATGCGCGATGCCGTTGGCGGCGTGAAAGCCGAGAAACACGTACCACGCCCCCCAATGCATCAGCGCCAGCGGTGCGTAAACTTTCAGGGAGCGCTTGAGGATGCTGAACTTGTGCGCCCAGGTCTTGGCCCGTAGCAGGCGGATGAACGCCGACATCACGTTATCGCCGACCATCAACAGTCGCGCGATCCCCCAAGGTTCACCGTTGGTAATCGCCCGCTCTTCCATATCGGCTTCGGTGCCGGAGACCTTGTGGTGGTTGAGGTGCAAATGGCGGCGGATCCACGGGTTGATCGTGCTCGGCCGTGCCAGCCACACCAGGCCCATCATCAGGTTGTGCGGCAATCGCTGCTTGCGAAAGTACATGCTGTGGATCAGGTCGTGCTCAAGTTCATGGGTCAGCGAGGCGAAAAACCCGTTAAGCAACAGGCACGCCCACCAGACCAGGTAGCCGTTGATATAGAGCACTGCCGAACCGATCATCCCGGCCAGGGCGAAGGCCAGGATGCCCGCACCCAAGGCGTCCTGATGGTTGAGAATCGGGTAGCGCCGACGCAACTCGACGCCCTTGGCCAATACCACCTGGCGAATATGCGCTGATCGTTGTGCTGCATTCAGTCGCTGGGGACTTGCAGAAGTACCGTCCATGCTTCCATCCTCTGGTTATTGATGTTCGCATCCTGCCCTGTGATGCTTCATACAGTGGTAGCCGTGAACGCCAACCTGTTGACCGGACGCGCCAATCAACATGACTGAACCGACCTCCCTCGCCAGCTGGACCCGTGCTCTGCGCAAGCAGCTCGATGCGCTGGGACTGGACAGCACCGCCCTGTGCCGACAGGCGGGGCTCGACCCACGGTTGATGGACGACCCGAACGCCCGTTACCCGTTGTCCGGCACCACGCGCCTGTGGGAAATCGCGGTGCAGGTCAGCGGCGACCCGGCGATTGGCTTGCGGGTGTCGCGGTTTGTCAGCCCGACCACGTTTCATGCGCTCGGTTATGCGTTGGTGGCCAGCGGCAGCCTGCGGGAAGTGTTCGAACGCATCGTGCGTTATCACCAGGTGGTCAGCGATGCGCTGGACCTGGAGCTGACCCGCACCGAGGATCGCTACCGCTTTCGCCTGAAAATTCCCCAGGGCAACCCCGCGCCCGCCTTCGAAGCCATCGACGCCTTCGCCGCGATTTACGTGCGCACCTGCCGCAATCGCCTGGGCCCGGACTACGCGCCGCTGGCGGTGTACCTGCGTCGCCCGGAACCTGCCGACCCGCATCAATGGCACAAGGTGTTCCGCTCGCCGGTGTATTTCGCCGCCGACGAAGATCGACTGGAATTCGCCCTGGTGGATTTCGACAGCCACCTGGACGACGCCAACCCGGAACTGGCCGAACACAACGAAACCGTGCTCAAACGCACCTTGGCGCAACTCAAACCGCTGACGTGGGAACGCAAGGTTCGCGACGCCATTGAAGAGCAATTGCCCGAAGGCGAACCGGCGGCCGAACGCATCGCCGAGGCGCTGCACTTGAGCTTGCGCAGCCTGCAACGGCACCTGGCGGACGAGGGTTGCCGGTTCGATACGCTGCTCAACGAAAGCCGGGAAAACCTGGCGCTGCTGCACCTGCGCGATCCGCAGTGCTCGTTGAGCGAGGTCAGTTACCTATTGGGATTCGCCGACACCAGCAGTTTCAGCCGCGCGTTCAAGCGCTGGACGGGGATGACGCCGGGGCAGTTTCGGGATGGGTTGCGGTGAAATATCCAAAATATGGGTTGCCTCGACTGGCCTCTTCGCGAGCAAGCCCGCTCCCACAGGGGATTTCCGTTGCTCACCGATTTTGCGTTCACTAGAGATCAAATGTGGGAGCGGGCTTGCTCGCGAAGGCGGTAGTCCATTCGCCGCAAACCTTCAGCGCCCCCGATCCCGCCGCAGCACCTTGCGCACCCGCTTCACCAGCTCACTGACGGTAAACGGCTTGAGCAGGTAATCATCCTCATGCAACTCCAGCCCACGCAGCCGGTCCTCAATGCCGTCCGTGGTGGTGAGCAACAGCACCGGCGTATCGCCGAGCTTGCGGATCTGCTGCAGCAACTGCCAACCGTTGAGGCCGGGTAACATGACGTCGAGGATGATCAGTTGATACTCGCCGGACTCGATGAAGCGACGGCCGTCCATGCCATTGAGCGCCACATCCACCGCATAACTCGCTTCGCTCAGGCCTTTGGCCAGGAGCCTGGCGGTCTCGGGTTCGTCTTCCACTAACAGCACACGCATGGCACACCTCGATTGTCGTCGTTACAGGCTAGGCGCGTTCGGGAACAAAGCCCACCAATACCGTGGCGATCTTTTTTTCAAATCACCGCCAACGCTCGCAACCGCTTTGCATCCAGAATCTCGATCTCGCCGTACTTGAGATTCAGAACGCCTTGCCCCTGCAAGTCCTTGAGGATCTGGTTGGTGGTCTGGCGCGACAACGACAGCATCGACGCCAGTTGCTCCTGGGGCAGTTGCAAGACCCGGCGCGGCGGGTCGATTTCGCCGTAGCCCTCGGCGATCATCAGCAAGCGATGGGCCAGGCGCGCCGGGGCCGGCATCAGGCTCAGCTGCTCGAGGTTGATGAAGGTCAGGCGCAGTTTGTGGCTCATCAGCAATGCCAATTGCCGCCAGTACGCCGGGTGTTCGTCGAGCAATGCCAGCAGCGCCGTTTGCGGGATGTGCAACAGGATGCACTGGCCCACGGAATAGGCATCATGGGTTCGCGGCTGACCATCGAACAGGCAGATTTCGCCGAACCAGTGCGGCGACTCCACCAGGCTCAACAGCGCTTCCTTGCCCTGCTCGCTCACCGCGCCAATGCGCACCGCCCCCTCAAGCACCGCGTACAACCCGCATGGGGGATCGCCGCGCTTGAACAGCCGCTGCCCCGGCGACAGCCTTCGAACCCGGGCGGCAGTCAGCAGACTATCCTGTAAGGAAACAGGCAAGTGACTGAACCATTGCCCCGTCATCAGGCGCGAACGCCAAACCTGCATGTCCATGAAAACTCCTGGAGATTGTCGCCTGGCTGACAGAGCGAGAGATGAACCCGGGGCATCATCAATCACCCTACAGGAGGAATAACAATGAAAAGCCTCGTTGACCATCTCAGTCAATACGCCGCCTACCATCGCGACCCGCGCAACATCGCCAGCCACTTCGTGGGCATTCCGTTGATCGTTGTGGCGGTCGCGGTGTTGCTGTCACGGCCACAGTGGTCGCTGGCCGGGCTCTGGCTGTCACCGGCGGTGCTGTTGGCGTTGGCCTCGGCGTGGTTTTACCTGCGCCTGGAACTGCGGCTGGGGGTGCTGATGACGGTATTGCTGGGCCTGTCGGTCTGGCTGGGGCATGTGCTGGCGCAGCAGAGCACGTTCCTCTGGCTTACCAGCGGCATCGGGATGTTTGTGGTGGGTTGGGCGATTCAGTTTGTCGGTCATCATTACGAGGGGCGCAAACCGGCGTTTGTCGATGATGTGACGGGGTTGATTGTCGGCCCGTTGTTTGTGGTGGTGGAAGCAGGTTTTCTGTTGGGGCTTCGGAGCGAACTGAAACGGGCCATCGAAGAACGCGCCGGGCCAGTGGCCTTGCGCAATCAACGCTCAGCCGCCTGAGAAAAAGAGCGGTAACGGATTGATGCCGTTACCGCTCAAGGTTTCACAACGTGCCGAACTCGACCCGAACCGTCAGTGCACCGAAGTTGTCCTTCAAACCCGCACCATAGAGGCCTAGCAGGTCATCATTGATACACAACTGCAGCTCGCCTTGCTGGCCGGCCGGAATCTGCGCCAGATCACCGATCAGGAAGGGAATGCCAAAGTCACCAACACGGCCGATCAAAGCACCTTCGGCGGCCCCCATCAGCGTATAGCCGAACTTGGCGATGTAGTTCGGATTGCCCTTTCCATCCACCCAGTTACCCTCCGGGCTGGCGCACCATAAGCCAAGGACACAACGAGCCAGACGTGGCACCAGCCCGTTGATCTGTACACCGGTGCCCTGCCAGGGCAGATTGGCCAGAACCTCCACCGTCGCAGCCTTCAGGTCGTTGGCCAGCGTATCCCCGGCCTGGAACGACAACGCGGCAATCGTCAGGCTCGGATTCGAGGTGCCGGTGCTGGGGAAGACGCCATCCCCCACCAGGAACAGGTTCTTGTGGTCCCAACTGCGCTGGTATTTGTCGACGACCGATTGGGTTGGATCATCGCCCATGCGATAGGTCCCCATCAGGTGCCCGGCGCCCTGGAAACTGTAAGGCTCATTGTCGTAGGTGAACGTCCCGGGCGTGAGAGGCTTCGTCAGCTCCACCGCGCCGAGCAGTTCGGTGATGATGTGAGTCGCCAACTTCTTCGCCTGCTTGAAGCCCTCCTTGGTGTATTTGGACAGGTCATAGTGAATTTCCGGCCGGGGAATGCCGAGCCGGTCCTTGTACTCGGTCGACGGCACGATGTAACACGTGGGGTGATCGGGATCGTCCTCGACCTGCTCCACCAGAAACGCGATCCGGAACTGACGGATGAACAGGTCGTTGAGCTTTTGAACCAGCGCTGTCCCATAGAGCACTTGCTGTGGTTGCACGGCCGGCGGTAGCGGGTTGGTTTGACTGTGATTCGTCCCGTCAATGAAGTCAGCCACGGTGGTGTAAGGATCGGTGGCAGGCCAGTTCCAGCCCTCGTTACCGATTTCGATGCGCCACGCCGCTCGAGATTTGCGAAAGTCACCGTCACGCAAACTCTCGATGCCCGCCGTGGACAGAGGTCCACGGTACGGAAAAACCGCCTTGCCTTCAGGCATCAGCCCCCATGCCAGGTAGATCGGGTGATCGGCCAGACTGCACCCTACTTGCCCGCTGCTGTTGGCCACACCTTTGGGCCAGGCAGCGCTGACCGAGTTGAGCAATAGCTTGGGTGTCTCGATGGCATGGGCGGCGATCACATAACGCTGCCCGATAGCGACGCCGGTTCCAGTGACCGGGCCGTCGCCAAGCTGATACTGAATGAATTCGATGCCGTTGATATTGCTGTCCGCCCCGACGGTCACTTTGCTGGCCACGGTTCGGTACAACACCTTGACCTTGCCGGTGGCCAGGGCCTTGTTCATTGTCACTGTCGCATCGTACTTGGCCTGGATCGGACAGATCGGTGTGCAGTTGGTGTTGCCGGCACACACCCGGCGCCCCGCGTAAGGTTGGGAATTACGCCCGGCGGGCGTCGGGCTGACCACCAGCGGCAAGCCGTCGAACGTCTGCCCCGTCACGGCCGCGACAAAACTGCCATCGACCAGCGACAACGGAATGCTGTGCATCGGGAATGAATAGCCTTCGGGAAAGGTCATGCCCAGATAGGCCTGGTCGGCGACATTCGCCGCCACGCCGATTTCCGCCTCGGCCCGGCAGTAGGCACTTTGCAGATCGTCGTAGCCGATCGGCCAGTCCACCCCGACGCCGTATTTTGAGTTCAGGCAAAAATCGTTCGGCACCATGCGCAGGCACGTCCCGACCCAATGCCAGGTGGTACCGCCACCCACCCGTTCATAAGTGCTGGTGAAGGGCATCGGGCCTTTCTGTACCAGGTAGCTGATCTTCGGATCGTCCCAGCCCAGAATCAGATCGGCGATGGTCGCTCGCGGAGCGTTCTGTTCGGCCGGATCACGAGGCGTATCCAGGCTCGACACCGGAGGGTAAGGCGATTCCGGGGTTTTCAGCGTCGAGGTGTAGAAGCGTTCCATGTATTGCGAGCGGTTGACCGGAATCTCAGGACCGGACTCGAGCACCAGCACTTCCACCCCGGCCATGCCCAGTTGATAAGCGATGATGCTGCCGGCCAGGCCTGCGCCAACTATCACTACGTCCGCTTGTTCGATACTCATGACGCGGCTCCTTTCTGCGAGTTGGCGGGTACCCCGGTGTAATCCTCAAGGCTCGGCGGCGTGGTGTTCCAATAGCCGAAAAACATCTCGCTGGAGCCCATGGGATGGGCCTGGGCAATTTTCCAGGCCCAGCTGTGGATGTACGCCTGATCGGACACCACCATCGAATCACCCTTTTTGAAATCTCCTGCGTCATAAGGCTGGTACCAGACGCCCAGCAACCACAGCTTCATGATTGCGCGCGCGGCCAGAACGGTTGGCGGAACCGTCGGTGACGCCGAGATATCCAACACCTGCCGGGCGATCTTGTCCGGGGGCACATTGTCGACAGCCAGGTCGGCGTACTGAGTCAGTAACGCATTGAGCACATCGGGTGTGATGCGCGGGGTGACGAAATCGAGAAAGATCGGCGGCAACCCGACCGGGTCGATCTGCGGCGCCAGTCGTGTAGCGGGAATGCCGGTCAGGGCCGACGACAGGCCTACGAAATTGTCCAGGTTACTGCTCATGGGTTGACTCCTTGTCCGCCAGTGGACTGCGCGCGTTCGAGCAAATAAGTGAAATCCGCGAAGCTGGTGCGCGGGGATTCGGTGACGTGGGTGGCCGCATTGCCATGGCAAGCCATGCAACTGGAAGATGTCTGGGGCACCGTGCCCTGGATGTAGGTTTCCAGCGTGGCGTTGGCCAGGAACAAGGGCGCGGGGCTGCCCAGTGGGTTGCTCGCCAATATCTGGCAATTGGGCTGTGGAGGGGCTGACGGCCACTGGGTGCTGATCAATTGATAGTTCGCCCAGACACTCTGTGGATTGACCGTCCGCAGCAGGGCCTGGTACGTGCTGTTCAGGGTTTTGGTGGCATCGCTCAGCGGCGCGTCACGCACGATCTGCGAGGGCGTCGCCTTGACTGCCGGGTTCCACGGCCGTGGCGGAGGCTGGTTGACTTCGCTCTTGCTGTTGGCGTTGTAGAACAGATACGGGCCCACCCGTTGGGCAGGAGGCGTGGATTTCTCCGGTACATTCTTCACATGTTCAAAGGTTGACCACACCCATTGCGCGGCATTGGCGGTTTTATGAACGATGTGCAACCCCACCAGCCCGACCGGCTCGGATACGCACGACTCCTCGACAATCGGCCCATGACTCGGATCGCTGTTGCCCGGCGTATAGACCAGCGCATCGACGGTGTGGAAATCCTCTCGGCGATCATTGGGGCCAAGCACTTTCCACGACGCCTTCACCATCACCGCACCCACCTGTTTAGTGGGGGCGGAGCCACAACTGAAAGCCACGGCGTTGCTCGGGTTCGCGGCGAAAAATTTTTGCTGGCCTTCGATGCTGTACAACCCGTTGTTGACGATGCCGTCGAACATCGATTGGTTGACCACGATTTCGTTGCGCGTATAGACGCCGTTCTGGTCCACCAGCGGGCCACTCTCGAAGGGCTGGATAAACTCATCCAGCACATCGGGTACCTTGCCCATTTGCTGCAGCAGGCGGCCAGGCTTGAGCGATTTGCACGCTTCGGGGAGGGTTGCCGGGGCATTCCAGGGCAGCGGTGTCTGGCCCTTGGCCCGGAATATCTGGTAGCTCTCTTTCCAGCTTTCCCACACCGTGGCCCCATCCTGCTTGCCGATGGGGGTGCCGGTATTTGGATCGCCATTGTCCAGCGCCGGCCAGCTCAGGGCGATGAAGGTCTGCCACGACAAGTCATCGAAATCGGCCTGCAGGCTGGGCAGAGAAACCGGTTGGGTAACCGTGACATCAAAGGGTATCTGCGGCGACAGTGAGGGGGCGGCAATGGCGGACGAGCCCAACAAAGCGCTCAACAAGGCACAGCCAAACGGGCCATGCCGACTGACTTCCATTCTCATGTTTTATCTCCTTGGCATCAGGGCGCCAGGAGATAACACCGGTCCGTCATGGACTCTCACTGCCTCCTGGCAAGTCAGAGTCTAGGTAGGGTTTGAGGCAAAAAAATCACGGGAGTAGAACCGATCGAAGCAAGGTCGGTTGGTGTTATTACAGATTGGGCGAGGTGTTCTTGGAGACGCCATCGCGAGCAAGGACTTTGGGTTGCCGACAGAGTTTGTGGTCAACACCAATCCACTGCTGGAACGAGCCTGCTCGCGATGCTTTGGCCCTTAAATGTTGGCGACTTTCTGCCAGACCTTGGGTTTGAAGAACAACGTTTCACCCTTCGTCAATCCAACCAGGCTGTCGTGATCCTTCACCACTTCAGCTTCAATCAACTCGCTCTGGCCTTCGACCTTCAGCGTCACCCGCGTAGTGGCGCCCAGCGGGCGGATATCCCGCACTTCAGCGGCGTGGTGGCCTTCCAGTTCATGCCGCGACAGCGACACTTCGTGTGGACGGAACAGCACATGCCGGTCTTCGCCCAAATGCAGGCGGTTCGAATCGCCGAGGAAGTGATAGACGAAATCGCTGGCCGGATTTTCGTAGACGTCGCCCGGTGAGCCGATCTGCTCGATCACACCCTTGTTCATCACCACGATCCGGTCGGCCACTTCCATCGCCTCTTCCTGATCGTGGGTCACGAAGACCGAGGTCAGGTTGATGTCTTCGTGCAGCCGCGCGAGCCAGCGCCGCAGTTCTTTACGGACCTTAGCGTCGAGGGCGCCGAAAGGCTCGTCGAGCAGCAGCACTTTCGGCTCCACCGCCAGGGCGCGGGCCAACGCGATGCGCTGACGCTGGCCACCGGAGAGTTGTTCCGGGTAGCGATCGGCCAACCAGTCCAGTTGCACCATGTTCAGCAGTTCGTGGACTTTCACCGCGATCTGGCTCTCGTTCGGGCGCTGGTTTTTCGGCTTCATGCGCAGGCCGAACGCGACGTTGTCGAACACCGTCATGTGGCGGAACAAGGCGTAGTGCTGGAACACGAAACCGACGTTGCGATCACGCACATCGTGGCCGGAAACGTCTTCGCCGTGGAACACGATGCTGCCCTGATCGGGGGTTTCCAGGCCGGCGATGATTCGCAGCAAGGTGGTCTTGCCGCAGCCGGACGGCCCCAGCAGCGCCACCAGCTCGCCGCTTTGAATGTCCAGGTTGATATTGTCCAGCGCCTTGAACGCGTGGAAGTTCTTGCTGACGTTACGCACTTCGATCGACATGACTTATTCCTCCGCGGCGCTGGCGCGCAGGCGGTTAATACGGTTTTCGCTCCACTGCTTGAGCAGCAGGATGAAGAGCGCCAGGATCAGCAACAGGCTCGCCACGGCGAACGCGGCCACGTGGTTGTATTCGTTGTAGAGGATCTCGACGTGCAGCGGCAGGGTGTTGGTCACCCCGCGAATGTGCCCGGACACCACCGACACCGCACCGAACTCACCCATCGCCCGCGCCGTGCAGAGCACCACGCCGTAGATCAGGCCCCATTTGATATTCGGCACGGTGACGTGCCAGAACATCTGCCAGCCATTGGCGCCGAGCAGGCGCGCGGCTTCTTCTTCTTGGGTGCCTTGTTCCTGCATCAGCGGGATCAGTTCACGGGCCACGAACGGCACGGTGACGAAAATCGTCGCCAGCACAATGCCCGGCAAGGCGAAGACGATCTGGATGTCGTGGTCCTGCAACCACGGGCCGAACAGACCCTGGGCGCCGAACATCAGCACGTAGACCAGACCTGCGATCACCGGCGACACCGAGAATGGCAGGTCGATCAGGGTCACCAGCATGCTCTTGCCACGGAATGAGTATTTGCTCACGCACCACGCCGCGCTGACACCGAACACCAGGTTCAGCGGTACCGAGATCAGCACCGCAATCACCGTGAGCTTCAGCGCCGACAAGGCGTCCGGCTCAAAGATCGCGGTGAAGAACGCACCCAGGCCCAGCTTCAGGCCCTGGGACACCACGATGAACAGCGGCAACAACAGAAACAGCGCAAAAATCAGCCAGCCGAGGCCAATGAGGATTCGCCGCGACGTGGCGCTGCCACGGCGGGCGGCGTTCGAGGAGGCTGCTGCAATAGACGATTGGGACATTTTTTGCGCCTCCTTATGGGGTTTCGATGCGTCGCTGCAACAAGTTGATCAGCAGCAACAGGACAAAGGAAACCACGAGCATCAGTACACCAATGGAGGTGGCGCCGGTGTAATCGTACTGGTCGAGTTTGACCATGATCAGCAGCGGCAGGATCTCGGTTTTCATCGGCATGTTGCCGGCGATGAAAATCACCGAACCGTACTCACCGACCCCACGGGCAAAGGCCAAAGCGAAACCGGTCAGCCAGGCTGGCAGCAGTGCCGGCACCAGGATATGACGGAAAACCTGCAACGGTTTTGCTCCCAGGCAAGCCGCCGCCTCTTCCACTTCACGGGGAATATCGGCCAGTACAGGTTGTACCGTACGTACTACGAATGGAAGTGTCACAAAAGTCAGCGCCAGGGTGATGCCCAGGGGGGTGTAGGCGATCTTGAAGCCCAGGTCCGCCGCGAACTGCCCCACCAGGCCGGTGGGGGTGTACAGCGCGGTCAACGCGATACCGGCCACGGCAGTGGGCAATGCGAAGGGCAAGTCGATCATCGCGTCGATGACTTTGCGCCCCGGGAAGGTATAGCGCACCAGCACCCAGGCCAGCAGCGTGCCAATGATGCCGTTGATGATCGCGGCATAGAGCGCGGTGCCGAAGCTCAGCTTCAACGCCGCCAGCACCCGAGGGGCCGAGATAATTGCCCAGAACTGGTCCCAGGTCAGTTGAGCGGCATGCACGAACATCGCCGCCAGTGGAATGAGCACAATCAGGCTGAGGTACACCAAGGTGTAGCCCAGCGTCAGCCCGAAGCCGGGTATGACGGGGGAGATACGACGCGACATAAAAGTCCTTGGTTGAGAACGCGCTAAGCCCCGACAGTGAAATCGGGGCCCGTTGATGCGTAACCTGTGGGAGCGGGCTTGCTCGCGAAAGCGGTGTGTCAGACGACATCTATATTGACTGTGCCGCCGCCTTCGCGAGCAAGCCCGCTCCCACACGAATTGCGCTTAACTGCTGATCTGTTTCAGGCTACTGCGCCTGATAAATCTGGTCGAACACGCCACCGTCATTGAAGAATTTCGGTTGCGCGGTTTTCCAGCCGCCGAAGTCCTTGTCGATGGTCACCAGTTCCAGGGTCGGGAACTGCTTGGCGTACTTGGCGGCGACGTCCTTGTCACGTGGACGATAGAAGTTTTTCGCCGCGATTTCCTGCCCGGCCGGGCTGTACAGGTGCTTGAGGTACGCTTCGGCGATCTCGGTGTTGCCCTTCTTCTCGGCATTCTTGTCGACCACGGCCACCGGTGGTTCGGCGAGGATCGACAGCGAAGGCACGACGATGTCGAACTTGTCGGCACCGCCGTCTTCTTTCAAGGCCAGGAAGGCTTCGTTTTCCCAGGCCAGCAACACGTCGCCCTGACCGTTGTTGACGAAGGTAATGGTCGAGCCGCGAGCGCCGGTGTCCAGCACAGGCACATGCTTGAACAGGGTCTGCACGTACTCTTTGGCCTTGGCTTCGTTACCGCCGTTGGCTTTCAGGCCATAGGCCCAGGCCGCGAGGAAGTTCCAGCGTGCGCCGCCAGAAGTTTTCGGGTTCGGGGTAATGACCTCCACGCCGTTTTTGGTCAGGTCACCCCAGTCCTTGATGCCTTTCGGGTTGCCCTTGCGCACCAGGAAAACGATGGTCGAGGTGTAAGGCGTGCTCGCCTCCGGCAGACGCTTCTGCCAGTCAACCGGCAGGCTCTTGCCGAGTTTGGCGATTTCGTCGATGTCACCGGCCAGGGCCAGGGTCACCACGTCGGCCCGCAGACCGTCGATCACCGCCCGGCCCTGCTTGCCCGAACCACCATGGGACTGCTGTATTTTCACGTTGTCGCCAGCGTGGTCTTTCTTCCAGAAGTTGATGAACTCGGCGTTGTAGTCCTGATACAGCTCACGGGTCGGGTCATACGACACATTGAGCAGTTCGTAATCCTTGGCAACCGCAGAACCAGCAAAAAGGGCACTGGCCAGGACGACCAACGCAAAATGGCGAATCGACGACATGGTGAAAGCTCCTGGAATTCTTGGTGTGTTGGCTTTTTCTTATGGTCTGGAACGGGTTGCCTGTTTGAAAGGATCGCGGCCTGCGGCGGCCCCTGCGCGGCTGTAGGCACCACCGCAGGCTGCGATCTTTTAGCTCGGTTTGTTACCCGGATTCTGCAAACGGAATTTCTCTTTGCGTTCGATCTGAACCACCTGAGCGTTGTGCACGGTGATTTCCACCGCGCCGAAGCGCAGATCGCGCAGGGCACTCTGGATTTCACGCAAAATGGTGGCTTCGTCCTGCCCGTCAACACTGCGTAGGGATGCGCTCATGGTGCTGCTCCTTTAATGAGATGTGCCCGGCAGTGGCGGCACTGCTTAAGGCTTGGAGCAATAGTAGACAGGTGCGGTTATTCTTAAAAAGACTATTTAAGAATGTTTATATAACCAGAATACTGATCGTTCCCATGCTCCTGTGGGAATGCCGCCCGGGACGCTCTGCGTCCCTGATCAGCGCGGGAAAATCACCGGTGCCCGAGCCCAATCCAATGACGCTGCCGGCACCGGCCGCCCAAACCAGTACCCCTGCCCCAAATCACAGTCGTGCTCGAGCAGGAAAGCCGCCTGCTCGACCTGTTCGATCCCCTCGGCATGCACTTGCATCCCCATGCTTTGCGCCAGCGCAACGATCACCCGCGCGATCGCCGCGTCATCCTCATCACCTGGCAAGCCCGCGACGAATCCCTGGTCGATCTTGAGTTTTTGCACCGGCAAACGCTTGAGCCGCAGCAACGACGAATAGCCCGTGCCGAAATCATCGATGGCCAGGCGCACCCCCAACTCGCGCAACCGATGCATCTGCTCCAGGGCTACTTCCGGGTCCTCCATGACCGCGCTTTCGGTGACTTCCAGCTCCAGATACGCCGGATCCAGCCCGGTGTCGTGCAGCGCCTGAGCCACCTGCTGATACAACTCGCGGCGGGCGAACAGGCGCGAAGAGACATTCACCGCGACAAATGACAACTCCACGCCCACCGCTTGCCACTGGCACATTTGCCGACAGGCCTGGCGCATGACCCAGGCATCGATCTCGGCAATCAGCCCGGTGCGTTCGGCAATGGGGATGAATTCAGCCGGTGACACCAGCCCACGCTGCGGATGCTCCCAGCGCACCAGGGCTTCGACGCCGATCAGGCGACTGGTCTTGAGGTCGTGCACGGGTTGGTAATAAACCCGCAACTCCTGCTGTTCCAGTGCTCGGCGCAACTCGAACGCAATCTCCACGCGTTGTTGGGCATGTGCGGTCAACTCTTCGGTATAGAGGGCATAACCGTCGCGGCCCGCGCTCTTGGCCTTGAACAGCGCCGAGTCGGCGTTGCGCAACAATTGCTCGGCACTCAAGGCATCACTGGGGAACAGACTGATGCCGACACTGGCGTTGATGAACAACGAATGCCCGTCGATCTGGAACGGCTCCTTGAGCCCATCGACGACCTGCTGAGCCAACGCCGCGGCATGCCCCGGTTGCGGGCAATTTTCAGCCAATACCGCGAACTCGTCGCCACTGAGCCGCGCCAGGGTGATGCCCGGACCGAACAAGGCTCTCAAACGCTCCGCCACGGCCTTGAGCAATTGGTCACCGACGCTGTGGCCAAGACTGTCGTTGATCAATTTGAAGTGATCGAGGTCGATCATCAGCAATGCACAACCGCGCTTATGCACCTGCGCCGAGGCCACGGCCTGCCCGGCACGGTCGGTCAACAGCAGGCGATTGGGCAGATCGGTGAGCGGGTCGTGGTGGGCCAGGTGCGTCAGTTCATGCTCGGAGTTCTTGATCGCGCTGATGTCGGAAAATACCGCAACGTACTGGCTGAGCCGTCCCTGATCATCGTGAACAAGGCGGATCGTCTGCCATTGCGGATAAATCTCGCCGCTTTTGCGACGGTTCCAGATTTCCCCGCTCCACTCACCGAGACTATCGAGTGTCGCGAACATCGCCTGGTAAAAAGCCGGTGGGTGATGACCCGACTTGAACATGTTCGGTCGCTGCCCCAGCACTTCTTCGCGCTGGTAGCCGGTGATGTCGATAAACGCCCGGTTCACATGGACGATCAGCCCGTTGCTGTTGGTGACCAGGACCCCTTCGCGGGTGCAATCGAACACCGCTGCCGCCTGGCGCAAACGCTCCCGGTCGGCATTACGTTCACGCAATTTGGCGCCGACGCCCAGGCAGCGAAACAATCGTGCCCGTGCGATGAAAATAAGCCCGGCACTGAAGGCCACCCAGGCATAACCGTTGATCAGTTGCCAGCGCAGCAGGTCGGTGGAGTTATCGAAGAAACTGTTCAATAAATAACCACTAAACTGCAGCCAGACTACAGAAAGCACCAGATAGAGCAGCGTTGCACGCAAGGCATCGCGATATGTGGCTGACATTAGAGCGTCCATGTCCCTACAAAAAAGGCTGGAATTATAGATTAAAGAAACATCCGGCCACTCTTATCTGAAAGGGCGACTGGTTTTATCTGTGGGCTAAGTGATAATGCAACGGCTGTTTTTTCTTAATCGAGGGTCCTATAGGCTATGTGGTACGAAGGTTTTCTTGGCTTATCGCCCTGGTCACTGGTGGCAGTCACCCTACTGATGACCCACGTGACGATCGTCGGTGTCACGGTCTATCTGCATCGCTATTCAGCCCATCGCTCGCTTGAGCTCAATGCCGGCCTGAAACATTTCTTCCGCTTCTGGCTGTGGTTGACCACCGCACAGAACACCCGCGAGTGGACCGCTATCCACCGCAAGCATCACGCCAAATGCGAAACCGTCGACGACCCGCACAGCCCGGTCATCAAAGGGTTGTCCACCGTTCTGCGCAAAGGCGCCGAGCTGTACCGCGCCGAAGCGGAAAACCCCGAGACCCTGCGCATCTACGGCAAGAACTGCCCCGAAGACTGGATCGAGCGCAACCTCTACAGCCGCTTCCCGCTGCTGGGCGTGGCGATCATGGGTGTCATCGACCTGCTGCTGTTCGGCACCATCGGCATCACCATCTGGGCCATCCAGATGATGTGGATCCCGGTCTGGGCCGCCGGCGTGGTCAATGGCCTGGGCCATGCCATCGGCTACCGCAACTTCGAATGCCGCGATGCGGCGACCAATCTGGTGCCCTGGGGCATCCTGATCGGCGGCGAAGAACTGCACAACAACCATCACACCTACCCTAACTCGGCCAAACTGTCGGTGAAGAAGTGGGAATTCGACCTCGGCTGGGCCTGGATCCAGGTCTTCAGCTTCCTGCGCCTGGCCAAGGTCCAGCGGGTGGCGCCGATCGCCCACCGTGTCGAAGGCAAAGGCAGCCTGGACATGGACACGGCCATGGCGATCCTCAACAACCGATTCCAGATCATGGCCCAGTACCGCAAGCTGGTCATCGCGCCGCTGGTCAAGCAAGAGCTGGAAAAGGTCGATCACTCGGTCCGCCACCAGTTCCACCGGGCCAAGCGCCTGCTCTCGCGGGAAACCAGCCTGCTGGACGACAAACACCATGTGCGCATCCAGACCATGCTCGAACACAGCCAGGCGCTGAAGGTAATTTACGAGAAACGCCTGGCCCTGCAGCAGATCTGGGTCAAGACAAGCTCAAATGGTCACGACATGCTGGCCGCCATCAAGGATTGGGTACACGAGGCCGAAGCCAGCGGGATTCAATCCCTGCGTGATTTCGCCGACCAGCTGAAAACCTACTCCCTGCGCCCCGCCACCTGACCTGTAGGAGCTACCGCAGGCTGCGATCCTTTGAACTTGAAAGAGCAAAATCAAAAGATCGCAGCCTGCGGCAGCTCCTACAAACGCGTCGCCAATACCGCCCGGCGGGAGCAAGCTCCTTCGCCATAAAAGGCGGGAACTTCACCCCAAATCCCCTATCTCAAAGACACTTCGCCATCCAGGCGGGCTTTGTGTTGGCCGCTGTCGAAATAGCGGCACGCCCTTTGAGATTTGTGCCGATGGTCAATAAAAACCTACAAGACTCATCCCTTCCCCAGTGGCCCGAGGCCGCGCAAACGCTGATGGCGCTGATGCATGCCCAGGGTGAAGTGGCGCGCCTGAGCGAGCGCGAACAGCTGTTCAGCTCGCTGCTGGTCAGTGTCAACGCCGTGCTTTGGGCATTCAACTGGGAAACCCGTCAGGTGCTCTACGTCAGCCCGGCCTATGACCGGATCTTCGGCCGCCCCGCCGGCCTGTTGCTGTCCGACTACAACCACTGGCGCGACAGTGTTTATCCCGACGATCTGGACTACGCCGAGCGCAGCCTGGCGCAAGTGCTGGTCAACGGCGCCGTTGAAGACCGCGAATACCGCATCATCGCGGCCGACGGCCAGGTGCGCTGGCTCAGCGACAAGTGCTTCATCAACCGTCAGGCCGAGCCGGGCCAACCGGTGATCATTGTCGGCATTGCCGAAGACATCACCGAAAAGAAGCAGATGGAAACCGAGCTGCACCGCCTGGCCACCACCGACGTACTGACCCAAAGCAGCAACCGCCGGCACTTCTTCGATTGCGCCCACCGCGAATTCGAGCAGGCGCGACTGCAAGGTGCGCCGATGGCCTTCCTGCTGCTGGACATCGATGACTTCAAAGTGATCAACGACACCTACGGCCATCCGGAAGGCGATAAGGTGCTGCAACGCATCGCCGAGAGTGGCCGCGCGGCCCTGCGGCGTGGTGATCTGTTCGGGCGGATCGGCGGCGAGGAATTCGCCGCGGTGTTCCCCGGTTGCGCACCGGATATGGCCATGCAAGTGGCTGAGCGCCTGCAACGGGAGATTCAACGGTTGAGTTTCAGCCATGGCGGCCAGACGTTCGGCATCACCGTCAGCCAGGGCCTGAGCAGCCTCACACCCGAGGATGAAAACCTCGACAGCCTGTTTGCCCGCGCCGATGCGGCGATGTACCAGGCCAAGCGCCAGGGCAAGAACCGGATAATCTCCGGCTGACAGCCCCCTACACAGACCTAATGTGGGAGCGGGCTTGCTCGCGAAAGCGGTGTGTCAGCCACCATCAATGTTGACTGACACACCGCTTTCGCGAGCAAGCCCGCTCCCACAAAGGTTTGGTGTCGGATTCACTTTTTGCGCAGACGCATCAGCTCCGGCAATCCGATCTTGAGCAACCGCGCCGTGCGGCTCTTGGCCAATGCCTCGATCCCCTCATGCTCGGTCAGGCGCGCCAGTTGCGCGGCCATGTTCATCACCAGCGCTTCGCGGGAGTAGACCCCGCCACCGAGCTGATAAACCGCCGCAATCAGCTCACGCAGCTCCAGCGGCAGGCGCCAGCGGGTGCGTAGTGCCGAACCGTAGGCCGCGCCGAATTCGGCCAGGGCATCGCCGACTTCTTCCCATTCATCCAGCTCACCACCGGCCTGCGTCCACTCCTGCAAACAGCGCAACAACGCCAGATCGCCGAGGCGGTGCAGCATGCCCGCGCAATAACAGCGCTCCTGATCCAGATCCAGCAAGCGCGCCAGCGTTCGCGCGTATTCAGCGGTATGCAGGGACAGTTCCCAATAGCGCTCGGCGTAGTCCGCCAGTTGTGGATCGCTGAGCCGGGCACTGCGCTTGAGGGCGAGGCCCAGAATCAGGTTCATGCTTTGCCCGGTGCCCAAGCGATGCAGCGCCTGGGCCAAAGTTTGCACAGCCACACCATGATGCTGGGCCGCACTATTGGCGGCGGCAATCAGCACGGCGGTGATTTGCGGGTCGGTGCGGATCTCGTCTTCCAGCCGCGTCAGATCGAGACCATCGGGATTGAGGCTACGTTTGATCGCCACCTGTACATCGGTCATCAGCGGCGCACCCTCCGCCAGTTCACGCCGCCGCTCCAGGTACACCGACAAGGTCATGCCCGGCGCCAGTGAGGGCACTTCGCAAGACACCTCTTCACCCGCATTCAGCAACAAATCCTGCAGGCGCTGGGTCAGGTTTTCCATGTTCAGGGGTTTGGTCAGGTACGCCGTGGGCGCCAGGGGCAAGACCTCGCGCACGCTGGCGCTGTCGTTACGGCTGCTCATCAGAATGAAGGGCAGCGGCGGATTACGTTTGCGCTGACGAACACTGCGCAACACATTCAGGCCATCGACGCCGGGCAACTCCCAGTCGACGATCACCAGGTCATAAGGATTTTCCGCCAACAGCTGCAGGGCCTCCTGGCCATCGGCACACAGGTCCAGCCGCGCGTCGCAGCGCACATTCAACAACACCTGCTTGAGCAGGTCGCGGGACCAGGGGTCAGCCTCGGCAATCAGCACACGCGGTACAGCGGGTAACACCACAGCAGTCATCTGCACACTCCAACGGCAATGCTTGCACCTTAGTCAATGCTGGCCATTCGATACAGCCCGATTGCCCCTGTTGTGTTTCAAGGGACATAAAAAAACCCGCCGAAGCGGGTTTTTTGTCGATCAGTTCACAAACCGATCAGAGCTCGGCGAAGCACTCTTCCATGATCGCCAGGCCTTTATCCAGCAGCTCGTCCGACGCGGTCAGCGGTACCAGCACGCGCAGAACGTTGCCGTAGGTGCCGCACGACAGCAGGATCAGGCCCTTGTCGCGCGCCTTGGCCACAACGGCGGCTACAGCAGCCGGGTTCGGCTTGTGGCTGTCGCCGTTTTCGAACAGCTCGACAGCGATCATCGCGCCCAGGGCACGCACGTCACCGATCACCGGGTACTTGGCCTGGATGGCTTTCAGACCAGTCACCAGACGCTCGCCAACCGCTTTGCAACGGTCCAGCAGGTGCTCTTCTTCAAACACTTCCATCACGGCCAGGGCCGCGGCGCAAGCGATCGGGCTACCGGCGTAAGTGCCGCCCAGGCCGCCTGGAGCGATGGCGTCCATGTATTCGGCCTTGCCGCACACACCGGCCAGCGGGAAGCCGCCAGCGATGGATTTGGCGAAGGTGGTCAGGTCGGCGGCGACGCCCATCTGTTCCATGGCGAAGAAGGTGCCGGTACGGCCAGCGCCGGTTTGCACTTCGTCGGCGATCAACAGGATGCCGTGCTGGTCGCACAGGGCACGCAGACGCTTCATGAACTCTTTAGGTGCGACGTAGAAACCGCCTTCGCCCTGCACTGGCTCGATGATGATTGCAGCGATGTCACGCGGCTCGGCGTCGTTCTTAAAGATGCGCTCGATGCTGGCGATCGAATCGTCGATGCTCACACCGTGCAACTCGTTCGGGTACAGCGCGCGGAAGATGCCGCCTGGCATCAGGCCCATGCCGGCCGAGTAAGGCACGACTTTACCGGTCAGGCCCAGGGTCATCATGGTGCGACCGTGGTACGCGCCGGTGAACGCGATCACGCCGGCACGGCCAGTGGCGGCGCGGGCGATCTTGATGGAGTTTTCCACGGCTTCGGAGCCGGTGGTCACCAGCAAGGTTTTCTTGGCGAAATCACCCGGCACCTTGGCGTTGATTTTTTCGCACACTTCCACGTACGGCTCGTAGGCCAGCACCTGGAAGCAGGTGTGGGTCAGCTTGTTCAGCTGCGCAGTCACGGCGGCGATGACTTTCGGGTGCAGGTGACCGGTGTTCAACACGGCGATACCGCCGGCGAAGTCGATGAACTCACGACCTTCAACGTCAGTCACGGTGGCGTTCTTCGCGTGGTCGGCGAAGATCGGGTGAATCTGGCCAACACCACGAGGTACTGCAGCGGTGCGGCGGGCCATCAACTCAGCGTTAGTCTTGCTCATACATTCCTCATTCGCCGCTCATCGGTCGGCGTGGTTCAAGGATTAAGCGGCGGGGAAGCAACTACGGCAGCATGCGATGATCGACTGCCACAGCGTTCCCGGCCGCAGAGAAAATTCCGTTTTGAAGCGCGCAAAGGGACAGCGCTCTCGTGCCCTTTGCGCTTGAAGCAATGCCTTGCCGGGCTTATCCCTTCAGGCTTAGATGCCCAGGCAGAGGTATTTGATTTCCAGGTAATCCTCGATGCCGTACTTGGAGCCTTCACGGCCCAGGCCCGACGCCTTGATGCCGCCGAACGGCGCGACTTCGTTGGAGATCAACCCGGTGTTGACGCCGACCATGCCGTATTCCAGGGCTTCAGCCACACGGAACACACGGCCCAGGTCACGCGCATAGAAGTACGAGGCCAGGCCGAATTCGGTGTCGTTGGACATCGCAATCACGTCGGCTTCGTCTTTGAAGCGGAAGAGCGGCGCCAATGGACCAAAGGTTTCTTCCTTGGCCACGGCCGCGTTGTTCGGCACGTTGGTCAGGATGGTCGGCTCGAAGAAGTTGCCTTGCATGCTCTTGCCACCCGCCAGCACGGTAGCGCCTTTGCCAACGGCGTCAGCAATGTGCTCTTGCACCTTGGCCACGGCTTTTTCGTCAATCAGCGGGCCAGTGGTGGTGCCGTCTTCCAGACCGTTGCCGATCTTGAGTTTGGCCACGGCCACTTTCAGTTTTTCGGCGAACGCGTCGTACACCGAATCCTGAATGTACAGGCGGTTGGCGCAGACGCAGGTCTGGCCGTTGTTGCGGTACTTGGAAATGATCGCGCCTTCGACGGCCTTATCCAGGTCCGCGTCGTCGAACACGATGAACGGCGCGTTGCCGCCCAGTTCCAGCGAGACTTTCTTAATGTCCTTGGCGCACTCGGTCATCAGCTGACGCCCGATTTCGGTCGAACCGGTGAACGACAGTTTGCGCACGATCGGGTTGCCGGTCAGCTCGCTGCCGATGTCGCCGGCGCTGCCGGTCACTACACTGAACACGCCGTTCGGAATACCGGCACGCTGGGCCAGTTCAGCCAGGGCGAACGCGGAAAACGGGGTTTGCGATGCAGGCTTGAGCACCATGGTGCAACCGGCGGCCAGGGCCGGGCCGGCTTTACGGGTGATCATCGCGGCCGGGAAGTTCCACGGAGTGATCGCAGCGGTCACGCCGATTGGCTGCTTGATCACGATCAGGCGCTTGTCTGGCTGGTGGCCCGGAATCACGTCGCCGTAGACGCGCTTGGCTTCTTCAGCGAACCACTCGATAAAGGAAGCGGCGTAAACGATCTCGCCCTTGGCTTCGGCCAATGGCTTGCCTTGTTCCAGAGTCATCAGGCGAGCCAGGTCATCCTGGTTCTCGATGATCAGCTCGAACCAGCGACGCAGCTTGTTCGCGCGCTCCTTGGCGGTCAGTCCACGCCAGGCCGGCAGCGCCTTGTCAGCGGCTTCAATCGCACGGCGGGTTTCGGCAGCGCCCATTTTCGGCACAGTGCCCAGAATTTCGCCCGTTGCCGGGTTATTGACCTTGATCGTCTGACCGTTGTCCGCATCGACCCAAGCGCCATCGATAAAGGCTTGCTGGCGGAACAACTGGGTGTCTTTAAGCTGCATGTCGGCTTTCCTTAACAGCACCGCGGCCAGCGCGGAGCGAATTATGATTGTAGAAAGGCGCCTTATAGGCTGCCGTCAGGGAAATCATTCACCGGGCTGAAGCACATAAATAGCGCACTGATCGAACTCGTGCGGTTCAGCACCCAGACAAGAGCGTTTGAAATCTCAAACGAATCCTAGGATCAAAGGGGGTAAAGGACAATAGGCTGTTCGAAAAAAAGAACGAAAACGCCGCATTTGCTTATTTTTTCTGATCAACGTAGCAAACGCAGGTTACGCTTTGGAAAAACGCAGGCGATTCAGCGGCATGGACGCCCGCAGCGCATATGAGTATCATGGCGCCCGCATTGCACCAGTAGCTCAGCTGGATAGAGTACTGCCCTCCGAAGGCAGGGGTCGTGGGTTCGAATCCCGCCTGGTGCACCATATAGCAGTCTAGGCCTGTCTCAGACAGTCTACGAAACTCCCCAAGAAGCCCGCCCCGTGCGGGCTTTCTTGTTTCTGGCTATCCATCCCTGTCTACCCCTATAACTTCACGCCGTGTATGCCCACGTGTATGCTTTGAGATTCCTTGAACTGGAGGCATACACGCAGTGAAGCGTACTGAAATCAAACGCCGCCCACTGGCAGACACAACTCTGGCTGGCCTGGAACCAGAAAGCGCGACCTACCGAGAGCAAGACGGCAACGGACTGTACTTTCGGGTCAAAGCCAATGGGCAGAAGTCTTGGGAGTTGCGCTACAAAAAGCCGGACGGGAAATGGTCTTGGCTGGGACTAGGCGGCTACCCGGAAATCAGTGGCTCAGTAGCCAGACAGAAGGCAGCCCAACTGCGAGATGACGCATCGACTGGCAAAAATCCTTTAGTCAGCAAACAGGCTCGCAAGATTGCTGACCGCGTGGCTGCCAACAACACATTCGAAGCATTAGGCCGCGAATGGTTTGAGGCGAGGCGCTCAAGCTGGGAAGCCGGTACGTCCCGTCGAGTCCTTGGTGCCCTGGAACTTCATGTGTTCCCCGTTTTCGGCAAACGCACCTACACAGAAATACTGCCCCTTGAATGGATGGAGTTTCTGCGCGGCATGGAGCAGAAAGGGATCATCGAGCAAATGGGCAGAGTTCGCGCCTTCTGCAAAGAGATCTACGACTTGGCACGCGTGACAGGCCGAGCCATACACAATCCCCTTGAAGGCCTCAATAAATTCCTACAGACGCGTAGCGCTGAAAACTATGCGCACGTGTCGATAGAAGAGCTGCCAGCATTGCTCCGGGCGATTAACTCTTACCCTCACGCAAAGGATGTTCGTCTAGGGCTCCGCTTGCTTGCTTTATTAGCGGCGCGCCCGAGCGAGATTCGAGAAGCACGCTGGTCAGAAATCGACCTCAACAAAAAGCTTTGGACAATTCCAGCCGAGCGAATGAAGCGTCGTCGCGAGCACGTAGTGCCTCTATCTCGCCAGGCCATTGAAGCGATAACGGAACTGCGCACACTCACAGGGGCCTACCCTCTCCTATTTCCTGGAAGAAAAGATCGCACCATACCTCGTAGCAATACCGTATTTCTGATGGCGTTGCGTAGGCTGGGATATGCAGGCAGGCAAACTGGTCATGGTTTCCGTCACATCGCTAGCACGATCCTGAATGAACAGGGATTCGACGAGAACCACATTGAGGCTCAACTCTCCCACGTAAAAGAGGGAATTGCAGGTGTATATAACAAGGCCGTGTACCTGCCGCAGCGTAAAGTCATGATGCAATGGTACGCCGACCACCTTGATGAATTGGTGCAAGGCAACATTGTTCAGGGCCAGTTTGGAAAGGCTGTCTAAGAGTTTGCCACCCTCGAAATATCGGTGTAACAGGTGTGTCACGTGTTACAGATTGCATCATCTTATTGATTTATATGGATTTATCCTGCGTAACACGCATTCAACTTAATGCTGGAGATTGGTGTAACAGGACGAAAGGGTGTAACACATGACCAGAGCCAATCGCATGCTGCTGGCGCCTCCAGCGCTGGGAAATTGCCGAAAATGCGCGCTGCTTAACCACAACCAAATGGGGCACGGGGAGCCTGAATGACTGATTTTCCGACGTTGGAATTCTTAACAAAGAAATACGGTAGCGTGTGCATTCCGCTGGATATCGTCAGACGCCATTACGCGAGCCACCTGGGGATGCCACAACTTCTACGCAAAATCCGAGAAGGGAAGATAACGCTACGCGTAGTGAAAGGGGACTGGGGTGGCCGGACGCAGCGAGTGGTTTATCTTCACGACCTCGCGCAGTGGATCGAAGGCGCCGATTGGAAAATGATCTATCCACCAGGCTGGAACGATACCCCAAATGATGACGACCGTTCGTCGGAGTGATCTGGTGCGTCTAGTAGGCGTCGTACTGCCAACTAGATGTTATGTGGATAAGATCAGCACAACAAAATATTGCTCGTTTCCTTTATCGAATAAACCGCATAAATAGATGGCCCTGTGACCTTCCACAACCACAGGGGACCATCAATGACTATCACCGCCCAAGATTCAAAACGCGACACAACCGCAAAATCAGCGCTCCAAAATATCGCCATTTCTACTCCCGTTTTTGGTTTGATGACATCAAGCCAAGTTGCCGCCGCGCTGGCACTCTCCAACAAAACCCTCGCTGCCTGGCGTTGTTCCGGGCGTAGCCCACTGCCTTTCCTCAGACTCGGTTCTCGGGTGCGTTATCGCTCAGAGGATGTTTTTGCATGGCTCGAAAGTCGGAAGTGCTCCGCTGTCGATGCTGCGCGAGGGCCTCTTTGATGAGTAGAGTCGAACAAACACAAAAGCTTTTAAAGCTCGCTCCTGCACTGCCTTCAGCCAATGCATTGCAAGAAAATGCGTTGCCCTTGACCTCAGCAATGCAGGCGCGCGATCTAGAGCTAGGACACTTCGATCCTGCTGCAACGCTTATCCGCGTTCCCATGGTGATGTCCATCACTGGCATTGGCAGAGCCACCGTTTACAAGCTCATGAGCCAGCCCGAAAGCGGCTTTCCACAGCCCGTAAAACTTACCGATAGCAATGCCCGTGGAGCTCCAGTTGCTTGGGTTTTGTCTGAAGTCTTGAATTGGACACGTGCACGTATTGCCGCTCGCGACAAGGCTGCTGCATGAGACTACACATAGCCTACAAGGCAGAGCTAAAGCCGTTCTCAGTCCTTCGCGAGATCGGTCTATCGGCATCCTACATGCAACGCCTCGAGCGCTACCGGACCAAACACGAACGCCTTAATCGCGTCGTGGGAGTGTTGAAGTGGCCTGATGGAACCTGGTGCGCCCTAGCCATCCATAGCGAAAAATTCAATGCAGTGATTGTCGACGAAGGCCAGCAAGCGGCCGCCTACGAAGATGCTCGCTCCATGATCGATGGAGACTTCCTGCCCCTGCTTTCCCTGCGCTGGGAAGTTCATGCCTGAAATGAAAACGCCTCCGGGGGCGATCCGGAGGCGCTGAGGTAAATCTACATGCCCGAACAATTTATGCCGCGCTTGAAAAATATACAAGCCATCCACACGGTTGCACTTTCGAAAATGGGACGTTACTCTCTGGCCGTCGCTGCAAAATCAGCGACCGGGTTTGGCGACCCGAGTTTAAGAAGGCGCACAGGCGCCCCCATCTCGATTGCAGGCGCTTTTTTTGTGCCCGCATTCCTGCTTTATGGCGGCTGTGCGTGGGAGACCTTCGGGTCTGCCGGGTTCCTTCTTACCCGGTTCGCCAACCTGCGCACAGCTGCCACCCCAATTCGTTTGGCGACGAATCGTGGCAGTTCCTACTTAAGAAGGAGCTCCACCTATGCACACCCTCAATCCGTCCAAAATTCGCGCCGCTGCACACCGTGCAATGGCTCTCGCCGCTTTACACGCCAACTCCAGTCTCACAACACGCCTCAGCCGCTACAACGCACACATGGCCAAAGCCCGCGAACTCGAAACCGCAGGCGGTGCCCAATGAACAGCCCCCTGAGTTTCGCCCTGCCCGAAGATCTGCTGTGCGTCACTGCGACCGCCGAAGCCGGTGTACCCATCGACGCCATCACCTGCGCCATTGACCGCGCCGACTCTGTGCTGACACTACTTGAAGATCACTTCGACAGCGAGTCGCCGCGTCTTGCCAACCACGTCATTGCCGCCGTCCTTTGGGACGTGCGCGGCACCCTCGGCCTGATCAAGACACTCGCCTTGCACGGCGACATCACCTCGATTCCTGCGGCGCAGAAAGGCGGTGCGCTATGACCTCGTCAACCACACTGGGCCATGCCACCTTTTCCCGCGTCAACGCCACCGATTTGAAGCTGTTTCGGGTTAATGCCGGCATTCCGGTAGAGGATGCTTTGGAGATGGTGTCACTGCTACAGCATCACGCCAACCAGCTCACTTTCGACGCCGCCATGAGCGACCAAGGCGAGCGTTTCAGTTGGCCAGCCCTGTACCTCGGTGAAATGGCCAAAGCCCTGATCGACGACATCAATGACGCGCTGTTTCTGCCGAGGGCCAACGCATGAGCCAACGCCCGAACAGCACTGCGAAACGTCCGAGCTTCGCCGACGTAAAAGCCGCCTCTCTGAAGGACATTGATCGCGTCTTGTCTCACTGGCTACCGAACGGCAAACGCATCGACGGCGGCAAGGAATACACAGCTCCCAATCCAACACGCGCCGACATGCGGGCCGGCTCCCTCAAGGTCAATTTGAGCAAAGGCACTTGGGCTGATTTTGCCACCGGCGACAAGGGCGGCGACCTGATCGATCTGGTGCGCTATCTGGATGGTGGCACCGACGTCGGAGCCTGCAACAAGCTGGCAGATCTGCTGCACATTACCGCAAGGACGGACCAATCGAAGCCGAGCCCCAGCAAAAGCAAAACACCGGAATGGCTCGCCATCCAGCCGATCCCGGCCGAGGCCATGAACAAGTGCCCGACCAAACACCGGCAACACGGAACGCCGTCCAATATCTGGATTTACCGCGACGCTCAAGGCCAGCCGGTCATGGCGCTCTATCGCTTCGATTTGAGCCCGGACGAAGACGGCAAACCGCGTAAGGTGTTTGCCCCCTTGACCTGGTGCCAGCGTACCGACGGTCAAACGCAGCAATGGCGTTGGCAAGGTCTGCCTGAGCCACGTCCTCTGCTGCGCTTGGATGAACTGACACAACGCACAGAGGCTCCGGTCATTCTGTGCGAAGGCGAAAAGGCCGCCGACGCCGCAGCGGAGCTGCTGCCCAGCTACGTGGCCACGTGCTGGCCGAATGGCTCGAACTCCTGGCACAAAGCCGACCTCACACCGATCATAGGTCGGACAGTGGTGTTGTGGCCCGACAACGACGCCAGCGGCAAAAGCTGCATGAGCGCCGTAGCCGAACAACTGCAACAGATCGGCGCCGCGTCGGTTCGCGTGATCGCCCTAGACGTCTTCAAACGCAAGCCCACCTTCAAAAGTGACCAACCGACCTTCGCCAAAGGTGGTCAATGGGATGACGGCGACGACGCAGCCGATGCACAGGCCAAAGGTTGGACGGCGGCGCACGTCGCCGAGCTGGAACGCAGCGGTGAATTGTTTGGCGTCGAGCCGGAGAAAGCACCGGCCGAACCACCCGAAGCCAAGACTAAGCCGGCGACCAAGCGCGCCGCGAAACCCAAAAACGATCTGTTGCCCGGCGGCTTCCGCCTGACGCCCGAAGGCGTGTTTTATTCCGGTGACGATGGCGAGGCACGTCCAGTGTGCTCGCCACTGGAGATCCTAGCGCGCACCCGAGATGCGCAGGGTCACAACTGGGGTCTGCTGGTCGAGTTCGACGACCCGGACGGGGCGAAAAAGCGCTGGAACATCCCGGCGCGAACCATGACCGGAGACTTCGGCAAGGACGTGCTCGGCCCGCTCGTCGACATGGGTTTGCGTCTCGCCGGCAGTCGCTCAGGTCGCAATGCCCGCAACGATCTGCAGAGTTACCTTGGCGGCTTCGACAGCGCCCAGCGCGCTCGACTGGTCACCCGTTTGGGTTGGCACGACAGCGCCTTCTTGCTGCCCGAACAGCAGGTCGGTTCACACGCCGAACACCTGCACTTTTATGAGGCCGGCGCGCAGCTGCCGCCGATCAGCGAAGCCGGCACCTTGGAGCAATGGCAAGAGCAAATCGGAGCCTTGTGCATCGGCAACCACCGCTTGGCGTTTGTGGCCAGCGTGGCGTTTGCCGGTCCACTGCTGCACCTACTCGGCCACGAGTCGGGCGGTTTTCACCTCTATGGCGACAGCTCAGGTGGCAAGACCACGCACCTGCAAGTGGCCGCTTCGATCTACGGCGGGCCGCGTCTGGTGCGCTCCTGGCGCTCTACGGATAACGCTTTAGAATCCATCGCCGCCGCGCATTCGGACGGGCTCTTGGTGCTGGATGAAATCGGCATGTGCGACCCGCGCATCATTGGCGAAACGGTGTACATGCTCGGTAACGGCACCGGCAAGGCTCGCGCCAATGATCGAGGACAAGCAGGCCGACAGGTGCAGGAGTGGCGCGTGCTGTTTCTCTCGACCGGAGAGAAGACCTTGGCGCAGCACATGGCCGAAGCCAACAAAGAGCTGAAAGCCGGCATGGAAGTGCGCATGCTCGCCGTGCCAGCGGACGCCAGTAAAGGCCTAGGCATGTTCGACGTGCTGAACGGTTTTGATGATGCGGCGGCCCTCTCCGATGCACTCAAGGCACGGGTAGCCAAGTACTACGGCACACCGCTCACCGCGCTCCTGTCGGCTCTCTGTGAACCAGGCAAGCTGCACGGTTGGTCGGCCATCTTGCGCCACACCTTGGAGAGGTTCATCACCAAAGCACTGCCTGCCTCGGCTAGCGGCCAAGCGCACCGTGCCGCCACTCGCTTTGGTCTGGCTGCAGCTGCCGGCGAGCTGGCCACCGCAATGGGCATAACGGGCTGGCCCGATGGCACAGCCACCACCGCCGCCCGAGTTTGCCTCAGCGCCTGGCTCAACGAACGCGGGGGCGCCGGAAATCTTGAAGGTGATGCGATCCTGGCACGGCTGCGCCAAGTCATCGAGCGCTTCGGCGAAAGCCGCTTCACCCGCTGGGAGTCGGCGGCCGCGAAGGTCGATGAACACGGCCCCCGCACCATCGACCGCTTGGGCTTCCGCAAGACGCTGGAGCACGGCTTGGGCGACGCATTGCACACCACCAACACCTACTACGTGCTGCCCGAGTCATGGCGCTCCGAAGTGTTCAAAGGCATGAACATCAATGCAGTGAACAAGGAGCTGATTCGCCGTGGCGTCCTTGAGCCGGGTCCCAACGGCAAAGCCTCCTGCTCCGTCCGCTTACCAGGGATGGGCACCCAGCGTTGCTATGTAGTGAAGACCGTACCGGTAGCGGATGAGAGCGAGGCACAGGCCGCCTAGTGGCCAGCCTACTGACAGAGGTAGAGCCGGCCCGATTCCGGCCTCGCCAGCCACTCATTGAACCCACATACATATTGCACAGGACCAAACACATGAACAGCATTCAGCAATTGAAAGACGCTCGCGCCAAATTGGTCATTGAAATGGAAGCCATCAACACGGTGCTTCCATCCCTTAAGGCTTCGCTTGACAGCGAAGACGTCATCAACTCTGGCCAAGAAAGCGCGGTCGAGTTCAACTCCAGCGATCGCAAACGAAGGATCGATTCAATCAAGCTTGAGATTCACATGTTGGATCAAAAACTTAATCGCCTAGAGACGCTGGCCAATCGAGAAAGCTTGATGGCGGGCTACATTGCCGACATGGCAAATTGGGTGGCGGATGAGCTCGAACTCAATGCAAAACGGGAAAGCCTCAGCACTCGCTTGGAGGAAGTTCGCAAGCTGTCTCAAGAAGAGATAGCGAGTGCACGGCAGGCTGAGACCCTGGCGGCCACCGCTTACGCACAAGCCGTGGCGTGGGGCGACGTAGAAGGCGAAAAAGTTGCTAGCAGCGACGCTCAGAAAGCTGCGAAAAATCTCACTACTGCCACGGAACAGCATCGCCGTCAGCAACTGATTATCACAGCCCTGGAGCAGGAGTTGGCCACCGTCGACCATCATATCGCCGAGGCTCAGGAGGAACACCAGAAAATCGAGCGAAAAGCCTTACAGCTCGCCCACGACGCCCTACAAGAAAAGTGGAATGAAGCCGCTCAGGCGCTGCTCGATGCAGGGGGTAAACTCTATGCCGCCGCTCGACTGATCGGCCGCGACCCAATGTCGTTGCTCAAGCTCGACATTCCCGAACAGGGTGGAGACTTTGGCAGTTGGAAATGGCGCGACTTGGCAGACCGTGGGAGCAAGCATTGCACGCGCGATCTGCTCTCGATGTAACTACCGACTCCCCTGAAACAGCCTGCTTTCGCGGGCTGTTTAAATCACTCCAAGGATCGAAGCCATGAACGCAGCGACACAAAACAGCTCATCCATATCCGAAACGCTTAAATCGAGAAAAGCTCACCTGACCGCCCTGCTCAAGATCGTGGATACCAAAAACGGAAAAAGCACAGCGATGCAAAAGTTCACCATCAATGCAATCGAGGCAGAAATAGGGCTTATAGAAAATAAGTTAAAAAAGCGAATATAACGCCAAGCGGAAGCCCGCCAAGCTTCCGCACCGACGCCGTGCAAGGACTGGATGCCGATCAACGCACGTCACAGGGGCAGCTAGAAGTTCAATAGCGGGCCCATCCAAATGAAGGGGAGTTTAATCCTTGCTTTGACTTCGTTATCGTCTCTGCAACTCGGATGCAGGTTACTGACCCAGTCAGACAATGAATGCCGTAGTTACCTACAGCTCTCTTGATACCAATGGGCGGCGGAGAAAGGAGGGGTGTTTTGCCCGGCATTCGCCCAGCGTTGCTCCAAACGAATCGACTGCCTTCCAACTCGTGCTTCGTTCCTTGAGTCCATGACCTTCTGCAGAAGTCTTTTGAACCCAGACTTTACCTCGTGAGTGCTGTTTTTCTCGCAGAAATAATCCGCGACAACCATCACTAGCATCGATAGATAATCCATCTGAGGAGTCGGTATGCGAACGTCTCGGGTAGGCATGTCCATATCCCTATTTATCGCAACCTTTGAAACATCTAGTCTTGTTAGTTCGGCAACTCGACCTTGGAGCGCACCAAGATCCCAGCGGTGGTTTTTTCCGAACTGGACATGAAACATTGGATGAAATGGAGACTGCTGAGCATGAGGTTCGATGTCGAAGTGCATCGCTTCAAGGAGCTCGAGCTTGTACCCCTCTGAAGAGCGGGACGCGCTGTAGACTTCAAGAGATGCACCTCCTTTGTCAAAAGTACCATCTTTGAAATAAAAGCAGCCATCCATCACGATCGCGCGCTTGGCCAAAGCACTTGAGGACGCTCTAAGGGGAGCATTCCAAATGATCGCTGGCTGAGAAAACTCCAACTTTATACCTTCATCTCCAGCGTCGCTCGTTATGAGATCGGGCCATACCGCCTTTGTAAGCTGCTGTTTGGCGATCACGATGCCGGCGGCATTGTGGATTTCATGCACATGCCGTTTGAACAATGCGAGCTCTTCCATGATATTCAGATCCCTGCCAACGGCCCAAGCTCGTCCAAGACGTCTTCTTTGATCTTCGCCTCGCTTGCGCCGGAGGGGACCCAGTCAGGGTTCACAGCAGCTTGGTCCAGCGTAATTGGCTCGCCGGAAATCATACAAACATAAGTTGGCGCGCCCATATTTTCAGGATCAACGCGGCGAAGTGATTTACCGGTTAAAATTTCATGCTTTCCGATATCTCCACCAGTCGCTTCCAGTAGCTCGATCAGTCGGGATCGCCAGTAGTAACGCTCGACCTTGTCAAAAGGTCCGTGATACTGAGCAGGCTCCATCGTCTTTAGTAGCTCAGCCTGCGCGGAGAGCTCGTCTGGGTGGACGTTGATGTAAGCCGCTGCGGCATCATCCCGCAGGATCGGCCCAGGGAAAGTAATAATGTAATTGAACAACCAGTAGCCCAGCTGCGTGGCATAGCGTCGTACTTTTGAGATCTGATGATCTTCGACATCAGCCTCTGGCTTGGCAAAATAGACAAGATTCTGCGCGGCATATCCCAGAAACTCATAGGAAATTTCTGGATCGCCGAGCACTGTAGCCATAACATCATTAGGGCTGTGTGCACTCGCCAACAACTCCGGCTGTGCATTGAGCGCGCTGAGGATGTCTTTGAACCCTTTGCTGAGAGCAATCAAGCGAGGAACAAGCTCGTTAATGCGGTCCCCACTCACAAGAGCCTTCGGGATCCAGATCGCTGACGCTCCATCTCGGATGGTTCGTTGCAGCTGAGGCAATTGTGCCAGTTGAGTTGCGCTGCCTCCTTTCTGATACCTGCACACTGGCATCCCAAGCTCTCGCAAGGCCGCTTTGTAACTAGAATGGGTCTGCAACGAACGCCCACGCGAGAGATCTGTATCAAGCAGAACCAAATCAATGTCGTGCTCAGCAATCTTTTCTTTTAGGTACTTTGCGAGTTGCTCTTCGACGGACTCACCCTCTTCGGTATCTAGCTCGGTGAGCCCCACCTCGGAGGGAGCCAGAAAGGTAAGCCCCGTACCTGCCGCCAAAGCCTTGAATTTCTCGATCGTTTCCAGTTGGTCTTCAATGATCAGTACCTTACACACAGCGCCCCCTATCAATCTTTATTTAAACTGGAAACGAAACCCTGAACGCCGTCACAAACCCTGGAGGCGACTTCTTCATAAGTTCAACCTTCCCGCCAACGCCATCAACGACGCGCTTCACTACCGCAAGCCCCAAGCCCAGTCCCGAATTTAATGGGTTCCTCTCGTCTAGGTTCTCCGTCGTGGTGAAGAGTGGGTCCCAGATTCGACCCTGGAGATACTCTGGAATGCCAATACCGTTGTCAGCGCAGACCAGGACGTGCTTGGTCTCATCATTGACCGCGTAAACCTTGATTTTTCGATTACTGCTGTTAACTCTGGCCACGAGGGCCTTCATCGCGTTGGAGATAAGATTGATAGCAACGCCATGGTAAGCAGCCAATGGCACGGCAGGCCCAGGTAGCCTTGCGTCGACATCGATCTCAATATCGATATCGTGCTCCTCCGCCAAGGCTGTCAAGGTTCTAATCGCGACATTCAACTGGGATTTCGCCTTGAACGGAGTCACTGTTATGTTGCGGGAAGCCCCAACATACAGCCGCATGTACTCTGCCTGTTGGGCAAGAGCAACTTCGTTCTTCAGTACCAACGCGGCATCATCGGCGAGTTCAGGATGATCAACTGCCAACCGCTGCAGGATGCTACCTACGTTGTGGATACTCTCGAGTGTCTTGTCGAACTCATGGGTCATGAAGCCGGCCATTACCCCCATCATTGACATGAGTTCAAGAGACATCCGAACGCTCTTGTCATGCTCCTCAGCGATCGAGAACTGCTGCTCCACCTCCTGAAGCTGCCGCAACATGGCCTGCTTGTGCTCGACGTTGATCTCGGGAGACGAACTGATCTGAGCAATGGCAGAGGCAAGCCCTGACCGCGCGTTCTGCCGGGCCTCTTCGTCTCTGTCTTCATCGTCCTTCAGACGAAAAGACCGGTCAAAGTGTGCCAGCGCCTCTACAGTGAACCTGACCAGATGCCACAACAGTCGAAATGCGCCATTATCCCTGAGCTGCTCGCGGTCCATGTTGGGCTGCAGCCAATTATCGTCTTCCTGATTGCCTGCGGGCACCTTACGCGTCGCCACATGGACGCGGCCTATTAACTGCGACATCCGAGGCAGCGCTAGCATAGGGTTCAGTGCAGGACTGCGCTTTGCTGTAGGGTCCATCGGATAAATTGATGGTGTGAAAATAGACTGCCAGTTGCGTTCGTTCGAAGCCTTGGATGCTTCAATTGCGAGCCAGTCACTGTTTTCATCGGCATAAGCCGGCATCGCGAAACCATTGTCCACCACGGCAACGCCAGAGTTCTGCTTGACCCATGCCATGGCCTTTTTGCCATTGACCGAGAGACCGGTAAATGTACCTTGGCGGCTCGGGAAGAATCGAAGGTCCAAAAAAACTGGACTATTAAGGGTGTTAGCGAGGGGCAGGTAATCAACGCCTGCAAGATCCTCAGGCAAGCCCCGGGGGTCTTTATCGCCGGCGTGGGCCGATAGAGCTTTTGACGAATAAGGTTTGGCCAGACGATCTAGGTGCAGAGTGCGCTTCTCCACAGGCTTGGCCAAACCTTTCCAGTAAATCCGAAAATCAACCACGCCTTTTTCATCAACACTTACGCGTGCACGTGCGACATACCGACCAAGGATGGATTCGGCCAAATCTTCCTGCTGCGCATCATTTGATGCACCCTGGGGGAATACAACACGGAAACCGGGGTCCTCTTCAGTGCCAGGCGGGCTACTGCCGAAGTCCGGCTGCTCAAGGCCACCGTCAGCTTTGACCAATCGAAGCACATCGGTACGTACTTTGGTCACAGGCAAGTCAGAAACATTCTCACGGAGGGAACGAATCGATAGCGTCGTTCCTGTAGATACGCCTTTTGCGGCGGGCACTACCGTGTATTCAATTTGAATATCCGCGACATCATTCTTTTTGGATATCTCAAGCCAATCGAACGTAGCTTTCAACGTCCTGAGTTTGCCGGTACTGGGGTCAAGTGCAGTGGTCTCCACCACGAGCACGGTACCCAAAAAACGAGCAGAAAATCGACCCACGCCCTTGGACCCGGCCATGTGGCGCTGAAATTTGCGCGAGTTCCTACGCTTGGCTTTATTGGTGCTACTGACGACCATCCAGTTTTCGAGAAACTCTTTTTCGGTCAGCCCGTGGCCGTCATCACTAACGACGATCTGATCATTAGCGATCTGCACCGTGCAGGAAATTGCGTCAGCGTCATAGCTATTCTTGATCAACTCAGCGAGCGCGATCTCAGGCTTGCTGACCAACCGTTCGCCAAGCTCTTCGAACAAGGCCGCGCTAATGTGGAACTGCGCAAACTTGACGTCTTTCTGGTCATCCTTAGCCATATGATCGCGCTCAAAATTTTTCAATGCTTCAAGCCGGAAGCAGGTCGGCCAAAACGGCGTTCAATTGACGGACCTCAATCTTTTTGAGGCCGTTGGAATGATGCACTAATCGCCTGTGGAAATCATAGTCTCGCAGCTTATCGAACATCATTCGGGCCAGATTCAGAGTTTCGTCAATCAGAACGCCGTATACGGACCCGACCGCCACTGCCCCCACCTCATTCACTAGCACTTTGGGGCGCTTCTGAGTAAAACCCGACGCTACCAGCAACGCGGGAGCCGGGTGAGCCCGATACCTCCACCAAATTTTACGAGCCGTACAGGTACTGTATCTGGCCCAAGCAGGCTCATTGATGCCAGAAAGGTAGCGCGTTAGCTCAGGCGAAAGTTTCTCTTCGTCGCTTCTGATCAACCAACAACGAGATCCTGTGCGCACGAAGATTCGCTCAAAGCTATCTTTATCAAGTAGCTCCATATCTTGGCTGACGGATCGAAGAGACGTAACACAAGGGCGAACATCCCTCCCCCTCTTGAGCGAGTGGAATAGCCGCTCCTCTTCGGTCAATACGAAAAGCTCCTGCCCACCCGGACTCAGGCCTCGAATGGCTTTACAAGTGTCAGATCCATCGGAATATGAGAGGACCTTGGAGCGGGTTCCGGAGGCATGATTCGCCAACTTTATCGAACCAGACCGGTTAATAACCCCAAATTTCCAATCGCCGTCGCTGGATCTTTTATCAATTATGGTTATAGACGCCGTAGTAAGCACGGTGGGAAAAATATTCGAATCGAAGCGATATACATATACATTCCAGCCTTTACCCTCGATAAACGCCCGAAGTTCGCTAGCACTCGGCCGAGTCACCCACTCATAAGGAACTACTTGAGCAACAACTCCATCATCTTTTGTGCGCATAAGCGCTTGAGTTAAAAAAATAATGAACGCGTTTGCGGTCTTCTTCAGCGCAGGGCCACCAGCAGTTCGAATACTTTCCAAAGCCGAGTCACGCCAGACAGTCTCAAGACCGTGATGACGAATATAAGGCGGATTTCCAACGCAAATCTCGTAATCCGATCCTTTCCATTGCAAGGCGTCGGCTACTACTAGCTGAGCTCCGGGAGGAAGCTTGGCTTGAGAGACTTTCGCCACATCCCGTTCAACACCTGTATATTCTCTATAAGCCCCATCCACATGGCTAAAGCGGCCATCACCAGCGCCAAGATCCAATACAGAGTTAAAGACTTGACCAGGTCGCTGTTTTGAAACTAACGACCAAACCAAGCGAACAATGTCAGGTGGCGTTTCAACTTGGCAGCGCGTTAAATGAGCCTCTTTCATCTCAAAATATTACCAAACTCTACTGAAAATTTTTAACAAGCAAAGGTTCGCACCCCCACTACTATGATTATTTATTATCTACCTTCCATACAAAAACCCGTAACAAAAATCTTATGAAAGCGACTTAGGAGCATGAGCGTTTCGAAACTAGTTAACCAATCACTAAAACACAACACCATACCTTCTCTCGCAGTCTTTACATGATGACATAAAAGCCCGCTGTTGATAGCCAAATCTAACACGTCAAATGGAGATTTTGCTCCTCGTCATTCTCAATGTCCTCTGAAAATCGGGCATAACTGAGTAGCGGCATCTGCCATTTTTAGCCGCTGGCACACGGTACGGTGTGAAGCGAGCGATCCGTCAGGAAAGGAGCCTCAAAATAATCGTTGTAGCAGGGCAACCGTCAGAATGGATGTTTTAAGGTGGGTACGAACCTGGTTCGAGCGCTCGCTACTCGCTGATTACAGCCCACGCCTGTCCCCAATTGCTCGATTTTTCTGTAACACGCATCAGGTCTGCAACACGCCGGCTCCAGTGAAGCACGACCAATGTGTAACAGCAGTTAAATCTATTAAATTCAATAGGTTAATAAAATTCGTTACACCTGAAACACCTGTAACACCAATTTTCGAGCAACCTCCCCCGCCCCCCCAGAGCTGTTAGCACCTTCAGCGAAGACAACACAGTCTTGACGCCGATTCACGGCAGATTTTTCGAGCGCTAGAGATGTTTTGGGCCGACTCAAGGATTGAAGGGCTGCCAACCAACGCGGGTCGGGCGTTACCGATACCTCGCGATCGTCACGAACCTCATCCGCGTTGAGCCGATCTGCGTCAAGAAGTAATCTGGCATCCTTGGCAAGCCGTACCGCGTTTCTTAACGCGGCGTTCATTCCATTCGCTGTTTGAGAATTGGAAAGTGGACCCTTGTAGCTGTCGAGTTTTTTCTGCATGGCGGTCCCCTCATGCGTTTTATGGATGAGTGACGTTAGCTGGGCCGGTGGAAGTTTCCGCTGCCACCGGACATTTGCCGGTGTGGCGGCTTGTCCAAAACCAAGAGAAGAGTGATCAACAATGCATTCCAACCAAGCAGTAAGCCAAGCTTTGCAAATTAGATTCGCTACTTTCGAACGGCGCAAGGAGGATGATTACGAAAGTGAAGACATAGCTCATGGCGCTGCTCATCTTGCTTTGGACATCGGAATCATAACGAATGACCCCTTACTGATCGCCCAGGCACAAGAGGTCCTCACGACCATTAACCGTTGGCGTGAGCTTCAAGACGAGCAGGACGCGCAGTACATGGCCGACAGTCACGCCGCTTGGGATGCTTCACAAGAGAAGCACAGGCAGGCGTATGTAATGGTGAAAGAACTGGTGGGGAAAGAGTTTCATGATCCACGTTGGAGCGCGCTGATTGAAATCTACCAAGAGGCGTTCCCGACTTTTCTGGTTAGAGGTTCGGTCTATGCGAGGATTGATCCCAAACAGGGAGCTAGTCGACTTCGTCACGAGCTAGCTGAACTGGTGAAGGACAAGCGGTTGGACAGAGCTCCCACACCAGGTGAGGTTCACGCACTGCTGCCCTCTGCCAAAGCCCTTTTAGAAGAGCGCACCATTAGCTACTTAGAGCGGGCGTTGCCGGGATTCGATTTTCGAGGTCATCCGATTTTGAGTTCTAAATAGGTGCCGGGGACCCTGCAAGCTTTGTAGTTACACGGGGTCGGAAACCCGCGTCATCGTGTTAGCGGAAAAGTGCCCAGCTTAGTGAACAGGTGAACCGGGTGAACTGCTGTTCACCAGTGCGTTTGCACTATGAATCAAATGTCGCTGGGGACCCTGGGCATTTCGGATAGACACGGGGCAGAGAACCCGCGCGTTCGTGTTAGCGGCTGGATTTTTGAAGTTGGTTGACAGGTTGACGGAGTTGACTCGGTTGACGAACGCCATGCGTGCGTTATCAGCAACACAAAGGGGCATCTTTACCAACACGGTAACGATGCCCTTTTTTCTTCAATATCCTTTCAATTTCAACGTTGAAATTTCAGTAAGCTGGGGAAACTACCGCTAACAAGATCTCGCGGGTTTCCGACCCCGTATGATCCTAAGATCCACAGGGGCCCCAGCAGTTTTGGAGCCGTATTCGGATAAAGCTCCCTCACCAATGCGATTCGGGACCAAAGCAATCGTATTCCCGTAGGGCCGAGTCACTACCGCCGATAGGAAAGAGATGAGCACATCGACCGAAGGGCAAGATGCCCATAAACAAGCCCTGGTTGAACACCCAGCCTTAAAGATCTTGCTTCCTCACCTGCAGAGTTATTACTGGAAGTGCCTTAAGGCACATAGATCAGAAGGGGAGAAACCGTCTCCTCTAGCGACTGAAAGCTATTCCTCCTTCGTATTTGACAAGGTCTGCGAACTGGATAATGCATTGGCCTCGTTAAGGCTAACCTTGCAATTCCTGATGGACCTTGGGTCGGAAACCAACGCAGATCCAGAAGCATACCGCTATCACTACGAAAACTTCATGCTTCGAGTGATCGGTTTCATTGACCGTGCCCATCGGCTGGTTGGTGCAGCCCTCTTCATGCCACCGAAGAAATTTGAGTCCATAGGGGGCAATACGTTCGTCAAGAAACAAACGAAGATCAATCACCCTGGTATTCACTCCGCTCTGATTGGGGTAACCGACGTCGTTGAGAAATATCGAGAACCTAGAAACGAATTGATCCACTCAAGCGCCTACTCAAACCGCGAGCTAGGACTATATTTGGCGGTCAGTACGTTAAGCATCGACACTGGTGAAATTGATGTGAAAGAGCTGAAGCGAGAGCACATCATGAGCGGGGTATCAGAGGTTGCCATTGCAATAGCAGAACTGGTCGGAGCTCTGAAGGCGCTACTAGATGAGCTCGCACCCAGCTTTGTCGACGCTCAAAGAACGTTCTCCGCTATGGGAAATGAGGACCAGTAGCCCGGAGCGTGTATGCCCACGTGTATGCCTTGCTGAAGCACGACCAGACAACCCCTTACAGAATGGGCCTCGCAGCCTTCAGTTCAAACGACGCCTGGCCATATGTAGAAACGAGAAAGCCTCAGGCCGTTGGGTCTGGGGCTTTTTTGTGGCTGAGATTCGGCAAGCCCTCCGCTCTAGTTCTCCCGGTAGCTGCGCTCAATCAACACCTTGGCTCTTTCCAGATCGGCCTGAGTGCGCAGGCTCAACTCCAAATCGCCGGTACCCCAGTGACCGATGTTGCGTACATCACGACTGAAACCCTCAACAAGCTCGACAGAATCAGGATTGAGTTTGAGGTAAAGCTGCAGCCGCTTGGACTGCACCACTAAGCTGGCGAAGTTTTTCAAACGACGGAATGCAAGGTAGACCTTCAGGGGCTTCTCCTGCACATCATCACCGAGAGACTGCAGGTAGCTGGTGGTCTGTTCGAAGAGTACAGAGATTTCCAACGTCGCTTGGGACAGTTGTTCCTGCCAAGTCTTGTCTCTTCCAGCAGGAATCGGCTTGTCTGCTCCACTCTCTAAAGACTTGGCTGCTGCGGAGGTATCCGCCACGCTCACCACATTGACCAGCTCAAGCAGCAATAGATCATCTGCGAACAGCTTGTAGCGGATCAACTCGATGTTGCGCTGTATCAGCTGCACGGCGTGCTGATCGTAACGGGTGAAGTCAGCGGCGATACAAAGCAGTCGCGTACCACTCCACTCAATCTGCTCAGCGGCCTCTTTCCCCAGTTTTTCCATCACCAACCAGCGAAACTCGGCCTGATGATCCAGCAACCAGTCGAGGTAGAACAGGCCCTGATTAATCACATTCTCGTTACTGTGACGCTTATATTCGATGATGACCGGACAGCCATTCTCATCGAGCCCGAGGGAGTCGATGCGCCCCTTGTGGGTTTTGCCGGTGGTGTATTCGGTAGCGAGAAAGCGCACCCCGAGGAAGGCTTCCATCTGCGCTTCGATTAAGCTTTGTAGCTGTTTTTCTACCGCCACTGCACGGCTAGGTAATTCACAGGCGCCGTTGGCGGTGTTCAAACGAAAGAGCTGGATATCGCTCATACAAAATCCTTTTAACAACCCGCGTATACGATACCGGTATCAGGTGCTGGATTACTCGAATCCCGCTTACCCATCAAATACATGCGAAAAAGACCCTCTCTGGGAATATGCCGGGGCCTTCTGTGAATCCATTTCGAGGTTTAACCACTCATACCGGAGAGCTAGCCTCGAGAAACAGCAGGCCGGCGCTCACCCCAACAACCCTCGTATATTCCCCTGCAACGTCGACTTGAGTGCGGGATCGCTGGCCACCAATCGGTACAGTTCTAGATCCTGGCGTCGGCGCATCAGCATTACTTCATCAAAGATCTTCTCGAAAGCCAGATTGCGGTGGTCTTCGTCCTGACTCTTCTGATACTTCGTTTCGAAGTCCGGATGCTCTTGAATACCCTTAACAATGCTCAGGAACTTCACGCGTTTTTCTTCGTTCGTTACGCCCCAGGCCTGGAACCAGCGTTCATTGAAAGACTGGATGATCTGATCCAGCGGGTCACTTTCCTGATCAACGCCATGTATCCCTCTCGGATTGGGGTTGGCCGGATCCAGTGTGGTCTCGGAGTCGTCTAACACAATTGAGTGGTTGAGCTTTACCCGCTCTAGCCCGTACGAGGAAAGATCCACCGAGTTGAGCAGGGCGTCGATCTCGTCGGCGTGCTTATCCTTGACCTTTAGCTTCGGGATCAGGAATTTGAGGAACCAAAAGAGCTTTTCCCAAGCGATGATTTCGTAAGGCATGATCGAGGCCATCTGGCCGTAGATCTTCACGAACTGCTTGGCCTTGATCTTGAAATCGACTTTCTCCTCATCCTCCAGCTCCAGTTCCACATCGAAACGCTCGACGGCGATATCGATCAGCACAGCCAACTGCTCGGCATCTACATTGTCGAAGTACTGCGCGGCGAACGCCTCCACCTCCGGCCACTCGTAGACGCCCACTTCGTCCAGTTGATCCTTGAGTTCATGGAGCACATTGATGTCCGTGGCGCCGGATAGGCTGGTGGCTGTGTAGAAGGGGTCGAAGGACGTCTTGATGTCCTCCACTGGGTTGAAGAAGTCGAGAACGAACAGATCTTCGGTCTTCTTGCCCCATTTGGGCGCGGCGCGGTTGAGGCGTGACAACGCCTGCACGGCGAGCACGTCCTGCAACTTCTTGTCGACGTACATGGCACATAGCTTAGGCTGGTCGAAACCGGTCAGGTACTTGTTGGCTACGACCAGCAGGCGGTACTCATCGGTGTCAAACTTGTCACGGGTATCTGCCTCAGCGAAGCCGTTGACCTGAGCTTCGCTGTATTCGATGCCATCAACCATCTTGTCGCCGGAGAAGGCGATCAACGCCTTGAACGGGTTACCCCGCGCATCCAGCAGCCGGCAGATGGCCTTGTGATAACGGATGGCCGCCTCGATGTTTTGAGTGATGATCATGCCCTTGGCCAGATTCTTGAGCTTCTTCGGGATCACTACCTGATCGATGAAGTGATCCAGCATGATCTCGGCCTTGGCGTTGATGGTCTGCTGGTCGCGCTCTACATAACTACGCAGCTTCTTCTGTGCCTTAAGCTTGTCGAACAGCGGGTTGTCCTCAATGGACTTGCGGATTTCGTAATAGCTTTTGTAAGTGGTGTAGTTGGCCAGTACATCAAGAATGAAGCGCTCCTCAATGGCTTGCTTCATCGAATACAGATGGAACGGCTCGAAGCGGCCATCGGCCTGTTGTTGACCAAACTTCTCCAAGGTGCTGCTCTTCGGCGTAGCGGTGAAGGCGAAGTAAGAGGCGTTGCCACGCATCTTGCTCTTCTTGATGGCGCTAAGGACCTTCTCCTGGGCATCATCCAGCTCGTCACCGCCCATCACCTTATTCATCGTCCCGTGGGAGCTACCATCCTGCGAGCTGTGTGCCTCGTCAATAATCACGGCGAAGCGCTTGCTGCCCATGTCGTCGATACCATCGACGATTACCGGGAATTTCTGGATGGTGGTGATGATAATTTTCTTACCTTGCTCCAGTGCCTGCTTGAGATCCGAAGATTTCAGCGCCGGGGCGATGATGTTCTTGACCTCAGAGAACTCGCGGATGTTCTCGCGCAATTGCTTGTCCAGCAGGCGCCGGTCGGTCACCACAATCACTGAATCGAACAGCGGCACATCCAGGCCCCTGGCCCCAGCTACTTCCAGCGAGGCCGGGTAGGTTTCGATCAGCTGATAGGCAACCCAGGTGATGGAGTTCGACTTGCCCGAACCGGCCGAATGTTGGATCAGATAGCGCTGACCCACTCCATGATTGCTGGCATGCGCCACCAGTTGCCGAACCACATCCAGTTGGTGGTAGCGCGGAAAGAATAGCGTTCGTTTGGTCAGCAGCGTTTTGCTGCTGCCATCCAGACGAACGAAGTGCTGGATGATGTTGGCCACGCTTTCACGGCTGAAGATTTCCCGCCACAGGTAGGCGCTCCTGTGGCCGTTAGGGTTGGGCGGGTTGCCTGCACCATGGTTGTGACCCTTGTTGAATGGCAGAAAGAAGGTCGCGGCACCGGCCAGTTTGGTGGTCATATAGACCTCATCGGTATCCACCGTCATATGCACCAGGCAACGGCCGAATTGCAGCAGAGGCTGACTGCTGTCGCGATCCTGCTTGTACTGCTTCTGTCCGTGATAACGGGCGGTCTGGCCGGTCCAGGGATTCTTCAGTTCCAAGGTGGCGAAGGGCAGCCCATTGATGAAGAGCACCATGTCGATCTCTTCCAGGGTATTGCTCAGGGAATACCGCACCTGGCGGGTGCTGCTGAAGATATTCGCCGCGAAATTGCGCTTGACCCGCTCCGAGCTGCTGGCCAGCGGCGCGGGGTACATCAGGTTGAAGTGCACATCGTCGATGGCCAAGCCGCGTTTGAGCAGATGCAGTACGCCGTACTTCTTCGCCAGCCGGTCGAAGCGCTCCAGGATACGCAGATCCCAATCGTCGTAACGTTGTTTGAGGCGCTCCAGCTCATCGGCCTGGCTGTCATGCAGGAACTTCCATAGCCAGCGGGTATCCACCGCATAACGGGCATTGAAGTCCTGGGCGCGGCCCAGCCAGTATCCGTGGTTGGGATCAAAAGGCCGCTCAGCCGCGCCGTCGCGTACCATCACCTGCTCTTCTAAACAGGTGCCGGTCAGGTGTTTCTCGATGCTCGCTTCCAGCGCCTGTTCATTGGTCTTGCTTACCATGCCGGTTTCCTTATGCCTTGCTTGCCCGTCGGTGCAAGGCTACCCCGACACGGCATACGAATATCTGAAAATGTCCAGGTGGCGGAAGCTTAGACATTCGCCGACTCAGGCTAATCCATCGATTTATCGAGGCCTTGATTTCAAATCTGGTCTTACTGATAGCCCACTGCTGGTCCACCCACTTGGGCAGTTCGTCCAACGACATCCCTTTCAGTCAAATGAGCGCTTTTT
Organism: Pseudomonas sp. FP1742; assembly: GCF_030687145.1. NCBI lineage: Bacteria > Pseudomonadati > Pseudomonadota > Gammaproteobacteria > Pseudomonadales > Pseudomonadaceae > Pseudomonas > Pseudomonas sp. FP1742. The sequence goes on along the minus strand of NZ_CP117460.1, from coordinate 218,145 downwards.
TCCAACCCCCTGAAAATACTGGGTTTGGAGGCTTTCCCCGGCGGTTATGGGCGCCTCAGTCAAATGACCGTCAAATGAGGTCATGCCCAGCCAGGTACATAGCGATAAGCTTTGCGATTGGCCTTAGGATCATACAATCGGATCAGGCCCGCTTCGATGGTCTGCTTGATAATCCGGCTGGCCATAGCGCTGTTGCCCTCGTCGATCTGGAAGCGTTTGCGCAGCGAGGTGTTGTTCATTGGCTCGCGGTTCACGTAACTCAGGCAGCAGTGCTGGTAACAGGCGCGAATGCGGTCCTCCGGCTCCATGTCCCTGTAGTCCTTGTGGGCAAACAGCACCACGCGAGTGTGTTCGTCGGTTTGCTCGAAGATGGGCGCCGGGAGCTGGTACAGCTCGATCTGGGCGATCACCTTGTCGATGCCGCTGCCGCGCTCTTCGCAGATGCCGATACGGCGCATGAACGAGGCCAACGCCTCGTTGCGGCTGCGCGGGGGACTGTCGAGAAAGCGCTGCGGGTCCACCAGAGGCACTCCGGGGTTGGTAATTTCCATCCGCCGCTCGAACAGCTCGATCATCGGCCCGGTACCGCTCAGGTTGAAGTCCTGGTGAATGATGGCATTGGCCACCAGCTCGCGCAGGGCCAGTTCCGGGTACATAGGCACTTCCTGACGGAAAGCCTTGCCAATTTCCTCGTTGGTCGGCAGCAGGGTTTTCAGGGTGTCGATCACCCCTTCGAAGCCCAAGGCGTAGCCCTTATTGCCAGTGATTTCACGATTGGTTTCCAGTCTGCCACTGCCCTTATAGTGGATCAGGCGTACAGCTTTGCGTCCCAGGGCGGGGAAATCCTGCAAGCGCTTGGCGAACAGAATGGCGCCCAAGTTGGTGATATGCCATTGCCCACTGTCGCTGCGCTGGATCATCCGGTCGGCCGCCAGCGCCGCAAGAATTGCGTCGCGCCCCTCCGGCAAGGGCTGGTTGGTCAGGTCGAAGTAAACCGGATAGTTGAGCAGCTTGAGCACCTGATCAACGCCAAGGTTCTGTGCGGCCAATTGCTGTTCGAAGGGCACTCGGTCGAACACGCGCCAGAGCGCCCGCTCCTTTTCGGGAAACTCGCGCAACTTCTTCTTGTAGGAGCCGACCCGGATATATTCGACGCCATCGAACTGCACCGGGGTATGGCTGGCGGCCTGGACTTCCAGTATCACTACCGGCTGGCCATCAGTGGCGGCAAACTCGAAAAAGCGAAAATGGATCTTCGGCGCGGTTTTCTGCAGCAGCCAGCTTTCCAGCTCCTGCTGCTTGTAACGGGAGGCGGCGGGCTTGAAAGCCGTACCAATCACGGCATGACTGGCATCGTCGATGCCCCAGAGCAGATAGCCATACTGCTTGCCGAGCAGAGCGGCGGCATTGGCCAGCGCCGAGATGTATTCGCCGATCATCGGCGCATCGTCGTTGTCCTGCTTGAACTCCACCCACTCGGTTTCCTGCGGCAATGCGCACAGCTCCCTGAGCAGGGATTGCAGATAGCCAAGGTCACGCTCCACCGTCATCAGGCGATCTCCCGTTCCTTTATCTCGGTAGGCTCCACCACGCCCGGCACCTTGATCTTGCCGGTGACGGCGCTATTAATCACGGTGGATTTATATTCTTTGAGTTTGGTGATTTGTTGTTCAAGCAAGGCAACGGCAGCCTCCTGCTTCAGCATCGCCTGCTCGATAAACTCAACGATGGCCCGTTGTTCCTCAACAGGGGGTACCAGGGTTATCAGTTGCTTGAAGCCATCCCAGTAGAGCCTTTTGCGGAAATCTGTAATGCCTTTTGAGTAACGATCCATCTGCTGGATAAAGCCGGGCGTACGGTACTGGTACTCGAAGAACCGGGCATCGAGGCGCGAGCAAGGAACCGCAATGGTATAAGCGGGGCTGACCATACCCTCCACGCGCACCGCACCAATTGCCCCCTGCCACGCCCTCATCATGTTGAAGGCGATATCGCCTGGTCGAACACGGATGTACTTGGTTTTATCTTCTATCTTTACGCGACCACGGATGTTCTCGTCCTCGGACATCTCTTCGTCGGACACGCCGGAATGGATGGAAACCGAAAGCAGAGGCAGTTCCTCTTTTCCAGGTTCGACTCGCTCACGGAACAAGGCACGGTTGGCCATAATCCCCCAATGCGTCGGAATCTCGCCAATCCATTCACTGCCGGAATCCCGCATGGGCGCATCAGGGTTAAGGCCACGGGTTACAGCACGTTGTATCAGTATTTGCTCGCGCTCTTTAAGCAGATTCACCTGCCTTTCTTTAACACTGATAGCCTGGTTGATTTGCGCCGTTTTGCTGTTTAAAAAGTTGGCTATATGCGTTATTTCATCTGTTGGCGGAACAGGTATTCTCACGCCACCTAATCTGTCGCGTGTCAATTTCGGCTGAGCGGCACCAGAAATGAAAGCGGTATAATCAAGAGAGCTAAGCAATTCAGCCCAATAAATGAATCCAAAAGAATTCGGCCTAAGAATGTGTGCGTGATTATTTACCCAGTATCTACCCTCGGCGACAAATGCTAGCGGTGTAGACTTGCTTAGAAGATTTGCGCCGTCCTCAGCAATCAAAATCAAGGACTCGTCAAATAGATACCCATCTACATAATCAATTATTCCGCTCGCACCATAATATGGGTACTCTCCTTTACGAGCCTCTCGCTGAGAAGCGCTCAGAGGGATACGCCGGCTGTTCAAAAACTTAAAAGCGTAACGAATGGATTTAACGCTCCATCCTTGAGGAATACATTCAATATTTTCTATTGTCGACTTCTTATATGCCGCGTACTTAGGCATTACCTCTAAGAAATTAGTCATTCCTCACCCCCGAAACATCCTTGACCCGAATCCCGAGAATCTCTGCAATCAACCCCTCCGCCTGCTGCTCCAGCGCCACGATCTCCCGTGCTACTTCCCCCATGCTGCGCAACGGCTGGTGCTTGTAGAAGTACTTGTTAAAGCTGATCTCGTAGCCGATCTTGACCGACTCCAGATTGATCCAGGCCTCCTCGACATGGGGCTGCACTTCGGCCTGGAAAAAGCGGTGGATAGAGTCCGCCAGCGGGATGCTCTCGCTGTCACGCAGTTCGCTGCTGGACTCGTAGGTAATGAACTCGCCGGGCTTGCCGTTGGAGTAGTAGCCGAAGTCGGGCAGTTCCGGCTCGCGGCAACCCAGCCTGTGCAGCAGGGCCGGCAGTTCCTCGCGGTCTAACTTCTCGATCTTGCGGATTACCTTTGCAGCGTTTTCGTCGTACCAACTCACGGCATTGAGCAGTTGGTTGCGCTCGCTGGCACCGAGCTTGATGCCGGAGTCACGGCCCAACTGCTTGAGCACCTTGTCAACCTGCTTAGCGAACAGGTTGAAGTCGTCGAACTCATCGGTGCCGACTGCCTGCATCAGGTAGTTAGACACAGTCACCAGCAGGGACTGCTTCATCCAGGTTTCGAGATTCAGCAGCTTCTTGCGCTGTTTGGCGTTAAGCTCCAGGCCCTGCTCTTCGCACCAAGCGAGAATGGCCTTTTCATGCTTGGCCAGGGTCTGATCCTGGTACACCGCCTCGCCCCACTGCTGGTAGATCCACTCCATAGGCTCGCGCAGGGCCTTGTCGAAGCGCAGGGTTTCGATGCGCTCGGCACTGAACTGCGCCTTACGCCGGTCCGGCCGCTCGATGTTGACCTTGTAATAGCCGAAGTCGCGGTTGTCGAATACTCGAGCGGCGACGCCGTCACCGCCGGCCGGGCGGTCGATGTTGTCCAGATTGAGGTAGATCTGGGTGATCCGCTCGATATGTTCGGCAGCAAACTCGCAGTTCTTGTTGCCCAGGTTCTTGCGCAGCTTGCGGTACAACAGGCTGGCATCAATCAACTGCACTTTGCCTCGTCGACGTGCCGGCTTGTTACTGGACAGCAGCCAGATATAGGTGGTGATACCGGTGTTGTAGAACAGGTTGTTAGGCAACTGGATGATTGCGTCCAGTAGATCGTTTTCGATGATGTGACGGCGGATATTGCTCTCGCCACCGCCTGCGTCGCCGGTGAACAGGCTCGAGCCGTTGTGCACCGAGGCGATGCGCGAACCCAGACCGGCTTCACCCGGAGCCTTCATTTTGCTGACCATTTCCATCAGGAATAGCAGCTGGCCATCACTGGAGCGCGGGGTAGCGTCCTGCACTTCTGCGTTGTCCCAGTAGTCCCGGAGCGTGACCTTGAAGCGCGGGTCGATGACGTCGCCACCGTCCTTGATGAATTTCTGTTCGCTGGCCCAGCTCTTGCCATAGGGCGGATTGGACAGCATGAAGTCGAAGCGGCTGCCGGCAAATTCGTCGACGGACAGGGTGGAGCCGGGGCGGATATGGGCGGGGTTATTGCCCTTGATCATCATGTCCGACTTGCAGATGGCATAGGTCTCGTCGTTGATTTCCTTGCCATAGAGATAGACGTCCCGCTGCGTGCTCGGATCCGGATACTTCTCTTCGATGAAGTTCTGCGACTCGGTGAGCATGCCGCCGCTGCCGCAGGCCGGATCATAAATGGTCATGACCGTGGGCAGACGATCCTTGATTGGGTCGAACACCAGATGGGTCATCAGCTCGATCACTTCGCGCGGGGTGAAGTGCTCGCCCGCTTCCTCGTTGTTCTCTTCGTTGAACTTGCGGATCAGTTCCTCGAACACATAGCCCATGCCCAGGTTACTCAAGGCAGGCAGGCGGTTGCCTTCCGGATCCTCGATATCCTTCGGAGTCAGGTTAATGTAGGGGGAGGTGAATTTTTCCAGCACATCCAGCAGCACGTCTTTGCTGGCCATGTGGCGCACCTGAGCCTTAAGGTTGAAGCGCCGGATGATGTCCTTGACGTTGCCGCTGAAGCCGTCGAGGTATTCCTCAAAGTTGGACAGGAGGATTTGCTGATTGTTGGTGGCAGTCTTCTGCAGCTGGTTCAGTGTCCACTTGCTGATGTTATAGAACACATAGCCGGAAGCGGCTTGCAGGGCGCTCTCATCCAGTTCGGTCAGGCCCATCTCGCTCTGCTGCAGCGCCAACTCGTCCATCACCTTGGGTTTACTCGGCTCCAGCAGGGCATCCAGGCGGCGCAGCACCACCATGGGCAGAATGACGTCGCGGTACTTGCCGCGCACATAGACATCGCGCAGGCAATCGTCAGCAATGGACCAGATGAAAGAAACCAGTTTGTTGTGGACCGCGTGGTTCACTGCAGATACTCCGTGTCGAAACGCTGGCCAACTGGGCGACTTGGCAGCCCAAGGGTTGGCTAAACGCAGCATCTTAACCAAATGACACCGTTGCAGGGCCGAAATCTGGCCAATGGAACAGCTCCTCGAAACTGAAGACATCGACGTCATCTCCTTCCGACTGATTCAGCAGAAAATCCCTACGAATCTCGGAGGTTGCAGGAGCTCAGCCTGCACGATACCCTTCTGCCGTCGCTGCCAATTCAGCGACCGGGCTTGGTAACCCGATGGAATAAGGCGCAACAGCGCCCCCAACACGATTGCAGGCGTTTTTTTTCGTCTGTGGTCTTGTGTTATGGCGGCTGTGCGTGGGACGCCTTCGGGCGTGCCGGTTTCCTTGATTCCCCGGTTTACCAACCTGCGCACAGCTGCCACCCATTCGCTTGGTATCGGATGCGGCAGCTTCTCAAATCAAGGAAGTGAATTATGCGCAGCATTAATCCGTACAAATTTCGGCTTTCCCTCACCTCGTTTCCACATCGCGTAACGCCCCATCGCTTGTTCCCATGCACTGCTTCGCCAACATCGGAGGTGGTCAATGACCAAGCAATCTGAACTGAAAACCATCGGTTTCACACCCTTCCACTACGGCTCTGTTGAACCGCTGTTTCGAGTGAATGGTGGTGTGCCCATCAGCGAAGCGTTGGCGCAGGCGTCCGACCTGTTGTTCCTGGCTAAGTCGTTTGCTGAGGATGCGGCCTACGCAAAAGACACCGACCGCCACGCCTGGGCCGCGCACTATTTGACGGCGATGGGTAAGGCGGTGGTTGATGATGTGGTGAAAGTTCTGACGCAACCACCGCAGACGGCGACGCAACAAACCGCAGAATAGCGGCGACTCACCCATGAAATGCGCCTCGATTTTTCGGGGCCTCCAAAACTGTCAGATGTGAGCGGATGCGTGTTGATGCTGACTTCTGGCGTCCTACCACTCATGCAACTGCATAGTCGTGCAATGGCAGTGGTCAGGCATGCGCCCGGTCTTCATCAGAGCTTGGCGCAAGTTTCCAGATAATCAGTGACAGCCTCTTCAAATGCGTTTCGAAGCTCCTGTACTGACTCGCCATGAAATCCAACGACATCTCTGATATCAGCAATATGGCCGACAAACAGGCCATCTTCCTCGCTGTGCTCAATTCGGGCGGCATAGCCTTTGTAATTCATTACGTTCATGCGGTGACTCCTGATTGCTCAAGGAAAGCGCGAACCTGGTAGGGCTTTGCTTCTTTATCCGGGTGTGTTCGATGAAAGGTGCCGACAACACCGTTCAGCTCAAAGCGTACCCGGGACCCAACGCGATTGGTAAGGCGGAGAAATCCCAAGCAATAAAAAACCCCTGAGCAGTCTCAGCGCCGAAGCGCATCAACCGACAGGGGCCGTGTTGTGGGCGATTGTAAGCGTTGAGGACTTCTCGTCAACTGCCGGTAGGCACTGGTGATCCAGTCAAGGCAGAGGCAACCGTAAAGGAAAACTTGACGGTTCAAATCGCTGACTCGTTTCAGGTCAGCCGCGTGCGGATGAACCAGTCGCTGCCGACGCTCATCGCCTTACCCCACAACATTTTCTGGGTAGTTCTTGGGTAGTTTCTTGGGCGGTTTCTTGGGTAGTTTCTTGGGTAGTCAGCGGCGTTGCTGCCACCGCCCCCCTACACCTGTTGCGTAAAACACGCCCTGATGACTCCAGATCAAACAGTGTTTCTTAAATGACAAAAAACCGCCAAAGCGGTTTTTTCATTCTGTCGTCCAATCAAACTCGTCGTATTCATCATCGTCTTCTTCGTCCTCGATCAACTCATCATCAAGAACGTCTTCCTCAAGATCATCTTCTGCCTGCTTCGCCAGAAGAAACTCCTTACGACTCTCAGTCACTGCTCGCCGCAGTTCCTCACCCTTCACCGGGCAGTTGAGCATTTGGGCGATGCGGTCGATTTTTTGGGCCACGGCATCCTCCAACGCATCGGCTATAGGCCGATAGTGCGCGCTTTCGGGTGTTGTTGCCAAATTGTCGACCGCTGTTCAGCTCATTTCTTCTGCAATTCCTTGAGTTTGGCCGCCAGGTTTTCCTTGGAAAAGCGCTTGTGCAATGTCGTCATCAGCGCTTCGGCGGCTTGGGTTTGTCCGGCCTCTTGCAGGCGTATCACTTCACGTAATTGATCATCCAGTGACTTAACCGGCGCGGCGGCGCGTTTGCTGAGTTTGGCTTCGTCGGCCATTTCGCTGTTGATCGACTCTCGTTGCATTGGTGCAGCAAAATCCGCCATCGGCGCAGCCGGTGCGGGCGCGGACAAGGCCTCGGCCGGTGCGGCCTGGGAGCGGGCAGCGGCTTCCGGTTTGGCGAGCGGTGCGGAAGCTTTGGGCGCAGGGGCGAAGTCGTAACTCGGCAGTTGTTCCGGCGTGCGTTGCACCAATGCCAGCATCAGTGCGACGCCGACGAGACTGGCGAATGCCACTTGCCAACGGGGCTGTTGGCAGGCGCGGAGCCAGCGTTGCCACAGGCTGGGCTTCGGCGCGGGGGCTTCGCGGTGCGCAGTGGCGAGAATGAAGGCGTCGAGGTGCGCCGGTGGTTCGCCGCTGCTGTGGTCGCGGAAATGCTTGAGCACTTCATCGTCAGGCGATGGCGGTGTCTGTTTGGCGTCAGTCATGTCAGTACCTCCTCGGCCAGCAGCCGACGCAGTTTTTGCTGGGCGTAGCGCAAGCGGCTTTTAACGGTTTCCAGCGGTGTTTCGGTGAGGGTGGCGATCTGCGGCAGGTCGAGGTCGCCGTGGGCGCGTAGCAGGAACACTTCGCGCTGGTCCGCGGGCAGGGTTTGCAGGGCGGTTTCGAGGCGTTGACCGTCGCGGCTCAGGCTCAGCAGTTGTTCGGGGTCGGCTGCGTCGTCGATCAGGGCGTGGGCCTGTTCGTCGTAGCTGTCGTGCAAGGGGTTGTGGATGCCGTGTTTGCGCCAGTGATCGATCAGGCGGTTGCGGGCGATCTGGTAGAGCCAGGTACGAAAGTTCGCCCGGCCTTGTGGCTGACTGGTGCTGCGGATCAGGCTCAGCCAGGTTTCCTGGTACACCTCTTCGGCCAGTTCGGGTTTACCGCTGAGGCCGAGAAGGAATCGATACAGGCCCTGGCGGTGGCGGGCGTACAAAACTTCGAACGCCGGCCCGTCGCCCGAGCGGTAGCGCGCCAGCAGCGACTCGTCGCTGCTGGCGGTTGAGCTGATTGCAGGATCGGACATGTCAGCTTTCACTCTATCCGGTTGTCGTTGGGCGGTTGATTCGAGGCGGTGGAGGCTCGCAGGCTCTGCGCCAATTCCACCAATTGCACGAACTCTCCGCGCAGGCCGAACTGATCATCACCCCGTGCGCCACGGGCCAGGGTTTCGGTGTCTTTCAGGCTGAAATCACCGGTGTAGCGCCCGTCCTTGAGCTGCTGGGAAAAGGCAGCGACGGCGGCGGCAAAACGCAGATCATCGCTGGCGGTCGAGAGTTTGCCGGTCTCGCCCTTCAGTATTGGCCGTTCGATCAAGCGACTGTTCCCACCTTCCGGCAACTGATAACGCACCCGCAGCATCGCCAATTCTCCGGTTTTTGCGGAAACTTCTGCCCCGGAATTGCCGTAGCGCAGCGGTTCCAGCCAGCCCTTCTCGCCCTTGGGCACAATTTCGTACAGCGCCGTCACCGTGTGCCCTGCGCCGATTTCTCCGGCGTCGACTTTGTCGTTGCTGAAATCCTCACGCTTCAAGGCGCGGTTCTCATAACCCAACAGCCGATATTCGCTGATCTGAGCGGGGTTGAACTCCACCTGCAGCTTCACGTTTTTCGCCACTACTGCGAGGGTTGAGCCGAGTTGATCCACCAGCACTTTGCGCGCTTCGCGCAGGTTGTCGATGTAGGCGTAGTTACCGTCGCCGGCGTCGGCCAGTTGTTCCATCAGGTGTTCATTGTAGTTATCCACACCAAAACCCAGGGTGGTCAGGGACACGCCAGTCTTGCGTTTATCCACAGCCATTTGCTTGAGGCTGTCGAAGTCGCTGATGCCGACGTTGAAGTCACCGTCGGTGGCTAGCAGGATGCGGTTGATGCCTTTGGGGATAAACGCCTGTTGCGCCATTTGGTAAGCCAGTTCGATACCCGACGCGCCGGCCGTCGAACCGCCCGCCGTCAATTGCTCGATGGCGGTACGAATTTTCGCTTTTTCCCGTCCGGAAGTCGGCTCCAGCACCACATGGGATTCTCCGGCGTACACCACCAGCGAAACCCGGTCCTGCTCGCGCAGTTGATCGACCAGCAATTTCAGGGTGCTTTTGACCAGAGGCAAGCCTTCACGACGGTCCATGGAACCGGACACGTCCACCAGAAATACCAGGTTCGCTGGGGCCAGCGTTGCCACCGCGCGATCGGAGGCCTTGATGCCGATACGCAGCAATCGGGTATGCGGGTTCCAGGGTGACGGTGCCAGCTCGGTGGTCACACCGAACGGTGAGCCGTCAGTGGGCAAGGCGTAATCGTAGGGGAAGTAATTGACCATTTCTTCCAGCCGCACCGCCCCTTCTGGCGGTAAACGCCCCTGATTGAGCAAGCGCCGGACATTGGCGTACGCGCCGGTATCGACGTCGGCGCTGAAAGTCGAGACCGGCGCTTCGGCCACGCTGTGAATCGGGTTATCGGCCAGCGCCTGATATTGCTCGCGCTGTTCATCCCGGTAGCCCTGTGGATAAGTTTCACCGGCGGGCACTGGCGCGAAAGCGACCAGCGGGCCCGGTCTTGCGTTGCGTTTGGCCATCGCGGTGTCCGCCATGGCCGATTCGCGCACTAATGCTTCAGTTTTCGGCGCATTTTGAGCCGGGGGCGCAGCCGCTGCCGGGTTGCCCGTCTCAGAGGCTGGTGTGGATGAACCGCCGCAACCGGCAACGGCCAGCAGTAACCCGACGGCGAAACCCTGGGCGGCCGGGCGGAGGACATGCAGAGGAAGGGACATGGGGGCTGACCTCAGGAGGAAATTGACTCATTCATCCTCTGAGACGGACAGCCCGCCGGGTTCGGGTTAAGCCGAAGTGAAAAATCTTCAGCGGTGATAACGCCGCACCACACTGCTGTTTTTCAGCACATGGCCTTTGATCTGTTCCAGCAACTGCGCGCGGGTCAGGCCGGCAGGCAAGGCTTCTGGCGCCAGGTCCAGGGCGTAGATCTGGATGATGTAGTGATGGGAGCTGTCACCGATGGGCGGGCACGGGCCAACGTAGTGAGTGGTGCCTTTGATGTTGGTGCCACCCACGCCTTCGAGAGTGGATTTGGCGCCGACACCAGCCGGGATCTGCCGTGTCGTGGCCTTGATGCCGTAATGAATCCAGTGATCGACGCCCAAGCCTTTCTGGCCGTCCGGGTCGTGCATGACGATGGCGTAGCTGAGGGTGCCCGGGGGCCCGGCGCTCCAGCTCAGGGCCGGGGACTGATTCTTGCCGCCGCAACCGCTGGCATCGCTGGCTTCCGCCGACGTGAACAGCCGATTGTCCGAAACACCGGGGATGCTGAGGGTGAAACGCTCCTGGGCCTGCGCCGGCAACTGCACGCAAAGGGCGACTGCAACGGCCGCCAGCCAAGGGTTCAAAGAGGTCAATCGGGTCATACCGGAGCACCTTGTGCGGGGTGGGGCCGTCGTCGGCACGCAAACTATAGCCGGACCGTTCGTGCGGTGGCAGAGGGAATTGGCTGAACCTGTGAATAAGCACCAAACTCCTAAGTGAAACACCTGCCTGGAGATCGATCATGGCACTGCACCGCGTCGCCCGTTTTGCCGATGTGCCCCTCGACCGTGGCCTTGAGGTCCGTATCGACAAGATGAAAATCGTCTTGCTGCGGGTCGGCGATCAATTGCGCGCCTATCAGGGCAAATGTCCCCACGCCGGGGCTCCTTTGGCCAAAGGTGCGCTGTGTGAGGGACGGCTGATCTGCCCGTGGCACAAGGCAGCCTATCGGCTCGAAGACGGCGCGCTGTGCGAGCCACCGTCCCTGGACAGTCTGCGGCGCTACCCGCTGGAATTGCGCGACGATGAGGTCTGGGTCGATGACCAGCCGATGCCCAGCCCCAGCACACCGCCGGCGGACGATAAGCGCACCTTTGCGATCATCGGCGCTGGTGCCGCCGGTACGGCCTGCGCGGCGGCGCTGCGGGAGAAAGGCTTCGGCGGCCGGGTGCTGCTGATCGACCGGGAACCCGAAGCCGGATACGACCGTACGGCATTGAGCAAATTCGTGATTGCCGGGGAGATGCCGCCGGACGAAATTCCGCCGCTGCGGGATGAAGATTTTTATCGTGAACAGCGCATTGAACGGATAAACAGCGATGTGATGGGCCTGGATGCACCGAACCGGACGCTGCGCCTGGCCGATGGCCAATCGCTGAGCTATGACGCCGCGGTGATCGCCACCGGCGGCATCCCCAAGCCCTTATCGCTGCCTGGCGCGGACCTGCCGCAGGTATTCGTGCTGCGTTCCAAGGCGCAGGCGCAGCAGATTCTGGCAGCCGCAAAACCGGGTCAACGGGCAGTGATTGTGGGCGGCAGCTTCATTGGTCTGGAATCCGCTTCATCCTTGCGTCAGTACGGCCTGGACGTCACCGTCCTGGCCCGCCATGCCATCCCTTTCGAGGCGCAATTCGGCGAGGCCGTCGGCAAGGCGATTCGTGCCCTGCACGAGGCCAATGGCGTGGTGTTTCATACCGATGGCGAAGCGGCGAAGATCGAAGGCGCAGGCAAGGTCGAAGCAGTGCTGCTGGACAACGGTCAGCGCTTGCCGGCGGATCTGGTGCTGGTCGGCATTGGCGTCACCCCGGCGACCACCCCGTTTACCGATCTGCCGAAGGAAAAAGATCAGTCATTGAAGGTCGACGGCGGCATGCGCGTGACTGACGGGCTCTGGGCCGTCGGCGATATCGCGACCTTCCCGCTCAACGGCCAGCCCCAACGGATCGAGCACTGGCGCCTGGCCCAGCAACAGGCGCGGATTGCGGCGGCGAATATGCTCGGCGGCGACGAACGCTACCTCGATGTGCCGTATTTCTGGACCTGGCACTTCGGCAAAAACTACGACTACCTCGGACACGCCGAGGCCTGGGACGAGGTCGAATTCAAAGGCGACCCAGAGCATCCACCGTTTATTGGCCTGTTCGCCAAAAACGGCGTGGTGGCGGCGGCCGTTGCCTGCGATCAAGAACGGGCCATGGCGATGCTCGCCGAACGGATGAAACAACCGCTGTCGATGGACGAGGCGTGGCGCCTGGTTCGGGATTTTGCCTGACGCACGTCTGCAACGCGTCAGGCTCAGATGTGGCTTATCGGCTCGCGGTTGTCGTCATCTTCAGCCGGCAGGCGGATCACCAGTGGATGTTCCAATGGCGCCAAGGGCAGCGGCAGTTGAGACGGGTCGACTGGGGTGAAGTGCGTAACGACATGGCTGACGTCGCCATCCTGATCGTTGTGAATGGTGATTGAGCCCGGTGTGCGCAGCTTCTCCAGCCGGTCACCGGTGAGCTTGAAGCTTTTGCTCAGCCCCTGATCGTCCACCACTGGCGCCGGCAATCGGCGCTGGGCGAAGCTCTTGCTTTTGCGCTGTTGATAACGCGCCCAGCCAATCAGGATCACCGCATTCACCAGCGCCACCCACAGGTAAATCTGCAACGTGCCGAGGGCGTCGAAAAACGATGCATCGATGCGCGGGCCGTCATGGGTATCGATCAGCGGCCACAGACCCCGCGCCAGCAAATACAGCAGCCCGATCCAGGCCAGCACGGTGAAGACAACATCGATCACGACCAGAAAAGGCCGTTGCCGGGTCCTGATGATTTTCATTTGATGACCTCCTCTTCATCGTCATCCAGCGGCTTGATGCCCCGGTCCGGACTGACCCAGCGCGCGCGCTTCTGATGTTGGCCGAACAGCACTTTGGGAAAGCTGACCAGGGTGGTGAGCAGGCTGATGAACCAGAACACCAGCGGATACCAGACCACCCAGAACATGGTCCTGCCGAGCCCCTTTTCGTAACGTCGGTCGATCATGATGCTGACCGCGAACTGCACCAGGCAGACCACCGCCAACAGCAGCCCGGTAAAGGCCGGTGGCATCAGGTGATGGACGGCAATGGCGGGCGGCATGTCGACGAATTTGCCGACGCTCCAGAAGATCACCGACAGCAGAAAGGTGAAGGCCCAACCGGTGGACAGGCAGTACTCGAACAGCAGCGGCCAGAGGTAACGATGGCGGTATTGCCAGATGCCCCGGATGTTCTTGAACAGCACCTCGGCACCGCCCTGGGCCCAGCGCAGACGTTGCTTCCACAGGCCGCCGAGGGTTTCGGGCATGAGGATCCAGCACAACGCGCGGGGCTCGTAGAAAATGCTCCAGTGATCCAGCTGCAGCTTCCAACTGATGTCGATGTCTTCGGTGATCATGTCCGGGCTCCAGTAGCCGACCCGGTTCAGAGCCGTGCGACGGAAGGCGACGATCACCCCGGAGACGGTGAAGATCCGCCCGAACACCCGCTGGGTGCGCTTGATCAGGCCGATGATCGAGGAGAACTCGCCGACCTGCACCCGGCCGATCAAGGTCGAACGGGTACGGATTCGCGGGTTGCCGGTCACAGCGCCCAGTCGTGCGTTGTCGAGCATCGGCGCCACCAGATAGGCCGCGGTATTCGGCGCCAGCAGCGCGTCACCGTCGATGCATACCAGGTACTCGCTGCGCGCCGCGATGGCGCCCATGCGCAGGGCCACGGCTTTGCCCTGGTTTTCCGCCAGGTGCAGCACCCGTAAACGCGGATCCTGCGCCGCCAGTGCGTCGAGCACCGCAGCGGTGTTGTCCTTGGAGCCGTCGTTGATCGCGATCACTTCGATGTTCGGGTAATGCTGGGCCAGCGCCGCGTGGATGGTATCGGCAGCGTTGTCGCCTTCGTTGTAGCAAGGGATCAGGATCGAAATCAGCGGTTCGCCGGCCAATGGTGGCGGCAAGGTGTCGTCCTGCCACGGCCAGTGCCGCTCCCAGTGCAGCCAGAAATACAGGCCGCCAGCGATCCACAACCCCGACATGAACAGTGGGTAGAAGAACACGAAGTCCATCAGGAATTGCCCGGTGACCAGAAAGATCAGCCCGAGGGGAACCCCCAGGACGATCGCCAGAACCAATAGGGCCAGAAGTCTGTCCAGCATGTTATGGATTCCACTTGTTGGAGAGCGCGGGCCGCACGGTTTTCAGGTCCGGCTGGTTTTCGAGAAAGTTGTCCGGGTAGTAGCCGAAACTGGTGGCGCCCTGACGCTTGAGGCGGCCCATCCAGTCAGCCAACTGCTCGCCGTCGATGTCGGCGTCTTTGTTTTTCCTCCAGTCGCGGGCCTGCAGCTCGAACACCGTGCGATCGAGGGCGCCGGGGCGCGATTTGACCGTCGCCACCAGCGTTTCGAGCCAGGGGCCGGATTGCTGGAGGCTCTGTTTTTCCATCAGTGGCATGGCCATCGGCGCTGTCCAGTCGTAGGCGCCCAGGAAGTCGTCGAGGTTCTGCGCGAACCAGGCTTCGCTCTCGGGATTGAGCATTGGTTCGGCGAAAATATTGCGCGCCGTCTGCACTTGCGGGCCGCGAATGGCACGGACCTTGGCGGTCAGCTCATGAGTGAAGTCGATCAGGTAGCGACTCTTGAAGCGCGTCCAGCGTTGCAGGGTGGCCGGATCGTCGCGCAGGGTGGCAATCGAACCGGGCAGACCGTTGGCGGCATAGACCTTCAGGGCTTCGGGGCCGGCGTCTTCGAAGTCCGACAGCACCGCGTCATCGTGATAGAGGATGCCGTCGACCGAGGTCAGGCGCGCCACGTCTTCGTAGATTTCACCGATGATGCGCCGCACGTTCGGATCGAACGGTGACAAGCGTTTGTACTGGTCAGGATCGACTGACGTGGTGCCGGTTTTCGGGTCCCAACGGGTGACTCGCGGCAGCTTCGAATCCAGGGCAAAACTCAGTACCGGCATCCAGGCATAGACTTTGACGTGAGCCCGGGTGCGCAACTGCCAGGCCACGCGGTCAAAGAGGTCGGCACGCATCGGCAGGTGGCGGTTGGGGAAGTACAGCGAATGCACCAGGCCATCGCCCACAGGGTCGGCGAAAGCTTGCAGGAACACCGTGTTGGCGCCCATGTCGGCCATGCGCTGGATCAGTTTGCCGAGGTTGATTTCCTGTTGGGCCGGGTCCGGGTCGTAGACGTTGTCCAAGTCCACATGCACCACCCGCATCGGCGATTCGGCCTGCACCGCGACGATGCTGTTGGCGAAGTGTTCACCATCCGGGTCCGAGGCCACCAGAAAGCGCGGGCCGCTCATCAGGTTGTTAAGGGTATCGAGACCGTCGTCCAGGGTCAGGGCCATCTGATAACCCTGGTCGTTGATTACTTGCAGCGAGGTGCCATCCGCCACGCCGTACGGCCACACCCAGACTCGCGGTTTGTAGCCAGTGACCTTGCGGATCTTCTCCGAGATGGCCGCTACGTCAGCGCGCATCCGGGCCTGGAATTGGGCTTCGGTTTCGTAGCGCCCGGTCGCGGCGTCATAACGCCGGGTCGCGGCCGCCGGCTGCAGGTTGCCTTGTGGGTTAGCCAGCACGCCTTTGTGGCTGGCGTCGGTGTGGGCGGCGATTTCCACCAGGCCGGATCGGGAAATCTCGCGGATCTGCTCCCAGGTCAGGAAGTCCGAACGCTTGCGCGGTGTACCGGCGAAATCCACCGGCTGGTTCTGCGGCGTGTCGATCCACACCCCCACCGGCGCCAGCAAGGCGTGCCAGTTATAGGCGCGCAGCACCGGCATTACGCGGGTGTAGAAGCTCGAGTAACCATCATCGAAACTCAGCACGATCGCCCGTGGCGGCAGCTCGGGGCCGCCGTTGCGAGCGGCCATGACCTGATCGACGGTGACCGGTGTGTAGTTGTTCTCCCGTAGCCACGCCAGTTGCTCGAGCAGGCGCTCGGTGCGCACGGCCACCACCGCCTGATCGGGGTCGCGGTCTTCGACATCGTGGTAAGCGATCCCCAATACATGGTTTTTCGGCCAGGGCTTTTCATTGGCCGACACCGGGCGTTCGGACGGCGGCGCGAAGGTTGGGGCTTGCTGGGCACAGGCGCTGATCAACAGCACTCCCAGCAGGAGGATGAAACGCAAAATAAAAGGCATCTTCAAACTCTTCTAGAAGCGGTAAGTAAGGTCGACGAGCAGGCGCAGATCGGTTTCGCGGTCGCCGTCATAAGGCCGGTTGATCACGCTCAGCAGGCCGCCCACCTCGAACACGTCGTTCCAGCTGTAGCGCTGGCCGTAACCCAGCAGGGCGATGCCGCCGGTGCCGTGATCACGTTGGCTATAGGTGCCCGCACCGGCCTGGAACTGCTGGCTCCAGGAGGTTTCGTAGCGGTGATAGAGCACATGGTTGACGTTCACCGTCGGCAGCACGCTGAAGTCGGATTTGGGGTTGAAGTACGGCACGTCGTCGGACTTGGAGTTATGGCTGCTGCCGACTTCCAGGCCGAGGTCGACCTGCAACCCCGGCGCGCGGTAAACGCCCTCGCGACCGGTGAGCACCGCTTCGACACGGTTGTTGCCGTCGCTGAAGTGCGAGGGGCTGACCGCCAGTCTCCACTCACGGCTTTCATTGGCGCGCCAGCGGATAAAGCCGCTGCCGCCGTTGGCCGTGATGTCGCTGTTCAACGCTCGCAACGGCGTTTGTGCCGACAGGTATTCGAGGCTGCCGCCGTACTGCCAGTGATCGTCGATGTCTCGGGCAATCGCCAGGCGCGCGCCCTGTTTATCGCCGAAGCCATAGGAATGGTTGGAGACTTCCGCTTCCAGAGACATGTCACGGGTCCGCCGTTCGAGCCCGACGCGCTGGAAGCGATGGTGGCCAGTGCCTTCCTGGAAGTCGCCGGTGGCGTAACCGGCACCGGCGAACAGGCGCCAGTCTTCATTGATGGGCGGGCTGTACAGTGTGGTTTCGATGCCGAAATCGCGACTGCCGTTGACCGCCCCGGCGTCGCCGTTGCCACCGCCATAACTCTTGCCGCCATAGGCCTCCACCCGCAGCTCAGCCATGTCATGGACCGCACGCTGACGCTGCAAACGCTGCACCTGACGGTTGTCCGGGAAACGCGCGACCACATCGTCGGTCAGCGCGTCCATCTGCCGCCATTCCTGCAGGTCCATGGCCGTGTGGCCCTGAGCGACTTCCAGGCCGATATCCCGCGGGGCCATGCTTTCGGTTTCCTTGAGTTGATTCTCGGCGCGCCGTGGCCAGTCCCGGGCCAGGTACAGATCAGCCTGGGCCAGACGCAGTCCGACGTTGCCCGGCGCCTGATCCACCAGCGTCTGCAATCGCTGCTCGCCCGACGGCAGGTCGGCGCCATAGGTGCCGGCCTGGGCGGCGAGTTGCTGCGCGTCCATCCATTCATCGTTGGGGTTACCCACCGGCAAGCCCTTGAGCTCGACCCGTGGCTTTTGGGTCTTGGCCAGGTCCTCGGCGACCTTGCGCGCGTCATCGGCCTTGTCACTTTCGAGCAAGGCGTAATAGAGCGCGGTGCTGTCTTCCAGGCGATCGCCGACATCGGCATCCGGCGCTACCAGCACCTGGCGATACAAATCGGTGGCGATTTCCGGCTGACGCTGATCCAGATAGGACGACGCCACCCAACGCAGGGCATAGGTCGGAATCTTCACGCCTTCGGCGAGCAGTTTCTGGTATTCGGTGATCACATCGGCGGTGCGTGCACGGGCCTTGAGGGCGCCCATGCGATCGATTCGCCAGCGGATGACGTCATCGTGGGCCGCAGGGTCCGGCGTCCAGGTCGCCAGTAACTGGTCGTAATCGCCCAGGGCCCGGTCGGCGATCACATACCGTTCCGTTTCGCTGCGGGTGGCCAGCTCCGCCAGGCGCACGCGTTCGGCGGCCAGGTCACCTTCGAGACGGCGTTGCGTGACCGGATCAATCAACCCCGGCCGCTGACGCGCCAGGCGCAAGGCCGGTTCCGGCAAACGGGCACGTTGCAGGGCAATCACGTATTCGCGAGCGACTTCGGGTTTACTGCCGGCGCGAATGAAAGCCTGGTCGTATTCAAACAGTGCGTCGTAGGTGGCACCGGCGCGGGTCAAGGCGTAGGCCAGGGCCAGGCGGCGGGAGGGGTCATCCGGTTTCGCCGCCACCAGTGCCCTGGCGCGGGCAACCGCCTCGTCAGGTTTACCGGCGTCGGCCTGGGTCATCGCCAGGCCCAGCTGCAGGTCGGCATTTTGCGGTTCAAGGGCCAGGGCCTTGTTGTACACCTGGGTCGCCGAGTCCCAGCGCTTGAGGTTGCGATAGGCCCGCGCGGTGGCGGTCAGGGCCTGGACCGGCAACGCCCGATCTCGCCCTTGGGTTTCATAGACCTGTACCACTTCCGCATCCAGCCCCGCCCAGCTGGCGATCTGCAAGTGATCGCTGATCTGGCCAGTGGAGGCCTGGCTTACCGGCACCTGGCGCAACACCGTCAGCGCAGGCGTGTAGTTGCCGGCCCGCGCATCGCGAACCATTTGATCGTAAGGGGTATCGGCGAGCGCCAGCGCCGGCCACAGCAATTGGCCGCACAACGCAACGCGAAACAAGGGGCGCAGCCCACGATGAATAAAGGGACCAGCAATACGCGGCATTCGTCAGCATCCTTACATGGCCAGCCGGGTCCTGATGTCCCCTTGCCCACTCGTAACGGAAAGCCGGGTCGAAAGACCCAGCCAGGCTTTATCGAAGCAGTCTTGCATGCAAGCGTAGTCAATTATTCAGGGCACAATATTTCTTCAGATTCGTGACGCCCTCCAATGCCAGTTGTGGGAGCGGGCTTGCTCGCGAAAGCGGCGTCTCAGTCACTGTGATGTTGAATGTGCCGCCGCCTTCGCGAGCAAGCCCGCTCCCACAGGTTCCACGCTTAACTGACTGGTGTTGGGGCTTACCCCTCACCCCCGTTTCGAAACCCCAGACAGCAAAACGCCCGGCATCTGCTTGTTGCAGAGGCCGGGCGTTGCGCGAGAGCCTGCGGTTCTACTGGATCGTGGTAGTGCCGCCGAGTTTGCCCATCACGAAGCCGACAAATTCCTCAAGGGTCATTTTCTGGCCGTTGAAGTCCACCTGATTGTTGGCGTAATGCAGCTTGGTGACGACATTGTTACCGTCCAGTTTCGCCAGTTGCGTACCGACCGCCATGCTGCCGAACATGTCGGCGGTTGCACTCGCCTGATCGGCGATGAGCTTGGCGTCGGTCTGGCCGTCGATCTGCGACTGCACGGTGAGCACATCAACGAGCATTGGCTTGGACACCCGTACGTTGAAGTCCAGCAACGCGATCAACTGCTTGACCAACTGGTCTGGCGGCAGGTCCATGGATTGCGGCTTGGTCAGGTCCAGCACCAGGTTGGCGCGACTTTCACCGTTGCTGGTATTGAATGACAGGTTTTCCAGCGCCACCTGAGGGCCCGCGGCCAGCAGCTTTTCCAGACCGGTCTTGACCTGGGCCTCTTCGGCCGGGGTCAGGTTCAGTTGCGGCGCCGGCAGCCCGGCGGCAGTGGCTTCAGCAGCAGCCCTTTCATATGGCTGCAGTTTGGTCTGGTAGATCTGCATCAGCGACATCGTGGACGGGATGTCGAGGTTTTTCAGGCTCATGGCCATCTGCGCGGAACCGACAACCTTGCCGTTCAAAGACACTTCACCAACCTTGTAATCGGCACGCCCCGAAGCGTTGGTGCCCGACTCCTCGGTCTGGTTCTTCATTTCAAAGTTCTTGAAACCGAGTACCGACTGTTTGGGGCCGAAGGTGGTTTTGCTGTTGGTCAGCTCGAGGGTGTTTTCGCCGACGTAATAGCCGTACGTGCTTTTGGTCAGATTACTGGCCAGGGTCAAGCCGTTGAGCTCGACCTGAACCGGGGTCTGGTCTTCAGCCACGGTGGTCAGTTTCAGGCTGTCCATGTAACCGTCGGCCTTGACCTTTTGCGCCTGGGCACTGGCGGCCACGTCGAGTTTCAACCCGGTGAACGTCAGGTTGGACTTGTCATCCAGTGCCGCTTCCAGCGGCAGAAATTCGAGAGTGCCCTTGGTGGAGTTGTCATAACCGATGTTGACCACGCCTTTGACCGGCGATTTGTCCTTGGCGGCGGCAAACCACTTCTCGGTCAGCGGCGTTTTTTCCAGCTCATAGTGACTGGTGGCCAGCACCGGCAACCACTTCAGCGACATCAGACGCGAGAACGGCAACGGGCCGTGTTCGATGTGGTCGACGAACAACATCTCCATCGGCGTTTCACCAAACATCTCGCCCTCGCCCTTGAGGCGGTAGTGGGCGGTGCTGCTGAACACATGACGCTCCAGCGATACCAGCTCCAGCGACGCCGTGCCGTTGGAACCTGCCAGCGAAGCTTGCAGTTCCTTGTTGGCGTCGGCGATCGAGCTGTTCAGCACCCCCTCGAGTTTGCTGCCGGTGTACCAGGCGCCGCCAGCGCTGATTGCACCGATGGCCACGACAATTCCTAGAAGCACGCCTGCTGATTTATTCATGAAGTACCCGATCAATGTCCATTGTTGAAAGTGTGGTCGTCTTCCCTGAACCCATGACAGGTCGCGGTCACGACTGCGCTGAAAGTGACGAGGAGATTAGCATTTGCGCCGCGGAGCGGCCCAATGATTAAAGGTGAAAGAGTGTCCATAGGGTGCGGCTGCCTGTGGACAACTGGCAGGGGTCGAGAGTTTCGGCGATCGTTCAATCGCCTTCGCGAGCAAGCCCGCTCCCACACTGGAATGCGTTCCACTGTGGGAGCGGGCTTGCTCGCGAAGGCGTCAGCCCTGCCAATCCAACCTTACGAATACTGAACCTCGATCTCATCAAGCTGATGATCAAAGCTTTTCAATCGAGCGGTCCACGTATACACCAGCACTTCAAAATCCCGATTGATCACCGCCCCGCCGGTCACCTCCCCGCGCGGGTCGCAGAAGTCCAGCTGATAGCGTTCGCGGGCCATGGCGGTGGCGACATCGGACAGTTCACGGGCATTGTTGAGCCAGTGCCACCCCTCGTCGGCCACTTGCTTGTCCAGCGCCAGGCATTGTTTCTTCAAGGTTTCGAGGCTTTTTTCCAGTGGCGTGCCGGTGAGTTCCCCCATGACTTCCTGGAACGTGCGCCCCGGTTGCCAGTAACTGCCCCAGAAATACCGGTCGAACACCGTTTCAACCCGGCGCAAAGCCACTTTGGTGTCCCAGATCAGCACCAGGGTTTTACCTTGTTCGAGTTGTCGCTTCTTGATGCGCTGGTTCTGGAGCGAGGCCCAGGCGACCACCACGATGGCCATGACGGCGATCAGCGCCGCCGCGCTGTCGAGGAAGATCAGCGCCTTGTCGAGCTGGTGGGCCAGCATGACGCCGTAGAAATAAGTGGCCGACAGCAAAACCAATGCCGCAATGGCGCACCAGAAGCCGGGAGCATAAGGGTTTTTCATTATTAGATCCCCATGACCAACGCAAGCCTTGATCGACGGGTTCGCCGCGCGACCCCATCAAATCAAAGCATAGCAACGGCCTCAGGGTTTGCCGGGTTGTGAGCCTTGCGTTCGTCCACTTTCCCAGCCACCGCCCAAAGCGAGGAACAAATCGATCTGGCTCATGGCAACCTGGGTGTTGGCCGAGGCCAGTTGCGCCCGTACGTCGGTGTAGGTGCGGGTGGCTTGCAAGTCCGCCAGGAACGATGCGCGACCGGCCTGGAAGAAGCGGTGAGTCTGGTCTGCCGCCAGTTGCGCCGACTGTTCGGCATCCGCCAGCGCATCGCGACGCTGAAGTTGTGCGGAGTATTGCGCCAGGCCGGTCTGAGTTTCGCGGATGGCGTTGAGCACCACGCCATCGAAATGCGCCAGCGCGCCTTGGGTTGCGAACTCGGCCTCACGGATTCGCGCGCGGGAGCCGTTGGACGGCACGGTCCAGGTCAGCAACGGACCGAAGCCCCAGCGATTGGTCGACGGTTTGCCGAGGTTTTCCAGGATGCCGACCGTACCCACGGTCGCACCGATACTGATGTCCGGGTACAACTCGCCGGTGGCAATGCCGATGCCGGCGGTGGCCGCCGCCAATCTGCGCTCGGCCTGGCGCACGTCGGGTCGACGTTTGAGCAGCGTGGCCCCGTCTCCCACCGGTAACAATTGGGCAATTTTCGGCAGTTCGGCGCAGTCGCTGGTGCCCGCCGGCAATTGCTCGACAGGTTTGGCCAGCAGCATCGACAAGCGGAACAACCCGGCCTGACGTGCGGCTTCATAGCGCGGCAATTCGGCGCGCAAGGATTTGAATTGGGTTTGCGAACGGGTGACCTGGGTTTCATCACCGCGTCCGGCATCGCGCAAGCGCTGGGTCAGGGAGGTGCTCTGGGCTTGCAGGTCGAGGGAATGCTGGGCGATCTGCCGCTCTTCGTTGGCCGCGCAGACCTGGGTGTAAGCCCGCACCACATCGGCCACCAGGGTGATGCGCGCGGTATCCGCTGCCGCCTGGGTCGCATCGGCATTGGCTTTGGCCGCTTCGATGCCGCGCTGCAAGGTGCCGAACAGGTCGAACTGATACGAGGTCGCGATGCCGATATCGCCGACGTTGGCCACGGGCACTTTCTCCGGCAGCAAGAACGCTTCGCCGGACTCCTGCAAACGCTGGGCGCCGACCTTCACGCCGCCGCTCCAACCGCCCGCCGCCTGCGCTTCGTCGACCTGAGCGCGAGCCCGCGAAAGATTCGCCGCCGCCACCCGTAAATCGGTATTGGACGCCATGGCCTGCTGCACCAATTGGTCCAGACGCGGGTCCTGATACAGTCGCCACCAATCGCTGGGCACCGGCGCCGAGACCACATTTTTGCCGTTCACCGCCAGGTTGCCCTGAAAGTCTTCACGGTGCACGGCTGCCTCATCCGGCAGGTGATAATCCGGCCCCACCACCTGGCAGCCCGACAGCAGCAAGCCCAATCCGGCAACCGCCAAACCCGAGGCCCTGCTCATTTCGCCGGCTCCCCGGTTTGATCGTCGATGATCGACACGGTGGCCGTACGACCGGCAATCATGCGGAAATCTTCCGGCACCTCATCGAAAGCGATTCGCACCGGAATCCGCTGGGCCAGCCGCACCCAACTGAACGCCGGGTTGACGTTGGGCAACAGGTTGCTGCCACTGCTGCGGTCGCGGTCTTCGATGCCGGCGACGATGCTTTCGACATGCCCGCGCAGGCGCGCACGGTCGCCGATCACCCGAATGTTGACGCTCTGGCCGACATGAATGCCGTCCAGTTTGGTTTCTTCGAAATAACCGTCGATGTGGAAGGAATTGCTGTCGACCACCGACAACACGGGGCGCCCGGCGCTGACGAACTCCTGGGAGCGCGGCGCCCGGTCGTTGACGTAGCCATCCACCGGGCTGCGGATCACCGAGCGGTCGAGGTTGAGCTGGGCGCTATCCACCGTTACTTGCGCCTCCATCAACGCCACTTCGGCGCGGGCCACCCGGGACTGGCTTTCTTCCAGTTGCTCGGCCGGGACCAGATTGCCCAGGCCTCGGTTACGCTTGGCCTCGCGCTGGGCCTGGGCCAGGGTTTCCTGACGGTCGGCGACCGCCGCTTTGGCTTGGCGCAGGGCCAGCTTGAACCGGTCCTGATCGATGCTGAACAGCACCTGGCCGCGCTTCACCCACTGGTTGTCGCGCACCTCCACTTGCTGGATCAGCCCCGATACATCCGGGGCAATCTGCACGATGTCGGCACGGATGTGCCCGTCCCGGGTCCAGGGCGCGAACATGTAATACATGACCATGCGCCAGACCACGACAACGGCGAAGGTCACGATCAACAACGTCAGGACCACACGGCCAAGGGTCAAAAAAGGTTTTTTCATGTCATCAGGTATCGACTGAGTGAGTCCACGACGCCGAGCAGCACAGCGTAGAGAGCCACGTTGAACAATGCCCGGTGCCAGACCAGACGGTAAAAGTGCAGGCGCGTCAGCACCCCGTGCACCAACAGGAACAACACATAGGTAATGCCCATCAGCACCAGCAGCGTGGGCAGGAACACCCCGCTGATATCCAGATCACCGATCATAAAGGCGCTCCATCGATGCCATGGGGAAGCGGTTCCTCGAGTTCGCCCGTTCCGACAAACTCGACGCCCGGCAACAGCGCCAGACGCAGGCCGCTCAAGGCGTGCAGCAGATGCAGACGGGTTTCCTCATCACCTTGGCCGCCGAGGGCGCGGCGGGTGCGATCGAGGGTCATCAGCAACGGGCTAGGCGCCGGCAGACGTTCACCGGCCTTGAGGCAGGCCTTGAAGTACTCGCCGACTTCAGCCACCACCTGGCGCAGCAACGCCTGCGGCGCACCGGGCACTCGCGGCGAATAGGCGAGCAGGTCCAGCAGATTCAGGGCCACGCGCACTTCGCGCAGGGCGATGCCAGTGTCCTGGCCGGTCATGGCCAGTCGCGGCAAATGCTGCATCAGGCGATCGAGCATCTGCACGCCCATATGCCGGTGTTCGGCCAGCGTGGCCGGCTCGGTCAGGCCGACGATGTCGCGCCAGCTGAAACGGGTCAGGCGCTTGGCCGCCAGTTCCGCACCGAATGGCCGGGCGATCAGGGTCCAGATGAACGCGAACAGTAACCCCATGGGCCCGGCCAGGTTGGAGTTGGTGAAACTGAGAAAATCCGCGTCGTAGGCGCCCTGAATACTGATGAAGGACGAGGTGTTGACGATGGTCAGCAACATCCCCAGATAAAAGCGCGGCTGTACCGTCAAGGTACCGACGCAGATGAACGGGATGGCGAACGCCAGCACCAGCATCGGGAAGTCATGCAGGTTCGGCAGGATCAAAAACAGATAAAGGCCGGCGAACAGCACCGACATTGCGGTCCAGAAAAAGAACCGGTAGATCTGCGGTGCCGGGTCGTCCATTGACGCAAAGAAACTGCACGCCACCGCCGCGAGAATCACCGCGCTGCCGCCGTCGGTCCAGCCGAGCAGAATCCACAGCACCGAGGCGACGATGATCGCGGTGACCGTAGAAACCGCCGAATAGAGCATCAAGCCACGGTCGAGAAATGGCGACAGCCGACCCAGGCGCCAGTGCCGATACACCGCGCGCCAACTGTCCTGGCTCTCGCACTGAATGGCGTATTGCAGGCTGCGACAGTCTTGCCACAGATCGATCCACTCGCCGAGGCGATACAGCGCGTTGGAAAACAGCAATTGCTTGCGATCGTCTAGCGCCTCGGCACTGGGTTGCAGCGCCTGGAGCCGGTTTTTCAGAGCCTGCCAACGATCGAGGTCAGAGTCTTTATGGGCGAGCCACTCACTGGTTGCGGTCAGCAGTGGCGCGAACTTATCCACAAGCTCCGGTGTGCGCCGCTCGAGGGCATAAAGCGCATCGTCGAGGGCGTCGATCACCGGCAACAGATGAATCATCCGACCGCGCAGTTCCTTGGTATTGCGCACTGTTTGCGGTCGCGCGCCCTCGTGGGACAACTGACCGATCATCAATTCCAGACTGTTGAAGTTCGCCACCATCGATGAACGCAGGGCGCTGACTTCCTCCGGCTGCACGGTGCGACTGAGGAAACGCAAGCTGTAGGTCGAGGCATCGGCAAACCATTTGTTCACCGAATCGTTGAACACCGGCGCCAGCCGCCGTGGCCAGAACATGGCGCCGACCACTGCCGCGCAGGCGATACCGAGGAAGATTTCTTCGGTACGCGCTTCGGCCACGTCCCACACCGCCAACGGATTATTCACCACCGGCAAGGCGATCAGCGGCAAGGTGTAACCGGCGAGCATCAAGGCATAGCTGTTGGCGGTGCGCAGATGCAAGGACAGGAACAGCAAAATCCCGGTCCACAGTGCGATGACCACCACCAGCACATAAGGGCTCTGAACGAACATCGGCACAAACAACACCGCCGCCGCCGCACCGAGCAAGGTGCCTACCGCGCGGTACAACGCCTTGGAGCTGGTAGGGCCGAGGAACGGGCTGGAAACGATATACACCGTGGCCATCGCCCAATACGGACGAGGCATTTGCATGAGCATGGCGATGTACAGCGCGATCATCGAGGCCGCGAACGTGCGCACCCCGTAGAACCAGTCTCGCGCCGGGGGCACGCCGGTGAAAAAACCGCTCAAGGCTGAACCACCGGCAGATGATTGGCCGCTTCGAAGGCTTTGAGTACCCGTAGCGCCGCTTCCAGATCACTCTGGTCGATGCCTTCGAGCACCTCCTGGCGCAAACGCACCAACTCAGCTTCGACCGCCTGCACCAACTCGCGACCGGTCGCGGTCAGGCTCAGGCATTTGGCGCGTCGGTCATGAATGTCTTCGGTACGGCAGACGTAACCGGCATGACACAGCTGATCCAGCAGCCGCACCAGAGACGGGCTCTCCATCCCCGCCGCCTGCGCAACCGTCACCTGCCGCACACCCTCGCCCAAACGCCCGATCATCAATAGCGGGGCGGCGCAGGCTTCGGAGATCCCATAGTTGACCAGCGTGGTCTGGCAGATCTTCCGCCAATGCCTGGCGGCCACCACCATGGAGCTGCTGATGTTCATCTGGAGAGCGGCGAGATTCTTTGGCACGAGAGAATGTACACACTGTTAGTTTGCTAACTATCAATATGGCATTGGTGGGGAAAGCTGGTCAAGTTTTGAAACAATTCTCATGCCTGAAGCACATCTGACGTGCCTAGATATCACTCAATAACCTTCCGGCTTCTTGTTCAATAAACTCAAAAACCTCCTCCGGCACGCTGTACTGAAACTGCTTGCGCCGGTTCTTGGAGACCTTCCCGTCATTGTCCAGACACATCATCACCAGCTTCGACAGATCACTCCCGCGCACATCAAAACGTTGATTCACCGCCTTGATCACACGATCGTACCTGTCGAGAAACTCGGTCTCTTCCCGCAGTTCAACCTCCAAGGCACGACGAGCCATTTGCAGGGTGAATTCGACGCAGCGGGTGGCGTCCCAGTAGCGATAAATAGACGGGTGGCCGATGAATTCGAAAGCCATTTGATCGACGTCCAGCCAAGTGACATTCCAAAAGTCGCGAGCAGAATGCGAGAAGTCCTTGAGGGCAGCCAAGTAGTTGGACTCTTCGTGTTTCATCGCTACGGAAACAGGCAGTAAAAGGCCATTTTCCAGCGCACCGGAATGGCAAAGGGTCTGGTGGATCAAGAAACGTGATAGCCGGCCATTGCCGTCCATGAACGGGTGAAGGAAGACGAAGCCAAATGCGGTCACTGCAGCCGCCACCAAGGGGTCGACCTGTTTTGAGGACCGATTGGCGAAGGTCATCAACTCTTCCATCAGTTCACGACACAGATCCGGAGCGGGAGGGACATAGCTGACGCCGGCGGCACCTCTCAAGCCGTTATGCAGGTGGTTCTGTTCATGGCGAAACAGGACGGCCTTATCGAAAGGGTTGGAAACGGTGCTGTTCTGCAGTTCGACCAGATAGTCTTCACTCAACTCGCGCCCCTCATGAGCCTGGCGCAACAGTTGAACAAAACGACGAGACTTCTCTTCGCTGGGTTCTTCTTTCTCGATGGCGAAGGAGTCGCGGGTTTCGTGGAGATAAGCCCAGTTGATGGCACGATCCATCATTTCGGGCGGCAAAGTCGCCATGAAGGCTTTGGCTCGACCGAGAATGTCGAGACTGAGCAGGGTTTCGAGTTCAGGTGTTCGTTCCACGGTGGCACAGTAACGCAGAGAACCCAAACCGTTGAAATCGATACGCCAGCGGCTGTTGCGCACAGCCGGGCCGGTTACATAGAGCTTTGGATCAAATAGCGCGACGACACCGCCCCGCACCGGCACCGAATACTCAAGCTGCTGCCCGGTGAAGCTCTCCCACAAGAAACAGGCCTTGCGGATAAATACGCCATTTGGGGATTTGGCCAACTCATCCAGCAGTTGCTCAGCAGAAACAATTTCAAGCGCCTGGGCAAGAATGCAGAGATTGACGCCTTCGTGCTTGAGGGCAAAAAGAATATGCTCAAGCATTGAACCTTGAACGGGTGCCACAGACTGTGGAACAGCCAAGCAATCACCGATCAATGTGATACGAGTGACAGGCTTGATCATCGCCGCGCGTTTGGGTGCGAAGGCCTTGAGATTCAGCGCATCGCGCAGGTAGGCGTATCCAACAACAGGCATGGCGAGCTTCCACGGAAAAAATTCACTTTGGCGATTAAAGCCCAGATTTTTTTACCACTCACCAGTTTTTTTTACATTTCGCCATTTTTCTCCAGATTTTTTTACACCCCCCGCCCCTTCCTCAGCATTACATCCAACTGATCCACCACCTCCGCCCAATCCGCGTCATCCAGAATTTCCTCACGCAGTAACTCTGCCTGGCTCTCGCTCCAGAAGAACGCGTCCGCCAGGTGCAGTTCGGGTTTTAGCGGTGAATGGGTGGCGATGAATTTATCAATGCTTTCGGGGTCGTCAGGCAGGCCGAGTTGTTTGAACAGGGCCGGGAGGCTGTGGGTGGGGGATTCCATGTCGGGCTCCTTCGTGATGGCTGAATGAGGGTGACCGCGACGCGGCCATTCGCGGGCACGCCCGCTGCCACAGGTTTTTTGCAATTCCTGTGGAGGTGGGCTTGCCCGCGATGACGGCGGTTACGCCGACAGACTCAACTCGCAGACCTCGGCATGCGGCACCATTTTCAGATATTCCGGTACGCTCATGTGTACCAGGTTGTTGTGGTTGCCGGCTTCGAGGTAGATGTCTTTCTGCCGGGTCAGCATCGGGTCAATGACCATGTCCAGTCCATAGGATTCGCCCAATGCAGGCACGGCGCCGCGTTCGCAATCGTCGAACAGGCGCGGCAAATTGCTTTCCCGGGTGACTTGCCATTCGCTGCTGCCACGGACTTTGCTCAGGTCCAGGTGACGGCTGGCGGGCAGTACGGCCATCAAGTAATGCCCGTGGCGATCGTCGAGGATCACCGATTTGGCCACCCGTTCAGCGGGGATGCCCGCGAGCCGTGCCGTTTCAAGGCTGCTGGCCGAGTGCGGATGGGAAACGATGTCATATTCGCAGTGCGCCTTTTCCAGGCTGTTCTGCACGGTTCTTGCCATACGCATGATGCACCTCGGTGTCCGCAACAACGAATGGCGGACGATGGTTGAAATTTTTCTCTCCATTAAAAGTCTAGGCCCGCTGGTGGGATCCGGCGGGAAATCCGCCCGTCGGATACGGTCTACAACTGGTCAAAAATCATACAGCCGCAGGCTCAACTAGACTTGTATACAGAGCCACGAACGGCTCGCGGACGGATGACTCTCCCGGAGGGTCAAGTGAACATTCGTTGCTGGGTAATTGCGCTGCTGTTGGCCCTGAGCGGACCGGTTTTCGCAGCGGACACCGTTGTAGTGCTGGTTCCCGACCCGATCGGGATCTGGCTGATCACCTTTGGCATCGTGTTTATGATCGCCGAGGCGGCCTTGCCCAATTTCGGTGTGGTCGGTTTGGGCGGCATTGTGATGTTTGTGATCGGCGCGGTGATTCTGACCAATGCCGAAGTGCCTGTTCCGTTGATCATCGGCCTGGGGCTGATCAGTGGGCTTCTGTTGATTTTCCTGCTGATTCGCGCCTTGAAAACCCGACCGCGCCGCAACTTCAGCGGCGACGCCGAATTGCTGGGCAGCGTGACGCCGATAACGTCGTTGCAGGCTGGCAATGCTTATGTCGGCTGGGTGCACCTGCAAGGCGAACAATGGCAAGTCATGAGTGCCACACCGCTTAAACCGGGACAACAGGTCCGGGTGGTGGCACGCAAGGGTCTACTGCTGCAAGTGGCCGCGACTGACGCGGCACCGGGTGGAGAATAGTCATGGGTCTGCAATTGGGTTTTGCCGCGCTGCTGTTATTGCTGATTGCACTGGCGGGGTCGACTTTCCGCATTCTGCGCGAATACGAACGCGGCGTGGTGTTCCAGCTCGGACGCTTCTGGCAGGTCAAGGGCCCGGGTCTGATCCTGCTGATTCCGGCGGTTCAACAAATGGTTCGTGTCGATCTGCGGACCGTGGTGCTCGACATACCGCCGCAAGACGTGATCACCCGCGACAACGTCTCGGTCAAGGTCAATGCAGTGCTGTATTTTCGCGTGCTCGATCCGCAAAAGGCGATCATTCAGGTCGAAGACTTTCTCATGGCCACCAGCCAACTGGCCCAGACCACATTGCGGGCGGTGCTCGGTAAACATGAACTCGATGAGTTGCTGGCCGAACGGGAACGACTGAACGTCGACGTCCAGCAAGTGCTCGATGCCCAGACCGATGCCTGGGGCATCAAGGTGGCCACCGTCGAGATCAAGCACGTAGACCTCAACGAATCGATGATTCGCGCCATCGCCAAACAGGCCGAAGCCGAACGGGAACGCCGGGCCAAGGTGATCCACGCCGAAGGCGAATTGCAGGCCTCGGAAAAACTCATGCAGGCTGCCGAAATGCTCGGGCGCCAGCCGGGAGCCATGCAGCTGCGTTACATGCAGACGCTGAGTGCGATCGCGGGGGACAAGAGTTCAACCATCGTCTTCCCGCTGCCGATCGAGTTACTCAAGGGGATGGCGGATTTGTCGTCAAAATCCTGAGCCGATCTTTTTCCAACGCCTCATACGGTTCCCGCGCCCAGCGTTCCACCCGCTCACGAAGCAACGCCGAGGCTTCGCGATGCTTGCCTTCGCTGTCGTCGACAAACACCTGCGACGGTTGCTTGGCATGTTGCCCCGCCGCCGCAAACACCTGCCGGCGCTGCTCGATGTCCAAAGCAAAGAACGTTGCCAACCGCCCCGCCATGGCCTGCGGCAATTCGCTGTAATTCACCGCCCGGCCACCAAACGCCTGGCATTGCGCCAACCCCGACGCCAGCAACCGCGCCAATCGCCGAGCGATGTAATCCTCACGGCCGCTGAACGCAAGTTCGTCATCCAGCACACTGGCGCCGATCATCCCCGGCACCATGTGCACGCCCGGGCGACGCAGATGCGAGACAGCGATTTCCAGCGGATCGCGATAAAGAAACAGCCACGGCGTTTCGGGGAAGCATTCACGCAGCAACGGCAGTTCACCGATGTTCCAGGCGTCGAGTTTGATCACCAACCGTTGCTCCACACCACGTCGACATTGTCCGTAGGCCGACAGTAACCCCTTGATCGCGGCACGACGCTCGACGGCAGGCAAATCGCTGCGCAGCAACACGTCCAGTGGCGGTGGTTCGCTGATGACAATGTGATTGTCGAGTCGCGCCAGCATCTGGCTGATCAGGGTCGAGCCACAGCGGGACGCGTGAAAGATAAAAGCGCTCGGCGTCAGGCCGGGACTGCAAGCCCGCCAGTCCGCGAGGGTCGACAACGCCGTTTTCCGCCGAAACGCCTGATTGAACGGCAGCCGCAGCGCATCCTCCACGGCATCACGAAAAAACGGCTGATGCAGCCGCGAGTCACCGAACCAGCACCAGTCGACTTGCCATGCTCCAGCCTCTTGCCACACGCGAATCGGCAACCAGCCCTTGAGGTTCAGGCGCTCCATTGTTCAGTCCACTGTCGGCGACCGTCGCGCATCGCCGCGCGCAGTTCTTCGCGGGTGAACACGAGGCCACGCTCGGCGGCCAACGCCAGGGTGCAGGCGATAAAGGCTTCGTTGTCCGGCAAACCTTGCAAGGTCTTGCACAGCTGCGGATCGCTGGCCAACAGTGCCTTGAATTGCTCTAAAGCTTGATGACCGATTTGCGGCGACGGCGTGGTTGCCAGCCCGTCGATAATCGCCTGCTCCAGCCAGGCGCCGGGCCGGCAATCGAGCACCAGATGAATCCGTGCCCGGGTATCGCGATTGTCCACGCGATGGGGCCGCGAGAGGTCGAGATACCAGCATTCACCAGCGGTCATCGGCATGCGCTGGCCGTCCAGCATGAAGTCCACATGGGGTGGGCTGAGCAGCGGGATATGCAGACGCAAGTCCGCATCCGGTTCGCCCAGGTCATAGTCACGATGCTCATGGATACGCCCGCCAGGGCCGAGCCGCAACAGGCGCGCGCAGACGATCTCCAGCGGCAGATCCCGCAGGCCTCGCTGCCATCGAGCATCCCGCCGCCAGGGTTCGCGCCACTGCGGCTCACCGCGGCCGGGTGCCAGTTCCGTCAAGGCATCGGTTGCGGAAATCAGCGCCACACCGCTCCAGTCGCCGGTGCAGTAAGCGCTATTGAAGTGACCGTGCCAGTCGTTCTCACCGATCGCCGCCAACGCCTGCAACAGCAACGGTAAATCCACCGTCACCGGCAACCGTGAGAATGCCGGTCGGCTCATCGTTTTGGCAGCACCGCACATTCGCCGAGCCAGGTCAGCAAACGGTCAAGACAGGCCTCGACCGAATGCGTGCCCGTGTCGAGCACCAATGACGGGCAAGGCGGCGGTTCGTAAGGCGCCGAAACACCGGTAAATCCCGCCAACTCACCCCGTCGGGCCCGAGCGTAATGACCTTTGGGATCACGCTGTTCACATACCGCCAAAGAAGCACTGCACCAGACTTCGCGATAATCCTCGCCCAACCGTCCGGCGAACAATTCACGCAGTTCCACCAAGGGCGCGATCATCGCGAGGATGACTATCTGCCCGTTCTCGACCAACAGCGCCGCCAGTTCACTGGCACGACGGATGTTTTCCAGACGATCGCCATCGGTAAACTCCAGGTCACGATTGAGCCCGACCCGCAGTCCATCGCCATCGAGCACCACACTCTGCATGCCATGTTCGAACAACTCGGCGTGCAGAGCCTGGGCCAGCGTCGACTTGCCCGCCGCTGGTAAACCAGTCAGCAGAATCGCTGTGCCGCGATGGCCGTTGCGGGCCTCCCGTTGGGCGCGGCTGATGCTCGCCGTCGGCGCCAGCAGATCAGCGGACCGGGGCATGGGCCACCGGCACCGTGATATCGCCCGCCGCCCACGCCGCTTCGCGATTGGCCAGCGCCGTGGCGATGGACTGGACTTCGGTAGATTGCACCTCGTCCGGCAGCGGATCGAGACCGGCGCTGGCGAAGATTTGCCCGTAAGCGTTGCGCAGGTCAGCGTAGGACAGGTCGCGACGCAGATCGGCCTGCAACGTGTTCAGCTCGCCCTGGATCAGATCCAGTTCGCCCAGCCCGGCCGCCTGATAGCGGTTGCGCAGCTGGCCGATGATTTGCCCGTCGATGTTCGACAACTGCTGATTGGTCTGGAACTGCCGCAGTGCTTCGCGGTAGTTGGCGTTGGCCACGTAGAGCTGGGCCAACACTGCGATGGACATCGCCTGACGACGTGCCGTGGCGACTTCTTCGCCGGCCTTGGCGACGTCGATCGCGGCGGGTGCGGAAATCACATTGAACAGGTTCCAGGTGACTTTCACCCCGTAATCCGCCCAGCTCTGTTCCACCAAAAACGAGTTGCTGTCGTAATGCCCGCCAGCGGAGAACTCCAGCCCTGGTAACAGGCGCAGCATGGCTTTGCGGGTTTCGGCCGCGCTGATGCGGGTCTGGTAATCCTGCTCTCGCAGCTCCGGCCGACTGGTCAAAGCTTCCTGTTCCAGGCTGGCGAGGTCGACCTTGAGTTCCGGAATGACATAGTCGTCCTGGGTCGCCAGCGTCAGATTGGTACTCGGAGGCAGGTTGATCAGGGTCGCCAGTTCGGTTTTCGCCAGCGACAGTGCGCGGCGTTGCTCCTCCAGTTGCCGCGTGGCTTCGATCAGCGAGCGCTGATAACCCAGCGACTGAATTGGATCGCCGATGCGCTGCTCGCTCATGCTCTGGCTATTGTTGCGAGCGGTTTCGACTCGGGCCATCAGGCTGTCGATCTGCTTGAGCAAACGTTCGGCGGCCATGGCTCGCCAATAGGCCGAGCGCACGTCCTGGACGATGGTGTTGATCACCTTGCGCCGACGTTCCTGCACGATCAGCCGCTGATCGCCCTGTTGTTTGGCGCTGATATAGCTGACGCCGAAGTCGAGCACGTTCCAGACCATGGTCAGGTCCGCCACGTCACGGTCGCGGTCCTGGGAGGTCGACGGCTCCAGGGACTGGGTGCCGGTGCGCACGCTCTGGCTGCTGGAGGCGTTGACGTTGTTGCGTCCCACGTAACCGGCATCCAGCGCCATGCGCGGCAGCATGTCGAAACTGGCGAGGTCGAGTTGGCGTTTGGCCAGGGCCTCTTCCATGATCTTGAGCCGGCCTTCGAGGTTGTATTTCACCGCGCGGGCCATGGCCTGGTGCAGGGTCAGCGGTCCGCTGAGGGGCTCCTGACCCTTGTACATGTTTTGCAGATCGCTTTTGGCGCGCTGTTGGCTGACGCTGCGTTCGATCGGTTGACTGGTAACTGCACATCCGCTGATCGCCAGCGCCAGCAAGCTGGCGCCGAACAACTTCTGACTTCTTTTCATCCCTGTATTGCCCCCGGTGCCGCACTGCTTTAATGGTTTTTCAGGCCTGCATTTCACTGATGCCGACCTGGCGCAAAGCCGCGGCCAGGCTGTCGACCTGCCGTTGCTCGGTGTCTTTGAGTTGTTGCAATTGCTGGCCTAGAGTCGGTGCGCCAAACACGCCGCGCAGCCCTTGGGAAGCATCCCCCGCTTTGATTGACTGATTACCAAAGGTGTTCAGCGAATCCCCCTCGCTACTGGTGTTCTGATTGAACAAGCTCGACAGCGTGCTGCTGCCGAAGACCCCTCCATCGCCCCCGCCAAAGCCGAGGAAGCCGTGGCCTGAGCCATCGCCACCGTTGTCGCTGCTGGTGAATACCTGGGCAATAAAACTCGGCGTCAGCGCCCCGTGGTTAATGAAAATGTCGCCCAGAGGCCGAATGCCATTGCCCATCACCCGTTGTTCAAACAACGGGGCAAAGGTCAGTGGCGAGCCGAGATCGCCAGTGGGTGGGGTGAAGATGATCGGTTGCAATGGCACGTTCGGTGGATCGGCCACGACCACCGGTGTCAAGACCAAGGGAGGGGGCGTCGGTACGGTGTCGATCGTGTAGTTATTGGATACCGCAACGCTGGCGCCCAGGTTGCCCGCCAGGTCCGTCACATTGCTGGTGTCCAGCGCAATGAAATTACTTGGGTCGGTGATGTTCGCGGTGGGCGTGAAGGTGCCGGTCCAGGTCTTGCCGCCGTCGCTGCTGGCCAGATTGGTCAGTTCACCGTTGGTCACGCTCAAGTCCGACAAATCGAAGTTGCTGACCGCTTCGCTGAACGTGAAGGTCACCAGCGACGTCTGGCCAATCCCCAGCACCGGGTTGGCAACCACGATGCTGACGGTCGGGCGGGTCGCATCAAGTGCGTAGTTGTTGGAGATGGCGATGCTGGCGCCGGCATTGCCCGCAACGTCGAGCACATTGCCGGTGTCGAGCAGGATCAGGTTGGTCGCATCATTGATGCTTGCGGTCG
Source organism: Pseudomonas sp. FP1742 (assembly GCF_030687145.1). Classification (NCBI taxonomy): domain Bacteria; kingdom Pseudomonadati; phylum Pseudomonadota; class Gammaproteobacteria; order Pseudomonadales; family Pseudomonadaceae; genus Pseudomonas; species Pseudomonas sp. FP1742. The sequence continues at coordinate 182,376 of NZ_CP117460.1, read as the reverse complement.
GCGTGAGTGTGGCGGTCCAGGTCACTCCGCCGTCGCTGCTGGCCAGGTTGGACAACACGCCATTGGCCACGCTGAGGTCCGACAGGTCGAAACCGGACACCGCTTCGCTGAAGGTAAAGGTCACCGTGGTGGTCTCGCCGATACCCAGTTTATTGTCCGCGACCACAATGGTCGCGGTCGGGCGCGCGGTGTCGATGGCGTAGTTGTTGGAGTCAGTCACGCCGACGCCGCTGTTGCCCGACACGTTGGTCACACCGCTGTTGTCCAGGCTGATCAGGTTCGTGGTGTCCGTGACGCCGGCTGCAGGGGTGAACGTCGCGGTCCAGGTCACGCCGCCATCGCTGGACGAAACGCTGCTGAGGGTGCCGTTGGCGACTGTCAGGTCAGCATTGGTAAAACCGCTCACCGCTTCGCTGAAGGTAATGGTCACCAGCGAGGTTTCACCGGCCTTGAGGGCACTGTCGGCAACGACGATGGTGGCGGTCGGCACCTGGGTTTCCACTACATAGTTGGCCGAGTTGGTGGTGCCTGCTCCAGTGTTGCCAGCCACGTCCGACACGCCGCTGTTGTTCAGGGTAATGAGGTTGCTGGCGTCGGTAATCCCGGCAGTCGGGGTGAAGGTCGCGGTCCAGGTGAGGCCACCGTCGCTGCTGCTGACCGCGCTCAAGGTACCGTTGGCGACGCTCAAGTCACTGTTGTCGAAACCCGTCACCGCTTCGCTGAAGGTGATGGTCACCAGGGCGGTTTCCCCCGGCTTCAGGGTCGAATCACTCAACACAATAGTGGCGGTCGGGCGCTGGCTGTCGATGGCGTAGTTGTTGGAATCCGTGGTGCCGCTGCCGGCGTTGCCCGCCAGATCGCTGATCCCGGTGTTGTCCAGGGTGATCAGGTTGGTGGTGTCGTTGATGCCCGCCGAAGGCGTGAAGGTCGCCGTCCAGGTGATGCCGCCATCGCTGCTGCTCACCGCGCTCAGCGTACCGTTGGCGATGGTCAGGTCGGCGTTGGTGAAACCGCTCACCGCTTCGCTGAAGGTGATGGTCACCAGCGAGGTTTCGCCGATTTGCAGCGCCGTGTCCGCGACCACGATGGTAGCCGTCGGGCGCACGGTGTCGATGGCGTAGTTGTTGGAATCGGTGGTGCCGCTGCCCACGTTACCGGAGGCGGCCGCCTGCACGCCGGTGTTGTCCAGGGTGATCAGGTTGGTCGCGTCGGTGTTGCTGGCGGTCGGGGTGAACGTGGCCGTCCAAGTGATGCCGCCATCGCTGCTGCTCACTGCCGTGAGCGTACCGTTGGCGATGGTCAGGTCGGCATTGGTGAAACCGGTCACCGCTTCACTGAAGGTAATGGTCACCAGCGACGTTTCACCGATTTTCAGCGCGTTGTCGGCCACCACGATGGTGGCCGTTGGCAGCACCGTATCGATGGTGTAGTTGCCCGAGTTGGTGGTGCCGCTGCCGGTGTTGCCGGCCACATCGGTCACACCGGTATTGTTCAGGGTGATGACGTTGCTCGTGTCATTCACGCCGGCGGTTGGGGTGAAGGTCGCGGTCCAGGTGATGCCGCCATCGCTGCTGCTCACTGCCGTGAGCGTACCGTTGGCGATGGTCAGGTCGGCATTGGTGAAACCGGTCACCGCCTCGGAGAAGGTGATCGTCACCAACGATGTTTCTCCGGCACTCAGGGCGGCGTCCGCCAGGACGATGGTGGCCGTCGGGCGTTGGCTGTCGACGGCGTAATTGTTGGAGTCGGTGGTGCCGCTTCCAGTATTGCCGGCCCCATCGGTCACCCCGGTGTTGTCCAGAGTAATCAGATTGGTCGCATCGGTGATGCTCGCCGCCGGTGTCAGGGTTGCGGTGTAGGTGATGTTATCGCTGGTGCTCAGACTGCTCAGGGTACCGTTGCTCACCGTCAGGTCGGCGAGGCTGAAGCCGGTCACCGCCTCGGAGAAGGTGATGGTCACTACCGAAGTCTGACCCACCGCCAGCGCCGAGTCCGCGACCACGATGGTGGCCGTCGGGCGCACGGTATCGATGGCGTAGTTGTTCGAATCGGTGGTGCCGCTGCCCACGTTACCGGAGGCAGCCGCCTGCACGCCGGTGTTGTCCAGGGTGATCAGGTTGGTCGCGTCGGTGATGCTGGTGGTCGGGGTGAACGTGGCCGTCCAGGTGATGCCGCCGTCGCTGCTGCTCACCGCGCTCAGCGTGCCGTTGGCGATGGTCAGGTCGGCGTTGGTGAACCCGGTCACCGCTTCGCTGAAGGTGATCGTCACCAGTGAGGTTTCACCGATTTTCAGCGCATTGTCGGCCACCACGATGGTCGCCGTCGGCAGCACCGTATCGATGGTGTAGTTGCCGGAGTTGGTGGTGCCGCTGCCGGTGTTGCCCGCCAGATCACTGACCCCGGTGTTGTTCAGGGTGATGACGTTGCTCGAGTCATTCACGCCGACGGTCGGGGTGAAGGTCGCGGTCCAGGTGATGCCGCCGTCACTGCTGCTCACCGCCGTGAGCGTACCGTTGGCAATCGTCAGGTCGGCGTTGGTGAAACCGCTCACCGCTTCGCTGAAGGTAATGGTCACCAGCGAGGTTTCGCCTGCGGTCAGCGTCGTATCCGCGACCACGATGGTGGCCGTCGGACGCACGGTGTCGATGGCGTAGTTATTGGAATCGGTGGTGCCGCTGCCGGCGTTGCCCGCCAGGTCGCTGATCCCGGTGTTGTTCAGGGTGATCAGGTTGGTGGTGTCGTTGATGCTGGCGGTCGGGGTGAAGGTCGCGGTCCAGGTGATGCCGCCGTCGCTGCTGCTCACCGCAGTGAGCGTACCGTTGGCGATGGTCAGGTCCGCATTGGTGAAACCGCTCACCGCTTCGCTGAAGGTGATGGTCACCAGCGAGGTTTCGCCGATTCTCAGCGCCGAATCCGCGACCACGATGGTGGCCGTCGGGCGCACGGTGTCGATGGCATAGTTGTTGGAGTCGGTCGTGCCAGTGCCCACGTTACCGCTGGCGGCCGCCTGCACGCCAGAGTTGTCCAGGGTGATCAGGTTGGTCGCGTCGGTGATGCTGGCAGTCGGGGTGAACGTCGCCGTCCAGGTAATGCCGCCGTCACTGCTGCTCACCGCGCTCAGCGTACCGTTGGCGATGCTCAGGTCGGCGTTGGTGAAACCGGTTACCGCCTGATCGAAGGTGATGGTCACCAGTGAGGTTTCACCGATTTTCAGAGCGTTGTCGGCTACCACGATGGTCGCGGTCGGCGGGGCGGTGTCGATGGCGTAGTTGTTCGAATTGGTGGTGCCGCTGCCGGTGTTGCCCGCCAGATCACTGACCCCGGTGTTGTTCAGGGTGATCAGGTTGGTGGTGTCGTTGATGCCCGCCGAAGGCGTGAAGGTCGCCGTCCAGGTGACACCGCCGTCGCTGCTGCTCACCGCGCTCAGCGTACCGTTGGCGATAGTCAGGTCGGCGTTGGTGAAACCGCTGACCGCTTCGCTGAACGTAATGGTCACCAGCGAGGTTTCACCCGCGGTCAGCGTTGTATCGGCCACCACAATCGTGGCGGTCGGGCGCACCGTGTCGATGGCGTAGTTGTTGGAGTCGGTGGTGCCGCTGCCGGCGTTGCCCGCCAGGTCGCTGATCCCAGTGTTGTCCAGGGTGATCAGGTTGGTGGTGTCGTTGATGCTCGCCGAAGGAGTAAACGTCGCGGTCCAGGTGATGCCGCCGTCGCTGCTGCTTACCGAGGTAAGCGTACCGTTGGCGATGGTCAGGTCGGCGTTGGTGAGGCCGGTGACCGCTTCGTTGAAGGTGATGGTCACCAGCGAGGTTTCGCCGATTTTCAGCGCATTGTCCGCCACCACGATGGTGGCCGTCGGGCGCACCATGTCGATCGCATAGTTGTTGGAGTCGGTCGTGCCGCTGCCGGCATTGCCGACAGCATCGATGACCCCGGTGTTGTCCAGGGTGATCAGGTTAGTTGTGTCGCTGATGCTGGCGGTCGGGGTAAAGGTCGCCGTCCAGGTGATGCCGCCGTCACTGCTGCTCACCGCCGTGAGCGTACCGTTGGCAATCGTCAGGTCGGCGTTGGTGAGACCGCTCACCGCTTCGCTGAAGGTGATCGTCACCAGTGAGGTTTCGCCGATTTTCAGCGCATTGTCCGCCACCACGATGGTCGCGGTCGGACGGAGCGTATCGATCGCATAGTTGTTCGAATCGGTGGTGCCGCTCCCGGTGTTGCCCGCCAGATCGCTGATCCCGGTGTTGTTCAGGGTGATCAGGTTGGTCGTGTCATTGACGCTGGCCGAAGGCGTGAAGGTCGCGGTCCAGGTGATGCCGCCATCGCTGCTGCTCACCGCCGTGAGCGTACCGTTGGCAATCGACAGATCGGCATTGGTGAAGCCGCTGACCGCTTCGCTGAACGTGATGGTCACCAGCGAGGTTTCACCAACACTCAGGCTGGTATCGGCCACCACCAGGGTCGCGGTCGGGCGCACCGTGTCGATGGCGTAGTTGTTCGAATCAGTGGTGCCGCTCCCGGCGTTGCCCGCCAGGTCGCTGACCCCGGTGTTGTCCAGGGTGACCAGGTTGGTCGCGTCGGTGATGCTGGCGGTCGGGGTGAAGGTCCCCGTCCAGGTAAGGCCGCCGTCACTGCTGCTCACCGCAGTGAGTGTACCGTTGGCAATGGTCAGGTCGGCGTTGGTGAGGCCGGTGACCGCTTCGTTGAAGGTGATGGTCACCAGCGAGGTTTCACCCACCTTGAGGGCCGTGTCGGCAAACACGATGCTGGCCGTCGGGCGTACGGTGTCGACCGTGTAGTTATTGGAGTTGGTGGTGCCGACGCCGGCGGTGCCCAGGCCGTTTATCACGCCGGTGTTGTCCAGGGTGATGACGTTGGTCGTATCGGAAATACTGGCGGACGGGGTGAACGTTGCCGTCCAGGTGATGCCGCCATCGCCGCTGGTTACCGCCGTCAAGGTGCCGTTGGCGATGGTCAAGTCCGCGTTGGTGAAACCGGTCACGGCCTCGGAGAACGTGATCGTCACCAAGGACGTTTCGCCGATGCTCAGCGTGGTATCAGCGACCACAATGGTCGCAGTCGGCGGTGGCGAATACGCGGTGTTGAGTACACCGCCGTCGTTGTAGATAGTCGAGAAGGAGGTCGGCGAGGTGCCGGTTGAACCTCCGCCCTGCGCGGTACCGCCTGCACCACTGGCTGCGGCATTACCGGCCAGGGCCGCGAAGTTGGCGGCCGTGATCAGCAGCGTGCCTTTGTTCCAGATCGCACCGACGCCCCGACCGCCAATGCCGCCATTACTGGCATTGCTGCCTTGGCCGCCACCACCGCCACCGCCGCCACCGGCGCCGATGTTGTTGCTGATGGTCGACGTGCCGATGACGGTTATGGTGCCGCTGCTGGCGTTGTAGATCCCGCCCACAGCGTTGCCGCCGGCGCCACCTACCTTGTCCCAACCGGCCCCGCCGCCGCCACCGCCAATGGAAATCGTGCCATTGGTGGCCGTCGCACCGTTACCGCCGTTGCTGTAATAGGAAACGCCCACCCCGCCAGCACCGCCAGTGGTGGAACCACCGCGACCGCCCATGTGGGTGGCGTCATAACCGCCGCCATAACCACCGACACCGCCGCTGCCCGCCTGGCCGCCCAATGTGCCGGTGCCCGGCCCTGCCGAACCGCCGTGCCCGCCGCCCTGGCCGCCCAAACCGCCGCCGCCACCGCCGCCACCGCCGTAAAAAGCGCCCGTGACACCGCCGCCACCGCCACCACCGGAAGCCCCGTTGGAGGTCACGGTAACGTTGTTCAGGGTCAGAACCCCGGCGTTGAAAATCCCCCCGGCCATCGCGCCCGTGGCACCGTAGCCGCCGTTGCCGCCATTGCCCGACACCAGGCCACGGGTGATCACCAGGCCATCGAGCGTGACGATACTGCCTGAGCTCACTTCAATCACTCGGGTCTGGTACTGACCATCGAGAATCACATCCGCCGCGCCATCGTTGTTCAAGTCGCCATCAACGGTGACGTTCTTGTTGATCAACAGTTCGGAGGTCAACTGCACCGTCATGCTGCCGCTGAAGGTGACGATATCGCCGTTCTGCGCCGAGGCGAGGGCGGCACGCAACGAGCCGACGCCCGTGTTGGCGTTGTTGGTGGCAGTCCAGGTGGCCAGGCCCCACTGATACTCGCTCATGGCCGTGGTCGAGAGCACGTTGGCGCTTTCGATGTTGCCGGTGGCAATTTCCAGATTCCAGTCGCCACCGACCCCGGTGCGGTTGCTGGAAGCGGCGATATCACGGCCGGTCAGTTGCGCCAGCGAGTCGACGAAACTCAAACCACGCTCACCTTCGGCGGTGTAGCAGCCGTAGATCATGATGTCGCCGCCGACGTTCATGTCCTTGCCGATTTCCGCCAGCACGGCGCTGCGGGCCGCGACGTTATCGGCCGACAGATAACTGTTACCCAGCCACAGATCGCCTGCGTTGCCGTGGGCGATGATCTGCACCGAACTGATGCCTTGATGGGTATCGAGGTAGTCGGCAATCTGCTGCAAGCCGTCCTTGCTCGCGTCCAGCTGAACCACCTGAGTGCCAGGCGCGACGCCTTTAAGCAGGCTGTCGGCGTCCTTGACCCGCGAATCGACGAACACCACGCTTTGCCCCGGCACCGCGACAGGTGTCGGGGTTGGCGTGGCATCGGCCTGGCCGTGGGTGTCCTTGCTGGCGACCGGCTGATCGGCGGTCGGTGCCTTGACCGCGTCGGCCGTGGCATGGGTGTCAGCCTGGGCGGTATCGGCCACCGTGGCGGCTACCGCGCCGTCGAACAGCATGCGGGGCTCCAATGACATGATCATTGGCGAGGCCAGCGCTCGTGCGCCTTCGGTAACCCGCGACTTGCCTTTGCTCCACCACATGCTGCTCACCCGGACTCGAACTTTTGACAGATCAATGAAAACGCCGCGATCAACTGATCGCGGCGTCGGCTTTCATACGAATGACATTGGCGGCGCTGGCTGAACCATCGAGCCAAAAGGACAACTCGGCGTATTGCTTGAACAAATCCGGCGGCAGGATCGTGCGCCTGGACTGCAATTGGACCTTGGCCTTCACCTTGTGCAGCCCCGAGAGGCCAAGGGCCTGGTCGAATTCCGGCGCGTCGTAGGCCAAATGATCGAAATCATGTTCGAACCAGGGTTCACCAATGAAGTCGTAGACCAGCCGCATCACCCGCTCTGGCGCCTGGCTCAGCAGGTCATAATCGATGATCAGCAGTGAGTCGGCGTGTTCGCCGTAATAGGCTTCCTTGAGGGCGGCCCAGGAAAAACCCACCAACCGATTGCGTTGGGCCAGGGTTTCGCAGCGGCTGTAGACCGTGTTGCGTTCGACTGCATCGCCGAACAACTTGGTGTTTTCAAAGGGATTGGCGCGGTACAGGCGCTCGATGCTGTCCATGACCCAGGCGACATTGCGCACACAGGCAATGATCTTGGCTTGAGGGAACAGATCGCTGATCGCCGGCAGGCGCGAACTCCACAAGCGGTTGGTGTCGAACACCACCGGTTTGTCGGCCTTGTCGGCATAGTAAGAATCGAACAGGCCACGCAACAGGCGGCGACGCATAGCGGTGTCGATCACCGCACCGAATTCGCTGCCGGCGCTGCATTGCTCCAGAACGCCGGAAAAGAGTGCGCCCACGGGGCTGGTCATGCCGGCATGAAAACGCGGATTCTGCAAAAGAATCGCAGAAAGCAGGGTCGAGCCCGAGCGCGGCAAGCCGGAGATAAAGTGGAATTGCTGCAATCCATTCACCCGTCATTCAGTCCTTTGTACGACGGAGCGTAGACCATGAATGGCCTTACAGCTAGTGGTGTTTTGATATCAAATCGGAGCTAAATCGACTGGAAAACGCAATTTATATAACTGTTTAAAAGTTGAATCGTTTAAGCCCTGCAACCACGAATTACTTCAGCACATACAAGCGTGCCACGGCGCCTCCCCCCCGGGCTTCGTCGACGCGTCGCCAGCCCGCGGGCAATGGAGCGAACTCGTCCGCCCCCTCGATGCTACCGACCAGCCATACCCGACCAGTGCCTTTGGGCAAGGTGCCGAGGCTATCCAGGTAGATGTCATTGGTCACCAGCGTACCGAAACCGTAGGCGTTCGGCCGGCTCGACCGGCCATCGGCCAATGGTGGCGTGTACAGCATCGGTTTGGTGCTGGTCTGGTTGTAATAGACGTAACTCAGGTACCAGAGCATGTCGCTGGTGACGATTCGGTCACCGGGCATGAAGTGCTGGTTCACGTGGTTGACCATGACGCTGATCTGATCCTCAGTATCCACCGTGGCATTGTTCTTCACCCCCACCAGCTCGACACCGGCAAACAGCAGCAGCACGGCCAGCGCCACGACCTTGAAGTCTGCGTACAAGCGATCGACGGCCAGCGCGACAACCATCGGCAGACCCAAGGCGTAAGCGGTCAGGTAACGCTCGATGAACACCGGCGAGATGAACGACACCGCAAACACCAGCAATAACGGGACCGCGGTGTAGATCACCGCCAGCGCACTGCCACGGAACACACTGCGGTCGCGGGCCAGCGCCACGCCCGCCAGGGCCACCAATGCCAATGGCAGCGCGATAAAAATCAGCGTGGGCAGGTTCTCGCCATCGTCCTGGATCAGAAGCGACCAGATCATCGACGGCAATGAGTCGAGCATGACGGGGGGCTCCCACCCCACATCACCATTGGCCTTGAGCAGATCCAAGTGCTGGATCAGATCGATCAGGCTGGGCACCCACGGCAGGTACAACAGCACAATCGCCACATTGGCCAACCACCAGCCCGAGCGCTGAATGTGCCGCAGCCGATACCCTGGTTGCACACGGATCAGGCCCAGATACAACCAGTGACACAGCACGCACAGCGCGGTGAAGTAATGGGTGTAGAACGCAACTGTCATCAGCAGGGTGTAGATCACCAGATAGCGCGTGCGTTGTGGCCGTTTTATCCAGTACACCAGGGCGATCGTGGCACCGATCAGCCACATCCCCAACAGCGAATACATCCGCACTTCCTGGCTATACCGCACCGCCGTCGGCAACAGCGCCAGCAGAACCCCGGCCAGCAACGCGGCGCGGCGGGTCGCGAGCAGGTCCACCAGCCAGACACCGAGCCCGACCGTGGCAATCCCCGGCAGCGCGCTCAGGCAACGAATCGAAAAAATGCCGTCGCCGAACAGCTCCATCCAGCCATGCAGCAGCATGAAATATAGCGGCGGATGCACATCATGGGCTGCGTGTTCCCAGATCCCGGCCAGGGAGTACTGGCTCAGCAACAGGCTGGACCCTTCGTCACCCCAGATCGCCGCCGCCGTCAGGTCGTAAAAACGCACCAGCGCAGCCAATGCCAGGATCGGCAGCAGCCAGTGCTCCCGTGCCCATCGCAGCAAGCGGCGGGCAGCCGCCCACGAGCCCGGTGTCGCGTGCGGATCCTGAGTGTCACCCAGCGGTGTTTCTCTACGCGCCTCCATTGCCTCCCCTTGCCACCACCCAATGAATTGCGAAGTTTCTCAAGCACTGTAGGACAGGCTCAGGCCCGTCGTCGATGCTGGCTTTACGACGGACGACGTCCGGCAATCATTCCGATCAGCGTCTACGCTTTGGCGTGGCGTGACCCAGCCACGGAGATGAACGGAGTCGGCTGATCACTGCGATCCGCCCGGATAACCGGGCCTGCAATGTGACATATCAGACACTAACCTGAGGGATGAGGAACTATGGAAGTCTTCATGGGCACTATCCAACCTTTCGCCTTTAACTTCGCCCCCAACGGCTGGGCCCTGTGCTACGGCCAGACGCTGGCGATCTCGCAATACCAAGCGCTGTTCTCACTGCTGGGAACCTACTATGGAGGCAATGGCACCACCAATTTCATGCTGCCCAACCTGCAGGGCCGCATGCCGATTGCCCAGGGCAATGGCCTGGGCCTGACCCCGCGCGTCATCGGCGAAGTCTCCGGGACCGAGAACGTCACCGCGACCATCAATAACCTGCCCAACCACACCCACGCCCTGTCCGGGCTCACGGCCACCACCACCCTGCAACTGGCCAGCCCGGCGAGCAACCCGGTCACCAACCCGACCGCGACCAATTCGTACATCGGCGCCTCGGGTGGCGGGCCCGGCTCGGCGAGCATCTACTCCGATCAGCAAGGTGCCGCGGCCGTGCCGCTCAAGGGTGTAACCAGCACGGTGACGGGGGAAATCTCGTCCGCCGGCAATGGTTTACCCATGACGGTGATGAACCCGTTCCTGGTGCTCAACTTCAGCATCGCCCTGAACGGATTGTTCCCTTCGCGTAACTGATGGGCTGGCCGGGGGATGCACACCCCCCGGCCACTTTTGCTTGATGGAGGGATGCCATGCTGCAACAGGTTCAAAGCCACCATTTTCAAGCACTGCTGGGCAAGACCGGGACGCTGCGGCTGCCCGATGGCAGTGAATTACCGATCCATATCGACACCCTGAAAGAAACACCCCATTCACAGATGCCCAAAAGCGAGCGCATGCCCTTCAGCGTCGAGCTCAACAGCCTGCAACCCACCGACTTTGTCGATGGCTTGTGTGCGCTGGAGTTGCCGGAACTGGGCCAGGTGGAAAATATTTTCGTTTCGCGAGTACCGACCATGGGGCGGGATCCCGACGTGGGTTATTTCTACATCGCCTTCAACTGAGAACTTTGTGGGAGCGGGCTTGCTCGCGAAGGGGGCGTGTCAGTCGACAACCATATTGACTGACACGCCCCCTTCGCGAGCAAGCCCGCTCCCACAATAGATTGGAGGTGGATTCAACCCTGCGGGTACCACACCAACCGCTCCGCCGCCGGGTTGCGCTCTTCGACCTGAAACCCCAGCGCCAGGTAATGCTGGCGCGCATGGGAATTGTTGGCCCAGACCACCGTCGCCACCGGGCAACGGATTTGTTGCGCGGCTTTTTGCACGCCTTGCAGCACCGTCCGCCCGTAACCCCGGCCTCGGGCCTGGGGGATGAACGCCAGGTACAGCACGCGAATTTCATTGGGACCGAAGTCGGTGGTCAGCGCGCCGATGGCCGTGTCGAGTTTCTCGATCACGTAATGCATGGCGTTGGGAAAGTTCTCCCCCAGCCCTTGTTCCTGCACATTGAATTGCTGGGCAACCACCTGTTGGACCGCTTCCTGCTCGCCGTCGATCCATTGCAGATCCGGCCGCGCCGCCTGGTAAAGGCTGTGCAGAAAAGGTCCATCGCTGGCCCGCGAAGGCCTGACCACCAAGCCGTCCGCTGCCACTGATTCGGTTTTCGCCATCGCTGTTCTCCCTTAGAAACCGCTTTCCCTGACCCCCAGGGCCGCCAGGCGCCGCCAGGCAACGCCCAGCAACGATTCGCCGCTGCCCTGCAACACCACAATGCCGCGCAAAGGTTGCACCGGCGTCGGCGTCTCTTCGAGGATCCCCAGCCGCGCGCCGTACTGTGCCTGCACCGGCTCGGCGCGCTGATGCTGATCCCGGCGCACGGCAATCGGCCCATGGTGATCGGAAGTCAGCGCCTCTTGATCGACATAAGCCGCGCCGTTGGTATCGATTTCGCTTAATTGCACGGCGATCGCCGGGTGCATCGGGTCATCGGCGATGAAACGCCCGCGAGCACCCGGAGTGACACGCCAGAGCTCGGCTTCGGCCAGATAACCGCGCAACCGCGCGCCGTCTTCGACCACCCGAGCCAACGGATCTTTGGTCGAAAGCCAGCGCCCGACCGTCAACTGTGGCAGCAGATCGCGTACCTTGCCGGCGTGAGGCGCACGCAACAGCAGCCGCTCGCGCTGGGCGACCAGGCCTCGGTATTCAGCCACTGCTTCCGCCAGGCGCTGCTCGACGATTCCGGCGTCGGCCGCGGTTTCGCTGCGACCGGCCTGACGACGCATCTGTAATTGCTGAATCTGGATCTCGCGACGGACGATGGCCTGGCGTGAGTCCAGGTCCGGTGACTCCAGCTCGATCAGCACTTCGCCCTGGGCGACAACCTGGCCGTCATGCACATTCACCGTTTTGACCCGCGCCGCCACTGGCGCGTGCAGAGCGCTGGCGCGCCCGGCCTCCAGCATCGTCGGCAACTCCACCGCGCTGCGCCACGGCACCGCCAGCAGCAACAACAGCCCAAGCAAGGTCAAACCGCTAAGCAGCACCCGAGGCGCATGTGCTTGTTCGCGACGGCTCCACCATTGCCGCCACTCGCTCAGGATCGGCAGAAAGATGAACCACACCAGTTCCACCAGCATCAGGAAGATCCCCAACACCTTGAAGAACAGGTGATAGACCGCCAGCGCAATCCCGAAAAACAACGCCGCGCGCCACAGCCACGAGCCGTATCCCCAGATCAATAAACGCCGCTGCATCTTCGATGACCACGGCTCCGGCGCCGGGGCCCCGTAGCCGAACAGAAATTCGCGCAGCCGCCAGCGACACAAGGCAAAGGCCCGGCCCTGAAGGTTGTCCACTTCCCAGTAATCGCTGAGCAAGAAGTAGCCATCGAAGCGCATGAACGGGTTGAGGTTGATCACCAACGTGGTGATCCAGGTCGCACTGGCGAGCATGAACGCCGCCGTGCGCCCGGGGCCATCGGGCAGCAGTGACCAGGCAAGCAGCGCGATACACGCCAACACCAGTTCCGCCAATACCCCGCCGGCACCGATCAGCAACCGCGCTCGTCGATCATTGACGCGCCAGGCATCACTGACATCGGTGTAGAACATCGGCAGCAGCACCATGAACGCCACGCCCATGCTCTGCACCCGACAACCGGCGCGCTTAGCCATGAAGGCGTGGCCGAACTCATGGCACAGCTTGGCGAAAAAAAGCGCCACGGCGAACGCCAACGCACCGCCGAGGCTGAACAGGTGCGGAAAGGTGGCGATGAATCGCTGCCAGTCCCGCGACACCAGAAACACTCCGAGCCCCAGTGTCGCGGGCAATCCGTAGCGCAACGCGCGCGGGCCGAAACGCTCCAGCCACGGCCAGGCGCGATTGAGAAAAGCGTCCGGTCGCCACAGCGGAATCCGGAAAAACAGGTATTGATGCAGCAGGATTTTCCACAGGCTCTGGCGCTGAGCCGCGGCCTTCAGGCTGTAACTGGCACGCTGCGATGGGTCGAGGGCGCTGATCAGGTCGTGGCCGCGCAAAAACTCCAGCAATTGCTCAAGCGCCGCGCCGTCCAGTGGCAGCCCTGGCTCGCGGTTGGCGGCACGTAGCACCTGCTCGGGATCACCCAGGGACCAATGACGCAGCAAGCGCATCGCCGCCGCGCCGAGTTTGAAGTAACGCCCACGCACCGGATCGGCCAGGGTCCAGCACGGTGACCCGTCGAGGGCAGGCGCCGCCGTCGACAATTGCAGGTCTGCCCGCAGGCTCGGCAGGCTCATCTAAAAGCCCACACTCTGACGCAACCCGGCCAGCGGTCGACGCAACAGGTACAGCGCCAGTGGCGCACGGTCGCCGAAGACCTTCGCGGTGCCACGCAAACCGATGCGCGGCGGTGCGCCGTCGAACGTCGCATCCAGTCGATAAGCCAATTGCCCGGCAGCCGTTGGCTGCGCTTCATAGGCCGAACGTTCGAGTCTGGCCTGGTGCCGCTGCAGCGGATCGCTGTCGAGAAACAGTGCGACCTGCGCCCCCGGCTCCAAGGCAATCGCATCGCCGACGGCCAATTCGATGCGCAACTCGGCCTGATTCGGGTCGGCGAGCTCCATCAGCCGCTCGCCAGTCTGCACCGGTTTGCCGGTCCAGCGCTCGGCGTCGGCGAACACCGCGATGCCGTCCCGCTCGGCACGCACTTCGCTGCGCTTGAGCAGTTCACGGGCGTAATCCCGTTCGGCGCGTTTCTGCTCCACGCGAGCCGCCAGCAGATCGATTTTCGAACTGGATTCGGCATCGGCGAAGGAGCGTTGAGAATTGGCCTTGAGTTCCGCCTCGGCGACGCCCAAGGCGCGCTCGGCCACATCGGCCTGAGCCTTGAGCGTGGTGCTTTCGAAGCGCAGCAGCAGATCACCGGTTTTCACCGTCTGGTTGGGTTTGACTAGGAACTCGGCGATCACCCCGTCCAGCGGCGCCGCGACCACCCGGCCGCCCAACGGGACGACTTCGGCGGGTGCCAGCACCGATTGGCGCACCGGAATCAGCAATCCGAGCAACAACACGGCGACCAGTGCCACCTGACGCTTGCGCGTCCAGCGCAGTCGCCAGGGCTTGCGCGGTTGCAGCGCCAGCCAGGCATGGCTGTAGGTGTCGCCGAGTTGCGACAGCAATACTTGCTCGGACGGGTTCCACGGCACATCCCGCGCCAGCCACAGCCCGCCGAAAATCTCGCCTTGATGATCAATCAGTGGCAACCAGAACACCTGAGCGGCCGACAGACTTTGCCAATCGGCCTGAATCGCTTCGCCAAGCAAATCGGGCGCGATCACCCGCGCCTGTTTCAGCACATCGAGCTTGAACAGCTGCGCGACCGCTTGCTCGACAAACGCCACGAACGGCGCATTCGGCTCCACCGCACTGACACCGGTCACCGCCTGCACCTTGCCGGCGATTAACAACGCGGCATGGCGAAAACCGAACAGCGCCTGGCCGTCATTGACCAGGCTGTAAGCCAGTTGCGCAGGATTGCGAGCGGCGCGGGTCTGGCGTTCGAGGTCGAGAAATCTGGCGAATACCTGCTCGGGGCCGCCCGTCACCGGCGCGTTCATTTGAGCTCCGCGAAACGCGCCGTTCCGCTCATGCCGGCCAACAGGCCGCTGGCGTTGGGCAGCGTCGCCACCAGCAGCAAGGTCTGGCTGCCTTCGTCGATCCGCGCGCCGAGGCGCTTGACCGTGGCATCCAGCGGCCGACCGGTTTCATCGGGGACAAAACTGAACGTCTGGCCGGGCTTGAGCTTGCCCATCCAGCGTGACGGCACCAACAGATGAATTTCCAGGGTGCGGTTATCGACCACGTCCAGCAACGGCGTGCCGGCGGCAACGCTTTCATAGCGCTTGACCTTGCGTTCGACGACCTGGCCATCAAACGGCGCGACCACGCTGCAACGCTTGACCTGAACCTGATAAACCTGAGATTGCGCCTGGGTTTCGCTGACCTTGGCCTCGGCCCGCGCCACTTCAAAGCGCCCCACCGAATTCAGCGCCGCCAGTTGCCGATTATGGGCCAACTCCTCACCGGCACCACGGTTGGCGGCCTGAGCCGCGTTGAGCTGAGCCTGATAAGCCGAACAGTCAAACCGCGCCAGGGTGTCGCCCTTTTTGAACGACTCGCCCTCACTGAATGGCAACTCGACAATCCGCCCGGACAACTCACTGGCGAGCACCGCCTGATCCCGGGCTCGCAACACACCACGGGCCTCACTGCTGGCTGACGCGTTACCGCCGACCGCGTTGCTTTCCAGCAACGGATCGTCTGGCGCAGGCGTTTGCGCCTGTACTACGCACGTTACAAAGGTTAATCCCGCAACCCAAATACGAAAACGCCGCATAACCGTAACTCCCTGACGGATGAGCGGAGTCTACGACAGCGGGGGGGCGCGTCAAGCGGATGGCCATCATTGGTTGGAGCGCGCGTTGGCGGATAGGTATTAATTTCCATACAAATCATCCATATCAACGCTGCGCCATCTCCGCCACCGGATACACCGACTCCCATCCCCCACCCAACGCCTTGTACAACCCGACCATCGCCAACGACACCCCGGTCGAGCTCTCGACCCACTGCTGCTGGGTCGCCAGCAATTCGCCTTGCACGGTCAGGACGTTGACGAAATCCACCACTCCTTCGACGTATTGCTGTTGCGCGGTGCGCAGGGCGATCTGGTTCTGGCGCACAGCTTCGGCGAGGCTGTCGCGGCGCAATTGGCTGGCGTTGTAGGCGGTGAGTTGATTGTCGATTTCATGCCAGGCCCGCAGCACGGTTTGCTGGTAAGCCAGGGCCGCTTCCTGTTGTTGGGCTTCGCGCAGGTGCAACACGCCCCGCAGCCGACCGCCGTCGAACAGCGGCAGGCTCAATTGCGGACCGATGCTGAACGAGCGCGAGCCCCAGGAGCCGAAATCGCTCAGTTGCAGGGCTTGCGAGCCGATGTTGCCCGACAGGGTGATCCGCGGATAGAAGTCGCCTTTGGCCACGCCGATGCTGGCGGTAGCGGCATGCAGTCGGGCTTCGGCCTGGCGGATATCCGGGCGGCGCTCGGCCAATTGCGACGGCAAGCCGATGGCAACCTGGCGCGGGGTTTGCGGCACGGGAGCGTCTGTGGATAACTCGGCGGACAACGCTTGCGGCGGTTCGCCCATCAACAGGCTCAGCGCATTGATCAGTTGCGACTGACGCTGCTCCAGCGCGGGTAAACGTGATTCGATGGCCGCGACTTGCGCAGCGGCTTCGGCAATGTCCAGATCCGTCGCAACACCATCGGCCAGGCGCAGTTGCGAGAGTTTCAAACTGTGCCGGGCGACGTCGAGGTTCTGCTCGGTGACGGCACGGGTGCTTTGTACGCCGCGCAGCTGAATATAGTCCTGAGCGGTTTCGGCGAGCACCGACAGCAGTACGCCACGGCGATCGTTTTCCGCCATTTCCAGGGTGGCATTGGCGGCTTCGGTTTCGCGGCGCACCCGGCCCCAGAAATCCAGTTCCCAAGAGGCGGAAAAACCGGCGTCCCACAGGTTGTACGCCGAGTCGCCGTTGTTGCCCGACGGATCGTTCAGGCCTTCCCCGCTGTTGCGTTTGCGCCCGTAGCTGCCGGTGGCGGCGGTGTTGGGATAGCGCTCGGCGGTGATCACCTGGCGTGCGGCGCGGCTTTGCTGCAGGCGGCTGCTGGCGAGTTTCAGGTCAAGGTTGTCGGTCAGGGCGCGTTGGGTCAGGGCCGAGAGTTTCGGATCGTGAAACACTTCCCACCAGCGTTCGTCCATTTCGGCGGGAGCGACCTGACTGGCGGCGGCTTTGGTTGGTTTGGACCATTGGGCCACTTGTTGCGGCTGAGGTTTTTGGAAGTCCGGGCCGACGGTGCAAGCCGAAAGGCTCATGACCAGCAAGGCATAAAGGGGGATGTGAGGCCACTGGCCTCTTCGCGAGCAAGCCCGCTCCCACACTGGATCTCCTTTCGAGCATAAAGCCTGGGCACCCAGCAGATCGACTGTGGGAGCGGGCTTGCTCGCGAAGACGTCAGCCCTATCAACAAAAATCTTCATCGTTGCGCAACCTCATGCTCGCCAGCGCTGGCAGTATCAATACTCGCCTCCACCGACATCCCCACCCGCAACCGCTCGGCCAACGGTTGCCCCGGCTCCAGAACGATTTTCACCGGAATCCGTTGCACCACCTTGGTGAAGTTGCCGGTGGCGTTGTCCGGTTTGACCGAGGCGAAGGTCACGCCGGTGGCCGGTGCGATGCTCTCGACGCGGCCCTGCAGGGCTTCGCCACCAAGGCTGTCGACACGCACCTGCACGTCCTGCCCCGGCTGTACGTCGGTCAGTTGGGTTTCCTGAAAATTGGCGACCACATACGCCCGTTCCAACGGCACCACGGCCAGCATCTTGCTGCCTGGTGTGACATAGGCGCCGACCCGCACCGCACGCTCGCCGACCATGCCGTCCTGGGGGGCAACGATGCGCGTATAGGACAGTTCATAACTGGCTATTTCCAGCGCCGCTTGCGCTCGTTTCAGTCCACCTTCGGCGGCATCGCGCTGGGCAGTCAGGATCTCCACTTGTTTGCGCTCCGCCGCCAGCACCGCTGTGGCATGGGCCAACCGAGCGGTGGCCTGATCGATGCGCGTGCGCGCCTGCTGGGCATTCTGCACCGTGCCGGCGCCCACCCCGGCGAGGTGGTTGTAGCGGTTCAGTTCATGCTCGGCGAAAGCCATTTCCGCCTTCTCCGAGACTACCGTAGCCTGGGCCTGCGCGATCACCGACGCCTGGCGCTCCAGGGTCGCCCGGGCGTTCTGCAGCTGTGCCCTGGCCACCAGAGTTT
The DNA here is from genome assembly GCF_030687145.1 of Pseudomonas sp. FP1742. Classification (NCBI taxonomy): domain Bacteria; kingdom Pseudomonadati; phylum Pseudomonadota; class Gammaproteobacteria; order Pseudomonadales; family Pseudomonadaceae; genus Pseudomonas; species Pseudomonas sp. FP1742. Next base: position 164,347 of record NZ_CP117460.1, on the reverse strand, counting down.
GCGCGTCGGCAGCCTCGGCGGCGGCGCGCAGGTCGCGGTCGTCGATCAACGCCAGCAACTGCCCGGCCTTGACCTGTTGGTTGTCCTCCACCAGCACTTCCTTGATGAACCCCGCTACGCGCGGCGCCACCAGGGTGAAGTCCGCCGAAACGAATGCATCGTTGGTGTTCTGCTGCGTGCGTTTGCCGAACACGCCCGGCGCCAGCAGATAAATCAACACGCCGACCGCCATCGCCGCGGCAATGCCAACAGCCATTTTTTGCCTGGATTGAATCGTCATAAAAACCTTCTGTTTCAGTGAAGCGTTCAAGTTGGCGCGCGCGGTGGATAGATCCGCGTCGGCAGCCAGAAAATCAGCAGGATCAGCGCCACAACGACACCGGCCATGCACAGATAAAGATCGGAAGAGGTCAGCACCACGGCTTGCTGATGCAGTCGATGAGCAAGACTCGCGCTGGCGTCATCAACCAGAGGCGAGTTACCGAGGTTGTCCACCAGCATGCTCGAGTGAAAATGCAGCCTTGCGGTGGTCAGTGCCTCGATTACACCAGTGGCGATCACCGCCGCCAGGCCTTTTACGGTGTTGAACCAGGCCGAAGCGAACGGCCCTTCCATCGGCGTGATGCTGCCGGTGGAGAGCATCAGCAGCGGCAGCACGGCCATGGGCTGACCGAAAATCTGCAGCCATTGCAGGACGTAGAAATCGTCGCGAATCCAAACCGATGTCAGTTGCGAGCCACCGAGGCAAGACAGCGCCAGCATGCTCAAGCCAATCCCCAGCACCCAGCGGCAATCGACCCAACGCAGGTTGCACAGCGCCGCCACCAACGGCAGCGCAATCAACTGAGGCAACGCCGCCAACAGCATGATTGGCGCCGTCTGTATGGGGCGATATCCCTGGACCTGAGCCAGGTAACTGGAGGGAATGATGACCACCGCGAGCAACACCACCAACACGCCGGCCAGGGTCAACAATGCGAACGACAGGTTGCGGATGCCGAGCATTTGCAACTTGAAGAACGGAATCGGTTGTGACCACTCATTGATCAGGAACAGCACCAGCAACAGCAGCCCGCCACCCAGCAGCGCGCAGATCAGGCTCGACTCGAACCAGTCCAGCCGATTGCCTTGCAGGATGCCAATCACCAGCATGCAGATCGCCGCAAACCCCAGCAGCAAGCCACGCCAGTTGAATGACTTGAAGCGCTCCAGACGCAGCGGATCCTGGGGCAAACCGTAAGCCACCGCTGCCATGGCAATCAGGCACGGCACGATGATTTGCCAGAAGGTCCATTGCCAACCGACGTACTCGGTCCACAACCCGGCCAGCGGTGTGCCGAGACCGGGGCCGAAGGTCGCCGTCAGGGCATAACCGGCCAGGCCGTAGAGTTTCACGTTGGCCGGCAGGAATCGCAGGGCAACGGTCATCAGCATCGGCGGCAGCGCGCCGCCGGCCAGCCCTTGCAGGGTGCGCATGACCAGCAGGCTTTCGTAATTCGGGGCAAACGGGCACAGCACGCCTAACAGGGTGAAGACGCTGATGGCGCACAGGGTGAAGCGCCGCAACGAGAATGTCACCGAACACCAAGGCGCAAACGCCATGGCGGCCACCGAGGTCGCGGTGTAACTGGCGACCAGCCAGGTGCCTTCGTCGTAACCGATGGCCAACGCACCGCGAATGTCGGCCAGGGCGACCTTGGTCACCATCTCGTTCAAGCCCGACACCAACACCGCCAGCAACACGCCCACCAGGCCGATGATGATGCGCGGACCGAAGACCGGGGGCGTGATGGCGATCGCTGGTTTGGCCGCAGCGAGAGGCGCCGTGACCGTGAGGGAAGTCATGTACTGCACACTCCGGAAGGGGGATACCGAAGCATTTTATGAAGCGCGATGCCTTACGAAAATTGACTTATTGGCAGCTTATAAGTGTGTTTCATGCAGCAATTAGATCTGGGAAAGCAATACAGATCCCTGTGGGAGCGGGCTTGCTCGCGAAGGGGCCATCACCCTCAACATCAACGCTGACTGACACACCGCTTTCGCGAGCAAGCCCGCTCCCACAGGGTCAGTGTTCAACCTCAGGTGGGCTGTGCGGCCAGCCAAGTCTCATCACAACAGGCCTTGAGCGTTTCGCGCATCCAGCGGTGCGCCGGATCCTTGTCGAAACGCGGGTGCCAGGCCTGGGTCAGCATCAGGGTCGGCAGCGGGATCGGCAGGGTGAACGAGCGCAGCTTCAAGCCCAGGCGTCGCACACTCAGCAATGCTTCTTTGGGCACCGGCAGGATCAGGTCGGAATCCGGCAAGGCGAACATCGCCGCATGGAAACTCGGCGCAATCACCGCCACCCGCCGCTCCAGCCCCAAGGCGTTGAGCGCCGTGTCGATCGGCCCGCGGGCGATCCCGCGACGGGACATGCTGATATGGGAAAAGCCGGCATAACGTTCGGCGGTGATCTCGTCATCGAACAGCGGGTGATCCTCGCGCACCAGGCCGACAAAGTGGGTGGAGAACAGGTTCTGCACCTTCACTTCCGGCATCAGCGGTCGATTGTTGCTGACGCTCAGATCGATGCGCCCTTCGCGCAAGGCTTCATCGTCCCCGTCGCCCTCGGGGACAAAGCGCAGTTCGCAATGCGGAGCCTGGCGCTCCATCGTGTCGAACAGCTTGCCGCCGTAGACGCCCACAAAAAAATCATTGGCGCGAATGCTGAACCGCCGGCGCAAGCTGCCCAGGTCCACGTCATCGGCGGAGCGGAACAGCAAGGCGGCCTGCTCCACCAGGTCCCGCACCTGCTCGCGCAACTCCAGCGCCTTGGGTGTCGGCACTAGGCCACGGCCGGCACGTACCAGAATCGGATCGCCGATGGCCTCGCGGATCCGCGTCAGCGTCCGGCTCATTGCCGCCGGGCTGAGGTTCATCCGCCGCGCGGCGCCCACCACACTGCCCTCGTCGAGCAAGGCGTCAAGGGCGACCAACAGGTTCATGTCCGGGAGTTGCATGCTGAGCACTCATGACTGATCTGGATTGATTCAGACGCAATGCTAGCAAACATCCCTGGATGAGGTGGTGATCGGGCCGGCCTCTTCGCGAGCAAGCCCGCTCCCACATTGGTTCGTTGTCGTGCACATAATCTGCAGCCACTGAAGATCAACTGTGGGAGCGGGCTTGCTCGCGAAGAGGCCAGATCAGACACCGCGAAACTCAGCGCTGCATCCCCCACCGCTTCACCGTCACCCGCTCCAACGTATCGAACACCAGATTCTCCACCAGCAACCCAATCAGAATCACCACCGCCAACCCGGCAAACACCTTGTCGGTGTACAGCTCATTACGGTTCTGGAAGATGTACCAGCCTAAACCGCCTTTACCGCTGGTAGCGCCGAATACCAATTCGGCGGCGATCAATGTGCGCCAGGCGAAAGCCCAGCCGATTTTCAACCCGGCGAGGATCGACGGCAACGCGGCCGGGATCAGAATGAACAATACGAAACGCATGCCCTTGAGGCCGTAATTGCGCCCGGCCATGCGCAGGGTTTCCGAAACGCCAAGAAACCCGGCGTAGGTGTTCAACGCCAACGCCCAGAGCACCGAATGCACCAGTACAAAAATCAGGCTGTTCTGCCCCAGCCCGAACCACAGCAGCGCCAGCGGTAACAGGGCGATGGCCGGCAACGGGTTGAACATCGAGGTCAGCGTGCTCAGCAGATCGCGACCCAATTGTGTCGACACCGCCAACGTGGTCAGGGCAAACGCCAGCACAATCCCGATCAGATACCCCTTCAACAACACCACCAGCGAAATCCACACTTTGCCCAGCAGTTCACCGCTGAGCAGGCCGTTGTACAGCGCGCTGGCGGTTTGCAGAAAACTCGGCAGCAGCAGGTCGTTATTCTGGTAACGGGCAACGGTTTCCCAGAGCACCGCGAGCAAAATCAGGATCAGGCTTTTGCGCAGCCAGCCCTGCTGCCAAAGACGCTGGCCGAGGGGTAGTTCGCGCTCCAGCGGGACGCTCGTCAGCGGCTGCAAAACGGTTTCAAATTCTTGACGCGCAGAGGGTAACTGGCTCATCGAGCACTCCTTTCAATGTCTCAATAAGCGATGCGAATATCGGCGAAGTCCAGCTCACGGGCGGTTTCCGGGGACTGGCCTTCATCGAACAACAGCCGATGAATCCGCCGCGCCGATTCCTGGAACGCCACACCGCCAAGACTGTGCAAATCATATTGATGGCTGTGGACTTCGGCTCGTACCCGCCCCGGATGAGGCGACAGCAGCAGAATCCGGTTGCCCACCACCAACGCCTCTTCGATGGAGTGAGTGACGAACAGCAGCGTGAAACGCACCTCTTCCCAGAGCAGCAGCAACTCTTCCTGCATCTTGCGCCGGGTCAGAGCGTCGAGGGCGGCGAAGGGTTCATCCATCAACAGAATTTTCGGTTGCATCGCCAACGCCCGGGCAATCGCCACCCGAGCTTTCATGCCGCCAGACAAGGTATGCGGATAGGCATCGGCAAACGCCGCCAGACCAACCTTGTCCAGATAGTGCAGCGCCCGCTCTTCAGCCTCTTTACGCTTGAGGGTTTTGGACGCGAGCAGCGGAAACATCACGTTCTGTTTGACGGTTTTCCACGGCGGCAGCTGATCGAACTCCTGGAACACCACGATCCGGTCCGGCCCCGGCGCATCGACCCGCTGGCCTTGCAGGCAAATCTCGCCCTCACAGGGCTGGATGAACCCGGCGACCGCCTTGAGCAACGTCGATTTGCCGCAGCCGGACGGACCGAGCAATACAAAGCGGTCCGCCGGATCGACCTCGAAACTGACCTGATGGGTCGCTCGAACCACACGTGCCGGCGTGCGGTATTCCAGGCTGACCTGGTCGACCGACAGCAGCGCTTGTGCGGCCGCGATCGGATTGCTGGCCGTGTGGCCTTGCAAGGGGGCGTTCATGTCGGTCAGCTCCCTTGCAGCGGTTTGGTGTCCTGGAAGAAGTAATCCTTCCACGAATCCGGTTTGTTTTTGATCGCGCCGACGCGGTAGAGGAACTCGGCCAGCGGGTAAGTGTTTTTCGGCGTGACGGTAAATTCGAACTGCGGGTTGTCGATGATTTTCAGCAACGCCGCGCGATCGATTTTTGCCTTGGTGACGCGGATGTAAGTGTCGGCCGCCGCACCTTTATCGTTCTGAGCGAACTCGGCCGCTTCAGTCAGCGCCGCGATGAAGGCTTTATAGGTTTTCGGGTTTTCGTTACGGAATTTCTCGGTGGCGAACAACACGGTCGGCGAGTTCGGGCCGAGCAGGTCATAGGTGTTCAGCACCACGTGCACGCTAGGGTTTTCCAGCGCCTGATCCTGGAATGGCGGGTTGGAGAAGTGCCCGGTCAACTCGGTGCCGCCAGCGATCAGTGCCGCAGTGGCATCCGGGTGCGGAACGGCGATGGTGTACTTGTCGAGGCGATTGAACTCTTTGTCGCCCCATTGCTTGGCTGCTGCGTATTGCAGGAAGCGCGACTGCACCGACACCCCGACCGCCGGCACCGCAATGCGGTCCTTTTCGGTGAAGTCAGCGATGGTTTTGACCTTTGGATTATTACTCACCAGGTAGTAAGGGAAGTTTCCCAGGGAAGCCACGGCCTTGACGTTCTGTTTGCCGTGAGTGCGGTCCCAGATGGTCAGCAGCGGCCCGACGCCGGCACCGGCAATGTCGATGGAGCCGGAGAGCAACGCATCGTTGACCGCCGAGCCGCCGGAGAGCTGGGTCCAGTCGACCTTGATGTCGATGCCTTCCTGCTTGCCGTACTTCTCGATCAGGTTCTGATCGCGCACCACGTTGAGCAGCAGATAAACGATGCCGAATTGTTCGGCGATACGAATTTCACCCTCGGCGTGGGCTACGGTCGGCGCCAACAGGCTGCCGGCGAGCAGGCTGAAACCCAGGCCGATAGCGGCGGCCAACGGTGCAAATGGAAGACGTTTGGACATGAGGGTTCTCCGAAATCAGAAAGGCGCGTCGCCCTGGATGGTGGTGCGATACAACTTGCGGCGCAGATGGCTGGGGCATCCGGCGGCGAGGTGAATCAGCGAGCGGTTGTCCCAGAACACCAGGTCGTGGGCCTGCCATTGATGGCGGTAAATGTTTTGCGGCAACACGCTGTGGGCGTAGAGCTCGTCGAGCAATTGTTTGCTCTCGTCTTCCGGCAAACCGACGATGCGGGTGGTGAAGCCCTCGCTGACGAACAACGCCTTGCGACCGTTTTCCGGGTGGGTGCGGACGATCGGATGAACAACTTCAGCGACCTGAGCCAGTTGCTCCGGCGTCAGGGTCGGACGCCAGTTGCCCTCGAATTTGCTCTCGCTGTAGCGCGCCGTGTAGGAATGCGCGGCCGAACGACCTTCGACGGCTTTACGCAGCGCCTCGGGCAGGCTGTCCCAGGCTTTGTGCATGTCGGCGAACAGCGTGTCGCCGCCTTCGGACGGCAGCTCCTGGGCATGCAGCATCGAGCCCAGGCTCGGCAGTTCTTTATAAGAAAGATCGGAGTGCCAGAACTTGCCGGCATCACCGAGGCCGATGGATTGGCCGTTTTCGATGATGTTGGAAACGATGAGGATTTCCGGATGCCCGGCCAGCAGGAATTGCTTGAGTACATGGATCTGCAACACGCCGAAACGGCGGCTGAAGGCGATCTGCTGTTCGGGGGTTATGCGTTGGTCGCGGAACACCACCACGTGATGATCCAGGTGCGCACGATGGACGCGGGCGAAGTCCTGGTCATTGATTGGGCGGGACAAGTCCAGACCGATGATTTCGGCACCGACGGCGCCACTGAACGGGCGGACTTCGAAGGTTTGCGACGCGAGGGTGGCGGCGCTTGCTGATGCAGGCTTTGGAGAAAAAGAGACGGCTGACATAAAAATCACTCCCACGCACGGCGCGCTCAAGGGCGCGCGTCGATCAGAAACTCACGGAGGTCCCGTGTTGGTTCGTGTCGTGCGGCGCGCCGATTGGTCGGCAGGTACGCAGGAAAGTGACTTTATAGGTATAAGAATTTAAATTTAAATACCGTTAATGAATAACGATATGGCTTTTGGCGTGCAGCGTCTTTGAGGCCGCCTTCGCGGGCAAGCCCGCTCCCACATTGGATTTGTGTCGACCACAAAGCCCCCTGTGGGAGCGGGCTTGCCCGCGAAGAGGCCATCAGCCTCGCCCGAGAATTACCGCTCGTGCAACGCCTCCGCCCGAGCCCGGATAATCGGCTTGAGCAAATAACTGAGCACGGTCTTCTTGCCGGTAATGATGTCCACCGACGCCACCATCCCCGGGATGATCAGCAACGGCTTTTCATCCGTACCCAGATGGCTGCGCTCGGTGCGCAGTTTGATGATGTAGTAAGTGGTCTTCTTGTCTTCGTCGGTGATGGTGTCGGCGCCGATCTGTTCCAGCTTGGCCTTCAGCCCACCATAAATGGTGTAGTCGTAAGCCGTGAACTTCACCGTGGCGTCTTGCCCCGGATGCAGGAAGGCGATGTCTTGCGGGCGAATCTTGGCCTCCACCAGCAAGGTGTCGTCCAGCGGCACGATTTCCACCAGGTCGCTGCCCGGCTGGATCACGCCACCGATGGTGTTCACCAGCAACTTGTTGACGATGCCGCGCACCGGCGATGTCACCAGTGTCCGGCTGACCCGGTCTTCCAGCGCCTTGCCGGTGGCCTGGGCCTTGTTCAGATCGGTGCGCGCTTCGTTGAGTTGGGTCAGGGCTTCGCTGCGGAATTTGCCGCGAGTCTCATCGATCTTGCGCTGCACTTCCTTGATCGCCGATTCCGCGCGCGGGATCGCCAGGGTGGTGGCGTCCAGTTGGCCGCGGGTTTCGACTTCGGCACGCTTGAGTCGCAAAACCTCAACCGGGGACACCGCGCCCTGAGCCACCAATGGCTCGGACATGGCGATTTCCTGACGCTGCAATGACAGACCGCTGCGGTACTGGGCCTGTTTGGAGGTGAACTCGCGCAGCTCCTGCTGCTTCTGGATCAACTGCTCCTGCAAGCCACCGATCTCATCGTGCAGTTGCTGACGACGACTGATATACAACGACTGTTCGCTGGCGGCCTGGCCGGGCACGGCTTTGAGCACATCGGCGGGGAAATTCAACGGACGGTCATCGACCTCGGCGCTCAAGCGCTCCACGCGCAACAGCATCGACAGCCGATCGGCCTCGGTTTCGCCAACATTGGAGGCGAACCGTGTGTCGTCCAGACGGATCAGCGGCGCGCCAGCCTCGACGATTTGCCCTTCCTTGACGAACAACTCGGAAACGATGCCGCCCTCAAGGTTCTGGATTTTCTGGATCTTCGACGACGGAATCGCCTTGCCGTCGCCCTTGGTGACTTCATCGATCACCGCAAAATTGGCCCACAGCATCAGGAACACGAAGAAGCCGATGATCGCCCAGATCGTCAACCGCACCACGCGCGGGGCGTCTTCGATCAGCGCTTTGTTGACCTCGGGAAGGGGCTGGCCTTGCAGCGACGCGGAGCCTTTGAAGTAGCGGCGGATGGATTCTTTGACCCCGGACTTAAGCAACACTGATCTGCCCCTTTTTCAACGCTTCCATCACGGCGGCTTTCGGGCCATCGGCGAGAATCTGCCCGCGATCGATCACCAGCAGGCGATCCACCAGCGACAACAGCGAAGCCCGGTGCGTCACCAGCACCACAGTCTTGTTTTCCACTACGGCAGCGAGACGTTGCTTCAGGCGTTCTTCGCCGGTGTTGTCCATGGCGCTGGTGGGTTCGTCCAGCAACAGGATCGGCGGGTTGAGCAGCAGCGCTCGGGCCAGGGCGACGTTCTGGCGCTGACCGCCGGACAGGTTCTGCCCACGCTCACCGACTTGCAGCTCATAACCTTGCGGATGCAGGCGGGCGAACTCGTGGACACCGGCCAGTTCCGCGGCTTGCAGCACCAGTTCGTCTTCGACATAGCGCGCGCCCGACACCAGGTTGTCGCGCAACGTACCGGCGAGCAACTGGATGTCCTGGGGCACATAGCCGATGTTGTGGCGCAGCTCGCTGACGTCGATCTGGCGGATATCCACCCCATCGACCAGCAGCGCGCCGTCGTCCGGTTGATAGAGGCCCACCAGCAGTTTGGCCAGGGAGCTTTTGCCCGAGCCGCTGCGACCGATGATGCCGATCTTCTCGCCGGGCTTGATGGTCAGGTTGATGCCCTTCAGCGCGGCGTTCTGCTGATTCGGATAGGTGAAGGTCAGCTGACGGCATTCAATGGCGCCTTGCAGGACCTTGCGGCTCAGCGGGCGCTCGTCGAAATTGCGCTCCTGGGGCAGCTCCATCATCTGATCGACCGAGGTCATGGTCACCCGCGCCTGCTGGTAACGGGTCAACAGCCCCGACAGCGAAGCCAACGGGCTGAGGGCACGACCGCTGAGCATGTAGCACGCGATCAAACCGCCCATGCTCAAGTTACCGGCGATGATCTGGTACACACCGAAGACGATCATGATCACCCCGGCCAGTTGCTGGATCAGCAAGGTGATGTTCATCGCCAGGCCGGACAGCATTTTCACCCGCAACTCGAGGCGGCTGAGGGTGCCGATGGTCTGTTCCCATTGATACTGGCGTTCGCTTTCGGCGTTGTTGACCTTTACCGCATCAAGGCCGGCGAGGGTTTCGATCAGGCTCGACTGGCGTTCGGCGCCCAGGGCCATGGTTCGCTCCATGGTCGCCACCAGCGGCTTCTGCAAGGCATAACCGATCAGCAGCGCAATCGGGAACGCCAGCACCGGAATCCACACCAGATGCCCACCGAGGATCGCGATGACCAGGAAGATCAACAGCGTAAACGGCAGGTCGATCAGGCTGGTGAGGGTGAGCGACGCAAGGAAGTCGCGCAGGCTCTGAAACTCATGAATGTTCTGGGCGAAGCTGCCGACTCGCGCCGGACGGTACTTCATGGCCATGCCGACGATGCGCTCGAACAGCGTGGCCGAGATGATCAGGTCGGTTTTCTTGCCGGCCAGGTCCAGGCACAGACTGCGCAGGCTCTTGAGAATCAGGTCGAACACATAAGCGCCGGTGATGCCGATGGCCAGCACCCAAAGGGTCGACTCGGCCTGGTTCGGCACCACGCGGTCGTAGACATTCATCACGAACAGCGGCGCGGCCATGGCGATGATGTTGATCAGTAGACTGGCGGCGATGGCGTCGGCGTACAACCAGCGGGAACGCTTGAGGGTGTCGCGAAACCATGAACGCGCGCGCGGGATCAGCGTGCCATGGTTAACGTCGAATTTGTGCTGGGGTTGGGCAAAGAACACTTTGCCGATGTAGTCGTCGGCGAGCAGTTCACGACTGACGCAGACTTCACCGCCATCGCTTTCGCTGAGCAGCAGGCGGGCCTGGTCTTCACCTTGCCAACCGAGCAGCACCGCACTGCGCCCGTCCTTGAGCAGCAACAGCGCCGGCATGGCAATCGCCGGAATCTGCTCCAGCTTGCGTTGCAGCACCCGCCCCTGCAGCCCGGCGCGAGCAGCCGCGCGGGGCAGCAGCTCGACACTCAGACGCTGCTTGGGCAACGGCAGGCCAGTGGTCAGCATCGCCGCGCTGGCCGGCTTCTGGTGCAATGTGCAAAGGGCTAGCAAGCCATCCAGTAATGGATCGTCATGCAGCGCGCGTGGATCATGAATGAGTTGAACTCGACTGACTTCTGATTCCACGCTCGACACTCTTGGCTAACAGTTGAAATGGGGCAGGACTCAATTCATCCCAGGCAGCTGGACCTTGGGCTTCACGTCATTTTGCACAACGGATGCCAACGGTGCGACTACGCCCTGACTTTTGAGCAATTCGCCCATGGTCGCCTTGATTCGGTACTGAGTAAATAACTGAATGTTTTTGATCTCGACCAGCCGACGGGAAGCGGTGAACAGCTCGTTTTCACTGTCGAGCAGGTCAAGCAGTGTCCGCTCGCCGAGGCTGAATTGCTTCTGATACGCGCCGCGCACGCTGGCGCTGCGATCGACATATTGCTGGGCGATCGGCACCTGGGCGTTGGCGTTGTTCAGGGCATTCCAGGCCAGGCCCAGTTCTTCATTCAACACGCGCAGGGCGTTGTTGCGAATATCCAGCGCCTGGTTCGACAGGTAGGACTTGGATTCCAGATCGGCCTTGTTGCTGCCACCGGCGAACAAATTGAAGCGCATGCGCAGCATGGCCTGCCATTCGTTGTTGTGCCCGTTCTGCCCATCAAGGTCGTTGTCGGCGGTGCGGCCCAGCTCGGCATCGAAGCGCGGATAGAAGCTCGACTTGGCGGCTTCGTACTGTTTCTCGGCAGCAGCGATATCGGATTCGGCGGAACGCAGGATCGGGCTGTTTTCCAGCATCTGCGCCCGTGCCTCATTCAGGTTGGCCGGCAACAGCGCCATGAAATCGGCAGGCCGCTCCAGTTGATCGGGCATCTGGCCGACGGCGCTGAGGAAGTTGGTCTCGGCGTCAGCCAGGTTGGTCTGCTCGGTAATCAGGTTGTTGCGGGCCTGGGCCATACGCGCTTCGGCCTGATCGAGGTCGGCGCCGCTGCCCACGCCGCGCTGGGTGCGCAACTTGATCTGATCAAAAATCCGTTCGTGGTTTTTCAGGTTGTCTTCGGCCAGACGCACGAATTCGCGGCGGGTCAGCACGTCGAGATAGACCTGCGCGACAGTCAGCGCGGTGCGTTCCGAAGTGCCCAGCAAGGAATAAGCGCGGGAATTAACGGTGGCTTGTTGACGCCCGACTTCACTGGACGTCGCAAAACCGTCAAAAACCATTTGCGACAGACGTAAACTTGACTCGCTACGGTTCAGCGTTTCCCAGTGATTGCTGTTGCCAGCGGCACGGGTGGTAACGCTGTCGGTGCCTTCACGACCATAACCGCCCAGCAGGTCGACCTTTGGCAGGTATCCACCTTTTGCAGCCTTTAATTGATAATCCGCGGCCAGCCGACTGTTGACCGCTGCCTGGATTTCCGGGTGGACATCCAGTGCCTGTTGCATGGCCTGCGGAAGGGTTTGCGCCTGAACAACGCTGGCGGCAAAGGCGAAGGGTAGAACCTTGAACAGGTGCAAACGCATAGTTGGAATTTCCCGGGACTTCTTGTCTTGAATCACTGCAGAACATGGCGCTGCATCGCATGATGGCAACCGGAATGACCGTATGTCGGAAAGTTCAAAATCGGAACTGGATCACACGCTGTAGGACAGGTCGCCGCTTAAATATCAATGTGACATTACCTGGACGATTGTTTAGGATGGCTCCCATAAGGTCAATAGTTTGGCATAAAGTTAATTTCGAAAAAATATAGCCAAATTATTGACAGTTTTATCGTCAAAGTTATGTATCGAATTTTGTAAGAACGTCCAGCCCGATCGGCGAACCCGCCCGAGCGGTTCATGGAAGTCAACTGAACGTGACACCCGGAGAGTCTTCAATGAGCAGTGTTGTTGCCGTCGTCAAAAGCATTGTTGGTCAGGTTTTCGCGGTGTCCCCAGAGGGCATCCGCCGCGTACTCGTTGAAGGCGACCGATTGTTTGTGGGCGACCAGGTGGACACCGGTGCCGCCGGCGCCATCACCCTCGAACTGGCTGACGGCCGGACCCTGGACCTGGGCCGCGACACTCAGTGGAGCGGCAGCAATCCGGACTCCAGCACCGACCTTGCGCAAGCCACCGCACAAGCGGCGCCATCGGTTGACGAACTGCAGCAAGCCATCGCCGCCGGCGCCGACCCGACCACCGCGCTTGAAGCCACCGCAGCCGGCCCGACCGCCGCGAGCGCGGGCGGCGCTGCCGGTGGCGGCCACAGCTTCGTGGCCCTGGAGGCAACCGCTGCCCGGGTTGACCCGACCATTGGCTTCCCGACCGCAGGCCTCGCCACTGCGGCTTCGGCAACACAAAACACTACCGGCGGCCAGACGGCCGATACCAGCACCAATGCCCTGCGTGAATCAACCCTGAGCCTGAGCGCCACGCCGACCATCACCGAGGCCGGTGGCGTGCTGGTTTACACTGCGACCCTGACCCAGGCGCCGCTGACCGACCTGACCATCACCCTGTCCAACGGCGCGGTGATCGTGATCACCGCTGGCCAGACCACCGGCACCGTCAACGTTCCGCTGGCGCCGAACGACACTGTTTATAACGATCCGACCCAGATCGACGTGACCGTCACCGGCACCACGGGCGGCAGCGGTATCGTGGTCACCCCGCCGACCGTTCCGGCCGTGACCCAGGTTACCGACACCGTCGACACCACCACCGTCACACTGACAGCGGGCGCAAACGTCACTGAAGGTGGCCAGATCACCTACACCGCCACCCTGACCAATCCGGCGCAAACGCCGGTTACCGTCACCTTGTCCAACGGCTCGATCATCACCATCGCCGCTGGCAACACCACCGGCAGCGTGAACGTTCCGACGCCGGCCAATGACGTCTACAACAACGGCAGCACCGTCAGCACCACGATCACCGGCGCTACCGGCGGCAACTTCGAGAACCTGGTGCCGAACCCGACGCCGGCGGTCACCACCATTACCGACTCGGTCGACAGTACCGGCCTGACCCTGACCGCCACCGGCAGCGTCACTGAAGGCGGCCAGATCACCTACACCGCCACCCTGACCAACCCGGCGCAGACGCCAGTCACCGTCACCCTGTCCAATGGTTCGACCATCACCATCGAAGCCGGAAAAACCACCGGCTCCGTGAACGTCGAAACCCCGGCCAATGACGTCTACAACAACGGCAGCACCGTCAGCACCACGATCACCGGTGCGACCGGTGGCAACTTCGAGAACCTCGTACCGAGCACCACGCCGGCCGTCACCACCATTACCGACTCGATCGACAACACCGGCCTGAGCCTCAGCGCCACCGGCAGCGTTGTCGAAGGCGGCCAGATCACTTACACCGCTACCCTGACCAACCCGGCTGGCACGCCGATGACCGTGACCTTGAGCAATGGCTCGGTCATTACCATCGAAGCGGGCAAGACCACCGGCAGCGTGACCGTCGATACCCCGGCCAACGACGTCTATAACAACGGCAGCACCGTCAGCACCACGATCACCGGCACCACCGGCGGCAACTTCGAGAACCTCGTACCGAGCACCACGCCGGCCGTCACCACCATTACCGACTCGATCGACAACACCGGCCTGAGCCTCAGCGCCACTGGCAGCGTTGTCGAAGGCGGCCAGATCACCTACACCGCCACCCTGACCAATCCGGCCGGCACACCGATGACCGTGACCTTGAGCAATGGCTCGGTCATTACCATCGAAGCGGGCAAGACCACCGGCAGCGTGACAGTCGATACCCCGGCCAACGACGTCTACAACAATGGCAGCACCGTCAGCACCACGATCACCGGCACCACCGGCGGTAATTTCGAGCAACTGACCCCGAGCACCGAGCCGGCACTCACCACCATCACCGATTCGAAAGACGACACCGGCCTGAGCCTGTCGGCGTCCACCGAAGTGGCCGAAGGTGGTCAGATTCTGTACACCGCGACCCTGACCAATCCGGCGGGCACGCCAGTCACCGTGACCTTGAGCAACGGGGCCGTGATCACCATCGCTGCAGGTGCGACTACTGGCAGCGTGAGCGTCGCCGCCCCTGCCGATGACGTTTATAAAGATGCCGGCCAGGTTGAAGTAACGATCAAGGATGCGACGGGCGGCAATTTCGAGAATCTGGTGCCTAGCACTGCCCCGGCAGTCACCACCGTCACCGATACCATCGACACCAGCACCGTTTCGCTGACTGCGACCGCGAACGTGGCTGAAGGCGGCACCGTGGTGTACACCGCGTCCGTCACTGCTCCGGTGACTGGTTCGCCAGTGGTTGTGACCCTGTCCAACGGCCAGACCATTACCATTCCGGTCGGCGCCAGCAGCGGCTCTGTCAATTTTGTTGCACCCAACGATGCGTTGGCCGGTGGCGGCTCCTTGAGCGTCAAGATCGACGACGCCAAGGGCGGCAACTACGAGAAGCTGGAAGTCGACGGCAAGTCGGCGGATACCTCGGTGACTGATACCCCGGACACCACTAACCTGTCGCTCACTGCGACCGGCACTGTAGATGAAGGCGGTCAGATCACCTATACGGCGACCCTGACCAATGCCGCCGGCACACCGGTCACCGTGACCCTGAGCAATGGCGCCGTGATCACCATCGACGCCGGCAAAACCACCGGTTCCGTAACCGTCGATGCGCCGAAGGACGACGTCTATAAAGATGCCGGAACCGTTGAAGCGACCATCAAAGACGCAACCGGTGGCAACTTCGAGAACCTGGTAACCAGCAATACGCCTGCGGTCACTACCGTCAACGACACCATCGATACCAGCACCGTTTCGCTGACTGCGACTGCGAACGTCGCCGAAGGCGGCACCGTGGTGTACACAGCGTCCGTATCGGCACCGGTCACCGGTTCGCCAGTCGTCGTGACCCTGTCGAACGGCCAGACCATCACCATTCCGGTCGGCGCGAGCAGCGGCTCTGTTAACTTTGTTGCACCCAACGATGCCCTTGCCGGTGGCGGTTCGCTGAGCGTCAAGATCGACGATGCCAAGGGCGGCAACTACGAGAAGCTGGAAGTCGACGGCAAGTCGGCGGATACCTCGGTGACCGACACCCCGGACACCACGACCCTCAGCTTGTCGGCGACCGATTCGGTCGCCGAAGGCGGTTCCATCGTTTACACCGCTACCCTGACCAACGCCGCCGGCACACCGGTCACCGTGACCTTGAGCAACGGTGCCGTGATCACCATCGCTGCTGGCGCCACCAGCGGCAGCGTGACCGTCGATGCACCGAAGGATGACGTCTATAAAGACGCCGGAACCGTTGAAGCGACCATCAAAGACGCAACCGGTGGCAACTTCGAGAACCTGGTGCCAAGCACCACCCCGGCAGTCACCACCGTCACCGATACCATCGACACTTCGACCGTGAACCTGACCGCAACGTCTGCCGTTGCTGAAGGCGGCACCGTGGTGTACACCGCGTCCGTGTCGGCACCGGTCACCGGTTCGCCAGTCGTCGTGACCCTGTCCAACGGCCAGACCATCACCATTCCGGTCGGCGCGAGCAGCGGTTCTGTCAATTTCGTTGCACCCAACGATGCGTTGGCCGGTGGCGGTTCCTTGAGCGTCAAGATTGACGATGCCAAGGGCGGTAACTACGAGAAGCTGGAAGTCGACGGCAAGTCGGCCGATACCTCAGTAACTGATACCCCGGACACCACCACCCTCAGCCTGAGCGCCACCAACTCGGTCGCCGAAGGTGGCCAGATCACTTACACCGCGACCCTGACCAACGCCGCCGGCACACCGGTCACCGTGACCTTGAGCAACGGCGCCGTGATCACCATCGACGCCGGTAAAACCACTGGCACCGTGACCGTCCCGGCTCCATCTGATGACGTTTACAAAGACGCGGGCACGGTCCAGGCGACCATCTCCACCGCCACCGGTGGCAATTTCGAAAACCTGGTGCCGAGCACTACCCCGGCAGTCACCACTGTCACCGATACCATCGACACCAGCACCGTTTCGCTGAGTGCCACGGCGAACGTCGCTGAAGGCGGCACCGTGGTGTACACCGCGTCCGTCACTGCTCCGGTGACTGGTTCGCCAGTGGTTGTGACCCTGTCGAATGGCCAGACCATTACCATTCCGGTCGGCGCGAGCAGCGCCAGCGTCAATTTCACCGCGCCGAACGATGCGTTGGCCGGTGGCGGTTCCTTGAGCGTCAAGATTGACGATGCCAAGGGCGGTAACTACGAGAAACTGGAAGTCGACGGCAAGTCGGCGGATACCTCGGTGACCGACACCCCGGACACCACCACCCTCAGCCTGTCGGCGACCGACTCGGTCGCCGAAGGCGGTTCCATCGTTTACACCGCGACCCTGACCAACGCCGCCGGCACACCGGTCACCGTCACGCTGAGCAACGGTGCCGTGATCACCATCGCTGCTGGCGCCACCAGCGGCAGCGTGACCGTCCCAGCTCCATCTGATGACGTTTACAAAGACGCGGGCACGGTCCAGGCGACCATCTCCACCGCCACCGGTGGCAACTTCGAGAACCTGGTGCCGAGCACCACCCCGGCAGTCACCACCGTCACCGATACCATCGACACCAGCACCGTTTCGCTGACTGCCACGGCGAACGTCGCTGAAGGCGGCACCGTGGTGTACACCGCGTCCGTCACTGCTCCGGTGACTGGTTCGCCAGTGGTTGTGACCCTGTCGAATGGCCAGACCATTACCATTCCGGTCGGCGCGAGCAGCGCCAGCGTCAATTTCACCGCGCCGAACGATGCGTTGGCCGGTGGCGGTTCCTTGAGCGTCAAGATTGACGATGCCAAGGGCGGTAACTACGAGAAACTGGAAGTCGACGGCAAGTCGGCGGATACCTCGGTGACCGACACCCCGGACACCACCACCCTCAGCCTGTCGGCGACCGACTCGGTCGCCGAAGGCGGTTCCATCGTTTACACCGCGACCCTGACCAACGCCGCCGGCACACCGGTCACCGTCACGCTGAGCAACGGTGCCGTGATCACCATCGCTGCTGGCGCCACCAGCGGCAGCGTGACCGTCCCAGCTCCATCTGATGACGTTTACAAAGACGCGGGCACGGTCCAGGCGACCATCTCCACCGCCACCGGTGGCAACTTCGAGAACCTGGTGCCGAGCACCACCCCGGCAGTCACCACCGTCACCGATACCATCGACACCAGCACCGTTTCGCTGACTGCCACGGCGAACGTCGCTGAAGGCGGCACCGTAGTGTACACCGCGTCCGTCACTGCTCCGGTGACTGGTTCGCCAGTGGTTGTGACCCTGTCGAATGGCCAGACCATTACCATTCCGGTCGGCGCGAGCAGCGCCAGCGTCAATTTCACCGCGCCGAACGATGCGTTGGCCGGTGGCGGTTCCTTGAGCGTCAAGATTGACGATGCCAAGGGCGGTAACTACGAGAAACTGGAAGTCGACGGCAAGTCGGCGGATACCTCGGTGACCGACACCCCGGACACCACGACCCTCAGCTTGTCGGCAACCGACTCGGTAGCCGAAGGTGGCCAGATCACTTACACCGCGACCCTGACCAACGCCGCCGGCACACCGGTCACCGTGACCTTGTCGAACGGCGCCGTGATCACCATCGACGCCGGCAAAACCACTGGCACGGTGACCGTTCCGGCTCCATCCGATGACGTTTACAACGACGCGGGCACTGTCCAGGCGACCATCTCCACCGCCACCGGTGGCAATTTCGAAAACCTGGTACCGAGCACTGCCCCGGCAGTCACCACCGTCACCGATACCATCGACACCTCGACCGTCACCCTGAACGCCACCGCTTCGGCGGCGGAAGGCGGCACCGTCACTTACACCGCGACCGTCGGCGCGCCGGTGACTGGCAGCCCGGTCACCGTGTCCCTGGCCAACGGCCAGACGATCACCATCGACGTCGGTAAAACCACCGGTACCGTGACCACCGCCGCGCCGAACGACGCATTGACCGGCCATGCTCCACTGACCAACTCGATCACCAACGTCAGCGGCGGCAACTACGAAAATCTGGTGGCAGACAAAACGCCGGTCAGCACCACCGTGACCGACACCGTCGACACCACCAACCTCAGCCTGAGCGCCACCAACTCGGTCGCCGAAGGCGGTCAGATCACTTACACCGCAACCCTGACCAACGCTGCCGGTACACCGGTCACCGTGACGTTGAGCAACGGCGCCGTGATCACCATCGATGCCGGTAAAACCACCGGCACGGTGACCGTCCCGGCTCCATCTGATGACGTTTACAAAGATGCGGGCACGGTCCAGGCCACCATCTCTACCGCCACCGGTGGCAATTTCGAGAACCTGGTGCCGAGCATTGCCCCGGCAGTCACCACTGTCACCGATACCATCGACACCAGCACCGTTTCGCTGAGTGCCACGGCGAACGTCGCCGAAGGCGGCACCGTGGTGTACACCGCTTCGGTCACTGCTCCGGTGACTGGCTCGCCAGTGGTTGTGACCCTGTCCAATGGCCAGACCATTACCATTCCGGTCGGCGCGAGCAGCGGCTCTGTTAATTTTGTTGCACCCAACGACGCGTTGGCCGGCGGCAACTCCCTGAGCGTCAAGATCGACGATGCCAAGGGCGGCAACTACGAGAAGTTGGAAGTCGACGGCAAGTCGGCGGACACCTCGGTGACCGACACTGCTGACACCACCAACCTCAGCCTGAGCGCCACCAACTCGGTAGCCGAAGGTGGCCAGATCACTTACACCGCGACCCTGACCAATGCCGCCGGTACGCCAGTGACCGTCACGCTGAGCAATGGCGCCGTGATCACTATCGACGCCGGTAAAACCACCGGCACCGTCACCGTCCCGGCTCCGTCCGATGACGTTTACAAAGATGCGGGCACGGTCCAGGCGACCATCTCCACCGCCACCGGTGGCAATTTCGAGAATCTAGTGCCGAGCACTGCCCCGGCGGTCACCACCGTTACCGACACGATCGACACCAGTACCGTTTCGCTGACTGCAACCGCGAACGTCGCCGAAGGCGGCACCGTCACTTACACCGCAACCGTCGGTGCACCAGTGACCGGTAGCCCGGTCACTGTGTCCCTGGCCAACGGCCAGACGATCACCATCGATGTCGGCAAAACCACCGGTACCGTGACCACCGCCGCGCCGAACGACGCGTTGACCGGCCATGCTCCGCTGACCAACTCGATCACCAACGTCAGCGGCGGCAACTACGAGAACCTGGTAGCGGACAAAACGCCGGTCAGCACCACTGTGACCGACACACCGGACACCACCACTCTCAGCCTGAGCGCGACCGACTCGGTGGCTGAAGGCGGTTCCATCGTTTACACCGCGACCCTGACCAATGCCGCCGGCACACCGGTCACCGTGACCCTGTCGAACGGCGCAGTGATCACCATCGCCGCCGGCGCCACCAGTGGCAGCGTGACTGTCGATGCACCAAAGGACGACGTCTACAAGGACGCTGGGCAAGTCGAAGTCACGATCAAGGATGCCGCAGGCGGCAACTTTGAAAACCTGGCCACCAGCCCAGCGGCAGCGGTCACCACCGTTACCGATACCATCGACACCAGCACCGTTTCGCTGACTGCGACCGCGAACGTGGCCGAAGGCGGCACCGTGGTGTACACCGCGTCCGTGTCGGCACCGGTGACTGGCTCGCCGGTGGTTGTGACCCTGTCCAACGGCCAGACCATTACCATTCCGGTCGGCGCGAGCAGCGGTTCTGTCAATTTCGTTGCACCCAACGATGCGTTGGCCGGTGGCGGTTCCTTGAGCGTCAAGATTGACGATGCCAAGGGCGGTAACTACGAGAAGCTGGAAGTCGACGGCAAGTCGGCGGATACCTCGGTGACCGACACCCCGGACACCACGACCCTCAGCTTGTCGGCAACCGACTCGGTAGCCGAAGGCGGCTCGATTGTTTACACCGCAACCTTGACCAATCCGGCGGGCACGCCAGTGACCGTGACGCTGAGCAACGGCGCCGTGATCACCATCGACGCCGGCAAAACCACCGGCACCGTCACCGTCCCGGCTCCATCCGATGACGTTTACAAAGATGCGGGCACGGTCCAGGCGACCATCTCCACCGCCACCGGTGGCAATTTCGAGAATCTGGTGCCGAGCACTGCCCCGGCGGTCACCACCGTTACCGACACGATCGACACCAGTACCGTTTCGCTGACTGCAACCGCGAACGTCGCCGAAGGCGGCACCGTCACTTACACCGCGACCGTCGGTGCACCAGTGACCGGTAGCCCGGTCACTGTGTCCCTGGCCAACGGCCAGACGATCACCATCGACGTCGGCAAAACCACCGGTACCGTGACCACCGCCGCGCCGAACGACGCATTGACCGGCCATGCTCCACTGACCAACTCGATCACCAACGTCAGCGGTGGCAATTACGAGAACCTGGTGGCGGACAAAACGCCGGTCAGCACCACCGTGACCGACACCGTCGACACCACCAACCTCAGCCTGAGCGCATCCAACTCGGTAGCCGAAGGCGGTTCGATCGTTTACACCGCAACCCTGACCAACGCTGCCGGCACACCGGTCACCGTGACCTTGTCGAACGGCGCCGTGATCACCATCGACGCCGGCAAAACCACTGGCACGGTGACCGTTCCGGCTCCATCCGATGACGTTTACAACGACGCGGGTACTGTCCAGGCGACCATCTCCACCGCCACCGGTGGCAATTTCGAAAACCTGGTACCGAGCACTGCCCCGGCGGTTACCACCGTCACCGATACCATCGACAAAACCGAAGTCAGCATCAGCGGCAGTACCTCGGTGACCGAAGGCCAGACCGCCAGTTACACCGTCAGCCTGACCCACCCGGCGCAGACCGAAGTGACCCTGAAAATCGTCTACAGCGGCACCGCCGCCGACGGTTCGGACTTCACCGGCGTGTACACCGTGAAGATCCCGGCCGGCGCCAGTAGCGCGAGCTTCAACGTCGCGACGCTGGACGACAAGCTCACCGAGGGCACCGAAAACTTTGTGGTCAAGATCGACTCGGCCACCGGCGGCAACTTCGAAAACCTCGCGGTCAGCAGCACCAACGGCAGCGTCAGCACCTCGATCATCGACAACGATGCCGCGCCGGTTCTCGACCTGGACGCCAACAACTCCAGCGGCGCCACCGGGGCCAACTACAACGTGACCTTCACCGAAGGCACCACCGGCCAGGGCGTCTCGATCGGCGACACCGACCTGAGCATCACCGACCCGGACAGCACCATGCTGACCGGCGCCACCATCGTGCTGACCAACCGTCAGCCGGGCGATGCGCTGAACCTGGGCAACAGCGTCAATGGCATCAGCATCAACGCCAATAGCCAGAACGGCACGGTCACCCTGACGCTGTCGGGCAACGCGACGCTGGCCGACTACATGCAGCAGATCAAAAACATCAGCTTCACCAACAGCAGTGAGGATCCGAGCACCGTGCCGCGGATCATCACCGTGACGGTGACCGATGGCAGCAATTACTCCAACACCGCGACCACCACCGTCAACGTGGTGGCCGTGAATGACGCACCGACCGCCGCGCCGGTTAACGTCACCGGCACCGAAGACACACCGTTGATCCTCGGCTGGTCGACCTTCGGCGTCAGCGATGTCGACAGCCCGACCGCCAACCTGGGGGTGAAAATCACTCAGCTGCCGGGCGACGGCAAATTGCAGTACCTGGACGGTGCGACCTGGAAAGATGTAACGACCAACCAGACCATCAGCAAGGCCGACATCGACGCCGGCAAGTTGCGCTTCACGCCGGATGCCAACGAATCGGGTGTTGATGGCTATAACGGCAGCGGCGTGGGCAATAACCAGGCGGACTACGCGCAGATCAAGTTCCAGCCCACCGACGGTCAACTGTTGGGCAACACCGGCACGGTGAAAATCGACATCACACCGGTTGCCGACGCGCCATCCCTGAGCGTCGCGGATAACAGCGTCAAGTCCACCGGCCTGATCAAGGAAGTCTGGACCGGCCTGTCAGGCCTGGGCACCGATGGTAGTGGCGCGCCGTCCGGCACGCTGAAATCGGTCATCGACGCCGCAGGCACTCCGAACTCCACCGGCACCGTGACCAACGTCCAGTCCGACGGCGGCGTCACCGCCGGCACGGCCTCGAAAACATCCGGCCTGATCTACCTGGAAGCCGGCAAGACGTACACCTTCAGCGGTACCGGCGATGACAGCCTGTTGGTGACCATCGGTGGCCAGAACGTGGCCGCGACGACTTGGGGTGCAGGTGGCAAGCTGAATGGTTCGTTCACCCCGACCACCAGCGGTTACTACACCCTGGACATCTACCACCACAACCAGAGCGGCCCCGGCAGCTATGACGTCAACCTGTCGGTCAACGGCGGTACAGCGGTCGACCTGAGCAGCGCCGGCGTGCCGCTGTACACCGGCGTCGCGGATCTGGCCGCCTCTGGCGTGACGGTTTCCGACCTGCACGGCACCAATGGCGAAGGCTACTACAACGGCTACAAGCTCAACGAAGGCGCCGAAGGCACCAGCGTTCACCTGTCCGCGATCAAGACCGCACTGACCGACACCGACGGCTCTGAAAGCCTGAACGTGAAGATCAGCGGCATGCCGGCGGGCTCCGTGCTCAGCGATGGCGCGGGCCACACCTTCACCACCACCAACGGCGAAGCCAACGTTACCGGCTGGAACCTCGGCAGCCTGACCGTCACCCCGCCGCCGTACTACAACGGCCAGTTCACCCTGACCGTGACCTCGACGTCCACCGAAGCACTCGGCGGTTCGGCACTGAGCACCGCGCAGATTCCGGTCACGGTATACCCGGCGGTCTACAACGCCGTGACCGCCACGGCGGCCGACGACACGGTCACCGGCACCGACGGCAACGACATCATGGTCGCCGACATCGGCGGGCTGACCGTGGTGCCGGGCACCAATTACAACATCGCGTTCATGGTCGACAGCTCGGGCAGCATGAGCAGCACGTCGATCAACGCCGCCAAGGATTCGCTGACGGCGGTGTTCAACACCCTCAAGCAAAGCCTGGGCGGCAACTCCGGGACCGTGAATATTTTCCTGGTGGACTTCGATACCCAGGTCAACAAATCGGTGTCGGTGAACCTGAACGACCCGAACGCGCTGACCTTGCTCAAATCCGTTCTGGATTCGATGTCGTCCGGCGGCGGCACCAACTACGAGGACGTGTTCAAAACCACGGCCAACTGGTTCCAGAGTGCCGACGCCCTTGCCAACACCGGTGCGAAGAACCTCACGTACTTCATCACCGACGGCAAGCCGACCTACTACCAGAGCGGTGAGCAGACCAACCCGACCTTGTATGGCAACGTGAAGCTCGATGACGTCGTCACCACCACCAACTACAAGTTGGGGCAGACCTATTCCAACTACCTGGACAGCACTCACTACCTGAGCATCGACAGCGCCGGCAACGTCACGCTGCAGACGCTGAAAAATTCGGGGCGTTGGAGCAGTTCTGAACTGGGCACCCTGCATGCCGAGGGTAACGGTACGTACGAACTGTCCTACCGCGATGGCACCGGCGGCAGCACCGATTCCACTACCATCGACAACTCCAGCAGCAGCTTCACGTTGCTGAGCAACGTGTCGACGGTGGAGGCCATCGGCCTGAACAAGGACGTCACCCTCACCGACCTCAAACCGTACGACTCGGATCAAACGCCACAAACCAACATCGACCCCAAAGACCTGGCCAACTCGATCATCGGCCATACTGAAGCGACAATGCCGGGTGCCGATACGGTCAGCGGCGGTGACGGCAACGACATCCTGTTCGGCGATCTGGTGAGCTTCAATGGCATTGCCGGCGAGGGTTATCAGGCGATGCAGGCGTTCGTCGCCCAGCAAACCGGCGTCGACGTCAGCAAAGTCACCACCAGCAACGTGCACCAGTACATCACCGAGCACTACACCGCGTTCGACGTGTCTGGCGCCCACGATGGTAACGACACGCTGCTGGGTGGCGCGGGCAATGACATTCTCTTCGGCCAGGGCGGCAACGACCTCCTCGACGGCGGCAAGGGCAATGACATCCTGCTCGGCGGCACCGGCAATGACTCGCTGATCGGCGGTCAAGGCAACGACATCCTGATCGGCGGCTCGGGTGCCGACACCTTCATCTGGAAGGCTGGCGACACCGGCAGCGACGTGATCAAGGACTTCAAGGCCAGCGAAGGCGACCGCATCGACCTGCGTGATTTGTTGCAGGGTGAAAGCGGCAGCACCATCGACCACTTCCTGAAGATCACCACCGTGGACGGCGTGTCGTCCCTGCAAGTCAGCTCCGCCGGTAAGTTCAACGGCGCCGACGCCGCAGCGGCCACCCCGGATGTGACGATCAAACTGGAAGGTAACAATTGGTCCAGCGCCAGCATCAACTCGCTGATTGCCGGCAGTGACCCGACCATCAAGATCGATCACAACAACAGCTGATATGCAGGCTGACGGCCGCCCATACCGGGCGGTCGTCAAGTATGCGCACACCTCACGGGTGACGATTTCGTCGTCGCACCGCATACTCGCCTGCGTTGGCCTATGCTGCTGACAGCACGACGCTGGTCCATTTCCGAGGGATGCTCAATGTTTTACGTGCAACGCGATGCGCAAGGTCAGTTAGTGCGCGTGGAAGCCACGGCCTACGCCGAGGCCACGGAAACGCTGCCGGCCGACCACCATGAAATCCAGGCCTGGTTTGCCCACGAAGTGGTGGAAACCAGCCTCAAGCAGCTCAAACAGAGCGACCTGGAAATGATCCGGGTACTCGACGACTTGATTCAGGTGCTGACCCAAAAAGGCGTGATCCGCGTCACCGACCTCCCGGCCGCCGCGCAGGCCAAGCTCATGGACCGAACCCAGGCCCGTGAAGCGCTGGGTGGGTTGAGCCAGTTGATCGATGATGATGAGACGGGGTTGATCTAACGCCCCTTCGTCGGCGCCTGCACTGGCGTCTTCGCGAGCAAGCCCGCTCCCACATGGGTTCTGTGTTGATCGCATGATTGCGGTTCGACATAAATCCAGTGTGGGAGCGGGCTTGCTCGCGAAGGCGATCTTCAACTCACCACCGCTCTAACCTGCTAAACCTCGGCCCGAGGCTGCATCGGCGGCGATTCAAGGTGATCCAGCGCCCGCTCCACCAATAACTGCACCCCATCGGCCATGCGGCTGAGCGCCAGGGCTATTGAGCGCCGTGAACCTTCCACATCGTCCGCCAGGTCGGCGGCGATGGCGCTGATGGACAGCAGATCTTCGGAGGCATTGGCGAGAAGGGCTTCGGTGTCGATGTCGGGGGAGACGGTGAAGAGGTGGCCTTTGCGGGGAGAAGGCGGATTCGGCGTTACTTTGAACATAAGAAATACCCTAAACAGTAAGTTGGAGCCGTCACCGTTCGCTTGCACGCGAATAGGGTGGCGGCCGTGCGCAGGTGTGCAAGACCGGGACTGTTTAGGACACCCAGCAGATCCGAGGATCTCCTGCGCGCAGCCGCCATAAAGCAGTAAGCATCGAAATGCTTATTGAGAGGAATGGCAGCACGCTACCTAAACAGTTTGGTCGGACTTGCACGTCCGTGTCACCGATTATTCAGTGACAAAGCCAGACTAGCCCTGAGTTTCGGCCGGAACAAGTTCACCAAAACCGCTACAACTTGAAGGAAATCTCCTAGGACTTTGCCATCAGATTTATCCGGCGCCTGTGCTGACGTCTTCGCGAGCAAGCCCGCTCCCACAATTGATCGGGGCTGACCGCAGAATTGTGGTACGACACAAGTCCAATGTGGGAGCGGGCTTGCTCGCGAAGACGGGCTGACTGGCACCTCTGCACTAAAACCCTACTGCCAAGGCCTAGGCTCACCAAAGAGTTGCCCCTGAACCCCATACAACCCCATCTCACGAATCACCGCCAACTCCCCTTCGGTCTCGACCCGCTCGGCAATCAACGGCAAATCAATGCTGTGCGCCGCCCGCTGGATCGCTTCGATGAACAGGCGCTTGTCGCTCTCCTGATCAATCGCCCGAATGTAACTGCCGTCGATCTTCAGGTACGCCAGCCCCAGCCGCGCCAGGTTGCCGATCATGCTGAAGCGCCCACCAAAACGCTGCAGGCTCAGCGAGAACCCAAGCTCATGCAGACGCCGTGTCAGCTGTTCCAGCACCGCTTGTTCGGGCAGTTGTTCTTCGCCGATTTCCAGGGTCAGTCGTTCCCCGAGATTCGAATGAGAACGCAGGATTTCAAAAACCTTGTTCAGCGCCTGCGGATCCGCCAACGTCGCTGAAGACAGGTTCAGCGCCAGCGACTCCTCATGATCGGCCATCTGTTCGAGCACCAACTCCAGCATCAAAAGGTCCAGCCGCGCGGTCCAGCCGAAACGCTCGAGCCACGGCAGGAAACGCCCGGCGGCAATGGTCTGGCCTTGCTCGTCGAGCAGGCGCGACAGCACTTTGTAATGCAGTACCAACTGCGTGTCCTGGCTGGCCACCACCGGCTGGAAGTACAGCTCGAAACGCTGCTGATCCAACGCCTTATCCAGCAACGTGTGCCAGGCATGGTGATCGTCGCCAACCCGGGCCGACGCACTGTGCTCAAGGCACGCCCAGCTCGGTTCGCCCTGGCTTTCCGCCTGGGCCAGAGCCTGATCCGCCAACCCGATCACCGCTTGCGGCGAGTCGCCATGAGCAAACGGCGCCAGCCCGATTGAAGCCACCGAAGCCACGTCCGTGGCGCCCGTGGCATACAGGCTCACCAGGGCACTCTCGAGGTTGCTCGCCAGTTGCAGCGCTTCTTCGCGCACCAGTCCCGGCGCCAGTACGGCGAATTCACCGCCACGGATGCGCGTCACGAGGTTCTGGGTTTCCGGGTATTTGGCGCACTCGCGGGACAACTGCTCGCCCACCGCTTTGAGCAACTCATCAGTGCGCTGACCGCCCAGCCGCTGGTTCAACCCGGCCAGATCTTTCACCCGCAATAGCAACAGATAACCCGAGCTGGCCTGCTCCGGGTTGCTCACTCGTGCGTTCAATTGCATTTCGAAATAGCGCCGGTTGGCGAGGCCGGTCAAGTTGTCCTGATAGGATTCGGCTCGCAGCTTTTCACTGCGTTCGGCCTGTTCCTGGAACAGCGCCTTGAGCTTCTCGACCATCTGGTTCATGGCCTGCACCACGCGACGCAGTTCGGGGGTGCGCGGCAGCTCCGGCAGGCTGAGAAATTCCCGGCGAGCAATGGCATGGGATTGCTTGACCATGTAGTCCAGCGGCTTGAGTTGCCGACGCAGCAACAAGGCGCCCAGCACCGCACTCACCGCGCCGCAGATCAGCAACCAGCCGAGGCTGCCCAATGCGCTCTGCCACAGCTTGGCCAACGCGAACATCGGATGGCTGACCACCTCGACCCGCGCGGCCTGCTCCCACCCACGGCTGACAATCGCATCGCCACCGGCCGGTTCCAGGCCGATCAGTTTGACGAACCAGTCCGGCACGTTGGTGACCGCCGGGATGCCGCTGCGCTCGACAATTGTCTTGTCGTTGGCCAGATCAACCACGCGGATGCTCGCGTAATAACCGCTATCGAAGATCGAACTGACCAGCAACTCGACCATCGCCGGGTCGTCGATGTTCGGCGTCAGGGACAACGCCAATGCCGTCGCGGCGTCCTGGGCATGGGAGCGCAACTGGTTGACGTACTGGGTGCGCGAGCTTTCCAGACTGACCATGAAGCTGCCGGTGAAGGCGACCACCAGGAACAGACAGATAGCGATCAACAGCTGTTTGAACAAAGACATCTGAGCGCGTGCTCCTAGTTAGTCGTCTCGACCGGGAATCCTTCGGCCTGCATTTTCTTCAATACATCCTGCCAGCGGGACAGGCGTTTGGTATCTCCGACCTTCTTGTTGCCTTTGGCGCCCGGCAACCACAACCCTTCGGCATTGAAAGAGTAGACCGGCAGCAAATCAGTTCGCTGGTTCGCAGGCTTGATCGCGTCGACCAGGCTGTCGAGTACCAAAGGCATGGCCTCCGGGCTTGAGTAGTAGGTCAGCACCATGTGCGCACGGTTCAAGCGTAAAGCCTTGACGTAGGTAATGCGCAGCTTGTCACTGGAGACACCGAGATGGCGCAGGCTGAAATACTTGGCGATAGCGTAGTCTTCGCAATCGCCGGCGCCCTTCCACAAGGCTTCGATCGGAGTTTCCCAATAATCGACCTCGTGCCACAGGTCGATGTCTTCTTCATAACGCATCTGCTTGTTGAAGAACCGGTTGACCACGTTGAGCTGTTCCAGCTCGCCAACCTGCTTTTGCGTGGCCAGCAATTGCTGCCAGGCATCGATGCGCTGCCGCCCTTCACCCAAAGGCCCGTACAATGCCTGCGCGCGACGGCTGATCAGCGAAAAATCCCAGTCGGCATGCAGCCCGCCCAGCATGACACCGGCCAGCAGCAGTGCGCAGCCTAGCCAGCGCAAAGTCCGAGGGATCGCGAAACGTATCGCCAATGCGAGGTATCCAGGTCAGGCAGATGGAAATCTGCTTGATGGTGAAGGTTAGTCTGCTAAAAGACAATGGCACGGTGAGATCACCGGCGACGCGCTAGACTTTGAATGGCGGGAGCAATAAAAAGATCGTAGGAGCTGCCGAAGGCAGCGATCTTTCGACTTTTGTCTGTTTGACAACCCGTCAGGCAGTCTCTAGTGTCCATTTGGATCCAAATATTTCAGCCAATCAGGGTGCGTTTGTCGTGACACAGAAGCCCAACCCCCTCAGCAGTATCAAGGTCAACGGGCCGATTCCCGCTCACCAGGCACGCTCGGTGATCGAAGAAACCCTGCGTGCGGCCATTCTCGACGGTCGTATTCCTTGCGGCATCGCCCTGCGCCAGCAAGACCTCGCTGACCTGTTCGGCGTCAGCCGCATGCCGGTACGCGAAGCCTTGCGCCAACTCGAAGCGCAAGCGCTGCTCAATGTAGTCGCCCATAAAGGTGCGGTGGTCGCTCCACTGGTTCAGGGCGATGCAACAGAAACCTACGAGCTGCGGATCCTGCTGGAGTCTGAAGCCCTGCGTCGGTCGATTCCCCTGCTCGAAGCCGCCGATTTCAAACAGGCTGCGGACTATATCGAGGAGCTGGAAACGCAACACGACTACACCGAGATCGGCCGGCTCAATCGGCTGTTCCACATGGCGCTTTACAACAAGGCCCCCAACAAGCGGCTGCTGAGACTGGTCGAAGACGGGTTGAACGAAGAGGAACGCTTCCTGCGTTTCAACCTGGAAGCCATGGGCCTGGGCAAACTGTCCCAGGAAGATCACCGAGCGTTGTTGCGAGCCGCCGAAGAGCGAGATGTCGAGCGCGGGGTAACGCTGCTCGAAAACCACCTCAACCGGGGTGTCGAAGTCATCACACGCTACCTCGCAAGCCCTGAGGCGCAGCGCCGAAAACTCTCGAAGTAAATCGCGGCGACAGCCCCGAGCGAGCCTATTGAACGATCCGCTTTCGTTTGCCGCGTTTTCGAGCTGATCCGCACCGGGATTACTCCACGAACAAATCTGCTTACAAATCCCCTTTCGCTCATACCGGACTGGTGTGCGGCGACTTCATGCCCTCTCCCCAAAGCCCTGCCATCCTCAAGCCCGATAATTGCACCTATCAGATCATGCAGGGGTGATAGCGACTGCCGTGAATTACGCTCACTCTTGAGCTGCCAACGAATAATGACGGGCGACGCACCGCACCCGCGGAGCAGTCACCCGCACCAAGAACCAATGGAAGGAGTCTTGTCACGGGAAAGGAAGAACCGGCGTCGTTCCCAGCCCACTTCCACCCCCTCAGATCACATTAAAGATCCAAGTAGAAAGTTGCTCTGAGTGAGGCATTCACTCTTTATTTTAATTTTGGCGAATATAAGCCGAAAGGAGCAACTACGCCCAAATAAAACTTTATATAAAAGTCTTATTGGAACTTGTCGCGCCCAACAAAGTTAAACTTTAAATTAATTAAAAAATGACTTGCCGGAAACTTTATTCGTGTATTAGTTTTTCTCCGCCGCCCATAAATACAGGGCAACCAGGCACTACTTGGCGATTGCACAAACCTGAAAATCATCAATTCAATTGAGGCCCACTTTCGCCAATAGAAAACTTCAAGCAACCGTTAATTATTGATCGACACCACCCTCAACGGTATTCCGGATCACTCTTATAGGCTCGCTCATGAAACCGACTAAAGACCGTCTTAATCAGAAGAAAGCAGAACTTAGTGCGCACCCGATCTTCTCTGAAATACATTCGTTATCGGTCCTTCAACGCTTCATGGAAACCCATGTGTTTGCGGTGTGGGATTTCATGTCGTTGACCAAGCGCCTGCAGCAGGAACTGACGTGCGTTCAGTTGCCCTGGCTGCCGCCGCGAGATCCGCAGGCCGCCCGCCTGATCAACGAAATCGTGCTCGGTGAAGAGTCCGACGATCGCCCCGCCCAAGGTCACTACAGCCATTTCGAGTTGTACCTGGATGCGATGCGCGAAGTCGGTGCAAGCACGGTCGCCGTCGAGCGGTTCGTGACGCTGCAAAAAGAAGGCGTGAGCTACGACGTGGCGTTGCAAAGCGTGGACGTCGACCCGGCGGCCGCGCAGTTCGTGCGTCACACCTTGCACACCGCGTTGCATGCGCCGGGGCACAGTGTGGCGGCGGCGTTTCTGCACGGTCGCGAGAGTGTCATCCCGCAGATGTTCCAGCGAATTCTCGACGACTGGGGCATTGGCATTGAACAGGCGCCGACCTTCCGTTACTACCTGGAGCGGCACATCGAAGTCGACTCCGAAGACCATGGCCCGGCGGCAGAAAAACTCCTCGCCCGCCTGGTCGATGGCGATCCGCAGCGTGAAGAAGACGTTTATGCCAGCGCCATCGCCGCCGTGGAAAGTCGCATCGCCCTGTGGGACGGCTTGCGCCTGAGCATGAGCGAACCGGTTGCCGAGGTGAATGCATGAACGCCGCCGACTACCAATCCTTTGCCGACGCCTGGGAAAGCCGCGCAACCATTCGCACCCGCCCCCGGCGCGTGCTGGAGAACGACGACAAGCTGATCTATCCGCTGAGCCGGCAGCCACTGGTGCTGAGTGAAACCTTCCTGCGCGAGTGCCCGGAACAACGTGACTTCGCCCTGGTGCAGACGCTGTACAAGTTCATCAACGACGTGGTGATTTTCGAAACCGAGATCGTCGACAAGACCGCCCGCAGCATCGCTAAAAACCGCTTCAGCGTGGCGTTCCCGTTCGCCTGTCGCTACGACGCCATGACCGTGGTGGTGGACGAGGATTATCACGCCCTGGTGGCCATGGACTTCATGCAGCAGACGGTCGCCATGACCGGCATTGCGCCGATCGAATTGCCCGATGAAATCGAACTGAGCCGCGCCATCCCGGCGGCCGTGGCGCTTGCACCGGAGCACCTGCGCAGCGCCGTCGAGCTGATCTGCGTGGCCATCGCCGAGAACACCGTGACCGGCGATGTGGCGGCGTTCGCCAAGGACGACACAGTCAAGCAGTCGATCAAGGGCCTGATGGCCGACCACTTGCTCGACGAGGGTCGTCATTCCGGGTTCTGGTCGCGGCTGGTGCGCATCTATTGGCACACCGCAAGCGAAGACGATCGCCAGTGCATCGCGCACATCCTGCCGGTGTTCATCAGCCATTACCTGACCAACGACATCCAGAAGTCCTTCGACTTCCACCTGATCGACGCCTTGCAGATCAGCGACGTGGCGCGTCAGGCCCTCAAGAGCGAAGTGTCGGGGCTGGCCTTCCCGATCAATCGCCATCACCCGCTGGTCGCCAACATCGTGCGGTTTTTCCGCAGCAGTTCGCTGCTCGATTCACCGTGCGTGCAAAGCGCCCTGAGCGACTACCTGGTTTAACGAGGAGAACATCATGAGACGTCTCGATATTTTGCTCATCGGGCAAAGCCAGGCCCTGACCGAACTGGCGCAGGAACTCGAACAACACGGTCATTCACTGGCACGGATTTCGAATCCGGTGGAACAGCCGCCGGGCACGTTTGATTTGCTGATCGATGATACGAGCCTGCCATTTCGGGACTTCGGCAGTGCACCGCACCTGCTGCTGCAGGTGGGTGTCGGGCTGCCGGGAGCCTGTGGCCTGCCGCCGCTGGACCTGCTGTGCACGTACAACTCGACGCAGTTGACTCGCGTGCCGGTCGCCGAAGAGTTGTCCGGCAACGGCCAGGCATTGCGCCTGCGGGCAGTGACCGAGCTGGTCGATCATGT
Organism: Pseudomonas sp. FP1742; assembly: GCF_030687145.1. Taxonomy (NCBI): domain Bacteria; kingdom Pseudomonadati; phylum Pseudomonadota; class Gammaproteobacteria; order Pseudomonadales; family Pseudomonadaceae; genus Pseudomonas; species Pseudomonas sp. FP1742. Next base: position 131,411 of record NZ_CP117460.1, on the reverse strand, counting down.
GGCGCTGCTGGTCAGCCGCTTCTCCCGGGATGCCGAGTATTTCCTGCAGGCCGAGCCGACGATTTCCGCGCACTTCGAACAGGTGGAAAACCTGCTGTTTTTAGAGCACCTGGCCTTCGTCCATCGGTTCAACACCACGGCTGAACCACGGCTGCTGCAACTCGGGCAGATCCCGATGATCGAGCGGCTCGAACAGCGCTTCATTCAGTCTGCCGAGCGTGCGGCGCTGAACATCGCCGGCACGTCGCTGAGCTATCGAGAACTGCACGCCCATAGCCGCGCCATCCAGCAGCGTTTGCAACCATTGCTCGATCAGCATCAAGGACCATTGGTGGTCGGGATCTGCCTGCCAAAATGCAGCGCGCTGTATGCGGGAATTCTGGCGATCCTGGGCAGCGGCGCGGTGTACCTGCCGCTGGAGCCAAGTCACCCGCTGCAGCGTCAGCAGTACATTCTGGAAAACGCCGGGGCGGTGTTGCTGCTGCATGACGGAGAACACCCGCTCAGCGACGCGATGCCGGGGCTGGACATCAGCGCTAGCGACATCAACGACGTAAATATCGATCAACCCTTGATGCGCCAGCGACCCGCTCTCGATGCGCCATGCATGGCGCTCTATACCTCGGGTACCACGGGTCATCCCAAAGGCGTGTTGCTCAGCCAGGCCAACCTCGCGCACTTCACCGCGTGGTACGCCGACTACGTACAGCTGACCGAACAGAGCCGGGTGTTGCAGTTTTCATCGTTGAGTTTCGACTCGTCGCTGATCGATATTTTCCCGACGTTGCTGCAGGGCGCCGAGCTGATCGTGCCCAACGAGGACCAACGTCGCGACCCGCTGCAACTGGTCGAGCTGATCCGTCATCAGCAACTCAGTCACGCCTTTTTGCCGCCGGCCCTGTTGAGCATTCTGCCGCTGGATCAGTTGCAGGTCCTTGACCACGTGATGACCGGCGGCGATGTCTGCGAACCCTATGTCATCCAGCAACTGACCCGCCAAGGCAATCTCTACAACCTCTATGGCCCGACCGAAGCCACGGTGCTGATCACCGCGCGGCAACTGCGTACCGGCGACAGCAACCGGACCCTCGGCGCACCGATTGCCAACAGTCAGGTGCTGATCCTCGATGAGGACTTGCAACCGGTGACCGAGCACACCGTCGGTGAGTTGTACATCGTCGGTCCGGGGGTTTGCCTGGGTTACCTGAACAACCCGCAACAGACAGCCGAACGCTATCTGAACCTGAGCCTGCCGAACGGCCAGAGTTTGCGTGCCTACCGCTCCGGCGACATGGCCAAGTGGACCGCCGACGGTATCGAGCTATGCGGACGGCGAGACAATCAGGTGAAGATTCGCGGCTTTCGGGTCGAGCCGGAAGAGATCGAACGCTGCCTGCGCGACAGTCAGCTGTACCGTCAGGTGGCGGTGGTCATCGACCGCCATCGACGGATTCTGGCCTTTCTCGCCCAACCTCAGGAAGCGCAACCCGGCGCCGCTCGCGAAGCCTTGAAGGCCCACGCGATGCAGTTTCTGCCGGACTACATGCAGCCGAGCGCCTGGACCGAACTGGCGAGCATGCCGTTCGCCAGCAACGGCAAGGTCGACCGTAAAGCGCTGCTGGAACTGCCCGTCAACGTGACCGAAAACAGCCCACGGCGTTTGCCCACCAGCGCCGATGAAGCGCTGTTGCTGGAGATCTGGGCCGAGCTGCTGGAACTGCCCGCCAGCGCCATCTCCACCGACGAAAGTTTCTTCAACCTCGGCGGGCACTCGATCCTGCTGTCGCGCATGCTCCTGCGTTTGCGTGAAGAGTTCGGCCGCAGCATCTCGATCAATCGCTTCATCGAGCTGCCGACGATTGCGAAGCTGGCGACGTTGGTGCGCGGCTCCGGGACCGAGGAAGTGCTGAGCGAAAAAGCCCTGACCGATGCCTTTCGCGAATTGGACATCGAGCCATTGCCGGTCAGCCGAATGGGCGATGTACACAAGGTGATCGTCACCGGTGCCAACAGCTTTGTCGGAGTGCATATCGTCGAGGCGCTGCTGGCCTGGGGCGCCAGCGAAGTGGCGTGCCTGGTGCGCGATGGCGGTGGGCAATCGGCGGCGCAACGCTTCACGGATGCGTTGCGGGAAAACCGTCTGGAACATCTGGACCTGAGCCGGGTGCGGGTTTACGCAGCAGACATCACGCGCCCGCAACTGGGGCTCAGCGAAGCGGTTTACGAACGGCTGGATCGAGAGTTCGGCGCACTGGTGCACAACGCCGCCAACGTCAATCACGTCCTTGATTACGAGTCGTTGGCGCGGGACAACGTCGAGCCGATTTTCGAGTGCCTGCGCCTGTGTGAAGGACGTAGCAAGAAGATCTTCAACTTCGTCTCGACGCTCTCGGCGTCCAGCACGATTTCCGAGGATGGCCGGGTGCTGGAATTGCCCGCTGCGCAGACGCCGCCGATCTACATCAAGAACGGCTACAACCTGTCCAAATGGGTCGGCGAGCGGATTCTCGAAAGGGCGCGGGAACGTGGGGTGCGGGTCAACCTTTACCGCCCCGGCAACATCAGCTTCAACAGCCTCACCGGCGTCTGCCAGCCCCACAAGAATCGCCTGATGCTAATGCTCAAGGGCTCGATCCAGCTCGGCCAGGTGCCAGAGTTCGCACTGAATTTCGACCTGATGCCGGTGGATTTTCTCGCCCGTTTCATCGCCTTTCATGCCAGCCGTTACCAGGCCGAAAAAGCGGTGTTCAACCTGCACAACCCCGAACCCCTGAGCTGGGACACCTACGTGGCGTCCTTTCGCGAAGCCGGTCGGGAATTCTCGATGGTCAGCGTCGCCGACTGGCAGCAGCAACTGGGCCGGGTCGACAGCGATAACGCGCTGTTTGGCGTACTGGGTTTCTACCTCAACGGCTTTGAGGAAGACATCGGCGACATCTCGATGATCGGCCACGACAACGCTCAGGCGGGCGTGCGGCAGATGGGCGCGCACTACCCGGAAAAATCCCCGGCGCTGCTGCGACGCGGCTGCGACTACCTCAAAGAAATCAACTTCATCTGATTCACCTAACCAAGCACGGAGCAAAAACCATGAACACTCTGCAACCCGATACCCTGATCAAAAACCCTCAAGGCTGTCATGTTGTGTCTTCGGTGAACGTACCGGCTGACGCAGCGCAAGTCTGGGCGGTGGTCGGTAACTTTTCCGGCTTCGACAAATTCATTCCGGCGCTGTCGCACATCGAGATGACGGGTGAAGGCGTATCGTCGCTGCGCAAGAAATTCTTCAAGGACGGCAACCTGGTGGTCGAGCAGCTCAACTCCCGGGATGACCAGGCGCTGAACATGACTTGGACTACCATCTACAACACCTTGGGCGTGGCCAATTTGTGGGCGGCGATGAATGTGGAATCCCTGGGCGCAGACAAGTCGCGGGCAACCTGGACCATCATCGCCGAACCGGCCCAGGGCGGGGCCGAGGCCCTGCCGGGGTTCAAGGATTTCGTTCAGGGGTTTGCCGATGATGCGATGGGGAATGTGGTGAAGCTGTTTGTTTAAGGCTTCGGTTTGGCGGTGACTGATCTACCGCTTTCGCGGGCAAGCCCGCTCCCACAGGGAATGTGTGTACGACACAGACCATGTGGGAGCGGGTTTGCCCGCGATTCAACGATAACGCGGTTCAACTGACCTCAATCAGATCTTGAAGCTATCAACCAGTTGCTTCAACCGATTGGCCTGCTGGGACAGCGCATCGCAATCCTTCAATGTTTCATTGAGGTTGGCCACGCTCTGCTGGTTCAGCAGGTTGATCTGGCTGACGTCGACATTGAGGGTTTCCACCACGGCGGTCTGCTCTTCGGTCGCCGCAGCCACCGATTGGTTCATACCGTCGATTTCGCCGATGCGCTGGGTCACGCTGACCAGCCGCAGGCCGGCCTGGTTCGCGACTTCTACGCTCTGCTCGCTGGATGCCTGACTGGCGTTCATGGTGGTCACCGCTTCGCGAGAACCGATCTGCAGCGAGCTGATCATCTTGTGGATCTCTTCCGCCGATTCCTGGGTGCGATGAGCAAGGTTGCGCACCTCGTCCGCCACCACCGCAAAACCACGACCGGCCTCACCGGCACGGGCCGCTTCGATGGCCGCGTTGAGCGCCAGCAAATTGGTCTGTTGGGAGATGCCTTTGATCACGTCCAGAATGTGGCCGATGTTGTCGGTGCTCGCGTTCAGGGTTTCGATCTGCGTGCAGGACAGGCTGATTTTCTGCGACAGTTCGGTCATGGCCAGAATGGTTTGTTCCACCACCTGACGGCCGTCATCGGCCTGCTCGCTCGCGCCGCTGGCGTGCTGCGAAGCATCGGCGGCGTTGCGGGCGATTTCCTGGGTGGCGGCACCCAATTGGTTGATCGCCGCGGCCACGCTGTTGGTGCGGGCGCTTTGTTCGTCGGATCCGATGATCGAGGCGTTGGACGATGCCATCACCCGTTGCGACAGGTCATGAACCTGGCGGGTCGCCGAGGACACTTCGCAAATCGACGCGTGAATCCGCTCCACGAACTGGTTGAAGGAACCGCCCAACTCGCCGAACTCATCTTTGCTTTCCACGACCAGACGCCGGGTCAGGTCGCCCTCGCCCTGAGCGATGTCCTGCATTGCACGGCCCATCGTGGTCAGCGGACGCATCAACACGTTGATCAGCAGACTCAGCAGCACTGCAATGGCGGTTACGGCAATGAACATCGCGATCAGCGCCGAAGTGCGGAACTGGCTCAGTGGCGCGTAGGCCTTGGCCTTGTCGATCGACAGACCGACGTACCACTCGGCATTCGGCAATCCACTCACTGGCGTGAACGAGAGGATGCGATCCTGCTTGTTCAGTTCGACTTCCTGGTTGCCCTTTTCGATGCGGACGCTGGAACCCGGATAGATGTCTTTCAGGTTCTTCATCACCTGATCCTTGTCCGGGCTGACGATCACCTGACCGTCGGCGCTGACGAGGAATGCGTGACCGATGCCACCGAAATCCACCGAGTTGATGATCTTCACCAGGGTTTCCAGGCTCAGGTCACCACCGACAACGCCCAGCAGTTCGCCGTTCTTTTTCACCGGCATCGCGATGGTCACTACCAGCCCGCCGACCGCGGCCATGTAAGGCGGGGTCAGCATGGTCTTGTCGGCGACCACGGCTTGTTTGTACCAGGGGCGCTGGCGCGGATCGTAGCCATCCGGCATCTTCGCGTCCGGGCGTTGGGTGAACACGCCATTGGCCTGCCCGACGTAGGTGAACTGGAAGTTCGTGGTCAGTGCCGGTTGATCGACCAGTCCCGGCAGATCGGCATTGGCACCTTGATGGGCGACGTTCTGCGCGAGATTTTCCAGGACCAGCACGCGGCCGCTCATCCAGTTCTGCACGCTGCTGGCGGTCAGGTCGCCGGCTTGCTCAACGGAGGATTCGAGGTTTTGCCGGATGGTGTTTCGCTGCAGATAGTCGTTGTACAAAGTGAACAACGCAAAAGCCAGCACCACGACGCCTGAAGCGGCTAGCAGGATTTTATGGCTGAACTTGAGATTCATTTCATGGGACTTCTTATGCCAAAAGTGGGGATGCGTTCCGGGTTGCAACATTCCATGTAACAGCGCAGATGGCATTTTTAAGCCGCTCTACTTTGGTGCACGCATGTGTCACCAGTCTTTCGGCACGAGCGGGAGAAAACTTAGGGATTTGTACGAAACCCGTCAGATACCCGCCGAACGGCGTGCTAGAGAGAACGGATTACTGGGCGTTGGTCTGTATCTGGTGTTGCTGGCTCGACAGAGTAGCGAGGCATGCAGACGTGGGATCTGACCCGCTTCGGACTTGAATTTCTATAAGCCCAGAAAGACAAAACCCCTGTCTGCATACGCAGACAGGGGTTTCGGAATTCAATCTTGACGATGACCTACTCTCACATGGGGAAACCCCACACTACCATCGGCGATGCATCGTTTCACTGCTGAGTTCGGGATGGGATCAGGTGGTTCCAATGCTCTATGGTCGTCAAGAAATTCTGTGACCAGCCCGTTACAGCGGTAACGTGCCAGCAAAATCGGTGACTTCTACTAAAACAAAACCCCTACCTGCATATGCAGATAGGGGTTTCGGAATTTAATCTTGACGATGACCTACTCTCACATGGGGAAACCCCACACTACCATCGGCGATGCATCGTTTCACTGCTGAGTTCGGGATGGGATCAGGTGGTTCCAATGCTCTATGGTCGTCAAGAAATTCGGGTACCGAACCGTCTTTCGACGCTTCAGCAAATTGGGTATGCGATAGTTTGTGTGTTTGCTTCTCGAACTTTCGGTTCATTGCGTCTTCACACACCGCAATCTGGCTCTTTAAGCGCAAATTGCTTGGGTGTTATATGGTCAAGCCTCACGGGCAATTAGTATTGGTTAGCTCAACGCCTCACAGCGCTTACACACCCAACCTATCAACGTCGTAGTCTTCGACGGCCCTTCAGGGGACTCAAGGTCCCAGTGAGATCTCATCTTGAGGCTAGTTTCCCGCTTAGATGCTTTCAGCGGTTATCTATTCCGAACATAGCTACCCGGCAATGCCACTGGCGTGACAACCGGAACACCAGAGGTTCGTCCACTCCGGTCCTCTCGTACTAGGAGCAGCCCCTCTCAAATCTCAAACGTCCACGGCAGATAGGGACCGAACTGTCTCACGACGTTCTAAACCCAGCTCGCGTACCACTTTAAATGGCGAACAGCCATACCCTTGGGACCGGCTTCAGCCCCAGGATGTGATGAGCCGACATCGAGGTGCCAAACACCGCCGTCGATATGAACTCTTGGGCGGTATCAGCCTGTTATCCCCGGAGTACCTTTTATCCGTTGAGCGATGGCCCTTCCATACAGAACCACCGGATCACTAAGACCTACTTTCGTACCTGCTCGACGTGTCTGTCTCGCAGTCAAGCGCGCTTTTGCCTTTATACTCTACGACCGATTTCCGACCGGTCTGAGCGCACCTTCGTACTCCTCCGTTACTCTTTAGGAGGAGACCGCCCCAGTCAAACTACCCACCATACACTGTCCTCGATCCGGATAACGGACCTGAGTTAGAACCTCAAAGTTGCCAGGGTGGTATTTCAAGGATGGCTCCACGCGAACTGGCGTCCACGCTTCAAAGCCTCCCACCTATCCTACACAAGCAAATTCAAAGTCCAGTGCAAAGCTATAGTAAAGGTTCACGGGGTCTTTCCGTCTAGCCGCGGATACACTGCATCTTCACAGCGATTTCAATTTCACTGAGTCTCGGGTGGAGACAGCGCCGCCATCGTTACGCCATTCGTGCAGGTCGGAACTTACCCGACAAGGAATTTCGCTACCTTAGGACCGTTATAGTTACGGCCGCCGTTTACCGGGGCTTCGATCAAGAGCTTCGCGTTAGCTAACCCCATCAATTAACCTTCCGGCACCGGGCAGGCGTCACACCCTATACGTCCACTTTCGTGTTTGCAGAGTGCTGTGTTTTTAATAAACAGTCGCAGCGGCCTGGTATCTTCGACCGGCGTGGGCTTACGCAGTAAATGCTTCACCCTCACCGGCGCACCTTCTCCCGAAGTTACGGTGCCATTTTGCCTAGTTCCTTCACCCGAGTTCTCTCAAGCGCCTTGGTATTCTCTACCCAACCACCTGTGTCGGTTTGGGGTACGGTTCCTGGTTACCTGAAGCTTAGAAGCTTTTCTTGGAAGCATGGCATCAACCACTTCGTGTTCTAAAAGAACACTCGTCATCAGCTCTCGGCCTTAGAATCCCGGATTTACCTAAGATTCCAGCCTACCACCTTAAACTTGGACAACCAACGCCAAGCTGGCCTAGCCTTCTCCGTCCCTCCATCGCAATAACCAGAAGTACAGGAATATTAACCTGTTTTCCATCGACTACGCTTTTCAGCCTCGCCTTAGGGACCGACTAACCCTGCGTCGATTAACGTTGCGCAGGAAACCTTGGTCTTTCGGCGTGGGTGTTTTTCACACCCATTGTCGTTACTCATGTCAGCATTCGCACTTCTGATACCTCCAGCAAGCTTCTCAACTCACCTTCACAGGCTTACAGAACGCTCCTCTACCGCATCACCTAAGTGATACCGTAGCTTCGGTGTATGGTTTGAGCCCCGTTACATCTTCCGCGCAGGCCGACTCGACTAGTGAGCTATTACGCTTTCTTTAAAGGGTGGCTGCTTCTAAGCCAACCTCCTAGCTGTCTAAGCCTTCCCACATCGTTTCCCACTTAACCATAACTTTGGGACCTTAGCTGACGGTCTGGGTTGTTTCCCTTTTCACGACGGACGTTAGCACCCGCCGTGTGTCTCCCATGCTCGGCACTTGTAGGTATTCGGAGTTTGCATCGGTTTGGTAAGTCGGGATGACCCCCTAGCCGAAACAGTGCTCTACCCCCTACAGTGATACATGAGGCGCTACCTAAATAGCTTTCGAGGAGAACCAGCTATCTCCGAGCTTGATTAGCCTTTCACTCCGATCCACAGGTCATCCGCTAACTTTTCAACGGTAGTCGGTTCGGTCCTCCAGTCAGTGTTACCTAACCTTCAACCTGCCCATGGATAGATCGCCCGGTTTCGGGTCTATTCCCAGCGACTAGACGCCCTATTAAGACTCGCTTTCGCTACGCCTCCCCTATTCGGTTAAGCTCGCCACTGAAAATAAGTCGCTGACCCATTATACAAAAGGTACGCAGTCACCCAACAAAGTGGGCTCCCACTGCTTGTACGCATACGGTTTCAGGATCTATTTCACTCCCCTCTCCGGGGTTCTTTTCGCCTTTCCCTCACGGTACTAGTTCACTATCGGTCAGTCAGTAGTATTTAGCCTTGGAGGATGGTCCCCCCATATTCAGACAAAGTTTCTCGTGCTCCGTCCTACTCGATTTCATGATAAGAGATTTTCGCGTACAGGGCTATCACCCACTATGGCCGCACTTTCCAGAGCGTTCCGCTAATCTCAAATCACTTAAGGGCTAGTCCCCGTTCGCTCGCCACTACTAAGGGAATCTCGGTTGATTTCTTTTCCTCAGGGTACTTAGATGTTTCAGTTCCCCTGGTTCGCCTCTTAAGCCTATGTATTCAGCTTAAGATAACCATCTTATGATGGCTGGGTTCCCCCATTCAGACATCTCCGGATCAAAGTCTGTTTGCCGACTCCCCGAAGCTTTTCGCAGGCTACCACGTCTTTCATCGCCTCTGACTGCCAAGGCATCCACCGTATGCGCTTCTTCACTTGACCATATAACCCCAAGCAATCTGGTTATACTGTGAAGACGACATTCGCCGAAAATTCGCGATTAAACTCACAAATTTTACCTTAGCCTGATCCGTTACCAGTGAAAGTAACGTTCAGTCTATCTTTCTATCACATACCCAAATTTTTAAAGAACGATCTAGCCAAAGACTAGAAATCAACATTCACCATCATCACAATGGAATGCTCATTTCTAAGCTTTCAACAACAGAAGCAGTAGTGGTGGAGCCAAACGGGATCGAACCGTTGACCTCCTGCGTGCAAGGCAGGCGCTCTCCCAGCTGAGCTATGGCCCGTATTTCTACAGGTTTCCCACACAAAATTGGTGGGTCTGGGCAGATTCGAACTGCCGACCTCACCCTTATCAGGGGTGCGCTCTAACCAACTGAGCTACAGACCCAATTTCGGGCTGCTTCTTATCGCCTTCTTCAATGAATCAAGCAATTCGTGTGGGAACTTATGGAGCAGCTGATGTCGTCGATTAAGGAGGTGATCCAGCCGCAGGTTCCCCTACGGCTACCTTGTTACGACTTCACCCCAGTCATGAATCACACCGTGGTAACCGTCCTCCCGAAGGTTAGACTAGCTACTTCTGGTGCAACCCACTCCCATGGTGTGACGGGCGGTGTGTACAAGGCCCGGGAACGTATTCACCGCGACATTCTGATTCGCGATTACTAGCGATTCCGACTTCACGCAGTCGAGTTGCAGACTGCGATCCGGACTACGATCGGTTTTGTGGGATTAGCTCCACCTCGCGGCTTGGCAACCCTCTGTACCGACCATTGTAGCACGTGTGTAGCCCAGGCCGTAAGGGCCATGATGACTTGACGTCATCCCCACCTTCCTCCGGTTTGTCACCGGCAGTCTCCTTAGAGTGCCCACCATTACGTGCTGGTAACTAAGGACAAGGGTTGCGCTCGTTACGGGACTTAACCCAACATCTCACGACACGAGCTGACGACAGCCATGCAGCACCTGTCTCAATGTTCCCGAAGGCACCAATCCATCTCTGGAAAGTTCATTGGATGTCAAGGCCTGGTAAGGTTCTTCGCGTTGCTTCGAATTAAACCACATGCTCCACCGCTTGTGCGGGCCCCCGTCAATTCATTTGAGTTTTAACCTTGCGGCCGTACTCCCCAGGCGGTCAACTTAATGCGTTAGCTGCGCCACTAAGAGCTCAAGGCTCCCAACGGCTAGTTGACATCGTTTACGGCGTGGACTACCAGGGTATCTAATCCTGTTTGCTCCCCACGCTTTCGCACCTCAGTGTCAGTATCAGTCCAGGTGGTCGCCTTCGCCACTGGTGTTCCTTCCTATATCTACGCATTTCACCGCTACACAGGAAATTCCACCACCCTCTACCATACTCTAGCTCGACAGTTTTGAATGCAGTTCCCAGGTTGAGCCCGGGGATTTCACATCCAACTTAACGAACCACCTACGCGCGCTTTACGCCCAGTAATTCCGATTAACGCTTGCACCCTCTGTATTACCGCGGCTGCTGGCACAGAGTTAGCCGGTGCTTATTCTGTCGGTAACGTCAAAACAATTACGTATTAGGTAACTGCCCTTCCTCCCAACTTAAAGTGCTTTACAATCCGAAGACCTTCTTCACACACGCGGCATGGCTGGATCAGGCTTTCGCCCATTGTCCAATATTCCCCACTGCTGCCTCCCGTAGGAGTCTGGACCGTGTCTCAGTTCCAGTGTGACTGATCATCCTCTCAGACCAGTTACGGATCGTCGCCTTGGTGAGCCATTACCTCACCAACTAGCTAATCCGACCTAGGCTCATCTGATAGCGCAAGGCCCGAAGGTCCCCTGCTTTCTCCCGTAGGACGTATGCGGTATTAGCGTCCGTTTCCGAGCGTTATCCCCCACTACCAGGCAGATTCCTAGGCATTACTCACCCGTCCGCCGCTCGCCACCAGGTACAAGTACCCGTGCTGCCGCTCGACTTGCATGTGTTAGGCCTGCCGCCAGCGTTCAATCTGAGCCATGATCAAACTCTTCAGTTCAAACATCTTTGGGTTTTTAAGAAACCCTAAACTTGGCTCAGCAATCGTTGGTTACATCTTTGATTTCTCGCGGAGTAACTTGTGATGCTGATAATCTTGTTGACTATCAGTCTGACTCCACAAGCACCCACACGAATTGCTTGATTCAGTTGTTAAAGAGCGGTTGGTTAAGAGCTTTCGTCTCAACCGAGGCGCGCATTCTACAGCAGCCTCTGTTACTGTCAAGCGGTTATTTTTCGAAGTTTTCAAAGTTTCCTTTGCAACTTCAACCACTTGCGCTTCCGATCTCTCGTTAGCGGGAGGCGAATTCTACAGCGTTAGTCGCTGCTGTCAACACCTCTTTTTCTCCGCTTTCGACCGAGAAGATCGAACCGTCAATAAGGCGATAACACACTGCCTTACCAACTCCTTCCGGCCTCGATGAACTGAAGCGTAACCGCTGCCGAAAACTGCGTAACTCATTGTTTACCAAGGAGTTTTCCGTTTCGACTGCGCCGGAAGTGGGGCGAATTATAGACGTCCAGAATCTGCCGTCAACCTTTAATTTTGCGTTTCTATCAATAGCTTGCGGAAAGCCGGAAAACCGCCCACCTCCCGTCTATATAGGTAAGCAAAACCATCCCATCTATATAGAAGAGAACCTTAGAGGACCCCAGCCACTTTGAAAGCAGCCACTGTGTCGGCATCCAGGCCCAACACCCGTTGCAGAACCTCCAGCGTGTGCTCACCCAATAGAGGAGGTGCACTGCGGTATTCCACTGGCGTATTGGACAGGCGTATCGGGCTCGCAACCTGCGGAACTATCCCGGCCAAAACATGAGGCAGCTCAATGGCCAACCCACGCGCCTGAACCTGAGGATCGGCAAACACCTGGGCCAGATCATTGATCGGCCCACACGGCACGCCTGCTTGCTCAAGCTGCGCGACCCATTCAGCAGTGGTCTTGAACACGGTCGCCTGGCGGATCAGCGGAATCAATACCGCTCGATTGGCCACTCTCAGCTTGTTAGTCGCGAAACGTGGATCATCCGCCCACTGCGGCTGCCCAGCCACTTCTGCAAACTTGCGGAACTGACCATCATTACCCACGGTGAGAATGAAGTCGCCATCGGCCGTAGGAAAGTCCTGATAAGGCACAATATTCGGGTGAGCATTGCCCAGGCGTTTAGGCGCAATGCCTGTAGTCAGGTAGTTCATCGCCTGATTGGCCAGACAAGCCACCTGAACATCCAGCAAGGCCATATCAATGTGCTGACCGCCGCCCCCTTGATCCCGATGAGCCAGGGCCGCAAGGATTGCTACCGTTGAATAGAGGCCGGTCAAAATATCTGTCAGCGCCACGCCGACTTTCACCGGACCCGCCCCCTCATCCCCCTCGGGGCGACCGGTCAAACTCATCAGGCCGCCCAAGCCCTGAATCATGAAGTCATAACCTGCACGCTTGGCATACGGACCGGTTTGACCAAACCCGGTGATGGAGCAATAGATCAGCTTCGGATTAATGCCCTTGAGCGACTCGTAGTCCAACCCATAAGCCGCGAGACCTCCAACCTTGAAGTTCTCGATGAGGATGTCCGACTTTGCCGCCAACTCACGCACCAGCTGCTGCCCTTCGGGCCGCGTAAAGTCGATGGTCACCGATTGCTTATTGCGATTGGCGGACAAGTAATAGGCCGCCTCGCTGGTGTTCTCTCCATAGGCGTCCTTAAGGAACGGAGGCCCCCAGGCGCGCGTGTCATCGCCATTGCCCGGGCGCTCGACCTTGATGACTTCAGCGCCAAGGTCCGCCAGGATCTGCCCGGCCCAAGGCCCGGCGAGCACCCGCGATAAATCCAGTACCCGTAGATGCGAAAGCGCGCCCATGGCCGTTCTCCTATTAATAGAACGCCTGGATGCCGGTCTGCGCGCGACCGAGGATCAATGCATGGACATCGTGGGTACCTTCATAGGTATTCACCACTTCCAGGTTGACCAGGTGGCGAGCCACACCGAACTCATCGGAGATACCATTGCCACCCAGCATGTCGCGAGCCATGCGAGCGATGTCGAGGGACTTGCCGCAAGAGTTGCGCTTCATCATCGACGTGATCTCGACCGCAGCAGTGCCTTCATCTTTCATACGCCCCAGACGCAGGCAGCCTTGCAGCGCCAGAGTGATTTCGGTCTGCATGTCGGCCAGCTTCTTCTGAATCAACTGAGTGGCTGCCAATGGTCGACCAAACTGCTGACGATCAAGGGTGTACTGGCGAGCGGTATGCCAGCAGAACTCGGCGGCGCCCAGTGCGCCCCAGGAAATGCCGTACCGTGCCGAGTTAAGGCAGGTAAAAGGACCTTTCAAACCGCGGACATCCGGAAAGATGTTCTCCTCAGGGACAAATACGTTGTCCATGACGATCTCGCCGGTGATGGATGCGCGCAAGCCCACCTTGCCGTGAATCGCGGGAGCGCTCAGGCCTTTCCAGCCTTTCTCCAATACAAAGCCGCGAATATCGCCCGCATCGTCCTTGGCCCAAACCACGAAAACATCAGCGATCGGGCTGTTGGTGATCCACATCTTGCTGCCGGTGAGGCTATAGCCACCTTCCACTTTGCGTGCACGAGTGATCATCGCACCTGGATCGGAACCGTGGTTGGGCTCGGTCAGACCGAAGCAACCGATCCATTCGCCTGTAGCCAGTTTTGGCAGGTACTTCTGCTTTTGGGCTTCGGTACCGAATTCGTTGATCGGCACCATGACCAGCGAGGACTGCACGCTCATCATCGAGCGATAGCCGGAGTCGACACGCTCGACCTCACGGGCAATCAGGCCGTAGCTGACGTAGTTCAGGCCACTGCCACCGTATTGCTCTGGGATGGTCGCCCCCAGCAGACCCACTTCACCCATCTCACGGAAGATCGCCGGGTCAGTCTTCTCATGACGGAAAGCTTCGAGAACACGCGGTGCGAGCTTCTGCTGAGCGAATTGCTGAGCCGTATCGCGAATCATGCGTTCTTCTTCAGTGAGCTGTTGATCCAGCAGCAGGGGATCGATCCAGTTGAAGCTAGCTTTACCGCCCATGAGTGAGTCCTCTCGAATCGGGTCAAATAACGTGGATTGATCCTAGGCCCGGTTCGGCGTCACGGCAAACGAGGATTTTGCATAGTGTTGTGCTAATTTCTCACTTCGAAACATCGCAAAATAGCCTTTATGCGATGTATTAGTGAGGTTGACGTACATGCGCAGGAAGATTCCCAGTACAACGGCCCTGATCAGCTTTGAAGCTGCAGCACGCCACGAGAGTTTTACCAAGGCAGCCCTGGAGCTTTCTCTCACCCAGGGAGCGATTTGCCGACAGATCGCCAGCCTCGAGGAGTTCCTCAGCGTCGAATTGTTCCGACGCTCGCGGCGTGGAGTGAAACTGACGGAAGCCGGGCTTTCCTACAGCCGCCGGGTGGCCACCCAACTCGACGCGGTTGAACGGGACACCTTGTCGGTGATGGGCCAGCAAGGCGCCAACATGATCGAGCTGGCAGTGGTTCCGACCTTCGGCACTCAATGGCTGCTGCCCCGCCTCAAGGACTTTCAGCACAAACACCCGGAAGTGACGGTAAACCTCACCAACCGCACGCGTCCCTTTCTGTTTGCCGACACAGACTTCGATGCCGCGATCTATTTCGGTGACGCCGACTGGCCAGGTACCGAGTCCCACAGGCTAATGGGCGAAAACCCGATGCCGGTGTGCAGCCCCACACTGCTGGGCCAAAAAACGAAGCTGAGCCCCGGCGAAATCGCCGAGCTGCCGTTGCTGCAACAGACCACGCGCCCTTATGCCTGGCGCCAATGGTTCAACTCCCAGAACCTGAATATCCCGCGAGACATGACAGGACCGCGTTACGAGCTATTCTCCATGCTCGCCCAAGCGGCGATGCACGACATGGGGATCGCACTGATTCCACCGTTTCTGATTCAGCGCGAATTGGCGGAGAAGCGCCTGGTCATCGCCAATGCCCAAGCACTATCGAGCATTAAGGCCTATTACCTGATGATTCCCGAACGAAAGGTCGAATCCGCCTCTTTAAAAGCATTTCGCGATTGGCTGGTGAACCAGGCACACAGTTACAACCTAGAAGGATAAAGACCCACACCATTAACTGACTTCGTAGTCAGCAAAACAAAAGCACTACAGATGTAAGTATTTGTCGCATATTGACAGACTGTATCGACAAACAGCACAAACGTCCCACAAGCGTTTGAATACGTGGCTTTGAGCCTCTATTGGCAAACAATGACAACCTATTCACCGTACAGATGTGTAAATTCTTGAATTTTGGCGAAAATCCTTAGAAGCCACGGCCTGCAAGGGATTTAACCGGGCGGTGCGACATTCGGTCACGGGGTGACTTGTAGTTAATTTTCCGTCACCCGTCATAATCCCTTGAAGGGCACAAAGTTCGCCTGCAAAATGCCGCGCCCCGCCCTGATTTGGCGGGATCGTGCTGATCGGCCGCCCCAGCCGCACCATCCGAAGTGCCTGGGTTTACTCAATAAGATCACGCAGGAGATTTGACGTGCACATTGGTGTTCCTCTCGAAACCCAGACGGGTGAAACACGGGTTGCTGCAACCCCGGAAACCATCAAGAAGCTGATCGGCCAGGGTCATAAGGTCACTGTACAAAGCGGCGCCGGCATTAATGCCAGCGTTGTCGACAGTGCCTATGAAGCAGCAGGCGCAACCATTGGCAGCGCCAATGATGCGTTTGGTGCCGAGCTGATTCTCAAAGTGGTCGCCCCCAGCGACAGCGAACTGACGCTGATCAAGAGCGGCACCGTAGTGGTCGGCATGCTCAACCCGTTCAGCAATGAAACCATCGCCAAACTGGCCGAATGCGGCATTACCGCGTTTGCGCTGGAAGCTGCGCCACGCACCTCCCGCGCCCAGAGCCTGGATGTGCTGTCCTCCCAAGCGAACATCGCCGGTTATAAATCCGTGTTGCTGGCCGCTCACTACTACCCACGCTTCATGCCAATGCTGATGACTGCCGCGGGTACCGTGAAAGCGGCGCGCGTGCTGATTCTCGGCGCCGGCGTGGCCGGTTTGCAGGCGATCGCCACGGCGAAACGTCTGGGTGCAGTGATCGAGGCTTCCGATGTGCGTCCTGCGGTGAAGGAACAAATCGAATCCCTGGGTGCGAAATTCGTCGATGTGCCGTATGAAACCGATGAAGAGCGCGAATGCGCCGTCGGGGTTGGCGGTTATGCGCGCCCAATGCCGGCCAGCTGGATGCAGCGCCAAGCCTTGGCCGTACATGAGCGCGCCAAGCAGGCTGACATTGTCATCACTACTGCACTGATTCCGGGCCGCAAGGCGCCGACGCTGCTCAGCGCCGAAACCGTGGCGCAGATGAAGCCAGGCTCGGTGGTCATCGACCTCGCCGCAGCCCAGGGCGGCAACTGCCCGTTGACCGTGGCGGATCAGGTCGTGGTCTCCAATGGCGTGACCATTGTAGGCCCGACCAATCTGGCCGGCGCGGTCGCGGCAGACGCTTCGGCACTGTACGCGCGCAACCTGCTGGACTTCCTGAAGCTGGTCTTCAACAAAGAAGGCCAGTTCGAAGTGAACCTCGAAGACGACATCGTCGCCGCGTGCCTGATGTGCCGCGACGGCCAAGTCATCCGCAAAAACGCCTAAGCAGGGATTCAGACGATGGAAGAGCTTATCTCCCCCGGTATCTACAACCTGATCATCTTCGTGCTGGCGATTTATGTCGGTTATCACGTGGTCTGGAACGTTACACCTGCACTGCACACGCCGTTGATGGCGGTGACCAACGCCATTTCGGCGATTGTGATCGTCGGCGCCATGCTGGCGGCCGCTTTGACTGTGACGCCACTGGGCAAGACCATGGGCACCCTGGCGGTGGCCCTGGCAGCGGTGAACGTGTTCGGTGGTTTCCTGGTAACCCGCCGCATGCTTGAGATGTTCAAGAAAAAAGCCCCGAAAGCCGTAAAAGAAGAGGCGCCCAAGTAATGAGCATGAATCTGGTAACGACGCTGTACCTGATCGCGTCGATCTGCTTCATCCAGGCCCTCAAAGGCCTGTCGCACCCGACCACGTCGCGGCGCGGCAACGCGTACGGCATGCTCGGCATGGCCCTGGCGATCCTCACCACGATCGGCCTCATTTATAAGCTAGGAGCAGAGCTCGCTACAGCCGGCATCGGCTACGTCATCATCGGTTTGCTGGTCGGCGGCACTGCCGGTTCGATCATGGCCAAGCGCGTTGAAATGACCAAGATGCCGGAGCTGGTCGCTTTCATGCACAGCATGATCGGTATGGCCGCAGTGTTCATCGCTATCGCGGCAGTGGTCGAACCGCAGTCCCTGGGTATCGTTAAACATCTGGGAGATTCGATTCCGGCGGGCAACCGTCTGGAGCTGTTCCTCGGCGCGGCCATCGGTGCAATCACCTTCTCCGGTTCGGTGATCGCATTCGGCAAGCTGTCGGGCAAGTACAAGTTCCGCCTGTTCCAGGGCGCACCAGTACAGTTTAGCGGTCAACACAAGCTGAACCTGCTGTTGGGCCTGGCGACGCTGGCATTGGGCATCACCTTCATGCTGACCGGCAATCTCAGCGCGTTTGTTCTGATGCTGGCCCTGGCCTTCGTGATGGGTGTACTGATCATCATCCCGATCGGCGGCGCCGACATGCCCGTCGTGGTGTCGATGCTCAACAGTTACTCCGGCTGGGCGGCAGCGGGTATCGGCTTCTCGCTGAACAACTCGATGTTGATCATTGCCGGCTCGCTGGTGGGTTCGTCTGGTGCGATCCTCTCGTACATCATGTGCAAGGCGATGAACCGTTCATTCTTCAACGTGCTGCTCGGCGGTTTCGGCAACACCGCGGATGCTGCAGGCCCGGCGAGCTCCAAAGAAGCCCGTCCAGTGAAATCCGGTTCGGCTGACGACGCCACCTTCCTGCTCACCAACGCCGATACCGTGATCATCGTTCCAGGCTATGGCCTGGCGGTAGCTCGCGCGCAGCATGCGTTGAAAGAGCTGACCGAGAAGCTGACCCACCGCGGCGTGACGGTGAAGTATGCGATCCACCCGGTTGCCGGTCGCATGCCTGGCCACATGAACGTATTGCTGGCCGAGGCCGAAGTGCCTTACGACCAGGTGTTCGAGATGGAAGACATCAACTCCGAGTTCGGCCAGGCCGACGTGGTGCTGGTGCTCGGCGCCAACGACGTGGTGAACCCGGCAGCCAAGAACGACCCGAAATCGCCGATTGCCGGCATGCCGATTCTCGAAGCCTTCAAGGCCAAGACCATCATCGTCAACAAGCGCTCGATGGCCAGCGGCTATGCCGGCCTGGACAACGAGTTGTTCTATCTGGACAAAACCATGATGGTTTTCGGCGACGCGAAGAAAGTCATCGAGGACATGGTCAAAGCCGTCGAATAAACCCCTCGGCAATCTGAACGCCCCGACTCGTCGGGGCGTTTTTGTTTGTGTCTGTTACCGATCCGGTAATAGTGTTTTGTTTGAAAACACCGGAATAGACGGCTCGAATGCGACCTTGGTAGCGGGACGGGCGCCGCTCAAATTCACTAGACTGCGCTCCTTGCTTCCGTTTCCCGAGATAACAATTATGTACCGTGACCGTATTCGCTTGCCTTCATTGTTGGACAAGGTGATGAGCGCCGCCGACGCTGCCGCTCTGATTCAAGACGGGATGACCGTCGGTATGAGCGGCTTTACCCGAGCCGGCGAAGCCAAGGCTGTGCCTCATGCACTCGCCGAACGCGCCAAGGTCACGCCACTGAAAATAAGCTTGATGACCGGTGCCAGCCTGGGCAACGACCTCGACAAGCAATTGACTGAAGCTGGCGTACTGTCGCGGCGCATGCCGTTCCAGGTGGACAGCACCCTACGCAAAGCGATCAATGCCGGTGAAGTCATGTTCATCGACCAGCACCTGTCGGAAACCGTCGAACAACTGCGCAATCAGCAACTCAAGCTACCGGACATCGCGGTCATCGAAGCCGTGGCAATCACTGAGCAGGGCCATATCGTGCCCACTACCTCGGTAGGCAACTCGGCCAGCTTCGCGATTTTCGCCAAGCATGTGATTGTCGAGATCAACCTGGCGCACAACCCGAATCTCGAAGGCCTGCACGACATCTATATCCCCACCTACCGCCCGACCCGCACGCCGATTCCGCTGGTGAAGGTCGACGATCGCATTGGCAGCACCGCCATTCCTATCCCACCGGAAAAGATCGTGGCGATCGTGATCACCAATCAGTCTGACTCACCGTCTACCGTACTGCCGCCAGATGTGGACACCCAGGCCATCGCCGATCACCTCATCGACTTCTTCAAACAAGAAGTGGCTGCCGGGCGCATGACCAACAAGCTCGGCCCGCTGCAAGCCGGGATCGGCACCATCGCCAATTCGGTGATGTGCGGCTTGATCGACTCGCCATTTGAAGACCTGACCATGTACTCCGAAGTGTTGCAGGATTCGACATTCGATCTGATCGATGCCGGCAAGCTGAGCTTTGCTTCGGGCAGTTCGATCACCCTGTCTAGCCGGCGAAATGCCGATGTGTTCGGGAATCTGGAGCGCTATAAGGACAAGCTGGTGTTGCGCCCTCAGGAAATCTCCAATCACCCTGAAGTGGTACGACGCCTGGGCATCATCGGCATCAACACCGCGCTGGAATTCGACTTGTACGGCAACGTCAACTCCACCCACGTCTGCGGCACGCGGATGATGAATGGTATCGGCGGCTCAGGCGACTTTGCGCGCAATGCGCACCTGGCGATCTTTGTCACCAAGTCGATCGCCAAGGGCGGCGCCATTTCCAGCGTGGTCCCCATGGTCAGCCACGTCGATCACACCGAGCATGACGTCGATATCCTCGTGACCGAGATCGGCCTGGCCGACCTCCGTGGCCTGGCTCCGCGTGAGCGTGCCCGCGTCATCATCGACCACTGTGTTCACCCCGACTATCGCCCGGCCTTGAATGACTACTTCACCGCCGCTTGTGCAGTCGGCGGACACACCCCGCACATCCTGCGCGATGCCCTGAGTTGGCACATCAACCTGGAAGAAACCGGGCGCATGCTGGCGGTGTAATAGATCCAGATAACAGCTGACGCAAACACAGTTTCGTCAGCTCGCTATCGAAGAACCATTTTCAATCAAAAACTGTACTGCTGTACCGGTCTTTTCCTACCGAAATTGCCTACCTTTTTCATCAAAACACCAACAAATGCACTATATTGGTGCTCATAGGTACAGTTGCCTCAATTTTGACCAGTACACCATCGTTTAACAGTTAACTGGTCTCTCACAATACAGATGAACTGTATCTACAGTGACTGGCCAAACGAGAGGATCATTGGCATCAGTTAAACCACTACCTAATCCCGCCATAAGCGGAAGGATGTCAACCATGGAACGTACACTCAGTTCCGAACTGTTCTTCGAAGACACTGCTGCTAAAACCCAGGCTTCCCTGCCTCTGCGCGTTATCGCCAACCTGATGCTATGGCAGCGCCGCATCACCAGCCGCCATCAACTGGCTCGTCTGGATTCGCGTCTGCTGGCCGATGCCGGGATTAGCGAAGCACAACGCTACGAAGAGCTGAGCAAGCCGTTCTGGCGCTAAGTTAGCGTCGCTGGCTCTGACCCACCGGGTCCACCGCCAGCAACCCGAATTGAACAAACAAAACCCGTCGTGGGAAACCACGACGGGTTTTGTCGTTTTGGGCTTCATATCAAGGTCTACAGAGGAGATAACCATCAACAGGTACAGTTTGTAATTTACACATACTTAACCAGTACAATTTTATCTGCGCTTGCCTGTACCTGGAGGTGCAACGGGAGTCATCAGTGATCCCGACCCATTGGCGAAAGGACTGCCTGATGAAAAACTTACTAAATATTTCTGTCATCACGCCTCGCCCGGACAAACTGCGACGATTGCTAAAGGCGCTCACCGACAGCCTGGAAAGGGTCCGAACCCTGCGTTTACTGGCCCAACTCAACGATCAGCAGCTATCGGATCTGGGCATCAGTCGTTGCGACCGACTCAACGAATTGGACAAACCATTCTGGCGCCAGCTTTCTGCATGAACAGACGGGACTTTTCTAACCCATATGCTCGGGCCTAATATCCAGACAGAACGTGGCAAACGCTTTACGACAGGCGTCTGATTCTGTGCCACCTCTCAATCGGTTTATCCAAAGGAGTTACCTCATGTCCCGCCTTCGTCTGCTCAGCGCTGCCGCCCTGCTTGCCATGGCAGCCAATGCCCACGCCACCAGCTTTATCGTGACCACCGATTCCATTGTTGGTGGACTGAAGGCTTCCTCCGACGCGACTTCGGATGTTTCGTCCTCCTTTCGCGACGACAAAATCGTCCGTGCTGCCCGTGACGACGCCGCCAGCTTCGTCGCCAGTGAAGGCGCCATCCGTGGTGTGAAACTGGAAAGCGCACTTGACCATATCCGCCAACAGGCTCCGCAACTGAATGCGACCGACGCACAATTGGCCCAAGCCATCCTGACGATCTAAGCAACAGCTCTGACGCGCAAGCCATGTGGAAGGGGGCTTGCTCGCGAAGGCGTCAGCACATCCAACATTGATGGCGCCTGACACACTGCTTTCGCGAGCAAGCCCGCTCCCACAGGTGTCCCGATGTTTCGGCGCTGGCTCTGGTCCGGGCATTACGCTAGCCTTGAGACTCGCTTTCAGCTATCGAGTCTCATGCGTTTTCTTCCAAGCCTGTTGATCACTCCGGTTTTTCTCGCGGTCTGCTGGTCGGATACGGCGGATGCCTTCGACGCCTTCAACCTGTCTACCCAAGGCACCGTTGCCAGTGGTTACGCCACCAGCATGGTGACCTCCGCCCCCTTCGACCATAAACTGCTGATCGCCGCCCGGGATGACGCTGCAGCGTTCATTGCCAGTGACGGCCAACTACGAGGAGCACAACTGGAGTCCGCCCTGATTTACCTGCGTCGGGCCCAGCCAAAACTTCATGCCAGTGACCTTGAACTGGCACAGGCAATTCTCGTCCAATAGTTATCCCTTGTTCCTCCGGAGTCGTTCCATGCGTAGCCCACTGATTGCTGCCACCCTTGGCTTGCTGTTGTTGGCCGATGTGGCCCAGGCGCACACCCTGGTAGCCACCAGCAACATGATCATTCGCGCCACCCAGCGCACACTTGATTTCACCTCCGATACCACCACGTCCATTCGCGATTCGAAGATCGTCCGTGAAGCCCACGACGATGCAGCCAGTTTCGTCGCCACCAACGGTGAAATCCGTGGCGCACACCTGGAAGCGGCCTTCGGCACCTTGCGCACCCGCGTACCGGAAGCCCGCGATGCCAGTGATCAGGTTCTCGCCGAAGCCATCCTCGCACTGTGAAGTCACTAGGCACCTGGCTGCTGGCCGGGGTCGTGTTGCTGCTCGGCAACACGGCTCAGGCCAGCCTGCAATTACGACTCAAGACCGACGGCCTGAGCCCCGCGCAACAGCAGGCCAGTCAGGCGCTGCTCGATGAAGCCCTGCAGGCGTTACCGCCACGCTTCATCGAGCAACTGGACCGGCGCATCGATGTCGGCTGGACCGACAACATGCCAAGCAATGCCTATGGCCAGGCATCGCTGGTGTCCGAGCTCGACCTGAATCGCAATCTGCTCGCCAGCCTCACCGACGGCAGCGCCGCGACCAAAAAAACCTATCGTCCCCACGGCACCGTGCGCCAAGAAATGCTCGCCACGGTGTTGCACGAACTCACCCATATTTATGACCGCGCACGCCTGTGGCCAGACGCCGAGCGCACACTGATCCAGCGCTGCACGCAACGCAACAGCAGCTCCGGGCCGATCGGCATCCCGGATCAGTGCCGCGGGCAGACCGAACGACGCTGGACCCTCAGCGACGACCCTCGCCTGCTTGACCTCGCCGGCTGGCCGCAATACGTCGGGCGGCGCGGCGAGCGCGAACAGCACAACCGGCAGATTGCCCGCAGCCCGGACATTTACGAGACGAGTAGTCCGAAGGAGTTCGTCGCGGTCAACATGGAGTACTTCCTCCTCGACCCAAGCTATGCCTGCCGCCGCCCTGCGCTGTATCGCTACTACAAAGAACACTTCGGCTGGGCGCCTGCCGCCAAAGACACCTGCGCCCAATCATTCGCCTTCCTCAATGCGGGTAACGATTTCGCCAAGCAGCCCTTGGGTCAGGTCGATCCGGAGCGGGTGTATGCCGTCGACTATCTGCTGGCAGAAGCCAACCAGAACTGGGTCAGCCGCTGGGGCCACAGCATGCTGCGACTGGTGATCTGTGCACCGGGTCGGCCTCGCGGGCCGGACTGCCGCCTCGATCTGGACCAGCACCTGGTGCTGTCCTACCGCGCCTTCGTCGGCGATGTACAGCTGTCGAGCTGGGATGGGCTGGTGGGCAAATATCCGTCGCGACTGTTTGTTCTGCCGTTGGCCCAGGTAATCGACGAATACACCAAGACCGAACTGCGCAGTCTGGCCTCAGTGCCGCTGAACCTGTCGCGCAACGAGATCGAAGACGTGGTGGAACATGCCGCCGAGATGCACTGGAGTTACGACGGCAACTACTTCTTCCTGTCCAACAACTGCGCCGTGGAAAGCCTGAAGCTGCTGCGCAGTGGCAGCAATAATGCCCAACTGACAGGGCTCGACAGCATCATGCCCAATGGCCTGCTGGAAGTGCTCAAGGGCCGTGGGCTGGCAGACACCAGTGTGCTCGACGACCCTCGCGAAGCATTACGCCTGGGCTATCGCTTCGACTCCTTCCGCGATCGCTACCAAGCGATGTTCGAGGTGCTGAAAAAGCATTTGCCGATCAAGCAGGAAAAGGTCGAAGACTGGCTGGCATTGAAAGCGGATGAGCGCCGCAAATGGATTGACCAGGCTGACTTGCGCACCAGCGCGGCATTGCTGCTGCTGGAACAAGCCAGTTTTCGCCAACAAATAGTGTTGGCCCAGGACGAAGTGAAACAACGCTACCTGGGCGCTCGGGAGTTGAACAACGGCGGCATGGATAAAGCCAACGCGACCTTGCAGCAGATTCTCGCCAACAGCGGCTTCCTCAGCCGTCCGGCCGAACTGCTTGGCACTGGTGGTTATGGCTTGCCGCAGCCGAGCGAGTGGACGCGCCTGGAATCAGAAAGCAGCTTGCGCCAGAAACAGCTTCAAGCGCTGACCGGGGACCTCGACAAGGAAGTGCGGGCGCTACTCGATCCGAGCCGCGCTGCTGAAATGGCCGCCAACGAAGAGAACCTGAAACAGGTTGGCGAACATTTGAGAACGTTGCACAAGGCAGCGGGTGGATTGGAGCTGCCCTGAAAGCAAAAGATCGCAGCCTCCACCAGCTCCTACACGGGAATGCGGGCTGCCGCATCGAGTCCTTCCTCACCGCACATACAGCAAAAAGGGCTTCAGAACGTAGTCCTGAAGCCCTTTTTAGTCTGTGCGATGAGGCGCTAATTCCTCTGCATCAGGAACTTTACCCTCAGCTGACCCGCGCTTTACGCACGCCGTCGGACAAGGCCGCGCACAGACTGAGTACGCCCTCCACAGCCTGATCCGGCGTCGAGGCATTGGCGATGTGATCGATCAGCGCCGACCCCACCACCACACCATCGGCCAGACGTGCGATGGCCGCAGCCTGTTCCGGTGTGCGAATACCGAAGCCGATGCTGATCGGCAGATCGGTATGGCGACGCAGACGGGTGACGGCTTCTTCGACATGTTCCAGAGTCGCCGCGCCCGCACCGGTCACACCCGCCACCGATACGTAATAAACAAAACCGGAACTGCCGTTCAGAACGGTCGGCAGACGCACATCGTCAGTCGTTGGAGTGGTCAGACGGATGAAGTCCAGCCCCGCTGCCTGCGCCGGGTCGCACAATTCAGCGTTATGCTCCGGCGGCATGTCGACCACGATCAGGCCATCGACACCGGCCTCTTTGGCTTCGGCGATGAAACGCGGCACGCCGTACATGTGAATCGGGTTGAAGTAACCCATCAGCACCAGCGGCGTCTCGCTGTTGCCTTCGCGGAACTCGCGAACCATTTGCAGGGTTTTCGCCAGGTTCTGCTTGGCACCCAAGGCACGAATGTTGGCCAGTTGAATCGCCGGACCATCGGCCATCGGATCGGTGAAAGGCATGCCCAACTCGATCACGTCGGCACCCGCACCGGGCAAGCCTTTGAGGATCGCCAGGGACGTGTCATAGCTCGGGTCGCCGGCGGTCACGAAGGTCACCAGGGCGGCACGGTTCTGTTCCTTGAGTTCGGCAAAGCGCGTTTGCAGGCGGCTCATCAGTGTTTCTCCTGCTTGGATTGCTCTTGTTGAGAGTGTTCCATGTGGTGCATCACAGTTTGCATGTCTTTGTCGCCACGGCCGGACAGGTTGACCACCATCAGGTGATCTTTGGGCAGGGTCGGTGCGCGCTTGAATACTTCGGCCAAGGCATGGGCGCTTTCCAGTGCAGGAATAATCCCTTCCAGGCGGCAGCATTTGTGGAATGCATCGAGGGCTTCGTCGTCGGTCACCGAGGTGTACTGGGCGCGGCCGATGTCATGCAACCAGGCGTGTTCCGGGCCAATGCCCGGATAGTCGAGGCCGGCAGAAATCGAGTGGGCGTCGATGATCTGGCCGTCATCGTCCTGCAACAGGAACGTACGGTTGCCGTGCAGCACGCCCGGTACGCCGCCGTTCAGGCTGGCCGCGTGCTTGCCGGTTTCGATGCCATAACCGGCCGCTTCGACGCCAATGATCTCGACGCTCTTGTCATCGAGGAACGGGTGGAACAAGCCCATGGCGTTGGAACCACCGCCGATGCACGCCACCAGGCTGTCGGGCAGACGACCTTCCTGGGCTTGCAACTGCTCGCGGGTTTCCTTGCCGATAACGGACTGGAAGTCGCGAACCATGGCCGGGTACGGATGCGGGCCGGCCACGGTGCCGATCAGGTAGAAAGTGCTGTCGACGTTGGTCACCCAGTCACGCAGGGCTTCGTTCATTGCGTCCTTGAGGGTGCCGGTGCCAGCGACCACCGGGATCACTTCGGCGCCCAGCAGCTTCATGCGGAACACGTTGGCTTGCTGACGCTCGATGTCGGTGGTGCCCATATAGATCACGCAATCGAGGCCGAAACGCGCGGCCACGGTGGCGGTCGCCACGCCGTGCATGCCGGCGCCGGTCTCAGCGATGATGCGTTTCTTGCCCATGCGCCGCGCCAGCAGGATCTGGCCGATGCAGTTGTTGATCTTGTGCGCGCCGGTGTGGTTCAGCTCTTCACGCTTGAGGTAAATCTTCGCGCCACCGCAGAACTCTGTCAGGCGCTCGGCGAAATACAGTGGGCTTGGACGTCCGACATAATCACGCTGGAAGTAGGCCAATTCTTCTTTGAATGCCGGATCTTCCTTGGCCGCTTCGTATTCGCGAGCCAGATCGAGGATCAACGGCATCAGGGTTTCGGCGACGTAACGGCCACCGAACGCGCCGAACAGGCCGTTGGCGTCGGGGCCGTTGCGCAGATTAGTCTGGGTCATGGGTCGCTCCAGTTGTATTCGAGAGGTGACGATGGGGTTCACTCTACCCCTGACGTCCTACGCTGAAAACCGATAAGATCGCCACAACCTGTCAGGAAAACTCACAGATACCATGAGCCATGACCTCCCCCCGTTGAACGCTCTTCGTGCCTTCGAAGCCACGGCCCGCCTGAACAGCGTCAGCCAGGCCGCCGAACAGCTGCACGTCACTCATGGCGCGGTCAGCCGGCAACTCAAGGTGCTGGAGGAGCACCTCGGCGTGAGTCTGTTCACCAAGGATGGACGCGGCTTGAAACTCACAGATGCCGGTATTCGCTTACGCGATGTCAGCGGCGAAGCCTTCGAGCGCTTGCGTAGCGTTTGCGCCGAATTGACCCAAAGCACCGCCGATGCGCCGTTCGTGCTCGGTTGCTCGGGCAGCCTGCTGGCACGCTGGTTCATTCCGCGTCTGGGGCGACTCAATGCGGACCTGCCGGATCTGCGCTTGCACCTGTCGGCTGGCGAAGGCGATCTCGACCCTCGGCGGCCCGGCCTGGACGCCTTGCTGGTGTTTGCCGAGCCGCCATGGCCGGCAGACATGCAGGTCTATGAATTGGCCAGCGAACGCATCGGCCCGGTCATGAGCCCGCGATTCGTCGGCTACGAAAGGCTGCAAAACGCACCGGCAAATGCACTGTTGACCGAACCCTTGCTGCACACCACCTCACGGCCGCAAGCCTGGCCGAGTTGGGCACAGCAAAGCGGCCTCGACGCCAAGGCGCTGAAGTACGGTCAGGGTTTCGAGCATTTGTATTATCTACTGGAGGCGGCAGTGGCCGGGCTCGGCGTGGCCATCGCACCCGAGCCGCTGGTGGCCGAAGACTTGAAGGCCGGTCGCCTGGTTGCGCCATGGGGCTTCCGTGAAACCCCGGCGCAACTGGCGTTGTGGCTACCCAAGCGCGCCGCCGACGGGCGCGCTCGGCAACTGGCGCAATGGCTTAAAAACGAACTGCGCCAGACACCTTAATGACCGCGCCTGACCAATAAGTAGGCCGCAAGAAGGCCCAATGCACCGACGGCGACACCGGCTGTAGTCCAAGGATGTTCCTGAGCGTAGTCACGTGTTGCGATCCCGGTTTCGCGGGTTTTGACCTTGACCTCTTCGTAGGCATCGGCGAGCAGGTGGCGCGAATGTTTCAGCGCGTTCTCGGCGTTGCTTTTCAGCGTTTTCAGGGTTTTACGCGACTCGTCCGAGGCGTCGTCCTTCAGGCTTTCCAACGATTTAAGCAGACTCTCGATCTCGGCTTCCATGCTTTGCAATGAGGCTTTGCGTAACGAGGTGTTGGCCATGATGGCTCTCCTGCATTGTTGATGAGTGGCGTGTGTTGGTTGGGACTTCAGGGGTTCGAGAAAGTGCAGTAAATCTGAACTTAAGCCGAGGATTGGTCGACAGAAGTAATCAGAAAAATCACTGCTAGGCTGTATTTCACACCTCAAGGAGAACGCCATGACTGACCATCACACCTACAAAAAAGTCGAGCTGGTCGGCTCGTCTACCTCCAGCATCGAAGACGCCATCAACAACGCCCTGGCCGAGGCCAGTAAAAGCCTCAAGTACATGGAATGGTTTGAAGTGACCGAAACTCGCGGGCACATCAAGGACGGCAAAGCGGCGCACTTTCAGGTAACGCTTAAAGTCGGATTCCGGATAGCCAGCAGCTGAGTTTGAGCCAGTCTTCTGAACTTGCGCGCCGGCCTAATGCCATAGGGAATGGCAAAGCGCTGCATGGTGAGCGCATCCGGTCGATCGCCGGATGCCCTCACCCTATTGATCCGACCAGGGAGTGCAACCCATGAAGAAGTTTATTTTGGCGGTAGGTTTGTTGAGCCTTGCGGGAACAGCCTTTGCCCAAGGCAAGTCGTGCGACGCGCTGAAAGCCGAAATCGCAGCGAAACTCGATGCCAGGGGTGTTTCCAATTACACACTGGAGATCATCGACAAAGGCGCTGCCGCTGACGGAAAAGTCGTCGGCACCTGTGAAAAAGGCTCCAGGCAAATCGTCTACAAGCAGGGCTGACCGTCCTCGAAAATGAAAAAGCCGACGCAATGGCGTCGGCTTTTTTGTGGGTGCGGTTTGCGCCTCAGCCCTTCATGACCTGTGCCAGCAATTCATAAGAGTGCAGGCGATCGGCATGTTCGTACAGGTCACAGGTAAAAATCAGTTCATCCGCCTGGGTCTGTTCGATCAGCACCTCAAGCTTGGCGCGGATTTTCTGCGGACTGCCGACCATGGCCAGCCCCAGGAAATCACCGACCGCTTCTTTCTCATGGGGCAGCCACAAGCCGTCCATGGTCTTCACTGGCGGGCGTTGCACCAGGCTCTGGCCACGCATCAATGCGAGAATCCGCTGGTAGACCGAAGTGGCCAGGTAATCGGCCTGCTCGTCGGTGTCTGCGGCCACCAGTGGCACACCGAGCATCACGTAAGGCTTATCCAATACGGCTGAAGGCTTGAAGTGGTTGCGGTAGACGCGAATCGCCTCATGCATGAAGCGCGGTGCGAAATGTGAGGCGAAGGCGTAAGGCAAACCGCGCTCACCGGCCAGCTGAGCACTGAACAGGCTCGAACCCAGCAACCAGACCGGGACATTGGTGCCGGTGCCCGGCATGGCAATGATCCGCTGATCCGGTGTACGCGGGCCGAGGTAGCGCATCAGTTCAGCTACGTCTTCCGGGAAGTCGTCGGCACTGCCGGAACGCTCACGGCGCAAGGCACGGGCGGTCATCTGGTCGGAGCCGGGTGCGCGACCCAGGCCCAGGTCGATCCGGCCTGGATACAGGCTTTCAAGGGTGCCGAACTGCTCGGCGATCACCAGCGGCGCATGGTTGGGCAGCATCACGCCTCCCGAACCGACGCGAATGGTCGAAGTGCCGCCGGCCAGATAGCCCAGCAGGACCGAGGTCGCCGAACTGGCGATCCCGTCCATATTGTGGTGTTCGGCGACCCAGAAGCGGTTGTAGCCGAATTTTTCGACGTGCTGGGCCAGGTCCAGGGAATTGCGTAGAGATTGGGCCGCACTGCCGTTCTCACGCACGGGCACCAGGTCGAGGGTCGAAAACTTGATCTCAGACAGTCGTTTCATAAACCTGCTTCTCCAATGGGTAAGCAGGTTTTTCACCAACGAAAACCTGCCGAGTCTATAAGCGTGTTCTATGCAATGAGGGCATATACCCGAGTTTCAATAGACGAGACAAAATTCCTACACGATTAGAGGACTGATCAGATGAGATGAACTTTGCCTGACGGTCTATCCTCAGAACCCTGGTAACCGAAAACCACGAAGGCGCGACGTTTCGCGCCGGATCTTGAGGAGGCAGACATGGCTATCACAAAGAAAGCATCGGCTCATTGGGAAGGTGATCTGAAAACCGGTATCGGCTCGATTTCCACGGAAACCGGCGTACTCAGAGACGCGCCCTACGGCTTCAAGGCCCGTTTCGAAGGCGGTAAAGGCACCAATCCGGAAGAGTTGATCGGTGCGGCCCACGCGGGCTGTTTCTCCATGGCATTTTCAATGATTCTCGGCGATGCCGGCCTCAAGGCCGACAGCATCGACACCAACGCCGAAGTGACCCTGGACCAGGTGGACGGCGGCTTTGCAATCACCGCGGTGAAACTGATCCTCAAGGCGAAAATCCCCGGGGCGACCCAGGCGCAATTCGAGGAACTGAGCAACAAGGCCAAAGAAGGCTGCCCGGTGTCCAAGGTGTTGAATGCGAAAATCAGCCTGGATGCGACGTTGGTCAGCTAAACCGATAAAAGATCGCAGCCTTCGGCAGCGCCTACAGGTCAACCGATGTAGGCGCTGCCGAAGGTTGCGATCCTTTTTTTGCGCTGAAACAAAACCTGGCTGGCGTAATTGTGGTCGAATAAATGACAGCAGCTTTAGCGCATCACCATGCGCGCTGCCTCAAGGGAGCTTCAACCATGAAACGTTTTGCCTTGGCGGTTATCTGTTGCACGCTGGCCACATCGGCCCTCGCGGCACCGAAATCCTGTGAGGAACTCAAGGCCGAGATCGAAGCCAAGATCCAGGCCAATAACGTCTCGTCCTACACTCTGGAAATCGTCACCAACGACGAAGTGCATGATCAGAACATGGTCGTGGGCTCATGCGAATACGGCACCAAGAAAATCATCTACCAAAAAAATGACAGTTGATTCGCCTCACATGACGCAGTAGGTCTCGCGATCTTCGGCGACAATCTCCCGCTTGGCGTTGTACAGCCGGGCGCTGGGGGTGAACGCAATGGCACGAGCTTCCAGCAGATAACGCTGTCCAGCTTCGAAATGCTCGTAATTAATGGTCAGGTAGCATATTCGCTCCAGAGGAGCGTTCAGCAAACCCGGCCCACCACCAAACACTTCAAAATCGAAACGCACCTTCAGCTCATGGCTACCCGGGGTGACCTGAAAGTAACGGCCATCGCTCAATCGCTGGTTGTCCAGACGATCGGCCATCAGCAATTTCCCGCCGGGAACCGGCGTAGCGAAGTCGACCCAGGCCATCTGCGGATTGACCGCCGGCAACGGACTCGTGCAGCCGACAAAGGCACCTGCAGCGAGCAACAGCAACAACCTGCGCATGATGAATATCCCAAGGACTGGTTATTCAGCATAGCGCCGATCAGGTACGTTGGCAGCCTGCCGGTTTGCCCTGGCCAATCACTTTTCGCTGCTGATCATAAAGCTTTGCCCACGGCCGAAAACCGATATTGCCTGCTTGCAGCTGATACCGCTGCCCGGCGTTGAAGTCCTTGAACTTCACATTCAGCTGGCAATCGCGCCACAGCGGCTCGGCGTCGGGGCCAATGTTGGTCGGCTGGACCGCAAACAAATAGCGAACCTTCAGCTCATGGCTGCCGGGCTGTACCTCGAAGTAACGCTTGTCGACGGAAGCCTGGTCATCGACTTTCAGCGCTTGCAGCGCGGTGTCTTGCTGCAGTGAATCCAGATCGATCCAGGCCTGCGAAGGATCAGGAGTGGGCAATCCGGCACAACCGGCCAGCATCAGCAGGCCTCCCGTCAGCATCAACTTGCGCATAGCGGAGCTCCAATAGGCGGGATAGTCTTGCGGGCAGACTTTCCAGGGATGTTTTTTATTTTGATCAGGCCGCGTCCAAGCCTTGGGTTACTTGATCGCGTTTTACGCATTTTGTTTCCGGGTGTGATTCTTTTGTTGCTCAACGGCTGTTCAAGCGTCAGCTATTACGGCCAATTGGCCAGTGGTCAGCTGCATCTGCTATGGGCACGGGAGCCGGTTGCCAGCGTGATTGCCGATCCCGACCGCGATCGGCAATTGCGTGCGCGTCTGGCCCAATCACAAAAGGCGCGAATGTTCGCCAGCCAGCACCTGCATCTGCCGGACAATCAGAGCTACCGCTTGTACGCCGACATTGGCCGGCCGTTTGTAGTCTGGAACGTCTTTGCCACGCCGGAGTTTTCGCTGAAGCCGCAAAATCATTGTTTCCCCGTCGCTGGATGCGTCGCCTATCGCGGGTATTACAGCCAGAGCGCTGCCCGTGGAGAGGCGGCCTTGCAGCGTCTGCAAGGTATGGACGTGTCGATTGGCGGCGTCGAGGCCTATTCGACGCTCGGTTGGTTCAATGACCCGATCATTAGCTCAATGATGAGTTGGGGCGACGAACGGTTGGCCACGCTGATTTTTCACGAGCTCACTCATCAACGCTTCTATATAAAGGACGACTCTGAGTTCAACGAGTCTTTCGCCACGTTTGTCGAACAGGAAGGCACTCGCCAATGGCGCGCATTCCAAGGCCTGCCACCGGACGATGGCGCGTTGGCCCGGCAGCAAGAACAGTTTATCCAGTTGCTTCTGGGCACCCGCACCAGACTCGAACGGCTTTACGCCCTGCCGCTTTCTATCGACCAGATGCGCGAGCGGAAAGCGGCAGCGTTCGAACAATTGCGCCGTGAATACCGGACGCTGCGCGACAGCCAATGGGCGGGTAACAAACGCTACGACGCCTGGATCAACGCCCCCATGAACAACGCCCGATTACTGCCGTTTGGTTTGTATAACCAGTGGGTCCCAGCGTTTTCCGTATTGTTCAGGCAGGTCGATGGGGATTGGGTGAAGTTTTATGCGGCCGTGGAGAAGCTGGGCGCGTTGCCGATGGAGGAGCGTAAGGCGGCATTGAAAGCGTTGGCAGGATCAGCGAGTTCCGGTGACTGAGCGGGCCTCTTCGCGGGCAAGCCCGCTCCCACAGTGGATCTGCGAACACAGGTCCATCGTGGGAGCGGGCTTGCTCGCGAATGGTTTTGATCAACTCCGCAAAAACGCCTGATGCAACTCATCCAGTGTCTCGAAGTGATACACCGGTGCTTCGGCGCTCAACTCTTCCCGGCTGCCAAACCCATAACCCACCGCCGCCGCGTCCAGCCCATTGCTGCGAGCCCCGATCAGGTCGTGTTTGCGGTCGCCGATCATCAGGGTATTGGCCGGGTCCAGGCCTTCTTCGGCCATCAAATGCGCAATCAGCTCCACTTTGTTGGTCCGCGTGCCGTCCAGCTCACTGCCGTAAATCATCTTGAAATGTTTGGCGAAGTCGAAGTGCCGGGCGATTTCCCGGGCGAAAACCCATGGTTTGGAGGTCGCGATGTACAGCTGTCGCCCTTGCCCACCGAGGGTTTCCAGCAGCGGCGTGACGCCGTCGAACACGCGGTTTTCATACAGGCCGGTGACCTTGAAACGCTCGCGATAGAAGTTCACCGCTTTCCAGGCCTTGGGCTCGTCGAAGTTGTAGAACTGCATGAACGCCTGCAATAACGGCGGGCCGATGAAGTGCTCAAGCCTGGTCAGGTCCGGCTCATCGATGCCCAATTTGCCCAGGGCGAACTGGATGGAGCGGGTGATGCCTTCGCGCGGGTCGGTCAACGTGCCATCAAGGTCGAACAGTACGGTTTGGTAATGCATGAAAATTCCTGGGCAATAGCGAGACGCTTACCGTATTCAAAGAAGGCTTAGAGCTGGTCGTAGCCTTCGGCCAGATGCAGATCCTTGAGCTTCACGTAGTTCGCCGCGCTGTAGGTGAAAAAGGCTTTTTCCTTTTCGGTGAGCGGCCGGATCTGTTTCACCGGGCTGCCGACGTAGAGGAAACCGCTTTCCAGGCGCTTGCCCGGTGGCACCAGGCTACCGGCGCCGATGATCACATCGTCCTCGACCACCGCACCGTCCATGACGATGCTGCCCATGCCGATCAGAATCCGGTTGCCCACGGCGCAACCATGCAGCATGACTTTGTGCGCGATGGTCACATCGTCACCGATCAGTAATGGAAAGCCATCGGGGTTGAATGGCCCGGCGTGAGTAATGTGCAACACGCAGCCATCCTGCACGCTGGTGCGCGCACCGATTCGGATGCGGTGCATGTCACCGCGGATCACCGTCAGTGGCCAGACGGAGCTGTCTTCGCCGATTTCGACGTCGCCGATCACCACTGCCGAGCCGTCGACAAAGGCGCCTTTCCCCAGCAGTGGCGTGTGATTCTGATACTTGCGAAGGGTCACGATAGGGTTTCTCTCTGTTGCCGATAGCTGCGGTGAGCGTCGATTGTAATTAAGATGGGCGCATGTTTCTTCCCGCATGTTTTCCAGCCAAGGTGCCAACCGTGAGCGTGAACAACCCTCTTCTGCAGTCCTACGACCTGCCGCCGTTCTCGGCGATCCGTGCCGAACACGTGCAACCGGCCATTGAAAAGATCCTGGCTGACAACCGCGCCGCCATTGTCGAAATCCTCAAGACCCAGGGCAAACAACCGACCTGGGCCGGCCTTGTGCTGGCGATGGACGAACTCAACGATCGTCTGGGCGCCGCCTGGAGCCCGGTCAGCCACCTCAATGCCGTGTGCAACAGCGCTGAGTTGCGCGAGGCCTACGAGTCCTGCCTGCCGGCCCTGAGCGCCTACGCCACCGAGCTGGGCCAGAACCGTGAACTGTTCCAGGCCTATGAAGCGCTGGCCAACAGTCCCGAGGCCGCCGGTTTCGACGTGGCGCAGAAAACCATCCTGGAACACGCCCTGCGTGACTTCCGCCTGTCGGGTATCGACCTGCCTGAAGCCGAACAAAAACGTTACGCCGACGTGCAGAGCAAACTGTCGGAGCTGGGCAGTCGCTTCTCCAACCAGTTGCTCGACGCCACCCAGGCCTGGACCAAGCACATCACTGACGAAGCCGCCCTCGCCGGCCTGACCGATTCGGCCAAGGCGCAGATGGCCGCCGCTGCGCAAGCCAAAGACCTCGACGGCTGGCTGATCACCCTGGAATTCCCGAGTTACTACGCGGTGATGACCTACGCCCAGGACCGTGCCCTGCGCGAAGAAGTCTACGCCGCCTACTGCACCCGTGCGTCGGACCAAGGCCCGAATGCCGGTCAGAACGATAACGGCCCGGTCATGGAAGAAATCCTCGACCTGCGTCAGGAACTGGCAAAACTGTTGGGTTTCACCAGCTTCTCGGAGCTGAGCCTGGCCACCAAAATGGCCGAATCCAGCGATCAGGTTCTCAGCTTCCTGCGCGACCTGGCCAAGCGCAGCAAGCCGTTCGCCGTCCGGGATCTGGAGCAGCTCAAGGCCTACGCCGCCGAACAGGGTTGCCCGGACCTGCAAAGCTGGGACAGCGGTTTCTACGGTGAAAAACTTCGCGAGCAACGCTACAGCGTCGCCCAGGAAACCCTTCGCGCCTACTTCCCGATCGACAAGGTTCTGGGTGGGCTGTTCGCCATTGTCCAACGCCTGTACGGCATCGAGATCGCCGAGCTGAAAGGCTTCGATGCCTGGCACCCGGACGTCCGCCTGTTCGAAATCAAGGAAAACGGCCAGCACGTCGGCCGCTTCTTCTTCGACCTGTATGCCCGCGCCAACAAGCGTGGCGGCGCCTGGATGGACGGCGCCCGCGATCATCGCCGCACGATCAATGGCGTGCTGCAAAGCCCGGTGGCGAACCTGGTGTGCAACTTCACCCCGGCCGACAGCGGTAAACCAGCCCTGCTGACCCACGACGAAGTGACCACCCTGTTCCATGAATTCGGTCACGGCCTGCATCACCTGCTGACCCGCGTCGAGCACGCTGGCGTGTCCGGCATCAACGGTGTGGCCTGGGATGCGGTCGAGCTGCCAAGTCAGTTCATGGAAAACTGGTGCTGGGAGCCTGAAGGTCTGGCACTGATTTCCGGTCACTACGAAACCGGCGAGCCGCTGCCTCAGGATTTGTTGGAGAAAATGCTCGCGGCGAAGAACTTCCAGTCCGGCCTGATGATGGTCCGCCAACTGGAATTCTCGCTGTTCGACTTCGAACTGCACGCCACCCACGGTGACGGTCGCAATGTGCTGCAAGTGCTTGAAGGCGTGCGTGATGAGGTTTCGGTCATGCGTCCACCGGCCTACAACCGTTTCCCCAACAGCTTCGCCCACATCTTTGCCGGTGGTTACGCGGCGGGTTACTACAGCTATAAGTGGGCAGAAGTATTGTCAGCCGATGCCTTCTCGAAGTTCGAAGAAGACGGCGTGCTCAATGCCGAGACCGGTCGTGCCTTCCGCGAAGCGATCCTGGCTCGCGGCGGTTCTCAGGAGCCAATGGTGCTGTTCGTCGACTTCCGTGGCCGTGCGCCGTCGATTGACGCACTCTTGCGCCACAGCGGCCTGACCGAGGACGCGGCAGCATGAGTGAGGGTCCAGTGATTACCAAAAAGCGCTTTATCGCCGGGGCGGTCTGCCCGGCCTGCAGCGAGCCGGACAAATTGATGATGTGGAACGAAGATACCGTTCCGCATCGCGAGTGCGTGGCCTGCGGTTATTCCGACACGCTGAATGAACAAGGTCTGTCGGTGCCCAAGGAATTGGGCACCCGGGTCAATACTTCGGCACTCAAGGTGCCGGACGCCAAGGTTCAGGCCGTGCAGTTCTTTCCGAACCCGAAGTTGAAGAAAAAACCTGACGAGCAAAACTGACTGGAACACCACCTTTCACTCCCGTGGAAGGTGGTATCTATCTACCACCTTTCCCCTGCGCTTCCTTTTAGGCTGGCCACATTCAGCCTCCAGCCAAGGAAGACACCATGTCCGATACCAATCCGCTTCTGCAGCACTGGGACCTGCCGCCCTATTCAGACGTTCGCGCCGAGCATCTCGTGCCGGCCATCGAAAAAATCATCAGTGACAACCGCCAGGCCATTTCCGACATCATCGCCAGCCAATCAATATTCCCGACCTGGGATGACCTTGTGCTGGCGGTCGATGAAACCGATGCTCGCCTGGATGAAGCCATGGGTATCATCGAGACCCTCGCCATGGTGAAGCACGACGGTGATACCTGGGAGTTGGCAAGCGGTGCATGCCGTAATGCCGTGGCGCAGTACAAAACCGAAAAAATGAGCAATCAGGCGCTATTCCGGGCCTATCAAAAGCTTGCACAAAGCCCGATCGCAGCAAGTTTCGATGAGTCTCGCAAAGCCGTGCTGAACAAGACTCTGCGCAGGTTTCATTTCTCCGGAATCGAACTACCCCTCGATCAACAGCAGCAACTCGCTCACCTGAATCGCGAAATCAGAGCGCTCGAGAGCCTGTTCCTAAGGCACCTGGAGAATGCAAGCTCGGCCTGGAGCAAGCGGATCGACAACATCGCTCAACTCAACGGTTTACCCCTGGCGACCAAAGATCGCCTGGCACTCAACGCACGGCAGGCAGGGCATACGGGCTGGCTGATAACCCTGGATCAGGACACCTACAATAAAGTCATGTCCTATGCCGAAGACCGTTCCCTGCGAGAAGAGTATTTCGTTGCCTTCAGCACGCGAGCCTCCGATCAGGGCCCGCACGCCGGACAATTCGATAATGGACCGGTATTGAAATCGCTGTTGGTTCAGCGTCATCGCAAAGCCCAACTGCTAGGGTATGAGAACTTTGCCCAATTGAGCCTGGCGAACCGGATGACGGACTCAACCGCACAGGTCTGCGGATTCCTGCGTCGACAAGTGGCGCTGAAAACACCGAGCTTCGAGGAGGATGCGCAAGCGCTCAAGGCTTTCGCGGCCAGCCAGGGTATTGCTGAGGTAGAGCCCTGGGACCACGAGTTTCTCGCCGAGAAGCTGCGCCAGCAATACCTTGATACGCCCCTGAAAAGCCTGCGCGATTATTTTCCGCTGGACGCTACCCTGCGCCGAATCTTCCTGTTCAGCGAGCGTATGTTCGGAATCCGGATCGTTGAGCAAACAACGTTCAGTCGCTGGCATGACAGCGTCCGTCTGTTTGAAGTCAGCGAGCACGGGCAGGTGGTCGGGCATATTTACCTCGACCCGTTCCATCGCAAGGAGGCCCCTGACTTTCCATGGACCGCAACACCGCGCAACCGGCGAGTGGACGCCGAAGGCCGATTGACCCTGCCAATTGCCGTTATTCATGCCAACTTCACTGAGGTTTTGGCTGATCAACCTTGCTTGCTGACACATCTGGATCTGCGGGTGCTTTTCCATGAGTTTGGCCACTGCCTGCACCACACTCTGACTCGTTCACCGCATTACACTCTTTCCGGCATCTCCCAGCAGGGACGCGACACGGCGGAATTTGCCGGGCAACTATTCGAGCGCTGGTGCTTTTCACGAGAGTTTCTACTGTGGCTGGCGGCCCACTACCGCACCGGTGAACGCTTGACCGAGGCTCAAATCGATAAAGCGCTGACATCGCTTCAAGCCCATAGCAGCTGGCAGTCAGCCAGATTGCTGATGGCTGGCTTGTTTGATTTCCAATTGCACAGCTCTCAAGGTGATGGCCGTAGCGTTCAGCGGGTATTCGAAGACGTACAGCGGGAAATTCCTCACTTGAAACTGTCTTCCTATAGCCGACTCGCCAACAGTTTCGATTATATGGTGACCGGTTACGGCGCCTCGGTTTACGCCTACAACTGGTCAGAGGTACTCGCTACCGAAGCCTTCAAACGCTTTGAGCGGGATTGGGTTTTCAATATCCAAACAGGTAAGGCCTTTCGCGAAGCCGTTTTTTCTCCTGGGGATTCACACTCTCTGTTGTTATCGCTAGAGGCGTTTCTGGAACGGCCGCTTGCCGAGGATCTTTTCCCCGTCGCAGTGGGTAGCTGAGACCCGCTTACTCGATGTGAGCCGATTTGAACCAGTTCTTCATCGAGCAACTGGCAAACGGACTGGTGCTGCAATCACCATTGGCCAGCGCCGTACGAAGTTTGTCGACATCGGCCTGCATCATGTAGCGAATGCCGTCCTTGAAGTGGGTGCTGTCGCCAAAACCGCCCTGGGTCATTTCACTCAGTGCATCTTCCTTGCTCCAGCCCTGCACCACCACCCGGTACATCGCCGCCATCAGGCCGGTACGGTCCGAGCCGTGTTTGCAATGCATGAGCACAGGCCCTTTGGCCTCGGCGGTCTGAATCGTGCGAAGGGCCTTGAGCACATCACTGTCATCCACGTGATTGGTGCGATAGGGCAGCTGTATCTGGGCGATTCCGGGTGTGGACAACCAGCTAGAGTCCGGTTCAGGCAGGAAGTTGATGACGGTGGCAACCTTGAGTTTTTCCAGCAACGGCACCGCCCCCTTGTCCGGCAACGCACTGCGATAGAGGGTCGGGGACATCTGATAGAGGTTGTACTGAACCTCCACCGATTGAGCCCACTCCGCAGGCCGAGCCAGTGGCGTATCGTCGGCCCAGACCAGTGGAAGAGTAAAGAACGCAACCAACGACAGACAAATCGCAGGAAAAAGGCGGAATTGGGACATGCTCAGGCGACCGTATGGGAAGAGACAGCTGGATGACACCCAGATTGAGCCTCGAGCAGTCAAAGTCCCGTGAGCCTCCTGTCAAAGAATCGTGAATATGCCGATCCGCGATAGGGGAAGTCACGGATATCGTCCGGGGTCGACCAGGCGCCCAGTGGCACTAGTCATATGAACGACGCCCCTATACTGTATATAAAAACAGTACAGAGACGTTTTCATGTCCAGCCCTCTCCCCCCGCGTGGCCGCGGCACCGCCACCAACCCGCACAACCGCTTCGCACCGAACCGTTCGGTGGCCGAGGATGACGGCTGGTATCAGGAAGCGCCGATCACCCAAGGCACCGAGGTGCGCATCGAGACGGCGAAAACCATCATTACCCGCAACAACTCGCCGGACTTGCCCTTCGACCGCTCGATTAATCCCTATCGTGGCTGCGAGCATGGCTGTATCTATTGCTACGCGCGACCAAGCCACGCTTATTGGGACATGTCGCCGGGGCTGGATTTCGAAACCAGACTGATCGCCAAGACCAACGCCGCCGATGTGCTGGAAGAACAACTGTCCAAACGCGGCTATCAATGCG
The DNA here is from genome assembly GCF_030687145.1 of Pseudomonas sp. FP1742. Classification (NCBI taxonomy): domain Bacteria; kingdom Pseudomonadati; phylum Pseudomonadota; class Gammaproteobacteria; order Pseudomonadales; family Pseudomonadaceae; genus Pseudomonas; species Pseudomonas sp. FP1742. The sequence continues at coordinate 91,093 of NZ_CP117460.1, read as the reverse complement.
CGCCGATCAACCTGGGCTCCAACACCGACCCTTATCAGCCGATCGAGCGTGAATACAGAATCACCCGCAAAACTCTGGAAGTGCTGCTGCGCTACCGCCATCCGGTGACCATCATCACCAAGGGCTCGCTGATTCTGCGCGATCTGGACCTGCTGGCCGAACTCGCCGAACAAAGGCTGGTGGCGGTGATGATCAGCCTCACCACTCTGGACGATGAGCTCAAACGCATCCTCGAACCCCGTACGGCTGCGCCCAAGGCACGGCTGCGGGCGATCCGGGTGATGCGTGAAGCGGGGATTCCGGTGGGAGTTTTGTGTTCACCGATGATTCCGATGATCAACGACAGCGAACTCGAAAGCCTGCTGACTGAGGCCCATGCGGCCGGAGCGCAAAGTGCGGCTTACATGATGTTGCGCCTGCCGCTGGAAGTGGCGCCGTTGTTCGAAGAGTGGCTGGCGGCCCACTATCCTCAGCGTGCGGCTCATGTGTTGAGCCTGATCCGCCAGAGCCGTGGTGGCGAGCTTTACGACAGTCGGTTTGGCGCCCGTATGCGCGGTGAAGGACCGTTTGCCGACCTGTTGGCGCAACGCTTTGCCAAAACCATCAAGCGCCTGGGGCTCAACCGTCGGGAAGGTTTCGATCTGGACTGCAAAGCCTTTTGTCCGCCGGGTCGCCAGATGTCATTGATTTAAGGACAATTGGCCCTATGGTTGAGTAGAGAAAACGCGGTATCGCGTTTAAGCTGGTCATGTTTTTTGTGACCTGGAACACTCGTTCTAGAGCGCTCCATTCAGTTTGAGTTAAGTTTCGACGGCTACCTTGTTCATCGAGTGACTGATGGGTCGGGATTCTTGACCTGGATGTTTTTTAAACAGCCACTGGCTTCACATCGGACAAAACGGGAACATTCCCTGACTCCGCCAAAGAGGATGAATCATGAGTGACAAGGATAAACAGTCGTTGGCTGCGTCGGCTTCAGCCCAACCGGAGGCGGAAACCGCCGATGCAGCGCTGCAGCATATCGTTGACGGCTTTTTGCATTTTCATCACGAGATCTTTCCGCAGCAGGAAGAACTCTTCAAAAAACTCGCCACGGCCCAGCGGCCTCGGGCGATGTTCATCGCGTGCGCCGACTCGCGCATTGTTCCCGAGCTGATCACCCAAAGCGCCCCTGGCGACCTGTTCGTGACCCGTAACGTCGGCAACGTCGTGCCGCCTTATGGGCAAATGAACGGCGGTGTTTCCACAGCCATCGAATACGCGGTGCTGGCGCTCGGCGTGCAGCACATCATCATCTGCGGTCACTCCGACTGTGGCGCCATGCGCGCGGTACTCAACCCGCAGAGCCTGGAAAAGATGCCGACGGTCAAAGCCTGGCTGCGCCATGCGGAAGTGGCGAAAACCATGGTTCAGGACAACTGCCATTGCTCGAATGAAAGCGAGAGCATGCACATTCTCACCGAAGAGAATGTGATCGCTCAGTTGCAGCATTTACGCACGCACCCGTCGGTGGCCTCGCGCATGGCCAACGGTCAGCTGTTTATCCATGGTTGGGTCTACAACATCGAAACCAGCGAAATCCAGGCTTACGACGCGGATCAGGGTTGTTTCCTACCGCTCGATGGCAGTCATCCGATTCCGGTGGCGACGCCCAAAGCGCGCTTCTAAATCCTCTTCGTAGCCTGTCTCTCACCACTACGTTTGCGAGACAGGCCACCAGATCCCTGTGTGGTTTAGCCGAGGTTGCTGATCGGGCAGCCCGGCTTTGCCACGCCTGAAGAAAACTTCGGGAGAGTCACCATGCGTGCCGCTCAATTAAAAGCTGTTCTGCCACGGGAGCTGCTGGCTTCGGTGGTTGTGTTTCTGGTTGCCCTGCCCTTGTGCATGGGCATCGCCATCGCCTCGGGGTTGCCACCGGCCAAAGGCCTGATCACCGGCATCATCGGTGGGCTGGTGGTCGGCTGGCTCGCCGGTTCACCGCTGCAAGTCAGCGGTCCGGCGGCAGGCCTGGCGGTATTGGTGTTCGAACTGGTGCGCCAGCATGGTATCGCCATGCTCGGGCCGATCCTGCTGCTGGCGGGTTTTCTGCAACTGGTGGCCGGGCGTTTGAAACTGGGTTGCTGGTTTCGGGTCACGGCGCCAGCCGTGGTGTACGGCATGCTCGCCGGTATCGGGGTGTTGATCGTGCTGTCACAGGTGCACGTGATGCTCGATGCCGTGCCCAAGCCCTCGGGACTGGATAATCTGGCGGCCTTCCCCGCAGCAGTGATGCAGGCTGTGCCTTCGTTTGGCTGGCAGGCGGGTTTGCTCGGGTTGTCGACCATTGCCGTAATGTGGCTGTGGGAGAAATTCCGCCCGCATTCCCTGCGCTTCGTTCCCGGTGCATTGCTCGGGGTCGGTCTGGCAACAGTCGCCAGCCTGGCGCTCGCCTTGCAAGTCAAACGCGTGGAGGTTCCGGCCAACCTGGCGGAGGCTATCGATTGGCTGCGCCCGGCGGATCTGCTCAACCTGGCTGACCCAACCCTGCTGATCGCCGCCTTCGCCGTGGCCTTTATCGCCAGCGCCGAAACCCTGCTCTCGGCCGCCGCCGTGGATCGCATGCACAGCGGTCAACGTTCGGACTTCGACCGCGAACTGTCGGCACAAGGTGTGGGCAACATGTTGTGTGGCCTGCTTGGCGCGCTGCCGATGACCGGAGTGATCGTGCGCAGCTCGGCCAACGTTCAGGCCGGCGCCACCACCCGCCTGTCGACGGTGTTCCATGGCCTATGGTTGCTGGCTTTCGTGTTGCTGCTGTCGAGTGTGCTGCACAGCATTCCGGTGGCGAGCCTGGCGGGTGTCCTGGTTTACACCGGTTTCAAACTGGTGGACCTCAAAGCCTTCCGTGGCCTGGGCCGTTATGGCCGGATGCCGATGTTTACTTATGCGGCGACCGCACTGGCGATCATCTTCACCGACCTGCTGACGGGCGTGCTGATCGGCTTCGGCCTGACGCTGGCCAAACTGGCCTGGAAGGCGTCGCGCCTGAAAATCAGCCTGATCGATCTGCCGGCGGACGGCGAGATGGAGCTGCGACTGGTGGGGGCGGCAACCTTCCTCAAGGTGCCGGCGTTGACTCAAGTACTGGGGAGCATTCCCGCGGGCGCGACGGTGCATGTGCCGCTCAATAACCTGAGCTACATCGATCACTCATGCCTTGAGTTGCTGGAGGAATGGGGCCGGGCCAATGCGGCCAAGGGTTCGAAGCTGTTGATTGAAGCACGGGGGTTGAAGCGCAGGCTTGAAGGACGGTTGCGTACTACGACCGGAGTAGGTTCAGCCGGTTAAAAACAATGTGGGAACGGGCTTGCTCGCGAAAGCGGCGGGTCAGTCGACATTAATGTTGAATGATTGACCGCATTCGCGAGCAAGCCCGCTCCCACAGGTGTTCGATTCCTACCGATAAATTATGCCGCTGGTTGATCCAGTTCCAGCTCCACGCCCAACTGGCGCGACAGGCACGGCCAGCGCCTCCATGCGGCGCCGGTGTCCGGGCTGCTGAGTTTGTCGCGGTAGGCCTCTACCGATTCCAGCGCGAAACTTTCATCGTTCAGCATCTCGTCCACGGCGTGATGCACCGCCTCATCCAGTTGATTGGCAAATTCTTCGCCGATCAGTTGGTGGGCGATCAGGTTGGCAACCGTCGTGTCCAAGGGGATCAATGGCTGACCAAAATGCTTGATGTACAGGTCATTGACCTCTTCAACCAAACGGTGCGCCAGATAGGCTTCATCCAGCAGGCTGTCCAGGCCGATATGACCAGCCATGATGGCCGGCGGCTGGAGGAAGAACTGCTCGGCGATTGTCAGCACCGGCTTGATCTGTGATTCGATGCCCGCTTCCCTGGCGACTTCATTGGCTGCGTCCAGCAGGTCCGGCACTTGTTCTATATACGCGGCCACAAAACGCGTCATCACGCCGTTGGCGTCGACATCCGGCAATTGGATGGCGGAGTGAAGGTGCGGCAGTTGGGTTTCCAGCTGACGAGTCAGCAGGCCGGTCTCGGCCTCATGTTGTTTGGCTTTTTGGATCTGCTCGCGCAATGCGGCGGTGTTCATGAAAACTCCAGGAAACAAAGGCAATGAAATAGGGAAGACATAACTTAGCTGGCTTAAGAAAAATGCTAAGACGCATTTGTCATAATTATTTCATCCTTGAGGCATCGAGGTTATATCGATTTGCCACCACTCGTCTGCATCCTTCTCCATTCGTGACCTGGAACGCAAGTCCAACCTGTTTCAGCTGATTTACCCCATCGCGTTGCGAGGTGGCAGTCGCTGTCTATACTCGGTTCTGAATGGAGTTAGCTGATGACACCCGACTGCATAGGCAGCAAGGCTCGGCGATTCAAGTTCGTGGTCTGAAAAAGCCGCTCCCTTGCCGCAGGCGTTACGCCTACGGGATAACAAGAACGATAAGGGGAACCCGCAATGATGCGACATCCACATGTCTGGATGGGCCTCCTGTTGTGGTCGATTTTCAGTCAGGCGCAAGCGGCCTGGACTGTCAATATGGCGCCTGGAGCGACTGAGATCAGTCACGCAGTATTCGATCTGCACATGACCATTTTCTGGATCTGTGTAGTGATCGGCATCATCGTCTTCGGCGCCATGTTCTGGTCGATGATGCTCCACCGCCGCTCGACCGGGCAGGTGGCCGCAAAATTTCATGAAAGCACCACCGTTGAAATCCTCTGGACCATCGTGCCCCTGCTTATTCTGGTGGCCATGGCGGTTCCCGCAACTGCCACGCTGATCAAGATGTACGACAACACTGAGCCGGATATCGATATCCAGGTCACCGGATATCAGTGGAAGTGGCACTACAAATACCTGGGTCAGGATGTCGAGTTTTTCAGCAACCTGACCACCCCCGCCGATCAGATCCACAACAAGGAAGCCAAGGGCGAGCATTACTTGCTGGAGGTCGACAAGCCATTGGTGCTGCCGATCGGTGCCAAGGTGCGTTTTCTGGTGACCTCCGCCGATGTCATCCACTCCTGGTGGGTGCCGGCCTTTGCGGTCAAACGCGATGCGATTCCTGGCTTCGTCAATGAATCCTGGACCCGTGTCGAAAAGCCCGGCATCTACCGTGGCCAGTGCGCCGAGTTGTGCGGCAAGGACCACGGCTTCATGCCGATCGTGGTCGAGGTCAAGGAAAAGGCCGACTACGAAAAATGGCTGGGCGAGCGCAAGGCGGAAGCCGCGCAACTCAAAGAACTGACCAGCAAGGAATGGACCCTCGACGAGCTCAAAGAGCGCGGCGACAAGATCTATCACACCACATGCGTGGCCTGTCACCAGGCCGAAGGTCAGGGCTTGCCGCCGATGTTCCCGGCACTCAAGGGCTCGAAAGTCGCCACCGGACCAATCAAGGATCACCTGAGCCTCGTCTTCCACGGCAAACCCGGCACCGCCATGGCGGCGTTCGGCAAGCAGCTCTCGGAAGTCGATATTGCAGCGGTCGTGACCTACGAACGTAACGCCTGGGGCAACAACAAAGGCGACATGGTCACCCCTAAAGAAGTGCTGGAGCTGAAACAGGCGGAAAGCAAATGACCCGGTCTATTGCGTACTCAAGGAATCGGTCGGGGCATGACGCCCCGCCCCGCCCAGCCCATCCGTTTGCAGGAGACAGGACATGACTGCTGTAGTCGATGACCATGTTCATACCGGCACCGCCCATGCCCACGGCCCCGCCAAAGGCCTGATGCGCTGGGTGCTGACCACCAACCACAAGGATATCGGCACGCTGTACCTGTGGTTTGCATTCACCATGTTTCTGCTTGGCGGCTCGTTCGCGATGGTGATTCGCGCCGAGCTGTTCCAGCCGGGGCTGCAAATCGTCCAGCCTGAGTTCTTCAACCAGATGACCACCATGCACGGCTTGGTGATGGTCTTCGGTGCGGTGATGCCGGCCTTCGTCGGCCTCGCCAACTGGATGATCCCGTTGATGATCGGCGCGCCGGACATGGCCCTGCCACGGATGAACAACTTCAGCTTCTGGCTGTTGCCGGCCGCGTTCCTGCTGCTGGTATCGACCCTGTTCACCCCCGGTGGCGGGCCGAACTTCGGCTGGACCTTCTACGCACCGCTGTCGACCACCTACGCCCCGGAAAGCGTGACGTTTTTCATCTTCGCCATCCACTTGATGGGGATCAGTTCGATCATGGGCGCGATCAATGTGATCGCGACCATCCTCAACCTGCGCGCCCCCGGCATGACGCTGATGAAAATGCCGCTGTTCGTCTGGACCTGGCTGATCACCGCGTTCCTGCTGATCGCGGTGATGCCGGTGCTGGCCGGCTGCGTGACCATGATGCTGATGGACATCCACTTCGGCACCAGTTTCTTCAGTGCCGCCGGTGGCGGTGATCCGGTGCTGTTCCAGCATGTGTTCTGGTTCTTCGGTCATCCCGAGGTGTACATCATGATCCTGCCGGCCTTCGGTGCCGTCAGCTCGATCATTCCGGCCTTTTCGCGCAAGCCGCTGTTTGGCTACACCTCGATGGTCTATGCCACGGCCAGTATTGCCTTCCTGTCATTCATCGTCTGGGCGCACCACATGTTCGTGGTCGGCATTCCGCTGGTGGGCGAGTTGTTCTTCATGTACGCCACGCTGCTGATCGCAGTGCCGACCGGCGTGAAGGTGTTCAACTGGGCCAGTACCATGTGGCAAGGCTCGCTGACCTTCGAAACACCGATGCTGTTCGCCGTAGCGTTCGTGATCCTGTTCTCCATTGGCGGCTTCTCCGGGTTGATGCTGGCCATCGCCCCGGCGGACTTCCAGTACCAGGACACCTATTTCGTGGTCGCGCACTTCCACTACGTGCTGGTACCGGGGGCGATCTTCGGGATCTTCGCCTCGGCGTACTTCTGGCTGCCGAAATGGACCGGCCACATGTACGACGAAACCCTTGGCAAGCTGCACTTCTGGCTATCGTTCATCGGCATGAACATGGCGTTCTTCCCGATGCACTTCGTGGGTCTGGCGGGCATGCCGCGGCGGATTCCGGACTACAACCTGCAATTCGCCGACTTCAACATGGTGTCGTCGATCGGCGCGTTCATGTTTGGTGCCACGCAGATCTTCTTCCTGTTCATCGTGATCAAGACCATCCGTGGCGGCGAGCCGGCACCGGCCAAGCCCTGGGATGGCGCCGAAGGCCTGGAATGGAGTGTTCCGTCGCCCGCGCCGTATCACACCTTCACCACACCGCCGGAAGTGAAATGAACGCACTAGCCTTTGTGGGAGCGGGCTTGCTCGCGAAGAACGATGACGCGGTGTTCCAGTTACACCGCAGCGCCTGCTTCGCGAGCAAGCCCGCTCCCACATGGGTTTGTGTGGGGGGCTTGCATCGTGGCTGATTCGATTTCGATGAAGAAACTGGTCACCCGCCTGTTGCTGGTGGTGGCGGCAATGTTTGTCTTCGGCTTTGCCCTGGTGCCGATCTACGACGTGATGTGCAAGGCATTCGGCATCAATGGCAAAACCGCAGGGCAATATGAAGGCGAACAAACGGTCGACGCTTCGCGGCAGGTTCGCGTGCAGTTTCTGTCGACCAACGCTGCTGACATGCCCTGGGATTTTTATCCCAAGAGTGATGAGTTGACCGCTCACCCGGGGGCGGTGAACGAGATGATTTTTATCGCCCACAACCCCACCGACCGGCCGATGAGTGCCCAGGCCGTGCCGAGCATCGCCCCGAGCGCAGCCGCCGCGTACTTCCACAAGACCGAATGTTTCTGCTTTACCCAGCAAGTGCTGCAGCCCGGTCAACGCATCGAGATGCCGGTACGGTTCATCGTTGACCGCGACATGCCCAAGGATGTGAAGCACCTGACGCTGTCCTACACGCTGTTCGATATCACCGCACGTCATCCGCCGGCGGCTGTTGCAGCCAACACCGGTGGCTAGACGTTAAAGCGTGCCCGATAAGGAGAACAATAAATGGCAACTCATGAACATTATTACGTTCCAGCCCAGAGCAAATGGCCGATCATCGCCACGATCGGCATGCTGGTCACGGTGTTCGGCCTGGGCACCTGGTTCAACGACCTGAAGGCTGCGCGGCCGGAATCCCACGGCCCGCTGATCTTTTTCGTCGGCGGACTGTTATTGGCTTACATGCTGTTCGGCTGGTTCGGGACGGTGGTCAAGGAGAGTCGCGCGGGGTTGTACAGCCCGCAGCTCGATCGCTCGTTTCGCTGGGGCATGAGCTGGTTCATTTTCTCGGAGGTGATGTTCTTCCTCGCCTTTTTCGGCGCGCTGTTTTATGTGCGCAACATCGCGGGCCCGGCACTGGGCGGTGAAGGCACCAAAGGCATCGCCCACATGCTGTGGCCAACGTTCGAGTTCGCCTGGCCGCTGCTGAACAACCCGGACCCGAAACTTTTCCCCCCGCCCAAGGAAGTCATCGGTCCCTGGGGCCTGCCGCTGCTCAACACCGTGATTTTGGTGAGTTCCAGCGTCACCATCACGATTGCTCACCACGCCTTGAAGAAAGGCCATCGCGGCGTACTGAAAATCTGGCTGGCACTGACCGTGTTGCTCGGTTGCACGTTCCTCGGTTTCCAGGCCAAAGAATACCTGCATGCCTATCACGAACTGGGCCTGACCCTGGGTTCCGGCATCTACGGCGCAACGTTCTTCATGCTCACCGGCTTCCACGGCGCCCACGTGACCATCGGCACTATCATCCTGTTCGTGATGCTGATGCGCATTCTGCGGGGGCACTTCGACGCCGACCACCATTTCGGCTTCGAGGCGGCGGCTTGGTATTGGCACTTTGTGGACGTGGTGTGGATCGGTCTGTTCGTTTTCGTCTACGTGATCTGAGCCTTGGCGCTCATGACTACCAAGGCACGTGAGACACCAGCTGGCCGCTGAAAAAACCCCAGGCGATCAAGCCGACAGTGATGGCGGCCAGCGCAACACGAACACTCAAGGCGATGACCAGGCGATTCGAGCTGCTGTCGTCCTTGACCAGAAAAAACAGGCCGCTGAACAGGCTGACAACCGTGGCAATCAGCATCAGGACGATGGCTGCTTTGAGCATGGTGACACTCCGGGGGACAGGCGATGCATTTGAGTATAGCTATCGCGAAGACCGACTTTCTGGCGACGCCATGAAGCGTTTCCGGCCGGGCCTCGTGCCGACGCTGGTGGTCGCGGCGCTACTGCCCTTGCTGGTATCGCTCGGGTTCTGGCAATTGAGCCGGGGCGCGGAGAAAAGCGCACTGTTGCAAAGCTATGCCGAACGCCGGGCGGCCGAACCGATGGCCAGCACCGAACTGCAACACACCGAAGATCCGGCCTTCCGCCGGGTTCGCCTGCACGGCCAGTTCGATGCCGAACACAGCCTGCTGCTGGATAACCGTCAGCGTGACGGCAAGGTCGGGGTCGAGCTGCTGCAACCGTTTCAGGATCAGGCAAGCGGGCTCTGGCTCCTGGTCAATCGTGGCTGGCTGCCGTGGCCGGATCGGCGCACACCGCCGTCATTCACCACCCCGACTCAGGTGTTGAGCCTCGATGCCTGGGTCTACGTCTCCCCCGGCGCAACGTTCCAGTTGCACGCCGACCCAACCACCACGACCTGGCCACAACTGATCACCGCCGTTGAACCGGCCAGGTTGTGGACGGCGCTTGAACGTGACGGTTTCGCCTACGAATTACGCGCGCAAAGCGGCTCCGCAACCTACCAGGCCGATTGGCCGGTGGTGGCCATGGGGCCGGAAAAGCACCTGGCTTACGCCGTGCAGTGGTTCGCCCTGGCGATCGCCCTGCTCGGCCTTTACCTCTATCTCGGCTGGCACAACGCAAAGGAGAACAATAATGGGAGTGGCCATGAATCCACCCGGCATGTCTGAGGCGAAAGCACCGGTGAATCGGCGACGCGGACGCTTGCAGTTGTTGCTGATTTTATTGGGGGTGATCGGTCCGATGATCCTCGCCACCGGCATGTACAAGTTGCAGTTCTGGGTGCCCGAAGGCCGCAGTTATCACGGCGAACTGATCGGCAACGGCCAGACCCGTGCCGACATCGGCGTACAGGCGCAGGAAGACCGCTGGCAGTTGCTGGTGACAGCGCCCAAGGATTGCTCGGTGGACTGCCAGCAGCTGGTTTATCTGGCGCGGCAGATCCAGATCGGCCTCGGCCGCGATGCTGCCCGCGCCAGCCATGCGCTGGCCATCGCGCAGCCGCTGAACAGCGATTACGCGACTAAACTTCAACGCGAGTACCCACAGTTGCAACGCTACTCACTGGACCTGCCGGCCTACACCAAAGGCGCCCAGGGCAATGACACGCCGCACCTGTGGATCATCGACCCTCACGGCAATCTGGTGCTGCGTTACGACCCGACGGTGAAGGGCAAGGACCTGCTCAACGACCTGCGCCACCTGCTGAAACTGTCGAACATCGGATAAGGGCATCGTCATGGCCAAACCAGGATTTCGCCTCGCGCTGTTTGCCACCTTGCTGGCACTGATTGTGGTGTTGCTCGGCGCTTACACACGCCTGACCCACGCCGGCCTCGGTTGCCCGGACTGGCCCGGCTGCTACGGTTTTATCAGCGTGCCGCAAAGCGAAGCCCAGCTGGCTCATGCCGAACTGCACTTTCCAGACACCCCGGTGGAAGCCCACAAGGGCTGGAACGAAATGGTCCATCGCTACTTCGCCGGCACGCTGGGGCTGCTGATCGCGGTGCTGGCGGGCCGCGCCTGGGTCCATCGTCATCATCCGGGGCAGCCGGTGAAGTTGCCGCTGTTCTTGCTGGCGTTGGTCATTGGCCAAGCGGCTTTCGGCATGTGGACGGTGACGCTCAAGCTTTGGCCGCAAGTGGTCACCGGGCATTTGCTCGGTGGTTTTGCGACCTTGAGCCTGTTGTTCCTCCTGACGTTGCGCCTGTCCGGCGTATTGCCGGCGCTGACCGTGCCTCGTCGCTTGCAATACTGGGCGACAGCCGGGTTGCTGCTGGTGATCCTGCAAATTGCTCTCGGTGGCTGGGTCAGCTCCAATTACGCGGCGGTAGCCTGCATCGACTTTCCGACCTGCCACGGCCAATGGCTGCCACCGGCTGATTTCGCCAACGGCTTTCACCTGACCCAACACATCGGCCCGAATTATCTGGGCGGGCAGCTGGACAGCGATGCCCGTACCGCGATTCACCTGACTCACCGGATCGGCGCGCTACTGGTCACCCTCGTTCTGCTCGGCCTGGCCTGGCAACTGAAGGTCGTCGGCATGACGCGTCTGGCCGCCATGGTGCTGATCGCTCTGGCAGCCCAAATCACCCTGGGCATCAGCAACGTAGTGCTCCACTTGCCGCTGCCGGTGGCCGTCGCCCACAACGCCGGCGGTGCAGCGCTGTTGCTGACGATGGTGCTGGTCAATTATCACGCGCGAACCAGCCTGGTTCGGGTCAAGCATCAGCCCCCTGTACGCTGGCGCCTCAGCCCGCGTAAACACTCGGCCGGGCCCATCACAAAATAAAGGAGAGATGCCATGGCGACTCTGATCGGCGAACGTCACAGTCAGGCAATCTGGCGGGATTACCTGGAGCTGACCAAGCCGAAAGTGGTGGTGCTGATGCTCATCACCTCGCTGGTCGGCATGTTCCTCGCGACCCGCGCCGGGGTGCCATGGACGGTGCTGGTGTTCGGCAATCTGGGAATTGCCCTGTGTGCCGGCGGGGCAGCGGCGGTGAACCATGTGGTGGACCGGCGCATCGACGCGGTCATGGCCCGGACCCACAAACGACCCTTGGCCGAAGGCCGGGTATCGCCGGCCGCCGCACTGACGTTCGCCCTGGTGCTGGCGATGCTCGGCCAGGCCTTGCTGCTGACTTTCACCAACCCGTTGACCGCGTGGCTGACCCTCGCGTCGTTGCTCGGTTATGCCGTGGTCTACACCGGTTTCCTGAAACGCGCGACACCGCAGAACATCGTCATCGGCGGTCTCGCCGGCGCCGCCCCGCCGCTGCTCGGCTGGACCGCCGCCACCGGTCATGTCAGTGCCGAGCCGTTGTTGCTGGTGCTGATCATCTTCGCCTGGACCCCGCCGCATTTCTGGGCGTTGGCGATTCACCGCAAGGAGGAATACGCCAAGGCTGACATTCCGATGCTGCCGGTGACCCATGGCGAGCACTACACCAAAGTCCACATCCTGCTTTATACCTTTGCGTTGCTGGCCGTCAGCCTGATGCCCTACGTGATCCACATGAGCGGTGTACTCTACCTGACCTGTGCGCTCTTGCTGGGCGCGAGGTTTCTGCAATGGGCCGTGGTGCTGTACCGTGGCACTCGGCCGCACGCGGCGATCAACACGTTCAAGTACTCTATTTACTACTTGTTCCTGCTGTTTATCGCGCTGCTCGTAGACCACTACTTACTGTTGATCCTATGACTCGAACCCAGAAAACCGTCTTCATCCTCGTTGCCCTGATCGCGCTGATTCTGGGCCTGACCATCAATAAAGTACTGACCGGGAAAAACCAGGGTGACCCGACGGCACTGATCGATGCGGGAATCATCCTGTTGCCCCAAAGCCGTAACTTGCCGGATGTGAAGATGGCCGATCAGGACGGCAAGCCGGTGGCGGTCAATGAGTTGAAGGGCAAGTGGAGTTTGCTGTTCTTCGGCTACACCTTCTGCCCGGACATCTGCCCGACCACTCTCGCCCAGTTGCGGCAGATCAAGAGCGAACTGCCGGCGGATGCGGTGGACAAGTTGCAGGTCATCCTGGTCAGCGTCGACCCGAACCGCGACACGCCCAAGCAACTCAAGCAGTACCTGGGCTACTTCGATCCGCAATTCATCGGGTTGACCGCATCTTCGGTCGCAGACATTCAGAAACTGGCCAATGCGGTGAGCATTCCGTTCATTCCGGCGGACACCAGCAAGCCCAATTACACCGTTGATCACAGTGGCAACCTGGCGGTGATCGGGCCGGACGGGACTCAACGCGGGTTCATTCGCGCACCGTTGAACAACCAGAAACTGGTGGCGCAGCTGCCGGTGATGCTCAAGCGCGAATAGCCGACACGAAACCTGTGGGAGCGGGCTTGCCCGCGAAGGGGCCATAACATCCAACATCAATGTTGGCTGTGACACCGCTTTCGCGGGCAAGCCCGCTCCCACAGGTACGGTGTTTCAGGCAAAAAAATGGGGCGCATTCAATGCGCCCCATTTTCGTTACGTCAACTGATCAGAACGCCGGCAATACCGCGCCTTTGTACTTCTCGAGAATGAAGGCTTTCACTTCCGGGCTGTGCAGGGCAGCAACCAGTTTCTGCATCGCCGCGCTGTCCTTGTCGTCCGGACGGGCAACGAGGATATTCACGTATGGCGAGTCGCTGCCTTCGATGACCAGCGCGTCCTTGGATGGATCGAGCTTGGCTTCCAGCGCGTAGTTGGTGTTGATCAGCGCCAGGTCGACCTGAGTCAGCACACGCGGGATGGTCGCGGCTTCCAGTTCACGGAATTTCAGGTCCTTGGTGTTCTCGGTGATGTCCTTGACGGTCGACAGGATGTTGTTCGAATCCTTCAACTTGATCAGGCCAGCCTTCGCCAGCAGCAACAGCGCACGGCCGCCGTTGGTGGCGTCGTTCGGGATCACCACGTTGGCGCCGCCCGGCAGCTCTTCCAGTTTCTTGTACTTGCTGGAGTAAGCGCCCAGCGGCTCCAGGTGCACGCCGGCAACGGCAACCAGATTGGTGCCCTTGGCTTTGTTGAACTCATCCAGGTACGGCTGGTGCTGGAAGAAGTTGGCGTCCAGACGCTTCTCGGCTACCTGCACGTTCGGCTGGATGTAGTCGGTGAAGACTTTGACCTTCAGGTCCACGCCTTCTTTGGCCAGGGCCGGTTTAACGAACTCGAGGATTTCCGCATGAGGCACCGGAGTGGCCGCAACGGTCAGCGTATCGGCAGCATGGGCGGAAAAGGCTGCAACGGCAGCGAATGCGACGAGTAGTTTTTTCATTCAGCTAACTCCTTGTGAGGCGCCAGTCTTCGGCGCCTGCCAGCGAATGGCCGGCTCATGTCTTAAGTGACGAAAACTGTTTATTTGCGGGAGAAATGAACCACCAGCTTGTCGCCGACGGTTTGCAGCACTTGAACCAGCACCAGCAACAACACCACGGTGACCACCATCACGTCGGTCTGGAAACGCTGGTAACCGAAACGGATCGCCAGGTCGCCCAAGCCGCCAGCGCCGACCACACCGGCCATCGCTGTGTAGGACACCAGTGTAATCGCTGTCACCGTAATCGCCGCGAAGATGCCCGGGCGGGCTTCCGGCAACAAGGCGTTGGTGATGATCTGACGTGTCGTCGCGCCCATGGCCTGGGTCGCTTCGATGATGCCGCGATCCACTTCACGCAGGGCGGTTTCCACCAGTCGCGCGAAGAACGGCGTAGCGCCCACCACCAGGGGTGGAATCGCACCCGCGACACCCAGGGAGGTACCGGTAATCAACACGGTGAACGGAATCATCACGATCAGCAGAATAATGAACGGCAGCGAACGCAAAATGTTCACCACCAGCGACAGCATTGCGTAGACCCCTTTGGCTTCCAGCAACTGGCGCGGGCTGCACAGGAACAACAGCACGCCCAGCGGCAGGCCCAACAGTACGGTGAACAACAGCGAACCGCCGAGCATCAGCAGGGTGTCGCCCGTGGCCAGCCAGATTTCGTACCAGTCGATATTGGAAAAGAAACTCATCAGGACTTCCATCAGCGCAGCACCTCCATATGGACATCAGCTGCGGTGAAGTGAGCAAACGCCGCTTCCATGTCGCCACCGGTAACGGCCAGGGTCAATTGGCCGTAGGGAACCTCTTTGATGCGATCGATACGACCGGCCAGGATGCTGTAGTCCACCCCCGTTTCCCGGGCGACGGTACCCAGCAATGGTGCGTAGGTCGCTTCGCCCTGGAAGGTCAGACGCACGATGCGGCCCGGTACATGAGCGAAGTCGTCGCGCTGTTCGTTCTCGTCGATCTGCTCGTCTTCCTGCACGAAGCGCTTGGTGGTCGGGTGCTTGGGGTGCAGGAACACCTCGGCCACCGAACCTTGCTCGACGATCACACCGGCATCCATCACCGCCACCTGATCGCAGACTCGACGAATCACATCCATCTCGTGGGTGATCAGGACAATGGTCAGCTTCAGCTCGCGGTTGATCTCGGCCAGCAATTGCAAAACCGACGCCGTGGTCTGTGGGTCCAGGGCACTGGTGGCTTCGTCGCACAGCAGAATTTTCGGCTTGGTTGCCAGGGCGCGGGCGATGCCGACACGCTGCTTCTGACCACCGGACAGTTGCGCCGGGTATTTTTTCGCATGGTCGGCCAGGCCAACCCGTGCCAGCAATTGCGCCACACGCTGGTCGATTTCGCTGCGCGACAGCTCATCGGCGAGGGTCAGCGGCAGCGCGACGTTGTCGGCCACGGTCTTGGACGCCAGCAAGTTGAAGTGCTGGAAAATCATTCCGACCTGCTGACGGAAACGCCGCAGGCCATTGGCATCCAGCGCCGTGACTTCTTCGCCATCGACGATGATCTTGCCGCCACTGGAGTTCTCCAGGCGATTGATCAGGCGCAGCAGGGTACTTTTTCCCGCACCGGAATGGCCGATCAGGCCAAAGACCTGACCGTTCTCAATCGTCAGACTGGTCGGATGCAGGGCGGGAATATCCTTACCGGCGACGCGGTAAGTTTTGTGGACGTTTTGAAACTCGATCACGTAGCGAACCTTGTGGGGCGCGTTAGAAAAGGATCAGCGGTTAGCCGGGCGCGCATTTTAGCCTGTCCGTATAGAGGTTCTTAGCATTTATTTCGCTTTCAACCAGCGATTTGGCAATAACGCGATCAAAGGTCAGAAAAAAGGAACGGCGCCAGCGCCTCATCAGTCACTCATTAAGCAACTCGAAAAAGCCCGGGCAATGCTAATGAGCCCTGACCACGACGGGAATCGCAACGAGGAGTCTACGTCTGATGAGTACTAAAAAGCCTGCCGCCACCAGCGCACTGGCCGGGACCGATACCCTGGACCGCAGCAACACCAATCCCAAGCTCGACAGCCTGGAGCAATTCCGCTCCGATGCCACCGAGCAGGCCCTGCGCACCAACCAGGGCGTGAAAGTCGCGGACAATCAGAACACGTTGAAGGCCGGCGCCCGTGGGCCGTCATTGCTGGAAGACTTCATCATGCGTGAAAAGATCACGCATTTTGACCATGAACGTATTCCTGAGCGCATCGTTCATGCCCGCGGCACTGGCGCCCACGGTTACTTCCAGGCCTACGAGCCCCATTCCGTGCTGACCAAGGCCGCATTCCTACAAGATCCACATCAAAAAACTCCGGTTTTTGTGCGCTTTTCCACGGTGCAAGGCCCGCGCGGGTCGGGCGATACCGTGCGCGACGTACGCGGTTTCGCGGTGAAGTTTTTCACCGACGAAGGCAACTTCGACCTCGTGGGCAACAACATGCCGGTGTTCTTCATTCAGGATGCGATCAAGTTTCCTGACTTCGTGCACGCGGTAAAACCCGAGCCCCACAACGAGATTCCTACCGGCGGTTCGGCCCACGACACCTTTTGGGACTTTGTTTCTTTGGTGCCGGAGTCCGCGCACATGGTGATCTGGACCATGTCCGACCGGGCAATCCCCAAAAGCCTGCGCAGCATGCAAGGCTTCGGCGTGCATACCTTCCGCATGATCAATGCCGAGGGCAAATCGCGTTTCGTCAAATTCCACTGGCGCCCCGTTGCTGGTACCTGCTCATTAGTGTGGGATGAAGCGCAGAAGCTCGCCGGGAAAGACACCGACTTCCATCGCCGTGATCTCTGGGAGTCCATCGAGACCGGGGACTATCCAGAGTGGGAATTGGGCGTACAGGTCATCGAGGAGGAAAGCGAACACGCCTTCGATTTCGACATCCTTGATCCGACCAAGCTCATCCCCGAGGAACTCGTACCGATCACTCCCTTGGGCAAGATGATGCTCAACCGCAACCCGGACAACTTCTTCGCCGAGACCGAGCAGGTTGCCTTCTGCCCAGGGCATATCGTGCCCGGAATCGATTTTTCGAATGATCCGCTGCTACAAGGCCGGCTGTTTTCCTACACCGATACGCAGATCAGCCGACTTGGCGGACCGAACTTTCACGAGATCCCGATCAACCGCCCACTGGCACCGTTCCATAACGGTCAACGGGATGCACAGCACCGCACCACCATCGACAAGGGCCGTGCTTCCTACGAGCCGAACTCCATCGACAGTGGCTGGCCGAAGGAGACCCTGCCCGCAGCGCAGGATGGCGGCTTCGAGAGTTACCCGGAGCGCATCGACGCCGCCAAGATCCGCCAGCGCAGCGAGTCGTTCAGCGACCACTTCTCCCAGGCTCGGCTGTTTTTCCACAGCATGAGCAAGCACGAGCAGGAGCACATCATTGCCGCCTACAGCTTTGAGTTGGGCAAGGTCGAACGCGAGTCTATTCGGGTGCGTCAGGTCAATGAGATCCTGGCCAATATCGATCTGGAACTGGCCAAACGCGTGGCGCAGAACCTGGGCTTGCCGGTTCCGAAGGCTGGAACGGTCAAGGTGCGTAACACTTCACTGGATCACTCCCCTGCCCTGAGCCAGGCCAACTTGTTGCCCGAAGACATCAAAACCCGAAAAGTCGCGATCCTGGCGGCCAACGGTGTCGATGGCGCGGCGATTGATGCCATGAAGAAAGCGCTGAAGGCCGAAGGTGCTCACGCCAAACTGCTCGGTCCGACCTCGGCCCCCGTGACGACCGCCAATGGCAAAGCACTGCCAGTGGATGCGTCGATGGAAGGTTTACCGTCCGTGGCCTTCGACGCGGTGTTCGTGCCGGGTGGCGCGGCGTCGGTCAAGGCACTCAGCACCGATGGTGTGGCGCTGCATTACCTGTTGGAGGCATACAAGCACCTGAAGGCGATCGCCTTGCATGGCGAAGCGAAGCAGTTGCTGGATGTATTGAAACTGGAGGCGGACACGGGGTTGATCGTGGGTACGGATGCCAAGCTGTTCGAGGCGTTTTTTGCCGCGATCGGTCAGCATCGGGTATGGGACAGGGAGCCTAAGGCCAAGGCGATTCCGGCTTAAAGCTGTATTGCTGAAGAGGACGCCATCGCGGGCAAGCCCGCTCCCACAGTTTTTTGGGGTGACCACAGATTTGTGGCCATTCCTCATCCTATGTGGGAGCGGGCTTGCCCGCGATGCTTTTAGGGCTTGCGAGGGCTCAAAACCATCTGCGCCGGAATATTGCGCAGAATCTGTTTCTGCAGCTTCAGATCAAACCCCGAATCCAGCTTCTTCACCCGTTTGGTCAGCAACGTGGCCAGCCAAGGGTAATCCTGGGTGCGGGGAACCTGAATGCTCACGTCGCACTGATAATTCACCACATCGGCGGCGATGGCATCGAGTTGACGACGAAGCTTGCTCATATCGGTGAGGTTCAACGCCACCGTCGTGCTTTCAGCCGTCGGGTCGATGACTTTGGCCGCAGGTTTGGCTTCGGCAGCCTTGAGGGCCGCCTCGGCTTTATCCAGTTCAGCCTTGCGTGCATGAACGATTGCATTGTTGACGCCACCGGTCAGCGCCGGGGCCTTGGGCATCAACACCCTGGCACGGCTGAGCGCGGTGGCCGCGGCATTCACATCACCTTTTTGCAGCACGATCTGGCTACGCAGCAAATAGGCTTCGGCCAATTGCCGCTGGTATTGCTCAAGGGATTGATCGTTGGGCGACTCGGCCTGCAAGGCCGCCAATTGGTCCTCGGCAGTGGCCAGCTCACTGCTGGCCAGACTTTGTTCCAGTTGTGCAATAGCCGCGGCCCGCGCATCGGGGGCCTCGGTGGCCGCCGGTGGCGTGCTTTGGCAAGCACCCAGCAGCAGCGAAAATGCGACAAGGAGCAGATAACGGGAGGCGAACAGCTTCATTCCTGCGACTCTCTATTTGCGCAAAAAACGAGCAAGTCTACACCCCTCGACGGGGCAGGACAAAACTCAGCAGAAACAACGCAGCGGCCGTCACCACAATCGACGGGCCGGCCGGGGTGTCCTTGAACCAGGACAACGCCAACCCGCCACACACCGCAAGCATGCCCAGCAGGCTCGCACCCAGTGCCATCTGCTCCGGCGAACGGGCGTGACGCTGTGCCGCAGCCGCCGGAATAATCAGTAACGAAGTAATCAGCAACACACCGACGATTTTCATCGCCACCGCGATCACCACAGCGATCAGCAGCATCAGGGCCAGACGCAAGGCTGCCACGGGCAAACCTTCCACTTTGGCCAGTTCTTCATGCACCGTGATCGCCAGCAAGGGTCGCCACAGTGTGACAAGCAATGCCAGCACCCCTGCGCTACCGCCGAGGATCCACGCCAGATCAGTCGGGCTGATCGCCAGCAGGTCGCCGAACAGATAGGCCATCAGGTCGATCCGCACTTCATGCATGAAGCTTAGTACCACCAGGCCCAGAGAGAGCGTGCTGGGTGCGAGAATTCCCAACAGCGTGTCAGACGCCAATGGCTGTCGTTGTTGCAACGTCACCAGTAATACCGCCAGCAACAGGCAGCCTACGGTGACGGCCACGGTCGGGCTGACATCCAGCAGAAAACCCAGCGCCACACCCAGCAGCGCAGCATGGGACAAGGTGTCGCCGAAATAAGCCATGCGCCGCCAGACCACGAACGAACCCAACGGGCCCGCGACCAGCGCCAGGGCCAGGCCTGCAAGCAGGGCGAAGAGCAGAAAATCAGCCATGCTTGCAGCTATCTCCATGAACGTGGATATGGGCCGACGGGGCCGCGCTGACCACCGAGCCATGCAGGTCGTGAGCATGATCGTGGTGGTGGTGATAAATCGCCAGGCTTTGTGCGTTTTTACCGAACAGCTCGACGAACGCCGGGTCGCCGCTGACCTGCTCGGGATGCCCGGAACAGCAGACGTGGCGATTCAGGCACACCACCTGGTCGGTGGTGCTCATCACCAGATGCAAATCGTGAGAGACCATCAATACGCCGCAACCATGACGATCGCGCAGGCGTGTGATCAGGCTGTACAGCTCGGCTTGCCCGGCCACATCAACGCCTTGCACCGGCTCATCGAGCACCAGCAACTCGGGCTCGCGCAACAATGCCCGGGCCAGCAGCACCCGCTGCATTTCGCCACCGGAAACGCTTTGCACCGGGCTGTCGATCACTTGCTCGGCGCCAACTTCCTTGAGTGCCGCCAAGGCCCGAGTGCGATCCACGCCAGGGACCAGACGCAAGAAGCGCAACACCGACAGCGGCAGGGTCGGATCGACATGGAGTTTTTGCGGCATGTAACCGACGCGCAACTTCGGCTTGCGCCAGACACTGCCGCTGTCCGGTTTCAGCAGGCCGAGCACCGCGCGCACCAGCGTGGTCTTGCCGGCGCCATTGGGGCCGATCAGGGTAACGATCTGCCCCGGCTCGACGCTCAGTTCGATGTTATCCAGCACGTTTTGCCCGGCAAAGGTGACGGCCACCTGCTCGAGGCGAATCAGCGCGTTGCTCATCAAGCCCCCTGGCAACCCGAGCAGAGCCCGACGACTTCAACGGTCTGGGCCTCGACGATAAATCCGACATCCTTGGCGCTACCGATGATCGCGTCGCTGATGGACTTCTGTTCGAGCTCGATGGCGGCGTGGCATTGGCGGCAAATCAGGAACTGGCCCTGGTGAGCGTGTTCCGGGTGATTGCAGCCGACAAAGGCGTTCAGCGAAGAGATGCGGTGCACCAGGCCGTTATCCAAGAGGAAATCCAGCGCGCGGTACACAGTCGGCGGGGCGGCGCGACGGCCGTCCTGCTCGCTGAGCACCGCCAGAATGTCGTAGGCACCCAGCGGCTTATGGCTTTGCCATACCAGTTCCAGCACCCGCCGGCGCAAGGCGGTCAGGCGTAATCCCTGACGTGCGCACAAGGCATCGGCCTCAGACAATGCGCTATGAACGCAATGAGAGTGGTCGTGGGGACGGCTGGCAATCGGTGTTTTCGGCATGGGCGGCGACGAGTGTTGTGAGAGACGTTATTATGTTACCCGTTCTCGCCTCTTCGAGTGGTCATCGTGTCCCGACTTTTTTCTATCTTTGTCGCATTTGTCGCAACTTTTCTGTTGACCGGTACAGCCCAGGCCGAAGTCAAAGTCCTTACCAGCATCAAGCCGCTACAGTTGATTGCCGCTGCGGTGCAGGAGGGTGTGGCGATTCCGGAAGTGTTGCTGCCGCCCGGGGCATCACCGCACAACTATGCCTTGCGCCCATCCGACGTACGGAAGGTGCAGTCGGTGGATCTGGTTTACTGGATTGGTCCGGACATGGAAGGTTTCCTGCCTCGCGTACTGAAAGGTCGTACGCTGCCCAGCGTCGCGGTGCAGGATTTGCCTGGTCTGAAACTGCGACGTTTCGCCGAAGATAGCCACTCTCACGCCGAAGAAGCCGACGAGCATGACCACGATCACCGTCCCGGCAGCCTGGATGCGCATTTGTGGTTGTCACCGCTCAACGCCCGCGTGATCGCCAGCAAAATGGCCACCGATCTGAGTGCAGTCGATCCGGCCAACGCGGCGCGCTATCAGAGCAACCTCCAAGCCTTCGATGAGCGCCTGGATGCCTTGGACGTGCGGCTGAAGGCTCGCCTGGCAGGCATCGCTGGCAAGCCTTACTTCGTGTTCCACGAAGCCTTCGACTACTTCGAAGACGCCTACGGCCTCAAGCACACCGGCGTGTTCAGTGTCGCCGCCGAAGTGCAACCCGGTGCCCAGCATGTCTCGGCGATGCGCACGCGGTTGCAGGAAGTGGGCAAGACTTGCGTGTTCAGCGAACCGCCGCTGCGCCCGCGCCTGGCAGAAACCCTGGTGGCCGGGCTGCCGGTGAAACTGGCGGAGCTGGATGCCCTGGGCGGGTACACGCCAGCGACCGCTCAGGGGTATGAGCAGGTGCTGGAAAAGTTGGGGAATGATTTGGCCGGGTGCCTGGAGTCGTTGTAACTCCAGCATCGGTGTCGCTCCCACAAGGATCACCGCGAACCCTGTGGGAGCGGGCTTGCCCGCGATGCTTTTAGAGGGCGAAAGGCAACGGCGTGTCGACCTTCTGCCGCTGCGCCAGCCGCAGCTGAAACTCCATCGGATCGTGAATCAACACGTCCTGCCCGGCGAAAGATTCCGCCGCAATCAAGCGCGACAGCCAGAACCGTACGCACGCTACGCGCAACATGGTCGGCCACAGCTCGGCTTCGGCGGCAGTGAACGGTCGCAGCGCGGCATAAGCGCCCAATAGCGCCCGCGCCCGAGCCCCATCGATCTGCCCTTGCTCATCCGAGCACCAATCATTCAAGGCAATCGCCACGTCATAGAGCATCGGCCCTGAACAGGCGTTGTAGAAGTCGATCAACCCGGTCAGGTGCGTGCCTTCGAACATCGCGTTGTCGCGGAACAGATCCGCGTGGATGTTGGCCCGCGGCAGCGCGAGGATTTTCGTCTTCTGCCGGGTGATTTCGTCCAGGGCACGTTGCAGCAAATCGCTTTGTTCGGCATTCAGGTGCGAGAGCAACTGCGTGCCCTCCTCCAGCATCCAGTCCAGGCCACGATCGGTTTTGCGCTTGATCATGTTGGCCTGGGTTGCCAGGTGCAGATGAGCCAGCAGCTCGCCGACCTGGGCGCAATGCTGTGCATTGGCTTCCTTGATGTGCTTGCCCGCCAGACGTGGCTGCAACAGTGCAGGTTTACCGGCCAATTCGCGCAAGGCAATGCCGTCGGTGGTACGCAGCGCATAAGGCACCGGCAGATCGGCGTCATGCAGCACGTCGAGCAGTTCGATGAAGAATGGCATTTCCTGCACCGGCCCGCGCTCGACCAGGGTCAGGACGAACTCGCCCTGTTCCAGGCTGATAAAGAAATTGGTGTTTTCGCTACCGGCGGCAATCCCCTGGAAATCAAGCAGGCGGCCGAGCCCGTAAGGGGCGAGAAAGGTTTCCAGCTCGGGCCGAGCCAGCGGGGTGAACACAGACATGGTTAAAACTGCCAGTACGGGCGCCGCGGTTGAGCCAGCGCCGATTAAAGTTAAGAACGGTTTACCACTTAAAGATTTCCCACGCAGGAATCAGCATATCCGGCTGATCCGAGCGAATGTAGTTTCCGTCCGAGCCATCAGCGCGTATCAGAAAGTACGGTTTTCCGACCTTCGGGGTGACCTTGATCGCGTACACAAAGCCGTTCTGGCGATACTCCTGAATGGTTTTATCGCCTTCCGTGCGGATCGTTACTTCCGGGTCCGCCGAGGGTTTGTCATCCGCCGCCATGACAGCCAATGGAGTGATTGCAAACAAGCCAGCCAGCAACAAGCGATTTAGTGTGCGCATGATAACCTTGTCCCTTTGTCGTCAACGGTCCCGCTATTCTAGCGCCGGACCCGCCGAAAAGGTTGATCCTGCTCATGAGCCAAGCCCCCCTCGTCCTGGTGGACGGTTCTTCTTATCTGTACCGCGCCTTTCACGCGCTGCCACCGCTGACCACGTCCAAAGGCCTGCCGACCGGAGCGGTCAAAGGCGTGTTGAACATGCTCAAGAGTCTGCGCAAGCAGTACCCGGACAGCCCGTTCGCCGTGGTGTTCGACGCCAAGGGCGGGACATTCCGCGACGCGATGTTCGCCCAATACAAGGCCAATCGCCCGAGCATGCCCGATGACATGCGGGTCCAGATCGAACCGCTGCACGCCAGCGTCAAGGCCTTGGGCTTTCCATTGCTGTGCGTGGACAACGTCGAAGCGGACGATGTGATCGGCACCCTGGCCCGCAGCAGTGCGGCCGCCGACCGTCCGGTGATTATCTCCACGGGCGACAAGGACATGGCGCAGTTGGTCGACGGGCACATTACCTTGGTCAATACGATGACCGGTAGCACGCTGGACGTTGAGGGCGTGAAGGAGAAATTCGGCGTCGCTCCCGAGCAGATCATCGATTATCTGGCGCTGATGGGCGATTCGTCCGACAACATTCCAGGCGTTCCGGGGATTGGCCCGAAAACCGCGTCCGGCCTGCTGGTCGGCGTGAACGGCGGCCTGGCCGAGCTCTATGCAAAGCTGGATATCGTCCCGACCCTGCCGATTCGCGGCGCCAAGACCCTGCCGGCCAAGCTCGAAGAACATAAGGAGATGGCGTTCCTCTCCTATCAACTGGCAACCATCAAGATCGACGTACCGCTGGACTTCGGCCTCGACGACCTGCATATGGGGCCACCGGATCACGACAAACTCGCCGAGCTGTATTCCCTGCTGGAGTTCAAGAGCTGGTTCGAAGAGAACCAGCGCGATGCCAAGCGCGCGGGTCAGGACATTGTTGAAGTCATCCAGGAACAACCGGGAGCCGCCGAAGCGAAGTACGAAACCATCCTCGACCGGGCGCGTTTCGAGGTTTGGCTGGACAAGCTCGACAAGGCGCCGCTGATCGCCTTCGTCACCGAAACCAATGGCACCGATCCCCAGCACGCGCAACTGGTGGGGCTGTCGTTTTCTGTCGCGGCCAACGAAGCGGCCTACATTCCGCTGACCCACTCCTACATGGGCGTGCCAGAGCAACTGGACCGCGACACTGTGCTGCTGGCGTTGAAACCGCTACTGGAAAATCCGAATAAGCTGAAAGTCGGCCAACACGCCAAATTTGATACCAATATCCTCGCCAATTGCGCCATCGGTGGCGATCAGAGCAACGGGATTACTGTTCAGGGGATTGCCTACGACACCATGCTCGAGTCCTACGTCCTGGATTCGACGGCCACCCGCCACGACATGGACAGCCTGGCACTCAAGTACCTGGGCCAAAGCAAGACCGATATTCAGGAAATTGCAGGCAAAGGCGTCAAACAACTGACCTTCGACCAGATTTCCCTTGAACTGGCGGGCCCCTATGCCGCCGAAGACGCGGACGTCACCTTCCGCCTGCATATGGCCCTGCAGGAAAAACTGGCAGCGACACCAAGCCTGTGCAAAGTACTCAACGAGATTGAAATGCCGCTGATGCCGGTTCTGGCCCGTATCGAGCGCCAGGGCGCGCTCGTGGATGCCAACCTGCTGGGCATTCAGAGCGTCGAGCTGGGTGAGAAACTGGTCGCCCTTGAGCGTGAGGCCTTTGCCATCGCCGGCGAAGAGTTCAACCTCGGCTCGCCGAAGCAACTGGGCGTGATTCTCTACGAAAAGCTCGGTTTGCCTGTACTCAGCAAAACCGCCAAGGGTCAGGCTTCGACTGCCGAAGCCGTACTGGCAGAGTTGGCCGAACAGGACTACCCGCTGCCCAAGGTGCTGATGCAATACCGCTCGCTGAGCAAGCTCAAAAGCACCTACACCGACCGTTTGCCAGAGCAGATCAACGCTCGTACCGGGCGTATTCATACGTCTTACCAGCAAGCCGTCGCGGCCACCGGGCGTTTGTCGTCCATCGACCCGAACCTGCAGAACATCCCCATCCGCACCGCCGAAGGTCGCCGGATTCGGCAGGCGTTCATCGCGCCCAAAGGCTACAAGCTGCTGGCCGCGGACTACTCGCAAATCGAACTGCGGATCATGGCGCACCTGGCCAAGGACGAGGGTTTGCTGCACGCCTTCCGCAACAACCTCGATGTCCACCGGGCCACGGCCGCAGAGGTGTTTGGCGTCGAGCTGGACGCGGTCACCAACGATCAGCGTCGTAGCGCGAAAGCCATCAACTTCGGTTTGATCTACGGCATGAGCGCGTTTGGCCTGGCCAAGCAGATCGGCGTTGACCGCAAACAATCCCAAGCCTACATCGACCGTTACTTCGCCCGTTATCCCGGCGTGCTGCAATACATGGAACGCACCCGCGCCCAGGCCGCCGAGCAAGGATTCGTCGAAACCATCTTCGGTCGTCGTCTGTACCTGCCGGAAATCAATTCGAAAAACCAGGCCCTGCGCAAAGCGGCCGAACGCACGGCGATCAACGCCCCGATGCAAGGCACCGCCGCGGACATCATCAAGAAAGCCATGGTGGCGGTGGACAACTGGCTGACATCGTCAGGCCTGGACGCCAAAGTCATCCTGCAGGTGCACGATGAATTGGTGCTCGAAGTGCGCGAGGATCTGATCGATCAGGTGCGCGAGGAGATTCGCGCGCACATGAGCAACGCCGCACAGCTGGATGTACCGCTTCTGGTCGAAGTGGGCGTAGGCAATAACTGGGATGAGGCTCACTGAGCCGTTGTGCTGCGGCACTTTGCCGCCGCACAAAATGACGAAGGACTATAGAGCGGAAAATAACGAGGATTATTTCCAATGGTTTTTGAAAATAGTCTGAACTAAATCCGTAAACCGCCACTCAGAGATACTGAATGGCTGGTGAAGCCCTTCGATGCTCCTATGTTGTGTTAAGTGTTGGCAGATATCTGGACCCCGCCCTAGCGGTCCGGAACTTGAACCCCGGAACTTCTCCCTCCCCATACGAAGTCCGGGGTTTTTTTTGCCTGTCGATTTGTCTCGACAGCTTTACTCGGCAGCCTCGGCGCCCTTGTCCGCCAATTCCATCCAGCCCGCCAGTACGGTGTAGGCGTCTTCCAGCCCCATGCGCTTGGGTGCCGAAAACAGCTGGATAGTGACCGAATCGCCCCAACCCTTGCGGATTTCCGACTGAACCTTGAGCAGTGTGTTTTTTGCCGCGCCGTAGGTCAGTTTGTCGGCTTTGGTCAGCAGGATATGCATCGGCATGCCGCTGGCGACAGCCCAATCGAGCATCAACAGGTCGAAGTCGGTCATTGGATGACGGATGTCCATCATCAGAATCAAACCTTTCAGGCTCTCGCGACCGCCCAGATAGGCTTCCAGGTGACGCTGCCAGTGCATCTTCAACGGGATCGGTACTTTCGCATAACCGTAACCCGGCAGGTCGACCAGACGGCGTTCATCGTCTAGCTTGAAGAAGTTCAACAGCTGCGTACGACCTGGCGTTTTCGAGGTCCGCGCGAGGCTGGCGTGCGTCAGAGTGTTCAACGCACTGGATTTGCCGGCGTTGGAACGCCCGGCGAAAGCCACTTCAAAGCCTTCATCGTCAGGACATTGGTCGACTTTGGCGGCACTGAGCATGAAGGTGGACTGTTGGCACAGGCCGAGGATGGGGTTCTTGAGTTGCATGGGATTTCCGATGTGGGCGGCGCCGGGAATGGACGCGGCAAGCAGTGTCGTTTCCGTTTCAGTGACGCCAGTATATAATGCCGCAGATTTTGTGTGCGCTTTGTCCCAGCGTAGGATGAAGTTCACGAGAGCGATTGACCTTGATTGCGCACTAGAACGCAGCACGCTCTCAACCCTGAAAAGGTCGTTTTATGACGAAATGGCTGCTAGCTGCCGGTGTCGTGATGCCGCTTTACAGCGCTCAGGCTACACAGGATCCGGAAGCTGTGTACAACCGTGTTTGTGGTGCCTGTCATTCCGGCCAACTACCCATGGCGCCCCGCAAGGGCGATCAGGAAACTTGGACGCCGAGGTTGGCGAAAGGTATGGAGACGCTGGTGCAACACGTGACCCAGGGTTTCAAGGCGATGCCGCCGCGTGGTTTGTGCATGGACTGCAGTGCCGAGGATTACCGAGCCATCATCCAGTGGATGAGCGAGTAAACCCGGTCCATAACTCTTTAACCCTTAGCCGTAGTTGGATTAGCTGATGAACAAATTGATCGTGAGTCTGCTGTTGACCGTGGGGATCTCCGGCATTGCCCATGCTGCAGGTGATGCGACTGCTGGTCAGGCGAAAGCCGCAGTATGTGGCGCCTGTCATGGCCCGGATGGCAATAGCATGGCGCCTAACTTTCCGAAACTGGCAGGCCAGGGCGAGCGTTATCTGAACAAGCAGCTGCACGACATCAAGTCCGGCAAGCGCCAGGTCCTGGAAATGACCGGCCTGCTGACCAACCTGAGCGATCAGGACCTGGCTGATATCGCTGCCTACTTCGCCAGCCAGAAAGGCAGCGTCGGCGCCGCCGACCCGAAAGTCGTGGCTCGCGGTGAAGCACTGTTCCGTGGTGGCGACCTGGCCAAAGGGCTGCCAGCGTGCACCGGTTGCCACTCGCCGAATGGCGCCGGCAACGCAGCTGCCGGCTTCCCACACCTGGGCGGCCAGCATGCTCAGTACGTCGGCAAACAACTGACCGACTTCAGAAAAGAAGAAGGTGGCCGGACCAACGACGGCGATACCAAACCGATGCAAAGCATCGCCAAAAAGCTGAGCGACGAAGATATCGCTGCAGTCTCCAGCTATATTCAAGGCTTGCACTGAGACCTGCGATCGAGCGTTGCGAGTGATGTACATCTCTTGCAACGTTAACACTCGATTAATCCGTCGATGCAAACATAAAAAGGGTGGCTTTGGCTGCCCTTTTTTGTGGCCGCTGCCGTTACACTACAGAACTCAAGCCCGCCGGAATCTGTCTTAAAACAGGTCGCGCGAGGCGACCCAATTGTCCAGGAGTAAAGCATGCGTAATCTGATCATCAGCGCCGCACTCGTCGCTGCCAGCCTGTTTGGCATGACTGCCCAAGCCGCCGAAAAACCTGAAGCGCCCTATGTCGAACTGAGCAACCCGGTCCCGGTGGCCGTGCCTGGCAAGATCGAAGTCGTGGAGCTGTTCTGGTACGGCTGCCCGCACTGCTATGCCTTTGAACCCGTCATTAACCCTTGGATTGAAAAACTGCCTTCAGACGTGAATTTCGTGCGTATTCCAGCCATGTTCGGCGGCCCTTGGGATGCTCACGGCCAGATGTTCCTGACACTTGAAGCCATGGGCGTCGAGAGCAAGGTTCACGCCGCTGTGTTCAACGCGATCCAGAAAGAACACAAGAAGCTGACTGACAAAGAAGACATGGCGGACTTCCTGGCGACACAAGGTGTAGACAAGGACAAGTTCCTGGCCACCTTCGACTCCTTCGCCATCAAGGGCCAGATCAACAAAGCCAAGGAACTCGCAAAGAAATATGAAATCACCGGCGTGCCGACCATGATCGTCAACGGCAAGTATCGCTTTGACATCGGCTCTGCCGGCGGTGCCGAACAAGCGCTGAAACTGGCCGACCAATTGGTCGCCAAAGAGCGAGCGGCAACCAAGGCCGCCGCCAACTAAGCGCGGCGACCGCCATGCGCCGCTGGGGAACTGAACGCGTCGTTGGCCTGCATGACCCGCGGGTCAACGAGCATCACCTGGAATCAACGGGGTTGCCCGTGGACAGCCGTCTGCGTTTGCTCAGTTTCAATATCCAGGTCGGCATCAGTACCGAGCGTTATCGGCACTATCTGACCCGCGGCTGGCAGCATCTGTTGCCGCACACCGGGCGTGCCGACAATCTGCAAAAAATCGGCAATCTGCTGGGCGACTTCGACCTGGTCGCCTTGCAGGAAGCCGATGGCGGTAGCCTGCGATCAGGCTACGTCAATCAGGTCGAACACCTGGCGCAACTCGGCGCCTTCCCCTACTGGTATCAACAACTCAATCGCAATCTCGGTCGCCTCGGCCAGCACAGCAATGGCGTGCTCAGTCGCCTGCGCCCGTGGGCGATTGAAGATCATCCGCTGCCGGGGCCCAAGGGTCGCGGGGCCATTCTGGTGCGCTTCGGCGAAGGTCCGGAGGCGCTCGTGGTGGTGATGATGCACTTGGCGCTGGGCGCTCGCGCCCGTAGCATGCAACTGGCTTACATCCGCGAGCTGATCGGCGGTTATAAACACCAGGTGCTGATGGGCGATATGAATACCCATGCCAGTGACTTGCTGCAGAATTCCCCGCTGCGTGATTTAGGCCTGCTCGCACCACAACTGGAAGCGACCTTTCCCAGCTGGCGGCCACAGCGCTGCCTGGACCATATTCTGCTCAGCCCCACCCTGACCCTCGAAAAGGTCGAGGTGCTGGCACAACCCATTTCCGATCACCTGCCGGTCGCGGTAGAGATTCGTCTGCCGGGCTCGCTCACGGCCGATGCATTCCCCGCGTTGAGTCCTGTCTGAATGAGCGACGAAGCACAGCGCTGGAAAGAGAAATACCTCAAAAGCATCGAACAACAGGAGAAGCTCGAACGTCGATGGGACGCCCGGCTCGACCTGCTGCGCCGCGGGCTGGTGCGCAGCACCCTGGCTGCAGAGGGTACCGATCGCGCCGTTGACCAATGCATGAAGGAAATGCGCGAAGTCGTACGCACGGACGACATGGACGCCGGCCTGGCGGCCTTGCTGCCACGCCTGGAAAAAGCCGTGCTCGACTCCGAGCAGCGCCGGGAAACCCGGGTTGATCAAGTCAGCGCCGCACTGACAGCGCTGGTCTCTCAGTTACAAGCGTTGCCGCTGCCACGGGAAGTGAGCCGGCCACTGAAGAATTTCGCCAAACAGCTGGACGGACGCGTCGGCCAGGCTCGCGAAATCCCGCTGCTGCTCAGCGAACTGAGCGGCTTGCAAGGCAAAGCCTTGAGCCTGCTGGAGAACCCGGTAGAGCCCGGTCGCCCGGGTTTGCTGCAGCGCCTGTTCGGTAACCGGGAAGCGGATGAGATCGCGCCACAGATTGCCACCCATGAATTGCCAATGCCTGCCCCGAAACCCGTCGAACCAGTTGCAGTACCGCTGGCCGCGCGCCCACACGCAACAGTCGATCTCGCGCCAGTGGCGGATGCCCCCCAAGGGGTGATGCCAACCGTTGAAGCCACCCTGCCTGCTATTGCGTCCCCTGAGCCAGTGGAAACTCCGGCACCCACTTCAGCAACGGTCACCCCAGCTGAAATCGTGGCATTCGAACCGCCCGTGCCGGAGCCAGAAACGACGAGTGGCCACACCCCAGAGCTACACATCCCGTCGAACATTGAACAACTGCAAGAGCCGGCTCCATCATTCGCCATACCCGCCACTCAGGCTCCGCCGGCAATCAACCCAGACGAACTGATCCCGGCAGCCGTCGATCCGCAACTGCCTGAACACGACATTCTGTATGCCCTGCCGGACTCGCCTGAACCGTCCTACAGCTCTGTGGCCAAACACATCGAAGATACCCTTCTGGGCCTTCTCGACGACCTGACGCTGCCCGAACGCCATCGACCGCAAGCCGAAACAATGCGCCATCGTCTCCAAAACGGCTTGAACTGGTATGAACTGCTGCCCATCCTCGATGATCTGGCAACATTGATGCTGGCCATTACCGACAGCGGCCAGCACGAATTCGAAGCGTATCTACAGCACCTCAACGAGCGCCTCGAGTCATTTCAGAGCAATCTGCAGGCCGCCAGCGAAGGCCACGCCGACAACAGCTCTGCCGCGCGCGCGATGGACACGCAGATTCGCGAGCAAGTCGACGGCTTGCAAAGCAGCATGCAGGAGGCAGCGGACCTTGATGATCTCAAGCATATGCTGGAAAACCATCTCGAAGGCCTGCTCGGTACGATGGATCAGCACCAGAAGCAACGCGACGAACGTGAGAAGGAAGTAGCCGCCCGCCTGCAAAGCCTGGCCGAAAGAGTGGCCCACATGGAACAGGAAGCGCTGGGCTACCGCGAGCATCTCGAAGAGCAGCGCCAGAAGGCCTTGATCGATCCGTTGACCGGCCTGCCGAATCGAGCGGCCTGGAGCGAACGACTGGACCAGGAAATAGGCCAATGGCAGCAACACGGCAACACCCTGTTACTGGCGATGCTCGACCTCGACCATTTCAAACGCATCAATGATAACTATGGCCACCTTGCGGGCGACAAGGTGCTGAAAATCATCGCCAACGTGCTGCGCAAGCGTCTGCGCGGAACAGACTTCATTGCCCGGTTTGGCGGCGAGGAATTCGTGCTGCTGATGCCTGCCACGGCGCCGATGACCGGTGCGAAGCTGCTGGAAACCTTGCGCGCATCGATCGAAGCCTGCCCGTTCCACTTCAAGGGCGAGCGAGTCACCATCACCATTTCCATGGGACTGACCGCCTTCAGACCCGGTGAGCATAGCGACTTGGTGCTTAAAAGAGCCGATCAGGCGCTTTATCGCGCGAAAAATACCGGTCGCAATCGAGTCGAACTGGGTTGACTCTCAATTGTTCCATTTTGTTTAAAGGAGCGCTTTTGCCCTCAACGCGCGAGGCAATACGTTACACTGTTGCATTATTGTCTCGCGCGTATTGCCTCCCGCCATGAAATGTCTTGCTCTTATTGCGTCGCTGCTTCTATTAGCCGGCTGTGCCAGCGGCCCCCGGATTGATACCAGCCACCCTTCCGCCAATCACGACAGTCGCATTCAATTCGTGGTGATGCATTACACCTCCGCATCCCTGGAGAGCTCGCTGCAATTACTGACCCATGGCGAGGTCAGCAGTCATTACCTGATCGGCGACGACAAGCACGCCACCATCTATAAGCTGATGGATGAGAATCTACGAGCCTGGCACGCAGGCGAAAGCGAATGGCAAGGCCGGACCTGGCTGAATTCCAGCTCCATTGGCATCGAGATCGTCAATCCGGGCTTCCAGGACACCCCGACCGGGCGCCTCTGGTATCCCTACAGCGAAGCCCAGGTCCAATCGATGATCTTCCTGCTCAAGGACATCAGCAAACGCCATGGCATCACCCCCCGCCATATCATCGGCCATAGCGACATCGCCCCCATGCGCAAGCTCGACCCTGGCCCGCTGTTCCCCTGGAAACGCCTGGCTGCCGAAGGCCTGGGAATCTGGCCGAACGAGCAGGCCGTGGCGCGTCAGCAAGCGCAGTTCGCCGTGCAACTGCCAAGCATCAGCTGGTTTCAGGGACAGCTTGCCCGCCTGGGTTATGCCACGCCGCAAACCGGCGAACTGGATGTAGCGACACGCAATGTACTGGCGGCCTTTCAGCTGCATTTCCGCCCCTCCCGTTTCGACGGTACGCCGGACGCACAAACCGCGGCGCTTCTGCAGGTATTGAACCAGACAAAATAATGACGCCCGCCCGACGGTCAGGGTCTTTTCCTAATCAGCAGCTATAACTCATTGGTAATCCTTCGGATATTCCATGATGACGGCTGCTCGAGAGAGGCTGCGTAGCTGGTTCTATCGCCCCTGGTTTTTGGCGACGCTGGCGGCTGCCTTGAGTGCAACGCTCCTGATGACCGGCAGTCTGTTCGTGGCGATGCATCAGGTCGAGTACAACGAAAGTCAGGAAATGAACGCTCAGGGAGAGCGCTTCCTCGCCCGTCTGGAGCAGTTGTTCGGGCAACTGCGCGAAAGCCTCGATGACCTGGAAGCTCAACCACT
This sequence comes from Pseudomonas sp. FP1742, assembly GCF_030687145.1. NCBI lineage: Bacteria > Pseudomonadati > Pseudomonadota > Gammaproteobacteria > Pseudomonadales > Pseudomonadaceae > Pseudomonas > Pseudomonas sp. FP1742. Next base: position 57,779 of record NZ_CP117460.1, on the reverse strand, counting down.
GCGGGGCTGCGATGATGAAATGATCGCGACCTTGCAACAGGTCAGCTTCAACTACCGTTTCGTTTACGAAGCCGCTTACATGGATGCGTCACGCATCTGCTCCAATCGCCCCCGCCAGGAAGGGTTGTCGCTGATCCGGCCACCGGACATCAAGGGGCCCACCTACAACTATTGGTTGAACACCACCACCGAGCCCGATGAGAACCGCGCCGCACTGATGCTTGGGCGTGGCAACTTCCGGGTGGCGACGTCTCGCGGGCATTTGACCGACATGGTTGATCTGTCTCCGGGGAGCAGCCTGCTGGTCGTGCTCGACCACGGCACCCGCGCGATTCCCGTGCTCGGTGTCGCTCAAGCCTGGCCCCCGACGGAGCCCTGGCCCCCGAAAAATCTCGATGCGCTGCAAGTCACCCCTACCCGCCTGATTTACCGAATGCCGACCAACACCCCTGACTATCAACTGGTACTGATCACACCACGCAGCGGCCTGCATGTGCCGGCGGTTTGGTGGTGGCTGCTTCCGGCCAGCCTGGCGCTAAGTGCCTGCGTCGGCATTCTGGTGTTTCTGTTGGTACGCCAGCGTCAATCGCTGGATGCAGAACTGCACGGCGCCATACAGCGAGGCGAGTTGCAGGTGTTGTATCAACCGATCTTCGACCTCGACAGTCGCAACTGTGTCGGCGCCGAAGCCCTGTTGCGCTGGCGAAGGCCTGACGGCACCCTGACCAGCCCCGACCTGTTCATTCCGATGGCGGAGAACACCGGCCAGATCCGCCAGATGACCGACTTCGTGTTGCAGCGCCTGCTGGAACAGCTCGGGCAACTGTTGCGCGCCAATCCGCAGCTGTACATCTCGGTCAACCTGGCAGCCTGCGACGTCATGGTGCCTCGCATTGGCGAGGTGATGGCGCGCCTGCTGGCCTTGCACCGGGTGGCGGCCAGACAGATTGCCTTTGAGGTGACCGAGCGCGGGCTGGTGGATGTGGTGGTGGCCAGAGAAAACCTGCAAGCCTTGCGCGATCTCGGGCATCAGGTGCTGATCGATGACTTCGGCACCGGCTATTGCAGCCTCGCTTACCTGCAAACCCTACCGGTGGACTGCCTGAAAATCGACAAGGCATTTATCGACGCGCTGGGCCATGACGCCGCCAGCAGCGGCGTGGCACCGCACATCATTCGCATGGCCCAGGCCCTGCAACTCAAGGTGATTGCAGAAGGCATCGAACATGAAGCCCAAGCGGTGTTCCTAAGCAGCGAAGGAGTGAAGTTCGGTCAGGGCTGGTTGTTCGCCCACGCATTGAGTGCCGTGCAGTTCATCGAACTGATTACCCGTGGGCGCCGACTGGGCACGCGACGCCTGGATGACGAAGCCTGAGACGGCTCAGGCTTATACCGCCAGTGCCATATAAAACTGCGTACCCTGCCCCGGCCGCGAATACACGCCCATCCGCCCGCCGTGCAACTGCACGATTTCCTTGCACAGCGCCAGACCGAGCCCGGCGCCGCCCTTCTTGCGACCGACCTGAACGAAGGGCTCGAAAATCCGCCCCTGCTGACCGTAGGCGATGCCTTCGCCATTGTCTTCGACACTGATAATCACCCGCTCCCCATGACGTCGGGCCTGCAACCGTATCAACCCGTCACGGGAGGTATGGCGCAAGGCGTTGTCGATCAGGTTATCGAGCACCCGCTCCAGTTGCGCCTGATCGGCTTGCAGCCGCGGCAACGGCCCTTGCACTTCCACCAACAGCTCAATGTCCTTCTCCTGCGCCGGGCCGGCAAAACGTGCCTGGGCCTGCTCCAGCAAATCTTCAATGGAGCATGGCGCAAGGATGAGTTTTTGCAGGCCGTTCTGATAGCGAGAGAAATTCAGCAGGTCGTTGATCAACTGCATCAGGCGCTGCATTTCTTCATTCACGGTATCCAGCAAATCGGTTTCGCGGGAGTCTGCGGCAAAATGCGTCCGCTCGCGGAACAGGCCGAATGCCATGTGCATCCCGGTAACCGGCGTGCGCAACTCATGGGATGCCCGCAAGAAGAACTCGCTGCGCACCCGTTCGAAGGCACGCTGTTCGGTGACGTCATGCAACACCATCACGGCGCCGAGAATATGACCCTGGGTATGGCTGACCGGCGTCAGGCTATACGTCAGCAATCGCGACTCCCCATCAACCTCGATGCTCAGGTCATCCGGCGCTCGCTCCAGAGTGCCGCCACGCAACACCAGTTGCAGCTGCTCATCCAGCTCGGGATGCTCGAGTGCCGTGCCCAGCCCTTGGCCGAGACGATCGGTGTCCCAACCCAACTGGCGCTGAGCCACGGGGTTGAGGTGCTCAAGATGACCTTGGCGATCGATGATCAGCAAACCGTCGTCGATGCTGTCGAGCACCGCTTGCAAACGTTGCTGGCCAGCGAGCAGCTCGTCGATATTGGTCGCCTGGTGTTCACGCAGCGCCTCGGCCATGATGCCGAAACGCCGGGTCAGCTGGTTCATTTCCACCGCGGAGGAAATCGGCAGGGTCACTTCGAAATTACCCTGGCCAATGTTGTCAGCCGCCGCGGCCAGCGCCTCGATCGGGGCTCCGAAACGCTGGGCGATCCCATGGGCGGTAATGAACCCGATGAACAGCACCGCTACCCCGACCAGCCCAAGCAGTCCGGCGACCAGCAACGCGCGTTCCCGGGCCAGGCGTTCGGTCTCATTGATGTTATCGAGTGCGCGCCTCTGTTCGGAGATCAAACCGTTGCGCAATACGTTGAATTTTTCCGTGAGATCCTCGCTGCCACTGAGCACCTGTACCGGAGCCCGGGAAAGATCGAAGGCCTGCAATAGGCTCTGATAATCTGCCTTGGCCTTTTTGAAACTGTATTGGACATCCTCGCTGGACGACTCGTGAGCAATGCCTTCATCAAGCAATTCGAGGGAGCGCTGCCTGGATGCCTCGAACGCCGCGGGATCAGGTTTCTCGTTGAGCATGATGATCAGTTGATCACCCAGGGTCTGACGCAGCTTCAATCCCAGGTCCAGCCTGATGAAGTTGTCACGGATCAGGGCCTCCTGAGTCCCTGCCATCTGCATCACGCTGACCAGCCCGAGCAACAGCCCGAGCAACGCCACCGTGATCAGGGCCGAGATACTCAGAAACAGCCGGGTGCGCAACGTCATCGCCAGTTTCATCGGGTACGGCTCACAGGTTGTACTGCTTGCGTTTGCGATACAGGGTCGATGCGTCGATACCGAGCGTCTTGGCCGCCTGATCCAGGGTATCGGCCGTGGCAAGGACCGCGCCGATGTGAGCTTTCTCCAGCTCATCCAGGCTCAACGCAGCACCAATGCGCGGTGCGTTGTTGGTGGGAGTCTCGGCCATGCCCAAGTGGCTGATCTCGACCCGTTCCTGTGGACAAATAATGCTCGCGCGCTCCACTACGTTACGTAACTCACGGATATTGCCGGGCCAGCGGTAGCTGAGCAGCGCCTCGCGGGCCTCGTCGCTGAAACACCGGGCAGGACGCGAGTACTCCTTGACGAAGCGCGCCAGGAAACGGTCTGCCAGGTTCAGAATGTCTTCCCTGCGCTCGCGAAGCGGCGGCAAGTGCAAGGTGATGACGTTGAGCCGATAGAGCAAGTCTTCACGAAAGCGACCATCGCGAACCATGTCTTCGAGGTTGAGGTTAGTGGCTGCGAGGATTCGCACATCGGCGCGACGGGTCACCGGGTCGCCCACGCGTTCGTATTCCTTGTCCTGAATGAAACGCAGTAACTTGGGTTGCAAGGTCAAGGGAAAATCGCCGATCTCGTCGAGAAACAACGTTCCGCCGTCAGCCTGATTGACACGTCCCAAGGTGCTTTCGCTGGCACCGGTAAACGCACCACGGCTGTGACCAAAGAGTTCACTGTCCATTAATTCCGCAGTGAGGGACGGACAGTTGATGGTAATGCAGGATTTCTTCTGGCGTTTACTCCAGGCATGAATGGCCTGTGACAGCTCACCCTTGCCGGTGCCGGACTCTCCGAGAATCAGGATATTGGCGTCCGTAGTCGCAACCTGGCGTGCGGTTTCAAGCACCACTTTCATGGCCGGGCTGTAGGAGTCCAGACCTTCCCTGGGCTTTCGTACTTCACCTTCGAGGGCTTCCAGGCGCGCCGAAAGCTGCCGCACCTCCAGTTGCTTGGCGGTAGCCAGACGCAACTGGTCGGGGCTGCAAGGTTTGACCAGATAGTCGGCGGCACCGGCCTGGATCGCATCCACGGCAGTGTCCACGGCCGAGTGGGCGGTAACGATCACGACACGCATCCATGGCGCCTGAATGCGCATCTGGGCCAACACATCGAGGCCATTATCTTCACCCAGGCGCAAATCGAGGAAGCACAAATCGAAAACCTGACGCTGCAACAAGGCTTCGGCCTGAGCAGCGCTGGTCGCGGTGGCCACGCTGTAGCCTTCGTCTTCGAGGCAATAGCGAAAGGTTCGAAGGATGGCAGACTCGTCGTCTACCAGCAGAATGCGGCCTTGATGCTCAGTGGCTGATTCCATGTTCCTACGCTCCTTTAGTTGATGATCTTGGTTAGGCCCGGAAAAATCGGGCAAGTTGCATGATTGATTCTGGTCGATTCCAGCCATAACACGAGAGCTATTTGCTCAGTACCCAGCTAATTAACTGATTTATTTGATTTTTTATTAATAGACCCTTCTTTCGGTGATTGCCTGCGTCACTTTCTGACATCCGCGCCCTTCCCTCAATTCCAAAAATATTGAAAGTTTCGGCGTGCTCATCGTGCATTCCGCACGACCTCAGACGGGCCATCGTGCAGGATGCGTCCAGAATGATTTTCGCAAGCCATATAACTTATTGAATTCAATAATATTTATTCCGATAAAAAGCTGGCATGCAGGCTGCAGGAGTCTGGGTAATCAGGGCATTTATAGAGCCCGCCCAAGATTTACTACCCAACGTGGGAGGAACTTCAGGATGAGTCGCCAAGGTGCTGCCCAACTGCCTATCTCGCCACTGCATGTCCAGCAAGGCTTGTTTGCCCTGTTGGCGCTGTTGCTCACGTTGATTGGCGGCCAACAGTTACTGCGCTGGGAACAGACCCAGCGACCAGAGGCATCGCACCTGTCGATTGCACATGCCCCCCAAACCCACTTCAGTGCCGTCAGCAGCAACCCGGCTGACAATGCCTCGATACGAATGATGGACGTCGACCAGGCCCGACCTGTGGACGAGACGTCCTCTCAGGAACGTTGGGTGTTTTGAGCAAATGAACTTGGCGCGCTCAACGCGCCGGGAAAGGCACCACAAGCAATACCCTTAAATAGAAGCGTAAGGAGAATCACCATGTTGAGCTGGGCAATCACATTCCTGATCATTGCCATCATCGCTGCAGTATTGGGCTTCGGTGGTATCGCGGGCACCGCCACGGGCATCGCCAAGATTCTCTTTGTCGTATTCCTGGTGATGTTCATTGCTTCCTTCTTCTTCGGCCGTCGCGGTCGAGGTTGATATGCGGATTTCGGTTAAAGACATTGGCGGCCGCCCTGCTTCTGGGCGGCAGTCGCCTATACGACATGCCGACTACCGCTTTCTCGGTAAACCGGATGAAGGCATGCAGAAGTTGTTGATGGAACTGCTGAAGAAAGATCCACGCCGGTATTGAGTTCGAAACACGAAAGAGGCCGCACGCTTCTTTCCACTGCGCTACCCGAGGACGGTAGACGCATGATCAAGGGGTCGGGACGTTCTGACTGTTTCAGGGTCGGAGTGACCTACGGGTACAGGGAGTAGCCGCGCAAGGGCCGGGTCAGGTAAAGCTGCTACGCAAGTTCGCCGGCCCTGGGCGGCTCGACGGACTTGCGGAGAGCTTCAACGTGCAAAACGTTGATCTAGAGCATTCTGCTTATAATTTCTTGCTGCATATTCCCCGCAAAACCGTTTCGCGGTGTTTCTTCGTGACCGTATATCGAGAAAGCTCTGACTTTCACGAGAAGAAAAATCGCAGTCGAACGTAGGACATCTCCTAAATTTTCATTGGTTCAAAAAACATCAACCTGCGCTGAAATGGCCGGTTCACGGCACTTATGCCTGCCGAAATGTCGCATTCGAACCGGCTGGGACGCGGGTTTCGGTTAAAAGATCTCATGCCGATTCGGCATAGGGTAGGCGCTTACGGCATTAGACGTCGCTTCCCGGCATCGGAATAGTTGCGCCTTTTTCGCTGCCTGAGAGCTGTAAATGCTCGCTCGCGGGGACCTTATACGGGGGCCGATGCAAAACTGCTTCGCCGTTGAGCGTTTCAGTTCTTGCATCAGCCTGAGTCAAACGCAAGTAAGGATAAAGATATGAAGAAGGCAAAGCTTAGCCTCGCCTGGCAGATCCTCATCGGTCTGGTTCTGGGGATAGCAATAGGTGCACTGCTCAACCACTTCAGTGCCGAAAAAGCCTGGTGGATCAGCAACGTGCTGCAACCGGCAGGCGATATCTTTATCCGTCTGATCAAAATGATCGTGATCCCGATCGTGATTTCCTCGCTGATTGTCGGCATTGCTGGTGTTGGCGACGCGAAAAAACTCGGGCGTATCGGTCTGAAGACCATCATTTACTTCGAGATCGTCACCACCATCGCCATCCTGGTCGGTCTGGTGCTGGCCAACGTGGTCCATCCAGGCAGCGGCATCGACATGAGCACCCTGGGTACCGTGGATATTTCCAAGTACCAGGCCACTGCCGCCGAGGTTCAGCATGAACACGCGTTCGTCGAAACCATCCTCAACCTGATCCCGTCGAACATCTTTGCGGCCATGGGCCGTGGCGAGATGCTGCCGATCATCTTCTTCTCCGTGTTGTTCGGTCTCGGTCTGTCGAGCCTGCAATCGGACCTGCGCGAACCGCTGGTGAAGACGTTCCAGGGCGTGTCGGAAAGCATGTTCAAAGTCACCCACATGATCATGAACTACGCCCCGATCGGCGTGTTCGCACTGATCGCGGTGACCGTGGCCAACTTCGGTTTCGCCTCGCTGCTGCCGCTGGCCAAACTGGTCGTCCTGGTTTACTTCGCCGTTGCCTTCTTCGCCTTCGTGGTATTGGGCCTGATCGCTCGCCTGTTCGGCTTCTCGGTGATCAAGCTGATGCGCATCTTCAAGGATGAGCTGGTCCTGGCCTACTCCACCGCCAGTTCCGAAACCGTGCTGCCGCGCGTGATCGAGAAGATGGAAGCCTACGGCGCGCCGAAAGCCATTTGCAGCTTCGTGGTACCGACCGGCTACTCGTTCAACCTCGACGGTTCGACCCTGTACCAGAGCATCGCGGCGATCTTCATTGCCCAGCTGTACGGCATCGACCTGTCGATCAGCCAGCAATTGCTGCTGGTACTGACCCTGATGGTCACCTCCAAAGGCATCGCCGGTGTGCCGGGTGTGTCCTTCGTGGTGCTGCTGGCCACTCTGGGCAGCGTCGGTATTCCGTTGGAAGGCCTGGCGTTCATCGCCGGTGTCGACCGCATCATGGACATGGCCCGTACCGCGCTCAACGTGATCGGCAATGCCTTGGCCGTACTGGTCATCTCGCGCTGGGAAGGCATGTACGACGACGCCAAGGGCCAGCGCTACTGGAACTCCCTGCCGCACTGGCGCAGCAAGGAAAAGCTGCCGGCTGGCGAAACCTCCAGCAACTGACGCATAACCCTGTGGGGGCGGGCTTGCTTGCGAAAGCGGTGGATCAGTCAACGTAGATGTTGAATATTCCGGCCTCTTCGCGAGCAAGCCCGCTCCCACATTGGTCTTTTGCCAGCAGTGCCAGACAAACCCCGGAGAAATCCGGGGTTTGTCGTTTCTGCCTACCCCGCTATCATTCGCCCCATCTTCCGGGGGATTTGACTGATGCTTAATGGCCTGTGGCTTGGCTTCTTCATCGTGGCAGCCGTATCGGCGCTGGCGCAGTGGCTGATCGGCGGTAACGCCGGGATCTTCGCGGCGATGGTGGAAAGCATTTTCGCCATGGCCAAATTATCGGTCGAGGTCATGGTCCTGCTGTTCGGCACCCTCACCCTCTGGCTGGGCTTTCTGCGGATCGCCGAAAAGGCCGGCATCGTCGAGTGGCTGGCCAAGGCGCTGGGCCCTCTGTTCCTGCGCCTGATGCCGGAAGTCCCGGCCGGTCATCCCGCCATCGGCCTGATCACGCTCAACTTCGCCGCCAATGGCCTGGGCCTGGACAACGCCGCCACCCCCATCGGCCTCAAGGCCATGCGTGCGTTGCAGGACATCAACCCCAGCGAGACGATCGCCAGCAACGCGCAGATCCTCTTTCTGGTACTCAACGCCTCTTCCCTGACCCTGCTGCCGGTGACGATCTTCATGTACCGCGCGCAACAAGGTGCACCTGATCCGACGCTGGTTTTCCTGCCGATCCTGCTGGCCACCAGTTGCTCGACCATCGTTGGTTTTCTGTCCGTCGCCTTCATGCAACGCCTGCGCATCTGGGACCCGGTGGTGCTGGCCTATCTGATTCCCGGCGCCCTCGCCCTCGGCGGCTTCATGGCGTTGCTGGCGACGCTTTCGGCGACCGCGCTGGCGAGCCTGTCATCGATCCTCGGCAACGTGACGCTGTTCGGGCTGATCATGCTGTTTCTGATCATTGGCGCGTTACGCAAGGTGAAGGTCTATGAAGCGTTCGTCGAAGGCGCGAAAGAAGGCTTCGACGTCGCCAAGAACCTGCTGCCATATCTGGTGGCGATGCTCTGCGCCGTGGGGGTGCTGCGGGCGTCCGGGGCGCTGGACTTCGGTCTGGACGGGATTCGTCACCTGGTGGCGTGGGCCGGGTGGGACACACGCTTCGTCGATGCGCTGCCGACGGCCATGGTCAAACCGTTCTCCGGCAGTGCCGCCCGGGCAATGCTGATTGAAACCATGAAGACCGAGGGGGTGGACAGTTTCCCGGCGCTGGTGGCGGCGACAGTCCAGGGCAGTACCGAAACGACCTTCTATGTATTGGCGGTGTATTTCGGCGCGGTAGGCATCCAGCGCGCACGGCATGCGGTGGGTTGCGCGCTGCTGGCAGAGCTGGCCGGTGTTCTTGGCGCGATCGGGGTTTGCTACTGGTTCTTCGGCTAACCGACAAACCTGTGGGAGCGGGCTTGCTCGCGAAAGCGGTGTGTCAGTCAACAGACATGTTGAATGTACCGGCCTCTTTCGCGAGCAAGCCCGCTCCCACAGGAGTTCGGCGGTGGCTTCAAGGCCTCCGCGGCGGCGCAATCTTCTGACCTTGCTCCACCGTCCAGGCCACCACCTGCGCCGTCAACTGGTCGCTGGCCTGGCCGAACCCGGCGACCACCGCCGGCACCTTCACATCGCTCAACGGCTGACGCACTTCAAAACGCCGACTGGCGAGGATTCGCTGGTCATATCCACGCACCAGCAACGCATCCAGCCGCACGACCACGCTCGCCGTCGCGCCCTGGTATTCGGTCTGGAACGCCTGCAGGTTGCCGCCCAGTTCCAGGTCCGCCTGGAGATTGCTGTCATCGGTGCTGAGCAACGGCACACGACCGTCACGCTGGAAACCATCGAGCAGGCGATTGCGCAACAGTACCGGGGCCGGATCGCTCCAGCGTGAAGCCTTGTAACTGCTGATCAGGTCACCCTGAGGGATTACGGCGATCTTCGGGTTGTTCAGGGCTTCGCTGGTCTGTGGCTTGGCCAGTCGCAACGACCAGTGCAGCACCGCGCTGTGATTGGCCGGTGCGCCGCTCTGGGACGACGGCAATCGATAGACATCGGACGGCTCGGACTTGGGCAGAATCGAGCAGGCGCTGGTCAGTGCAAAACCGGCAGCCAAGGCTAACGGGATCAGCTTCATGGCGTGAACTCCTTGTTCTTGTCACTGCCCAGCAGATATCCGCTGGGGTTGGCCTCAAGGCGCTGGGAAATGGTGCGCAACGAACTCAAGGTATCGCGCAACTCACGTACCGCCGGCGCCAGGCCATTGAGGCCCTGCATGCCGTTGTTGAGGGAATCCTGATTAGTGGTGAGCAATGAGTTGAGGGTCGCGCTGCTCTGTTCCAGGGACTTCATGGCTTGCTCGGCACTGCCGAACATCTGCTTGCCCTGATCGTTGAGCAAGCCGTTGGCGTTGCGCATCAGCCCAGCGGTTTGTTCGAGTGTGGCGGAGGCCTGTTTACCGATCGACGCCAGTTGCTGCATGGCCTGACCGATGTCGCCGCGCTGGTCGGCGATGGTGCCGGTGGTTTGCTCCAGATGCTCAAGGGTCTTGCTGATGCGCTCGACGTTTTCCGAAGAAAACATCTGATTGGCGTTCTGCATCAACATGTTCACACCCGTCATCAGATCGTTACTGTCGCTCATCAAACGGGCGATGGGCGAGGGCGACGCCACGATGGTCGGCAAATTGCCGTCCTTGCCCTTGAGCTTCGGACTTTGTGGCGTGCCGCCGCTGAGCTGAATGATCGAGGTGCCGGTGATCCCGGTCAGCGCCAGTTTGGCTTGGGTGTCTTCCTTGATCGGGGTGTCTCCGCCCAGGCGGATCCGCGCCAACACCCGGCGTGGGTCGCTCGGGTCCAGGCGCAGCGTCACCACGTCACCGACCTTGATCCCGCTGTACTGCACGGCACTGCCCTTGGACAGGCCGCTGACCGCCTCATTGAAGACGATTTCGTAATCCTTGAATTCGGTGTCGACGCTGGACTTGGCCAGCCACAGACCGAAGAGCAGGGCGCCTGCCACCACTATGACGGTGAACAGGCCGATCAATACGTGATGGGCTCGGGTTTCCATGTCAGACCTCATTGAGCTGGTTAGCGGCCGTCAGCGCCGCGCGGCCGCGAGGGCCATGGAAGTATTCGTGAATCCACGCGTCGTCGGTTTCCGATACTTTATCGATGGCATCAGCCACCAGCACTTTCTTCTGTGCCAACACCGCCACCCGGTCGGTGATGGTGTAGAGCGTGTCGAGGTCGTGGGTGACCAGAAACACACTCAAACCCAACGCATCACGCAGGGTCAGGATCAATTGATCGAAGGCCGCCGCGCCAATCGGATCGAGGCCGGCGGTGGGTTCGTCGAGAAACAGGATGTCCGGGTCCAGCGCCAGCGCCCGGGCCAGCGCCGCACGTTTGATCATGCCGCCGGACAGTGAAGCAGGGTACTTGTCGGCCGCCGACAACGGCAGCCCGGCCAATGCCAGCTTCACCGCTGCCAGGTGCTCGGCGTCGGCACGACTCAGGCCGGCGTGTTCGATCAGGGGCAGGGCGACGTTCTCGGTCACCGTCAGCGAAGAGAACAGGGCACCTTTCTGGAACAACACACCGAAGCGCCGTTCGACCAGCGAACGCTCGTGCTCCGACAGGCTCGGCAAGTTCTTGCCGAACACCTTCACCAGCCCTTCGCTGGGCTGGCGCAAGCCGACGATGCTGCGCAACAGCACCGATTTGCCGCTGCCGGAACCGCCGACCACGGCAAGGATCTCGCCTTTGTACAAATCCAGGTCGAGGTTCTCGTGCACGCTCTGACGGCCGAAGCGATTGCACAGCCCGCGAACGTCGATCACCGCCTCGCCAGGCGTTCGGGGTAGACGACTCACCAGCCCATCTCCATGAAAAACAACGCGGCCACGGCATCAAGCACGATCACCACGAAGATTGATTGGACCACACTGGACGTGGTGTGTGCGCCGACAGACTCGGCGCTGCCACTGACCTTGAAGCCTTCGAGACAGCCGATAGAGGCAATCAGGAACGCAAAAATCGGCGCTTTGACGATCCCCACCAGAAAGTGCTGAACGCCAATGTCCGATTGCAGCAACGACAGGAACATCGCCGGCGAAATATCCAGCGACAGCGCACAGACCACACCACCGCCGACAATCCCCGACAACATCGCCAGAAAGGTCAGCATCGGCAGCGCCACCAGCAACGCCAGGACACGCGGCACCACCAGCAACTCCATGGGGTCCAGGCCGAGGGTACGGATCGCGTCGATTTCTTCGTTGGCCTTCATCGAGCCGATCTGCGCGGTGAACGCGCTGGCGGTGCGGCCCGCCATCAGGATCGCGGTCAGCAACACGCCGAATTCCCGCAGAAAAGAGAACGCCACCAGGTCCACGGTAAAAATGCTCGCGCCGAAGCTCGCCAGCACAGTCGCACCGAGAAACGCTACCACGGCGCCCACCATAAAGGTCAGCAGGGCGACGATGGGGGCAGCGTCCAGGCCGGTCTGCTCAATGTGCGCGACCATTGGCGTGAGACGCCAGCGCTTGGGACAAAACAGCCTGCGCGCGATGGTTTGCAGGATCAGGCCGACGAAACCCAGCAGCTGCAGGGTGTCCTGCCAGATCGCATCGACCGCGCGGCCGATACGGGTCAGCAGTTGAATGCCGACGCTGATTTCCGGTTCTTTGATCGGCACGCAGAAATCAGTCAGCGAGCAATACACCGTCTGCAGCAAGGCGCGATCGGCGGAGGAAAGGGTGCAATCGGGGTGTTCGGCGAATTTGCCCAGACGCTCGGAACCCAGCAACTCCACCAGCAGCGATGCACCCGCCGTGTCCAGGGCACCGAGGCCGTTAAGGTCGATCCGGGTGTTGTCGTCGTATTGGCCACGGAGCTTGTCGCTCAGGTGGCTGAGATCGGCGTAATGAGCGAGCGTCCAGTCACCCGTGACCCGCAGCATGGCTGGGATGTGCGAGGTATCCAGTCGGACACTGCCGGGCGTTGTGCTGCTGGTCATAAGCTCCTGCTTGTTCGGCAATTGCGCAGACCAGATTAATAGCACGAACCGCGTTACTTATCTTTGATGGGTGTGCTGTCCATGACCTTGAAGCGCAGCACACCGATCACCTGGCCGTCTTCGGTGAGCACCCGGACCTGCCATTTGCCCGCCGGATTACCGGGGAAGTTCTGCTTGTGGGTCCAGGCGCGGTAGCCTTCCTTGCGCCCGCCGTGGATGTCCAGCGGGATGCGGTCAACCTCTTTACCGTTGAATATCCAGACGTGATAGATCCGCTCGTCCAGCCCCCGTGGGGCATTGATCGCGGTGTAGGCGTACAAGCCGTCGCCACGAATCTGCTCGACGCTGACCTCTTCCAGACTCTTGCCAGGGGTGCGGTCCTGCATTTGGGTACTGATCGCCACATCGGTCATCCACAGGGTCGCCGGCGGCACCCAGGAGCGCAGCACCCAACCGGCGGCGCCGATGCCGACGGTGATGCTGAGGATCGCCAATGCGTTGCGCACGGTGCGAATAGGGAAGATCGAGGCCAGGCTCGGGAACGACAGCAGCATGGCAATGCCCAGCGCCAGCTTGAAGCTCTGGGCAGTGGTCAGGTGCAGGATGACGGGCAGGGCGGTCAGCAGGGCCGCAAACAGGGTCAGGGTGTGCAGCGCCAGAAACGCCCAACGGCGCGGTGCCAGCCATTTGTAGTAGAGCGGGTCGATGATCGAAATCAGCGCCGCCATGCTCAGTAATCCAGTGAAGAACAACTGGCCGCTGTTCCAGGTGGTGGTAATTAAAAAGAACGGCAGGACGAAGAACAGGCTTTCCTGATGGATCATCTGCGTCGCGTAACGCAGCAGGGGCTGGGGTATTTCGCGCTTGAAGACCCTGGCGAACAGCTTGGTGAGGCTGTTTTCCAGCATCAACCAGACCCAGCTGACCAGCATGATGGTGGTGATCCAGCTCGCCAGACCTTGTTGGCGATCCACCAGCATGAAGCTGCCGACCCCGGAAATGAAACCGCCGAGCGCGATGACTCCGGGGTAGCGCTTCATCAGTTCCAGGATGCGCTGGATGTACAGGGTCAGAGTCGGCATTCGGCGGTTCACAATAGTCGTGGGAAAAATCCCCGACAGGGTACCGTCCGAGGGGCCCTGTGGCGAGGGGGCTTGCCCCCGTTGGGCTGCGAAGCGGCCCTGAAAATGCGGCAACCCGGTTTATCAGGTACACCGCATTCACCGATATTGCGACTGCTGCGCAGCCGAACGGGGGCAAGCCCCCTCGCCACACAAAACCCGTTGCCACAGGGAAATAACTACTTTCTGCGGTGAACACGCCAACCCAATGCCCCAAGCACCATCAATCCAAATCCCCCGGCAATCGCCCACATCACCTGGTCATAACTCATCAACGGCTTCTCGATCCGCAAATACCCCGGTTGCGACAACAACTCACGCATCGCCTTGTTCGCCTCGGCCAGCGTCACTTCTTGCAGTGCCTTGGCCGGGTTGGCGAAATGGCCGTCCGCGTAGTCGCCGAGGGCGCTCCAGTAATAATCCGCCAGGGCGCTATTGCCTTGCACGGCCCAGGTCTGGCGAGCGATGGCGGCCTGCTTGAGGCGGGCGAAGGTGGTGGCGTCGAGACCGTTCTTGAGCAGATCGGCCTTGAGTTCATCCAGCACCTGTTCGGCTGCTGGCACGTCGCCGCGATCAAGGTCGGCGTTCAGGCTCATGAAGCCCACCCCGCCAAACACTTCACGCTCGGCCGAGGGGCCGTAGGACAGCCCATGGACCAGACGCAGCTGGCGATAGAGCGCCCAGTCCAGATACTCCTTGAGCAAGTCGAAGGTTTCATCGTGCAGGTCTTCCAGCACCGGTTCCGGCACCAGCCAGTGCAACTTGGCGCCGCCACCGACCAAACCGCTACTCAGATTGCGCTGATGGGCCGCGCTGGCCTGAATGTCCGGCAGGGACAGGTGCTCAGTCGGCTCAACTGCCTGGAGCGCACCGTAAGTCCGTTCCAGATAGGCCGGCAGCAAGTGGTCGAGCTCACCAACCACGATCAGGGTCATGTTATTGGGCGCGTACCAGGCCTTGCGCACCTTATCCAGTTGCTCGCGGGTCAGGTGATCGACTTCGGCGCGCTCGGAGCATTTGAGGCCCAGTTCCACCGCCAATTGGTTGCTGGCGGTGTGGCCCAGGTCCTGGCGATCCAGCCAACGTTGCAGGTGGGAATAATGGCCACCGTCTTCGCGCTCGACCACTTGCTTGGCGACGTTGATGGCGTTGTCGTCGATATGGGTCTGGGTCAGCAATGCCAACAGCAGATCGAGCACCTTACGCTGGTTTTTCGCCGGGGCTTCGATGACGAACGTCGTGTCGGCGTTGCTGGTGTAAGCATTCCACTCACCCCCCAGGGCTTGCATGCGCTCTTCCAGCCCCCCTTCGCCGGTGGCGTCGATGCCGCTGAACAACAAGTGCTCGAGCAGGTGCGGCAGTTCTTTGTCGGCGCAGCTGAAATCATCCAGGCCAACACCAACCACCAGCCGGATCGCCACATGCCCGCGCTCGGCGCCTGGCTTGAGGATCAATTGCAGGCCGTTGGGCAGCGTATAGCCCTCGACCTGAAAGCGATCCAGGGCAAACGAAGGCAGGGCGCCGAGCAGCAGACAAGCGAACAGCAGACAACGCATAACGAGTTTCCGTACGACAGCGTAAGTACAACAGACTTCAGGCAACTGTGGACGTTCAGGGTGAATGAGTGATGTCAGCCATATCGTCGACCGCCAGAGCACCGGTGTCCGAAGTGCCCAACACCGCATAGGCACTGCTGCAAAACAGCGAATTGAGGCGCCTCATGTCAGCGATCAGCTCCAGATGCAGCGAACTGGTCTCGATACTTTGCACGATCTTACGGTGTAAACGGCTGACATGAGCGTGGGCCAGGCGGCGTTCCTGTGCGCGAAAGCGACGTTTCTCCCGCAGTAACTGGCGAGCACTTTCCGGATCGGCGCTGAGGAACACCGACAACCCCAGACGCAAGTTGGCTATCAACTGGCTGTGCAGCCCGGCCAACTCTTCCAGACCGACCTCGGAAAACGACCGCCGCTGCGCGGTTTTCTGCTGCTGAACCTTGCGCAGCATGCGTTCGATCAGATCACTGGCCAGTTTCAGGTTAATCGCCAGCTCGATGGTTTCCGCCCACCGTTGGCTATCCTGCTCGCTGAGGTCTTCGCGAGGCATTTGCGCCAGATAGAGTTTGATCGCGCTGTAGAGCGCTTCGACATCATCGGTCAGGCGACGGATTTCCTGGGTGACGGCGGTCTGTTTGCCGCGCAGTACGGCGAGCATGGCTTCGAGCATGTTGTCGACCAGATCGCCGATGCGCAGGGTTTCCCGGGCGGCATTGGCCAGCGCCAGGCTAGGGGTCACCAACGCCGTCGGGTCAAGGTGCCGCGGCTTGGCCGTGCCGTTGATGTCCGGCCGCTCCGGCAGCAGCCACGCACAGAGCCTGGCCATCAGCCCGACGCTGGGCAACAGGATCAGGCAACGCGCGGTGTTGTAGAGCAGGTGGAAGCCGATGACCATTTCCTGAGCGCTGAAATCGAAGCTGTCGATCCAGTGCACCAATGGATCAAGCACCGGAATGATCAGCAGCAAACCGATCAGTTTGTACAACAGGCTGCCCAGCGCCACCTGACGGCCGGCGGCGTTCTGCATGCTGGTGCTGAGGAAGGCGAGAACGCCGCTGCCGATGTTGGCGCCGATCACCAGGCCGATGGCCACTGGCAGACTGATCACGCTGGCGCCGGCGAGGGTCGCGGTCAGCAAAACGGCGGCCAGGCTGGAGTATGAAATCATCGCGAACAGTGCACCGACCAGCGCATCGAGCAAGATATCGCCGGTCAGAGAAGCGAAAATCACCTTCACTCCCTGAGCATGAGTGATCGGCGTGGCGGCCTCGACGATCAATTGCAGCGCCAGAATGATCAGCCCCAGACCGATGCCGACCCGTCCCATCTGCCCAACCCGGGTCTGCTTGCGCGACAGAAAGAAAATCACCCCGAGGAAGATCAGCAACGGCGACAGCCACGACAGGTCGAGGGTCAGTACCCGCGCCATCAGCGCGGTACCGACGTCGGCGCCGAGCATGGTCGCCAGGGCGGGGGTCAGCGCCATCAGGCCCTGACCGACAAAAGAAGTGACGAGCATGGCGGTGGCGTTGCTGCTCTGGACCATGGCGGTCACCATGATCCCGGCGATAAACGCCAACCAACGCCTGGACATGTTCTGGCCGATCACATGGCGCAAGTTGGAGCCATAAACCCGCAGGATGCCGGTTCGGACGATGTGCGTGCCCCAGATCAACAAGGCCACGGCCGATAACAAATTGAGCAGGGTGAGCATACAGGCCCCCTGTGGTGGTAGCGCCCCAGCGGGGCAAGTCGACGGTACCGCGTTCTTTTACGTTCTGTACTTAAGCTGTAGTTGGCTAACGGTCTGGACGCCAGCATCGCACAGCTAAAGAAGCGATTGAAACAAAACTGTCATGAAAACAGTTTGATGCAGACATGACGAAGGGGCCCGAAGGCCCCTTTGTCACGACAGGATGTTTGGGTTACTGGCCCGGAACATCCTTGCGCAGTTTCACCGGCTCCTGCTGTTTGCGTTTTTTCGCAATCGCGGTGCGCATCCTGATGTTGATTGCTTCCACCGCCAGCGAGAACGCCATGGCGAAGTAGACGTAGCCTTTTGGCACATGCACATCGAAGGATTCGGCAATCAGCACGGTACCGACGATCAACAGGAAAGACAGCGCCAGCATCTTCAGCGATGGGTGCTTGTCGATGAACTCGCTGATGGTGCCGGAAGCCCACATCATCACCAGCACAGCAACGATGATCGCCGCGACCATGACCGGTACATGGGACACCATGCCAACGGCAGTGATGACCGAGTCCAGCGAGAACACGATGTCGATGATCGCGATCTGAATGATGGTGTAGAGGAAATTGCCGCCCTTGCCGCCGGGCTCCTCATTGGTTTCATCTTCACCTTCCAGTGCGTGGTACATCTCTTGCGAGCTTTTCCACAGCAGGAACAGACCACCGAAGAACAGAATCAAGTCACGTCCGGAAATACCCTGACCGAACACTTCGAACAAGTCTGCGGTGAGGCGCATGACCCAGGTGATCGACAACAGCAACAGAATCCGCGTGACCATGGCCAGTGCGAGGCCGAAGATCCGGGTACGCGCCTGCATGTGTTTGGGCATGCGGCTGACCAGGATCGAAATCATGATGATGTTGTCGATGCCCAGAACGATCTCCAGGGCAGTCAGGGTGAAGAAGGCAACCCAGATTTCAGGGTTGGTCAGCCATTCCATGTGTATTCCTTTGAGGATGTGTTAAACCACGAAGGGCCCGGGCTTCATATAGCAAAGCCTGGACCCGTCATGGTGAGTCTTGAGCTTATAGCGTGCTGAACAGCGGAAAGATCCCCATCAGCAATGCAGCGACCAGTATGCACAGGCAAACCAGTACTGCCCACTTCAGGGTGAACCGCTGGTGGTCACCGAACTCGATACCGGCCAGGGCCACCAACAGGTAGGTCGATGGTACCAGCGGGCTCAGCAAGTGGACGGGCTGGCCGACGATCGAGGCACGTGCCATTTCCACCGCGGTTATACCGTAATGGCTGGCGGCTTCGGCAAGCACCGGCAACACGCCGTAATAAAAAGCATCGTTCGACATGAAAAACGTGAACGGCATGCTCACCAGCGCCGTGATCACCGCCAGGTACGGGCCGAGGAAATCCGGGATAACCGCCAGCAGGCTCTTGGACATGGCGTCGACCATGCCGGTGCCCGTCAGGATACCTGTGAAGATACCCGCGGCAAAGATCAACCCGACCACCGCCAACACACTACCGGCGTGGGCCGCAACGCGGTCCTTCTGCTGTTGCAGGCAAGGGTAGTTGACGATCATCGCGATACTGAACGCCACCATGAACAGCACCGGCAGCGGCAACAGGCCGGCAATCAGGGTGCCCATCAGCGCCAGGGTCAGCGCGCCGTTGAACCAGATCAGCTTTGGACGACGGGCGTCCGGGAACTGCGAAACGCTGATTTCGCTGTGGTCGATTTCATCACCGACCAGATGCAGTTCACCCAGACGCGCACGCTCGCGTTTACCGTAGACATAGGCAATCGCCAGAATCGCCACCACGCCAGCCAGCATCGCCGGAATCATCGGCACGAAAATCGCGGACGGGTCCACATGTAGCGCACTGGCCGCACGAGCGGTCGGGCCACCCCAGGGGGTCATGTTCATCACACCACCGGCAAGGATGATCAGACCGGCCATGATCCGCGGGCTCATGCCGATGCGGCTGTAAAGCGGCAGCATGGCAGCCACACAGATCATGTAAGTGGTGGCGCCATCACCGTCCATGGACACGATCAGCGCCAGCACGGCGGTACCGACCGACACTTTCAACGGGTCGCCCTTGACCAGCTTGAGGATCTTGCGCACGGCCGGGTCGAACAGGCCGGAGTCGATCATCAGGGCGAAATAGAGGATGGCGAACATCAGCATCACGCCGGTCGGCGCAAGCTTGGTGATGCCTTCGAGCATCATTGGGCCGATCTTCGGCGAGAAACCGCCGAACAGGGCGAAAATGATCGGGATAATGATCAGGGCGATCAGCGCGGACAGGCGCTTGGTCATGATCAGGAACATGAACGTGATGACCATGGCAAAGCCAAGGAAAGTCAGCATAGGAATACTCCAGGCGTAGCGCGGCTAGGGAATGGGCGAACCGATGAGGTCAGCGCAGAACGGAAAGCACGAAACGTACGGGCGGAGGTGCAGCGAAGAGGCGGATAGGAGCGGACATCAGAATCACCATTGTTGTTGTTAAATGGGCCGGGCGGGCAATGAAACACTCGCGTTGGCCAACCGGTCTGTTGCCGGCAGTGAGGCGATCCTAATCGGGGAAGCTTTCAGCCAGCTTTCGCGGATGAAAGCATTGACCGAATGTACGACCGGTCGTCGGCCGGGTTGAAAGTCAGCAAACACGGGCTCAGGAGGAAAAAACATGGGCGAACTTCACACTGGCGGCTGCCACTGCGGACAAATCCGCTATCAATTCAGCGGGCCGTTGCGGGATATCGCCCACTGCCATTGCTCGATTTGCCGGCGGGTCAGCGGCGGGATCGTGACCACCTGGATCACCGTGCCTGCCTCGGCATTTGCCTGGGTCGCGGGTACGCCATCCCGGTATGGCTCATCATCCACTTGCACGCGGTATTTCTGCCCCAACTGCGGGGCGCAATTGGCGCTGGTGACAACGCTCAGTCCCGAAAGCATCGACGTGACTATCGCCACCCTCGAGCATCCCGAGCAGGCGCCGGCCGAGCGGCATATCTGGACGAGTAGTCGGTTGCCCTGGCTGCATCTGGACGAACATTTGCCTGGCGAGACCGAAGAACAACTC
Organism: Pseudomonas sp. FP1742; assembly: GCF_030687145.1. NCBI lineage: Bacteria > Pseudomonadati > Pseudomonadota > Gammaproteobacteria > Pseudomonadales > Pseudomonadaceae > Pseudomonas > Pseudomonas sp. FP1742. The sequence continues at coordinate 37,561 of NZ_CP117460.1, read as the reverse complement.
TGATCAAAAAACAGACAGGTTCAGCGGACGGATCGCCCCCATCCAGATCGCGTGTTCGGTATGGTCGAGCAGATCGTTGCCGGTATCCGGGTGCAGGAACACCACCAACCCCTTGCGATTGAGCGCCAGCCACGGCAACACCTCGCCAAGGTATTGCGGCTCGAAGGCCAATTGGCAGCTCCAGTCCGGGTGCGGGCCGACCGGGCGCTCGTGCACGCGTCCCATCTTCAGTGGAAACAATTGCGCGGCCTGCTCACACAAGGCCCGCGCCTGAGCGAGCGTGCTGGCGTCGAAATAGACATGGGCGTGGTAGCCCTTGATCCGTTGCATCTGAAACCTCTTTAAACCTGGTCGAACCCACACCGTTTCCCGCAGGTCACACGTTATATAGGCAGGAAGTACGGAGCACAGCCATGAAAAATGCCGAAACCCCGGTAGTGAAGGTAGTGCTTTATGGTGCCATGAGTAGCCTGGGCAGCGCGCTGATGGCGGAAATGCTGCGGCGCCAACATGAAGTGATCGCGATTCTCGATGACCTGACGGCGCTCGCACCCCGCCCCGGACTGCGTACCAAGGCCGGTAACCTGTTCGATGCCAAGCGGGTCAAGCAGAGCGTGGCCGGCTGTTCGGCAGTGATCTGCCTGCTCGATGCGCCGGGTTTGCCTATGAACAGTGAACACATCGAGAAATCCATCGTGCCCGGCCCGGTCGAGCAGGTGCTGGCAGTGGATGCACTGATTGACGGCATGCAGGCCGCGGGTATCGCGCGGTTGTTTGTGGTGGGTGATTTCGAGGTGCTGGACGATCCGGAGATAGAAGACGAACTGCAACGCCACGCCGCTGAAGAAATCCGCGAGGCGCTGCAAAGCAGTCCATTGCACTGGACCCTGGTGAATGCCCCACGCGGCGTACCGGGACTGTCCATCGAGCATTTCAGTCACGTCAGCACGAGCCTGGAACCTGGCCTGGCCGAACCGCTGGAACGGCTGAACCGAGTTGCCGTCGGGATTGCCGATGAGTTATGGCTGAATTTGCATGTCGGTCAGCATGTGAATTTTGTCGCGACTTCGGAACCGTAAAGCCCTCATACCGCAATCGATGGCAAAGGAAGGCCATTGAGCGATTGCGCACTGTTGGCCTGTTCCGCCATCAACCAATCCACAAACGTTTGAATCAACGCTCCGCGCCGTTTGCGCTGGGGCAGGACCACGTAATAACCCAGCCTGGAAATCACCGTCTCGGCAATAGGTCGACACAACAGACCTTGCGCCAGCAAGTTATCCACAAGGTGCCGCCAACCGATCGCAACGCCCTGGCCGCCAATCGCCGCCTGAATCAGCAAGGTGTAATTGTCGAAGCGCAGTTGCCCCGGCGCGGGTGCCGATGTAATCCCCAGCTCGCGAAACACGCCGCTCCAGTCGAACCAGTTGCTGCTGTGTTCGCCTCGCAAGTGCAGCAGCGGAAACTCCAGCAATGACTGAGCCGGCAAGGGCAGGGGGCGGTCCCTCAATAACAGCGGGCTGCACACCGGAAACACCTCTTCACTGAATAGCCAGTGGCTCTCACCCTGTTTGAACCGACCATCACCGAACAGCACGGCCACATCGATATCGGTGCGCAGCATGTTGTGGCTGCGCTCGCTGGTCACCAGGCTGACGTCCACCTGAGGATTGGCGGTATGGAAGCGGTGCAGACGCGGCATCAGCCAGTACGCGGCGAAAGCGAAGTCGGTGGCCACCTGCAACACTTCGTGTTGCTGCTGTGCACTGATCGCACTCAATCCTGCGTCGATATTCTGTAAACCGAGCTGAACTTGCTCAAACAGAATGGCGCCAGCCTCGGTCAGTTCGATACCGCGATAAATGCGGTCGAACAACCGTGTAGCGAGCTGCTCTTCCAACCGTTTGATCTGCTGGCTGATGGCCGGCTGCGTGGTGCCGAGCTCTACTGCAGCGGCAGTGAAACTGCGCTGCCGGGCCGCGGCTTCAAAGGCACGCAGCAGATCCAGAGACAAATCACCGAGGGCGTCATACATAAGCTGTGCTTATCCTAGTCATTGCCTGGCATGGGCTTTACCACAAGTTCCATGGGTTGCATGCTCGATCACAGCACTCTCGCATAAATATCCACTATGGAATGCCGCGATCACATGAAGCGCAAAAATATTCTTTTCATCATGGCCGATCAGATGGCCGCGCCAATGTTGCCGTTCTACGGCCCTTCGCCCATCAAACTGCCGAATCTGAGCCGCCTCGCCGCCGAAGGTGTGGTGTTCGACGCCGCGTACTGCAACAGCCCGCTCTGCGCACCGTCACGTTTCACCCTGGTCAGCGGTCAGTTGCCGAGCAAGATCGGCGCCTACGACAACGCGGCCGATTTCCCCGCCGACGTTCCGACCTATGCCCACTACCTGCGGCGCCTCGGTTACCGCACCGCGCTGTCGGGCAAGATGCACTTCTGCGGCCCGGACCAGTTGCACGGCTATGAAGAACGGCTGACCAGCGACATCTACCCGGCGGACTACGGCTGGGCGGTGAACTGGGACGAGCCGGACGTACGGCCGAGCTGGTACCACAACATGTCGTCCGTACTGCAAGCCGGGCCCTGCGTGCGCACCAATCAGCTGGATTTCGACGAAGAGGTGGTGTTCAAGGCCCAGCAATACCTGTTCGATCATATCCGTGAGGATGGCGATCAGCCGTTCTGCCTGACCGTGTCGATGACTCACCCACACGACCCGTACACGATTCCCAAGGCCTTCTGGGATCTGTACGACGATGCCGACATCCCTTTACCCGAAACACCAGACCAGGAAGCACTCGATCCACACTCCAAGCGTCTGCTCAAAGTCTATGACCTGTGGGACAAGCCGCTGCCTGTGGATAAGATTCGCGACGCGCGCCGTGCCTACTTCGGTGCGTGCAGTTATATCGACAGCAACGTCGGCAAACTCCTGCAAACACTGGAAGAAACCGGGTTGATCGACGACACCATCATCGTGTTCTCCGGTGACCACGGCGACATGCTCGGCGAGCGCGGGCTCTGGTACAAAATGCACTGGTACGAAATGGCCGCCCGCGTCCCGCTGCTGATCAGTGCGCCGGGACAATTCGGCGCCGCCCGCGTCAGTGCGGCGGTCTCCACCGCCGACTTGTTGCCGACCTTTGTGGAATTAGCCGGCGGCTCACTGGAACCGGGTTTACCGCTGGACGGCCGCTCGCTGGTTTCACACCTGCAAGGGCAGGGCGGTCACGACGAGGTGTTCGGTGAATACATGGCCGAAGGCACCATCAGCCCGTTGATGATGATTCGTCGCGGCGCCTACAAATTCATCTACAGCGAAGACGACCCTTGCCTGCTCTTCGACGTGCACAACGACCCGCGTGAACAGGAAGAACTCAGCCATTCGCCGCAACATCGTCAGCTGTTCGAGGATTTTCTCGCCGAAGCACGGGCCAAATGGAATATCCCGGCGATCCACCAACAGGTGCTCGCCAGTCAGCGACGCCGGCGCTTCGTCGCCGGCGCCCTGACCATCGGCAAGCTGAAGAGCTGGGATCACCAGCCGCTGGTGGACGCCAGTCAGCAGTACATGCGCAACCACATCGACCTCGACGATCTGGAGCGTAAAGCCCGTTATCCACAACCCTGCCAAAACCAATAATGTTAAGGGGACGTCCATGCAAAAGTTATCCACAGTACTGACAGTCGGGTTTCTGGCTCTGGGCAGCACCTCGGCCTACGCCGAGCAAAGCTGCGAAACGGTGAAGATGGCCGACCCTGGCTGGAGCGACATCGCCGCCACCAACGCCATCACCGGTTTTCTGCTGGACGGCATGGGCTACAAGGCCAAGGTCGACACGCTGGCGGTGCCGATCACCTTTGGCGGCCTGAAGGATGGCCAGGTGGACGTCTTCCTCGGCAACTGGATGCCGGCGCAGCAAGGCTTCTACGACAAATTCGTGGCCAACGGCGACGTCACGCAACTGGCGAAGAACCTCGACGGCACCGAGTTCACCCTGGCGGTCCCGGATTACGTCTGGGACGCGGGTGTGCATAACTTTAACGACCTGAACAAGTACGCCGAGCTACACCCAAAAGAAGTCGATAAGAAGATCTATGGCATCGGCTCCGGCGCCCCGGCGAACATTTCGCTGCAAGAGATCATCAAGAAGAACGACTTCGACATGGGTCAGTGGAAACTGGTCGAGTCCAGCGAGCAGGCGATGCTGGCCGAAGTGTCCCGCGCGGTGAAGAAACAGAAGTTCGTGACCTTCCTCGGCTGGACGCCACACCCGATGAACGTGCAGTTGAAAATGCATTATCTGAAGGGCGGCGAGAAGTATTTCGGTGACACCGGCAGCGTTTATACACTGACCCGCAAAGGTTATGCACAGGCCTGCCCGAACGTCGGCAAACTGCTCACCAACCTGAGTTTTACCCAGGAAATGGAGAACAGCATCATGGCCGAGGTGGTGAACAAAAAGGTCAGCAACGCCGACGCGGCCAAGGCGTGGATCAAGGCCAACCCGGCGGTGCTGGATAAATGGCTGGACGGTGTGAAGACTGTGGACGGGAAGGATGCGTTGCCTGCGGTCAAAGCCAAACTGTAACCCCATGTGGGAGCGGGCTTGCTCGCGAATGCGGTGTGTCAGTCGACATAAATGCCGGATCTGATGCCCCCTTCGCGAGCAAGCCCGCTCCCACAGTACGAACGATCAGCGTCGGTCCTGATACTCTTCCGTAAAACCCCGCCCGAGAGGACCCATGGCCTTCCCCAGCCGCCACTCACTCTTTCCCTTCCTGACCTGGTTGCCCCGGCAAACCCGCGCCAGCGTCGGTCGTGACCTGATCGTCGGCCTGAGCGGTGCGATTCTCGCGTTGCCACAATCGATTGCCTACGCCCTGATCGCCGGCCTCCCGCCGGAATATGGCTTGTACGCCGCCATCATCCCGGTGCTGATCGCCTGCCTCTGGGGTTCGTCGTGGCATTTGATCTGCGGTCCTACGGCGGCCATTTCCATCGTCCTGTACGCCAGTGTCAGCCCTCTGGCGGTCCCTGCGTCGCAGGATTACGTCACGCTGATCCTGCTTCTGACGTTCCTTGCAGGGATTTTCCAGTGGTTGCTGGGTTTGCTGCGGTTCGGCGCCCTGGTGAATTTCGTCTCTCACTCGGTGGTGCTGGGCTTCACCCTCGGCGCGGCAGTGGTGATTGCCATCGGGCAACTGCCGAACCTGCTGGGGCTGGATGTGCCTAACCAGGCCACGGCGCTCAACAGTTTGATGATGCTGCTCAATCACCTCGGCGAGGTGGACAAACCCTCGCTGCTGCTGGGCCTGGCCACGGTCGTGGTGGGTGTCGTACTGAAACTGCTGGTGCCACGCTGGCCAACGCTGTTGATCGCCCTGGCCCTGAGCGGATTGCTGGTGTGGCTGTGGCCAGCGATGTTTGGCCATGTGACGCTGGTCAGCGCGTTTGTCGGGCGGCTGCCGCCCTTCAGCCCGCTGCCGCTGGATCTGGACCTGGTGTTGCGCCTGCTGCCCAGCGCGGTGGCGGTCGGAATGCTCGGGCTGGTGACGAGCCTGTCGATTGCCCGCTCCTTGTCGGCTCGCTCACAGCAGTTGCTCGACGCTAACCAGGAAGTTCGCGCCCAGGGTTTGTCGAACATGGTCGGTGCGTTTTTTTCCGGCTCGCTGTCAGCCGGTTCCTTCACCCGCTCGGCCCTGAGCTACGACGCCGGGGCCTGTTCACCGCTGGCCGGCGTGTTCTCGGCGTTGTGGGTGGCGCTGTTCGCGATCTTCGGTGCGGCATTGATTGCACACATCCCGATCCCGGCCATGGCCGGCAGCATTTTGCTGATCGCCTGGGGGTTGGTGGACCATCGCGGCATCCGCGCCTTGCTGCGGGTCAGCCGTGCCGAGTTTCTGGTCATGACGCTGACCTGTGTCGCCACCCTGTTGCTGGAATTGCAAACGGCGATTTACGCCGGGGTGCTGGCATCGCTGTTCTTCTACCTCAAACGCACCTCGCAGCCACGGGTGCAGCACTGGCGTGATGGCGATGAAGACATTCTGAGGGTCGGCGGCTCGATTTTTTTCGGCGCCAGCCATTACCTGCAAGTGCGCCTGCAACGGATGCACGGCCCACGGGTGGTGATCGAGGCGCAGCAGATCAACTTCATCGACTATTCCGGGGTGGAGATGCTGCATCAGGAAGCGCGACGACTGCTGCGCCAGAACCGCAGCCTGACCCTGCGGCAGGCACGGCCGCAGGTGGTGGAGGAATTGAGGAAGCTCGAAGGCGCGGAAAAATGCCCGATCCGTTTCGAAGATTAAACCACTGCCCCTACAGGGTTTATGCGGCCAGTTGCCGACGGAGCTCGGCCAACACCGGCGCTGTATCCGGGCGCACACCGCGCCACAGGAAGAACGCTTCCGCTGCTTGTTCCGCGAGCATCCCCAAACCATCCATCGCCACCGCGGCGCCATGCTTACTGGCCCAACGACAGAACGAGGTCGGGTCCTTGCCGTACATCATGTCGTAGCAAACCGTCTTGCCCGGTTCGATCAAACTGCTGGCAATCGGCGGTACATCGCCTGACAGACTGGCGGACGTGGCGTTGATGATCAGGTCCACCGGCTCGCGCAACCAATCGAATCCGCTGGCCGATACCGGCCCCAGATCAGCGAACAATTCCGCCAGCAATTCAGCTTTTTCCACCGTGCGGTTGGCGATGATCACCGACGCCGGTTGCTCCGCCAGCAGCGGCTCCAGTGCGCCGCGCACGGCACCGCCGGCACCCAGCAGCAAAATGCGTTTGCCCGCGAGGCTGAATCCGGCGTTGACCGTCAGGTCCCGTACCAGCCCGGCACCATCGGTGTTGTCGCCCAGCAGACTGCCATCGGCCAGTTTGCTCAGGGTATTCACCGCGCCGGCCCGCTGCGCCCGCTGGGTCAAGCTGTTCGCCAAACGATAGGCGTCTTCCTTGAACGGCACCGTCACATTCGCCCCACGGCCTTCGCGGAAAAATTCCAGCGCACAGCCGGAAAAATCGTCGAGGGGTGCCAGCAAGGTGCTGTAGTCCAGTTTCTGCCCGGTCTGCTCGGCGAACAGACGGTGGATCAACGGCGACTTGCTGTGGCCGATCGGGTTGCCGAATACGACGTAACGGTCCATCAGGATTCCTCGTTCAGGCCTTGGCCAACCAATCGCGATCTTGCAGGAAGTATTCGGTCAGGCGCGCTTCTTCGCTGCCCGGCTCGGCCTTCCAGTCGTAGGCCCAGCGTACTTGCGGTGGCAGTGACATCAGAATCGACTCGGTGCGCCCACCCGATTGCAGGCCGAATAGCGTGCCGCGGTCATAGACCAGGTTGAATTCAACGTAACGGCCACGGCGAAACTCCTGGAACTCACGCTGTTTGGCGGTGAACGCATCGTTTTTGCGGCGTTGCACGATCGGCAGGTACGCGTCGATGAACGCATCGCCGATGGCGCGCATGAAGGCGAAGCTGGTGTCGAAGTCCCACTCGTTCAAGTCATCGAAAAACAGACCGCCAATGCCCCGTGGCTCGTGACGATGCTTGATGTGGAAGTAACTGTCGCACCAGGCCTTGTAGCGTGGGTAGACGTCCGGGCCGAACGGCGCGCAGGCCTGTTCGGCGACGCGGTGCCAATGCACGCAATCTTCTTCATTGCCGTAGTAAGGGGTCAGGTCGAATCCGCCACCGAACCACCAGACCGGCTCTTCACCTTCTTTTTCGGCGATGAAAAAACGCACATTGGCGTGGGATGTCGGCACATGGGGGTTGTGCGGGTGAATCACCAAAGACACGCCCAGGGCTTCGAAGCCTCGACCGGCCAGTTCCGGCCGATGGGCGCTGGCGGACGGTGGGAGACCGCTGCCAAACACGTGGGAAAAGTTGACGCCGCCCTTTTCAATGACCGCGCCGTTTTCAATCACCCGGGTGCGACCGCCACCGCCGGCGGGCCGGGTCCAGGCGTCTTCGACGAAACGCGCGCCGCCGTCTTCAGCTTCCAGGGCAGCGCAAATGCGGTCTTGCAGGTCGAGCAGGTAGGCTTTTACGGCCTCGGTGCGGGTAGTCATGGCATCACCTTGAATCGGGCAAAGCTACGCGGCGCTCATACAGGCCGGCGGCAAATTGCTGCGTAGGATAACACTGCACCTTGTGCCGTCGCAGTTGACGAAGGTCAAGCTTGGGAGTTCGATAGGGCGCTTAGCAAAATGACTTAAGGAAAGTGCAGATGGCAAAGCGTATCCAGTTCCGCGCCCATGGCGGCCCCGAAGTACTCGAGCATGTCGATTACCAGCCCGCCGAACCTGGCCCGCTGCAGGTGCGCGTGGCCAACAAGGCCATCGGCCTGAACTTCATTGACACCTATTATCGCGGTGGCCTCTATGCGCCACCCGCCTTGCCTTCGGGCCTGGGGGCTGAAGGCGCGGGGGTGGTCGAAGCAGTCGGAAGCGCAGTCACCCGCTTCAAGGTGGGCGATCGCGTGGCTTACGGCAGCGGCCCGTTGGGCGCCTATAGCGACGTGCATGTATTGCCGGAAGCCAATCTGGTCCATCTGCCGGACGCCATCAGCTTCGAGCAAGCCGCCGGCGTGATGCTCAAAGGCCTGACCGTGCAATACCTGCTGCGTCAGACGTATGAACTCAAGGGTGGCGAAACCATCCTGTTCCACGCCGCGGCCGGCGGTGTCGGATCGCTTGCCTGCCAATGGGCCAAGGCCTTGGGCGTGAAGCTGATCGGCACGGTCAGCTCCCCCGAGAAAGCCGCCTTGGCGAAAGCCAATGGTGCCTGGGCAACCATCGATTACAGCCATGAAAACGTCGCACAACGCGTGCTGGAATTGACTGACGGTAAAAAAGTCCCGGTGGTGTACGACGGTGTAGGCAAAGATACCTGGCTGACATCGCTCGACAGCGTCGCGCCGCGGGGGCTGGTGGTGAGTTTCGGTAATGCTTCAGGTGCAGTCGATGGGGTGAATCTGGGAATTCTGGCGGCGAAGGGTTCGCTGTACGTGACCCGGCCGACGCTGGCGACTTACGCCAACAACGCCGAAAACCTGCAGCGCATGGCCGATGAGCTGTTCGAGATGATCATCAGCGGCAAGCTGAAGGTGGACATCAGCCAGCAGTATCCACTGGCTGAAGCGGCGAAGGCGCAGAGCGAGTTGTCGGCGCGGCGTACGACTGGTTCGACGATTCTGTTGCCCTGAGATTCAGACTGCCTGTGAGGGCCTCTTCGCGAGCAAGTCCGCTCCCACACTCGATCATTGTCGAACACAAAATCTGTATTCACTGATGATCTACTGTGGGAGGGCTTGCTCGCGAATGAGGCCACCTCAGGTCTCAATCCGGGCGCACCACATGGCCGGTGGCCAGATCGCGAATCACACTCGGGTTCTTGCGCCCTCCCAGATGGCCACCGAGCACATAATCAACCTGCCCCCGGAAATACTGCTCCACGCGAATCCGCGTCCGTGCCGCCGGCCGCCCCTGAGGGTTCGCCGAGGTCGACACCAACGGCCCGACCAACGCACACAAATCCCGCACCACCGGGTGATCGCTGACCCGCAACGCCACTGTTTCATGCACACCGGTAATCCACTGCGGCAACAGATTCTGATGCGGCACCAGCCAGGTGTTGGGGCCGGGCCAGGTGCTGGCCATGCGATCCATCCACAATTCGGGGAAATCTTCGAACAGGAAGTCGAACTGACGGATATTGTCGGCCACCAGAATCAGGCCCTTATCCACAGACCGTCCCTTGATCAGCAGTAGCCGATCCACCGCATCTTCGTTCCACGGGTCGCAACCCAGGCCCCAGACAGCTTCGGTTGGGTAGGCAATCACCGCCCCGGCGCGAATTTCTCGTGCGGCTTGTTGCACACGCCAACTGTTAACCATGAAAAACTCTCCGGAATAAGGCTCTGCGCAGTTTACCGATCTTCCTTATAAAACCTAGTTTACCCGCGCAAACCATCGACCGCTTTCGCAGACCGCCCGGCCGTCCATTTCCAGTTCCGTCAGCGCTGCCAGTACTTTCGACAAAGTCCAGCCACTGGAGGCTGCCAAGGCCTCACTGGTATGAGGCGCCGCGTGGAGCAACGTGAGCAGTGGATGAGTCACCGTCGTTTGCGGCGTTTCTGTGGATAACGGCAGCCGTTGCCAGCCGCGCAAGGCTTCAAGGATGTGCTCGATGGTTTCCACCAGCACCGCACCATCGCGGATCAACTGATGGCAACCCTTTGCGCCAGGGTGGTGAATCGAACCTGGAATCGCATACACCTCACGCCCCTGTTCCGCCGCCAGCCTCGCGGTGATCAATGAACCGCTGGCGACACTCGCCTCGACCACCAGCACACCAAGGGACAAACCGCTGATGATTCGATTGCGCCGGGGGAAATTGCCGGGCGAAGGACCGGCGTCCAGCGGGAACTCCGAAAGTACCGCGCTTCCCGAGGCGATCATGGCGTCCGCCAACCTTCGATTGCGCTGTGGATAAAAATTTTCAAGCCCGGTGCCAAGCACCCCGACCGTTTGCCCACCAACGTCCAGAGCCGCCTGATGCGCGGCGGCATCGATGCCCAGCGCCAGACCGCTGGTGATGACAAACCCGGCGCCGGCCAGGCTGCGGGAAAACGCCGCTGCAGTGTCCATGCCCGGGCGCGACGCGCGACGGCTGCCGACCATCGCCAACTGCGGTTTTTCCAGAATGCCCGGATCGCCCGCGACGAATAACAGCGGCGGCGCATCACTGATTTGCGCCAGCAGTGCAGGGTAGTCAGGTTGGTCCCACATCAGTAAATGCTGGCCCGGACACTCTAGCCAGGCCAATGCGCGGCTGGCGCCATCGCGAATTTCACTGCAGCGCCGGGCCTGCGCGCAAGCGAGGGGCAGACCCAACGCGCGCCAGGCGCTGGCCGGTGCGCTGATGGCTTTGGAGGCAGAGCCGAAAGCTTCAAGCAACTTCTTGAACCGTGCCGGACCAAGCTCCGGCAAACGGTGCAGGCGTAAACGGGCTTCCAGTTCCGCAGGGGAAACCGGCATACAGGCAGACAGCGACATGGATCATCCTTGATCGTTATAGAGTCCCGTCGAATCGGGAATAAGCTGTGGATAACTCTGTTGGTAACTTGTGAGCAGGCTTAAGGATTTCGCACCTTGTCCATCACCGCCAAGGAGCGCGATGCGTTAAGGACCAGCCCATAGCTGAGCTTGTCGTAGGTGCGGAAAACCATCAGCAAACCGGCCCGTTCGTCGGGGATTTTCAAGGGCTGACCGGTGATCCGGTCGCGCACGGTTTCGCCAGTCTTCATCACCACCAGCACATTGCCTTCGGCCAAGCCATCGCGCTGCCCTTTGTTCAGCGTGACGACATCCAGCGCGCCAATCTGGGTGACCCCACGCGGCACATCGATGATCAGGCCATTGATGTCGGTGGTTGGCGCACTGGGCATGAAGGTCGAATTGATCGAGCGCTCCTCGCCGCTGAACAGCCGGTCGCCGAGTCGTACCTCTTGCGTAGTGCGCTGCAAGGCCAGGGTAGCGACGTCGCCCTCAGTGGCGATGATCTCGCCGCCGCCGATGTCGTCGGCGTTGATCCCCAGGAACTCCTTGCTCTGCGGATCGATGTAGACCTTGCCCTGACGGAAGATGCCGTAGACCGGTTGTGCCGGGTCGAAATGGCCGCGCGCGAAAATTCGATCGCCAGTGCCACTGAGCACCCGTTCGGCATCGCCGGCAACGATGTAGGGCGCCTTGTCGAAATCCTCGGCCTTGTTGACGATGCGGTTGCTCAGCAGAAAGCTGTTGATCGATTTCAGCGGAATGCTCGGAATGGCATCTGCCACCGGAGAGGTGCGAATGCGTGGCGACAGCTTGATGGTGCCCCGGGAAGCACCGCGATTGACGGTCAGCCGCGGCTGACCGTTGACGTAGACCAGCGACAGCGTATCGCCGGGATAGATGAGATTGGGGTTTTCGATTTGTGGATTGGCCTGCCACAGCTGCGGCCACTGCCACGGCTCACGCAGGTATTTGCCGGAAATGTCCCAGAGTGTGTCCCCTGCCACCACGGTGTATTGCTGTGGAAAACCTTCCCTGAGTTGCACTTGCCCGTGCGCAAAACCGGCCGAGGCCAGAAGGAGCAAGGCGAGTAGTGATTTCCTCATGCGGTGAATCCCTTTATTATGTACGTTCGCGTGAAACGCCAGAGCCCTCGTGGCTCGCTTCCTGCTCATTTGAAAAGCGGGAAGCTACGTTCACAACGGTAGCCTGCATCTTCGGACCCGCCAGGCCATCGACCCGACTTTACCTCACACGTGCAGCAATTAAGCTTATGGCCATTTTAGACATCCTCGAATTCCCCGATTCGCGCCTGCGCACTATCGCCAAACCAGTGGCCGTAGTGGACGACGAAGTGCGTCAGTTGGTCGATGACATGTTTGAAACAATGTATGAAGCTCCAGGCATCGGCCTCGCCGCGACCCAGGTCAACGTGCACAAACGTATCGTCGTGATGGACCTCTCCGAAGACCGCAGCGAACCTCGGGTGTTCATCAACCCCGAATTCGAAACCCTGACCGACGAGATGGGCCAGTACCAGGAAGGCTGCCTCTCGGTGCCGGGCTTCTACGAAAACGTCGATCGCCCGCAAAAGGTCAGGATCAAGGCCCTGGACCGCGACGGCCAGCCTTACGAACTGATCGCCGAAGGCCTGCTCGCCGTGTGCATCCAACATGAATGCGACCACCTCAACGGCAAGTTGTTCGTCGATTACCTGTCCACGCTCAAACGCGACCGGATCAAGAAAAAACTGGAAAAGCTCCACCGCCAGAACGCTTGATGCCCTTCTTTCAAAGGCTTGCCGCGGCAAGCCTTTTTCTTTTCAAGATGCTTTGCAATCGAGAGCTTCCATGACTGAGCCACTGCGCATTGTCTTTGCCGGCACCCCGGAATTCGCCGCCGAACACCTCAAGGCCCTGCTGGGCAGTCCTTACGAGATCGTTGCGGTCTACACCCAACCGGACCGTCCGGCAGGTCGTGGGCAGAAGCTGATGCCGAGCCCGGTCAAGCAGTTGGCGCTGGAGCACAACATCCAGGTGTTGCAACCGCCAACCCTGCGCAACGCCGACGCCCAGGCGGAACTCGCCGCGCTGAAGCCGGATTTGATGGTGGTGGTCGCCTATGGCCTGATCCTGCCGCAAGTGGTGCTGGATATTCCGCGCCTCGGTTGCATCAACAGCCACGCCTCCTTGCTGCCACGCTGGCGCGGTGCGGCGCCGATCCAGCGCGCCGTTGAAGCGGGTGATAGTGAAAGTGGCGTGACGGTGATGCGCATGGAAGCCGGCCTCGATACCGGGCCGATGCTGCTCAAGGTCACCACGCCGATCAGCGCCGAAGACACCGGCGGCAGCCTTCACGATCGCCTCGCAGAGATGGGCCCACCCGCCGTGATTCAGGCGATCGCCGGTCTGGCTGCGGGCACTCTGGAAGGCGAAGTGCAGGACGACAGCCTCGCCACCTATGCGCACAAATTGAACAAGGACGAAGCACGCATCGACTGGAACCGCCCGGCGGTTGAGCTGGAGCGTCTGGTTCGCGCCTTCAACCCATGGCCGATCTGCCACAGCACGCTGAACGGCGAAGCGCTGAAAGTGTTGGCCGCAAGCCTGGCCGAAGGGCAGGGCGCGCCGGGTGAAATCCTCAGCGCCAGCAAGGACGGCTTGATCGTCGCCTGCGGTGAACAGGCGCTGTGCCTGACCCGAGTGCAATTACCCGGCGGCAAAGCACTGAACTTCAGCGACTTGTTCAACAGCCGTCGAGAGAAATTCGCCGTCGGCACCGTCCTCGGTCAAACGGCAGACGCCCAATGAACCCACGTCTGGCCGCCGCCAAGGCACTTGCTGCCGTTCTTAACGGAAAAGCCTCACTCAACAGTTCTCTGCCGACGCAAATGGACAAGGTTGAAGACCGTGATCGCGGCTTCACCCAGGACCTGGCGTTCGGCACGGCTCGCTGGCAGCCGCGCTTGTCGGCGTTGGCGGCCAAGCTGCTGCAAAAGCCGTTCAAGGCGGCTGATGCCGATGTCGAGGCGCTGTTGCTGGTGGGGCTTTATCAACTGCTCTATACCCGCGTGCCGGCTCACGCCGCCATCGGCGAAACCGTCGGTTGCGCCGACAAACTGAAAAAACCGTGGGCCAAAGCCTTGCTCAACGCCGTACTGCGCCGCGCCCAACGGGAAAGTGAAGCGCTGCTGGCCGAGCTGGAACGCGACCCGGTGGTGCGCACCGCCCACCCGCGCTGGTTGCAAAAATCCCTCAAGGCCTTCTGGCCTGAACAATGGGAAGCCATTTGTGCAGCGAACAACGCGCATCCGCCGATGATTCTGCGGGTGAATCGTCGTCATCATACTCGCGACGCTTACCTCGGCTTGCTGAGCGACGCCGGTGTGGCCGCCACGCCCTGCGTTTACAGTCGCGACGGCATCATCCTCGACACCGCTGCCGACGTGCGCAGCCTGCCAGGGTTCGCTGAAGGCTGGATCAGCGTGCAGGACGAAGCCGCACAACTGGCCGCCGATCTGCTGGACCTGGCGCCGGGCCAACGGGTGCTGGACGCCTGCTGCGCACCGGGCGGCAAGACCTGCCACATCCTTGAGGCCGAGCCCAAACTGGCCGGCGTGGTGGCCGTGGATCTGGAAGCCAAGCGTCTGGTGCGGGTGCGGGAAAACCTCGCACGCCTGGGCCTGAGCGCAGAATTGATTGCCGCCGACGGTCGCGACACCGCCACCTGGTGGGACGGCAAACCGTTCCAGCGCATTCTGCTCGACGCGCCATGCTCGGCCACCGGGGTGATCCGCCGTCACCCGGATATCAAACTGACCCGCCAACCCGACGACATCGCCGCACTGGCGGTGCTTCAGGGCGAACTGCTCGACGCCATGTGGATAACTCTGGAGGTGGGCGGCATTCTGCTTTACGCCACCTGCTCCACGCTGCCGACCGAAAACACCGAAGTCATCGAAGCGTTCCTCGCCCGCACGCCAGGCGCCCGTGAACTGGACCTCGCCACGACGGCCGGCATCAAGCAGCCCCATGGTCGCCAGTTGCTGGCCCAGGAAGGCGGCCACGACGGGTTCTACTACGCCAAGCTGATCAAGATTGCCGCCGCGCGCGGTTAACCGGGTTTAAGGGAGTGACTGGATGAAGATCATCATCCTCGGCGCAGGGCAGGTCGGCGGTTCGCTGGCGGAACACTTGGCCAGCGAGGCCAACGACATCACCGTGGTCGACACCGATGGCGAACGCCTGCGCGACCTCGGCGATCGGCTGGACATCCGCACCGTGCAGGGTCGCGGCTCGCTGCCGACCGTGCTGCGGCAGGCCGGTGCCGACGACGCCGACATGCTGGTGGCCGTGACCAATAGTGACGAAACCAACATGGTCGCCTGTCAGGTCGCCCACACCCTGTTCCACACCCCCACCAAGATCGCCCGGGTCCGCGAAGCCGCGTACCTGACCCGCGCCGAACTGTTCGATAACGAAGCGATCCCGGTCGACGTGCTGATCAGTCCGGAGCAAGTGGTCACCAATTACATCAAGCGCCTGATCCAGCATCCGGGCGCATTGCAGGTGATCGACTTCGCCGAAGGCAAAGCGCAGCTGGTAGCGGTCAAGGCGTACTACGGCGGGCCGTTGGTGGGCCAGCAACTGCGCCAGCTACGCGAACACATGCCGAATGTCGAAACCCGCGTCGCGGCGATTTTCCGTCGTGACCGGCCAATCCTGCCCCAGGGCGATACGGTGATCGAGGCTGACGACGAAGTGTTTTTCATCGCCGCCAAAGCGAATATTCGTGCAGTGATGAGCGAAATGCGCCGCCTCGATGAAAGCTACAAACGCATCGTCATCGCCGGTGGCGGGCAGATCGGTGAACGCCTGGCCGAAGCCATCGAAAGCCGTTACCAGGTGAAGATCATCGAGATGAACCCGGCCCGCTGCCGCTACCTCTCGGACAACCTCGACAGCACCGTGGTGTTGCAGGGCAGTGCTTCGGATCGGGATCTGCTGCTGGAAGAAAACATCGCCGACGCCGATATTTTCCTGGCCCTGACCAACGATGACGAAGCCAACATCATGTCTTCGCTGCTGGCCAAGCGCCTGGGCGCGAAGAAGGTGATGACGATCATCAACAACCCGGCCTACGTCGACCTGATCCAGGGCGGCGACATCGACATCGCCATCAGCCCCCAACTGGCGACCATCGGCACCTTGCTGGCCCACGTGCGCCGCGGCGATATCGTCAGCGTGCACTCATTGCGCCGGGGCGCGGCGGAAGCCATCGAGGCCATCGCCCACGGCGATGCGAAGTCGAGCAAGGTGATCGGCAAGGCCATCGAAAACATCGGCCTGCCGCCGGGCACCACCATCGGCGCGATCATCCGCGACGAAGAAGTAATCATCGCCCACGACGACACCGTGATCGAAACCGGCGACCATGTGATTCTGTTCCTTGTGGATAAAAAGCATATTCGGGATGTGGAGAAGCTGTTCCATGTGGGGCTGAGCTTCTTCTGACCCGGAATGTGCGGCGGCCAGGCGGGCCTCTTCGCGGGCAAGCCCGCTTGTATGTTTAGACTTGAAGGGGTGGGTGGGACTAAAAGCCCGATTCTGACTCTAGCCAGTACAGACCGTGGGAGACTTCGTCCCACCCCTTCTACCTAAAAGCGCCAATAAGGAATTCATCGGCTAGGCCGACGATAGAGACAAGCCAGCGCAACGGTAGACCCCAACAAGCTCTTAAACCCTAGCTCCGAGGATTCGTCATGACAATCCTTACTTCGCAAGCGGTCGTGGGTGTTGATGTGGCCAAGGCTGAGGTGCTCGTCTATCGCGCCGATCTGCAAACCACACAAGCCATCTCCAATAATCGAGCAGCACTCAAACGTTGGCTCAAGACGCTGCCCGCCAAAAGTGGCATTGCCGTTGAGGCCACCAACATTTACCACTTGGACACGGTTGAGTTGGCCTATGAGTTGGGTCATCAGGTCTACGTCGTGGACGGTTATCGCTTGAGTCATTACCGCCGCAGTGTCGGCCAACGAGCTAAAAATGATCCGTGTGATGCTCGTCTTCTGGCTCGGTATCTGGCGCATGAACAGGGTGGGTTACGCGCTTGGAGCCCGCCGCCCAAGGCTTACAAGGCCCTGCAAAGCCTGCTTCATCGACGGGCAGCACTGATCAAGGCGCGTGTCAGCCTGGCTCAGAGCTGGGCCAATGAGCCGCGCCTGGAAGAAGAGCTGAAATGTTGATGGAGACGTTTAAGCGCTCGGATTTGGCCATTCAAAAACAGCTGCGTGACCTGAGCAAAGAGGCCGGAGCCGCCGAAAATATTGAGCGTTGCAAGGCCATTGAAGGCGTTGGTGTACTGACGGCAACTGGATTTGCGACGGCTTTTTTGCGTGGCGAGTTTAAGGACAGCAATGCCTTCATCGCTTTTTTGGGCATGGACTTGAGGGTCGATGACTCGGGAAAAAAGACGGGGAGTCGCAGTCTGACCAAGAAAGGGGATCCGGAAATACGACGTCTGGCCCACAACTCGGCCATGGCCGCCTGTCGTTCAGCGACCTGGAAACCATTTTATGAAGGGTACCTGGCCAGAGGTTTCAAGAGGACTCAGGCCCTGGTAATCCTTGCCCGAAAACTCGCCCGGGTGGCGTTCGCTCTGATGAAAAACCAGAGCGAATACCAACCGAATCGACCGTTGCAGGGTTGTCCTGCAACATAGAATCTCCCACAGTGTTTTGCAGTGAACACATATCTTGTGTACGACCGAGATTCCTGTGGGAGCGGGCTTGCCCGCGAAAGCAATCTCAAGGACAAACAGGCATCCCTGAATAACCTCGATAAGGAATCCACCATGATCGAATCCCTGGAAAAAATGCTCGCCAAGGGTGTGGATAACTCATTGCTGCGCTTCGGCCTGGGCAAGGGTTATCTGGATCTGGGTGAAAATGCCAAGGCCGCGGAGCATTTCCAGCGCTGCGTCGAGTTCGATCCGAAGTATTCGGCAGCCTGGAAGCTTTTGGGCAAGGCCCATCTGGCGCTGGCGGATTACGCGGCGGCGCGGCAGGCCTGGGAGCAGGGTCTGGAAGCTGCCCGCGCCCATGGCGACAAGCAGGCGGAGAAGGAGATGACGGTGTTTCTGAAAAAGCTTGAACGTCAGGCGCACTGATCAGAGATAACGCCGGCCAAGATCAGAAGCTCTCGGCCTGCGAAGTTATCCACAGCAGCATCAATACCAGCGTTCTTCACCCGGCGGACGCTTCTTGAAGCGCTTCATGCTCCACATGTACTGGCTCGGATAGGCCCGCACGTAGCGCTCGACCACCTGGCTCATGGCCGCACAGGACGTTTCCGTATCGGTGCTGTACATGGCTTCCGGCGCAGCTTCGAGGATCACCTTGTACCCCGAGCCGTCCGGCAGGCGCAGGGCGTGCAGGAACACGCCGACCGCTTTGCCACCGGCGAGCATGTTCGGCACGAATTTGCTGGTCAGGGCCTGAGTGGCGAAGAACGGCACGAAGATCCCGGCGGATTCGGCCGGTTCCGGGTCAGCCGGAATGCCCACCGCGCCACCCTTGCGCACTTCCTTGATCACGCTGAGGATGCCTTCCTTGGTGGAAGCGGCCACCCGGTTACCCAATTGCACCCGCTGCTTGCGCAGCAATTCATCCACCGCCTTCAACTTCGGCGGGCGATAGAAAATGATCGGTTTGCACTGGCTGCAATAGAAGTGGTTCAACACTTCCCAGTTACCCAGGTGGCTGGTGATGCCAACCACACCTTTGCCGGACGCCAAAGCCTCTTTCAAAACATCGAGGCCTTCGACTTCGCGCACCAATTCAATGGAACGCTGGGCCGGCCAGATCCACGCGCAGGCGCTTTCAGTCAGAGACTTGCCAATGTCTTTCAGGCTCTGGCCCACCAGACGCTCACGTTCGGCCGGGTCCATCTGCGGGAAGCACTTGGCGAGGTTGATCCGCACCACGTCGCGGGAACGGTTGGGGGTTTTCCACATGATCCAGCCAATCGCCGAACCCACCGCCTGCACTGCCCGCCATGGCAGCAGGGCAAACAGTCGCAGAGCGCCTACCAGCAAGGCGCCTTTAAACTTATCCACAGGTCACTCCTGATCTTGTGCTGTGCGCGAGGCGGCTATTCTAACCGCCGTTCGCCAAGGTGGCGTAGCGATCGCAATCCAGGGTGTGGTCCATGACCATGCCTGAAGCCTGCATCAGCGCGTAACAAATGGTCGGGCCGACGAACGTGAAGCCGGCTTTTTTCAGGCCTTTGCTCATCTCGATGGCGGCCGGTGTCACCGCCGGCACTTCACTGCGATCCTTGAAATGATTGATCACCGGCGTGCCGCCGACGAACGACCAGAGAAACGCCACCGGGTCTTCCAGCTCCAGCCAGGCCTGGGCATTGCGCCGGGCTGCGTTGAGTTTGAGACGATTGCGGATGATCCCCGGATCGAGCATCAGTTCATCGATTTCCGCATCGCTCATCTGCGCCACGCGCTGCACGTCGAAGCCGAACAGCACCTCGCGATAACGCTCTCGCTTGCGCAATACAGTGATCCAGGAAAGCCCGGCCTGGAACCCTTCGAGCAAAAGCAACTCGAACAATCCCTGCGCATCGCGTAGCGGCGTGCCCCACTCCTGATCGTGATAAGCCATGTACAGCGGATCTTCGGTACACCAAAAGCAGCGTGGCATAAGGCTCCAGGGGGCGTGCGCAGGACCGAATCGGGTATACTCCCGCTCTTTAAATCGCAGCCCAAGAAACAGGTGAATTTCGTGAGCCAGCCTACGCCAGCCGTGCGTACCTTCCAAGACTTGATCCTCGCCCTCCAGCAATACTGGGCCGAGCAAGGTTGTGTGGTACTTCAGCCCTACGATATGGAAGTAGGCGCCGGCACTTTCCACACTGCCACATTCCTGCGCGCCATCGGCCCGGAAACCTGGAACGCCGCTTATGTGCAGCCCAGTCGTCGCCCGACTGACGGCCGCTACGGTGAAAACCCGAACCGTCTGCAGCACTACTATCAGTTCCAGGTAGTGCTGAAGCCGAACCCGGACAACTTCCAGGAACTGTACCTGGGCTCCCTCAAGCACGTGGGCCTGGACCCATTGGTGCACGACATCCGTTTCGTCGAAGACAACTGGGAGTCGCCAACGCTGGGCGCCTGGGGTCTGGGCTGGGAAGTCTGGCTCAACGGCATGGAAGTGACGCAGTTCACTTACTTCCAGCAAGCGGGCGGCATCGAGTGCTACCCGGTGACCGGCGAGATCACTTACGGTCTGGAGCGTCTGGCCATGTACCTGCAAGGCGTGGACTCGGTCTACGACCTGGTCTGGGCTGACGGTCCGTTCGGCAAGGTGACCTACGGCGACGTGTTCCACCAGAACGAAGTGGAGCAGTCGACCTACAACTTCGAACACGCCAACGTCGAGAAGCTGTTCGAACTGTTCGATTTCTATGAAAGCGAAGCCAAGCGCCTGATCGAACTCGATCAGCCGCTGCCGTTGCCGAGCTATGAAATGGTGTTGAAGGCTTCCCACACCTTCAACCTGCTGGATGCGCGCCGGGCGATCTCGGTGACCGCGCGTCAGCAATACATTCTGCGTGTACGCACCCTGGCGCGTTCCGTTGCGCAAGCCTACCTGCTGGCTCGCGCCAAGCTGGGCTTCCCGATGGCGACCCCGGACCTGCGTGATGAAGTACTGGCCAAGCTGGAGGCTGCACAATGAGTGCTCAAGATTTTCTGGTTGAACTGGGCACCGAAGAACTGCCACCCAAAGCCCTGAACACCCTGGCCGAGGCATTCCTGGCCGGTATCGACAAAGGCCTGCAAGCCGCTGGCCTGAACTACGAGAGCAAAACCGTCTACGCCGCGCCGCGTCGCCTGGCTGTGCTGATCACCGCGCTGGCCACCCAGCAGCCGGATCGCAGCATCAACCTCGACGGCCCGCCACGTCAGGCCGCGTTCGATGCCGAAGGCAACCCGACTCAAGCGGCCCTGGGCTTCGCCAAGAAGTGCGGCGTCGAACTGAGCGAAATCGATCAGAGCGGCCCGAAGCTGCGCTACAGCCAAAGCATCGCCGGCAAGCCGACCGCAAGCCTGATGCCGACCATCGTCGAAGATTCCCTGAATGACCTGCCGATCCCCAAGCGCATGCGCTGGGGTGCTCGCAAGGAAGAATTCGTTCGTCCGACCCAATGGTTGGTGATGCTGCTCGGTGACCACGTCATCGACTGCACCATCCTCGCCCAGAAGGCCGGCCGCGATTCCCGTGGTCACCGCTTCCACCATCCGGAAAGCGTGCGCATCACCTCGCCAGCCAACTACCTGAACGATCTGCGTGCTGCTTATGTACTGGCTGACGCCAACGAGCGTCGCGAGCTGATCAGCAAGCGCACCGAAGAACTGGCGACGATGCAGGAAGGTACGGCCATCGTGCCGCCAAGCCTGCTCGACGAAGTGACCGCGCTGGTTGAATGGCCGGTGCCGCTGGTGTGCTCGTTCGAAGAACGTTTCCTCGACGTGCCACAAGAAGCGCTGATCACCACCATGCAGGACAACCAGAAGTACTTCTGCCTGCTGGATGCCGACGGCAAGTTGCTGCCGCGTTTCATTACCGTGGCCAACATCGAAAGCAAGGACCCGCAGCAGATCATCGCCGGTAACGAGAAAGTGGTGCGCCCACGCCTGACCGACGCCGAGTTCTTCTTCAAGCAAGACAAGAAGCAAAAACTCGAAGAATTCAATCTGCGCCTGCAGAACGTGGTGTTCCAGGAAAAACTCGGCAGCGTCTACGACAAGGCCGAACGCGTGTCGAAGCTGGCGGCCTACATTGCCGCCCGCATCGGTGGCAACGCTTCCTGGGCGGCGCGTGCCGGCCTGCTGTCCAAGTGTGACTTGGCGACCGAGATGGTCGGTGAGTTCCCGGAGATGCAAGGTGTCGCCGGTTACTACTACGCCCTCAACGATGGCGAGCCGGAAGATGTCGCCCTGGCGCTGAACGAGCAGTACATGCCGCGCGGTGCCGGCGCTGAACTGCCGACCACCCTGACCGGTGCGGCCGTGGCCATTGCCGACAAGCTCGACACCCTGGTGGGCATTTTCGGCATCGGCATGCTGCCAACCGGTAGCAAGGACCCGTATGCCCTGCGCCGTGCAGCGCTGGGTGTGTTGCGGATCCTGATCGACAAGAAGCTCGACCTCGACCTGAACGACGCCGTGGCGTTTGCCGTGAATGCGTTCGGCGCCAAGGTCAAGGCTGCCGGCCTCAATGACGCGGTGCTGGAGTTCATCTTCGACCGTCTGCGTGCCCGTTACGAAGACGAAGGCGTGGACGTCGCGACTTACCTGTCGGTACGTGCCCTGAAACCGGGTTCGGCCCTGGACTTCGATCAGCGCGTACAAGCGGTGGAAGCCTTCCGCAAATTGCCGGAAGCCGCTGCCCTGGCCGCCGTGAACAAGCGCGTTTCGAACTTGCTGAGCAAGGTCGAAGGCTCCGTTCCTACCGTCGTTGAAGCCAAATACTTCGACAATGCCAACGAGTTCTCGCTGTATTCGGCGATCCAGCAGGCTGACCAGGCTGTGCAACCAATGGCCGCTGCTCGTCAGTACAGCGAATCGCTGGCACGTCTGGCGGCATTGCGCGAGCCGGTGGATGCGTTCTTCGAAGCGGTGATGGTCAACGCCGAAGACGCCAAGGTGCGAGCCAACCGCTACGCGCTGCTGGCGCGTCTGCGTGGGTTGTTCCTCGGCGTCGCCGACATTTCGCTGCTGGGCTGAGGGGCTGCTGTTGAAACTGCTGATTCTCGATCGGGACGGGGTGATCAATTACGACTCCGACGCGTACATCAAGTCGGTGGAGGAGTGGATTCCACTCCCCGGTTCGATCGAAGCGATCGCGCAGTTGAGCAAGGCTGGCTGGACGGTAGCCGTGGCTACCAATCAGTCGGGCATCGCTCGCGGCTATTACGACATCGCCACCCTGGAGGCCATGCATGCTCGCTTGCGCGAGTTGGTGGCGGAGCGGGGCGGCGAGGTCGGGCTGATCGTCTATTGCCCGCACGGGCCAGACGATGGCTGCGATTGCCGCAAGCCAAAACCGGGGATGTTGAAAACCATCGCCGCGCATTACAACGTTTCGCTGACGAATCTATGGTTCGTCGGCGATACTCTCGGTGACCTGGAAGCCGCCAAAGCCGTCGACTGTCAGCCAGTTTTGGTAAAGACCGGAAAAGGCGAAAAGACTCAGGGCAAGACCCTACCGGCAGGCACCTTGATTTTTGACGATCTGGCGGCGATTGCCGCGGAACTTATCCACAACTAAGGCTCTTCTGACATCCTGGCCAAGGACTGATCGGGAGTGCGCTTGAATAGGCGGGCAGTGCCCGCAACGGTAAATGTCGCCATGTCGATACTGCAGGCCATCAGAACTTTCCTCTTTTACCTGCTGCTGGGCACCAGCTCGTTGCTCTGGTGCACCCTGAGCTTTTTTATCGCGCCGTTTCTGCCGTTCAAGGCCCGTTATCGCTTTAT
The DNA here is from genome assembly GCF_030687145.1 of Pseudomonas sp. FP1742. Taxonomy (NCBI): domain Bacteria; kingdom Pseudomonadati; phylum Pseudomonadota; class Gammaproteobacteria; order Pseudomonadales; family Pseudomonadaceae; genus Pseudomonas; species Pseudomonas sp. FP1742. Next base: position 13,913 of record NZ_CP117460.1, on the reverse strand, counting down.
CAACGTGTACTGGTGCCGCTGTGCCTTGTGGCTGAGCAAAGTCTTTCTGGGTATCCGCTACGAAGTGAAGGGCGCCGAGAACGTGCCTGAGCAGCCCTGCGTGATTCAGTCGAACCACCAGAGCACCTGGGAGACCTTCTTTCTCTCGGCGTACTTCGAACCGTTGAGTCAGGTGCTCAAGCGCGAACTGCTCTATGTTCCGTTCTTCGGCTGGGCCATGGCCATGCTGCGACCGATCGCCATCGACCGTGACAACCCGAAAGCTGCGCTCAAGCATGTGGCGAAGAAGGGTGATGAGCTGCTCAAGGACAATGTCTGGGTACTGATCTTCCCGGAGGGGACTCGCGTTCCCTATGGCACCATCGGCAAATTCTCCCGGGGCGGCACCGCATTGGCCGTCAATGCGTCATTGCCCGTGCTGCCGATTGCACACAATGCCGGCAAGTTCTGGCCAAAAACCGGTTGGGCCAAAAAGCAGGGCGTGATCACCGTGATCATCGGCGCTCCGATGTATGCCGAGGGTAGCGGGCCTCGGGCCATTGCCGACCTGAATGACCGGGTGCAGGCCTGGAACGAGCAGATGCAGCGCGAGATGGGCTCGCTGCCCGCCGCCCCGGCGGCACCGAGCGCTACCGATCAAGTGGTTGTCTGAGATTCTGTGGATAACCTGTGTACCGTTTTGTTGAAAAACACTGTATTCAGTGTTTAAGCTTTTGATTTATATGCATATTTCTTAAGCAAATAAAACATCAAAAAACGTGCATAAGTTTTTTGAGACGTAAAGGAACCGGCTGATATAGCCGGTTTTTTTATGCCTGGGAAAATGCTCTGGCTCACTCGCTCAACAGGGGCAACTGCATGCTGAACGTTGTGCCTTGTCCCACCACGCTATGGCAGGAAATCCGCCCGCCGTGACGATCCACCACGGCCTTGACCATCGACAGCCCCAGTCCCAGGCCGTCACTGCCATGCGCCGAGGTAAAACGTCGATATTGACTGAACAACTCGGGAAGTTCTTCGACGGCAATGCCTCGGCCCTGATCGGCGATCTCGCACGTCAACCAGCCCTTGGCACAGCTCACCCCCACGCTGATCCGCGAACCCGCCGGACTGTACTTGATGGCGTTTTCCAGCAGGTTGAACAACGCCCGTGTCAGTAGCGACTGATCGGCCAGGACCAACGCTTCGGCGTCTTCGTCGAGATCATGCAGCAATTGAATATTCTTCAGATGAGCAATGCTCGACGCCTGGTCGAAGGTATCGAGCAGCAACATCGCGAACATACTTGGCTGGAACTGGTAGGCCTCGGATTCGGCCTTTGCCAACTGCACAAAAGCCTCGGTCAGGTTCAGCGCCTTGCGCACTTGTAACTCGATCTGACTGAACACTTGAGTGTCACCGGTCACTTGATGTCGCTGAACGTCGAGCAACGCCAGAATCGCCGAGTGAGGCGCCCTGAGGTCATGGGACAAAAAGCGCAGCAACACGGCTCGCTGCTCCTCGGCGTCACGCTCCACACTCAGGTCGGTGAGGCTCAGTAGCCAGCCAATCACCGAGTCGCCTTCGGCCGGCAACAGCGGCGCCAGGTCCAGACGCAGGCTGCGCGTCTGGGTGTCACGAAACTCCAGCGATTCCAGGGTCGACAACGCAGGTGGCGTTCCATCGGATGGCAGCGGGTAACCCAGGTTGCTCAGTTGCTCGAGCATGTCTTCGCCCACCAGGCCGCTGGAAAATATCTCTCGAGCCTTGCGGTTGGCCAGCAGAATGCGCCCGTTCGGATCGCTGATCAGCGTCGCTACAGGCAGGTACTCAAGACCATCGGCAATGAAGCGCCGGGTGTCGCGGGTCCGGCTCATGGCCTGCTCTAACGCGACGATTTGCCCTTGCAGCACATCGCCGGCCGGAGCTTGGGTGCGGCGGCGTTCGGGAAAGACTTTCGGTTCGCCGTCCAGGCGCGCCAGTTCCCAGCCGAAATAGGCCAGCACCGCATTCAGCCTGCGCCAATTCCAGATCAGGTAACCCAGCAGCATACCCAGCAGACTCGCGGCCGGTGACCACCACCAGCCAAGGCGTAACAGCAGGCCCGAACCCACCAGGGCGACCGCCATTGCGCCCAGGGTCAGCCATAGGGCGCGACGCGGACGCACCAGCAGCAGGCCCAGCAACTCACCGACAATCACCACCGATAACAACGCCGCCGGGCGCTGATCGAGCACAACGATGTTTCGCTGTTGCAGCAGCCCGTTGAGGATATTCGCCTGAATCACGATGCCTGGTGTCGTGCCGATGCTCCCCGACTGCGGTGTCACATAACGGTCTCCCAGGCCCGGAGCGGTGGAGCCGATCAGGATCAAACGATCACGCAGCAACTCCGCAGGGACTTCGCCGCGTAATACACTGACGTAGGGCACACTGGGGAAACCTGCGTCAGAACGGATGAAAGGTATCCGAATTTCGTGGGCTCGCTGCCAGCCTTGCGTCGGCAGGGCCGGCATTCCGGGCATCGGTGCATTTCCCTTATCGGTAAGGGTCTCTTCGTACAGCAGCCAGGCCAGTTGCGGACGTACTTGTGACGCTGATCCTTCGCTTAAATATACGCTGCGCACGATCCCGTCAGCGTCCGCTTCGGCATTGATGTGCCCGACGCCTTTGGCGCACTGGCGCAGCGCAGACACCGGTTCAATTTCCCCCAGGGGCTGCCCATAACGCGCGACACTTTCGCGCAGCAGCGGCACAAAGACATTCCCGGCCCGACAGGCCGCCTCGGCCAGACGTTGATCGTTGTCGGGATGGTTATCGGGTTCGCTGAAGATCACATCGAACAGAATGCCTTTGGCGTTTGCGGCGCTGAGCCGATCAAGCAACTGTGCATGCATGGCCCGCGACCAAGGCCATTTGCCAAGCTGTTGCAGGCTGTAGTCGTCGATCGTGACGATGAGTATTCGAGGGTCCACCGGCAACGGACTCAGCCGACGCAGGTTGTCGTACAGCAGATTGCTCAAGGCCAGGCCCTGGGTCATGGACAGCATCGCCGTCAGCGGCAACAGGATCAGGCTGACCCACAGCCATTCGCGAACCATCCGCCGAAACAGCCGTTGAGCCTGGGTCGGTTCGCGACCGTCCTTGCGTGGTCGAACCCTCATTGGTCGCCGGCCAGGGTGCTATTGGACACGTGTGGTCCTGGGGTAATAGAAAATGTCATACACCCCGGTTTCTCCCTCTAGCCCCTGAGCGTCAAACGCCGATAAGCGAACATGATAGAAAAACGCTTTCAGCCCGCTGAATCTGACCTCTGGCGTGCTGGAAAACTGCTCTTGCTTGATATCCAGAAAGGCGGGGTCGGTGGCCACTTGAGCCCGATAACGCGTAGCCCCTTCGATGGGCTTCATGATCAACTGCCAGACAGGCACATTACCTGTCTGCCCGGCCTGCCCCAACAAACGCGGGGCGGGTAACAAGTCGATTGGCGTCAACGTGCCTTGTTTCTGAATACGCAAACCCTGACGGGCCATGACCTGGACCTCATCGTCTCCAGGGCTTTGCGTCCGTTGGGCAGCGGGCCGGGCAGGGCGGGAGCCCGACAGTTCCTCATCACGATTGACCGCCACTTGCCCGTTCAACACCTCCAGTAGAGCCTCGCCACCGTCATCGTTGCGTGCCCGGAAGTGCGTGCCCCGTACGCCCAGTACACCCACCGGTGTGACGATCTGAAAACGGTCATGGTCGCTGGCACGTTTGATCACATACGACTCGACTTGCCCTTGCTCGAGAATGACCTGAGGGATCGAATGTTCTTCATTCAGATGCAGCGTGATGTGCGAGCTGGAAGGTAACACCACCCGCGAGCCATCGCCCAGGGACAGGCTGACAAACGCCGAGGGCGAGGTCATGACGCCTTCCTGTTCATCGATCGACATCCCTTCCAGCAGGGGCGTCTGTTTACCTTTGGCGTCCAGCTTCCAGGCTTCGCCGGTCAGGTGCTCGACAGTCGCGGGCAGCGGTTGACCGCGGCATTGTTGGTTGTCATCGATATAAGGCAGACGTTTCACCGAGGCGGCAGTCGCCGACGCACTCTGGGTGAGCAATCCCATCAAGCCGGCAACCATTAAAAGACAGACGCCAGAACGGCGTGGGAGCAATAAGGTCATGGGGTTCATGGAATGGCTTTTATGCTCTTATAGAAATCATGCCGGGAAACGCGCGCGCTTGACGCACGATACCTGACCGGACGCTCTGGCAGATAGCCATGGGAACAAAGGAAATAAGATGACACGTCCCTGTGTCGGAGCCGAGCAGGCACTCCGTATGTTTTCCCCTGAACTGCAGACCCGCCGAAAACCGGCGATCGACGGTCCTGCAGCTTAGCGTTGACGCTCCCTGCGTCGGGACACATCCCAATGCCCCTGTGCCGCTCAGCGACGACAAATCTACTGGCATAAAGAACCTTGCGAGGTAATTCTCAATATTTGTTCAGAATTGGCCGGGACTAAAATACCCAACGTTGTTGTGCCGGGTGAATGTCGAGTTGTGCCGCCTCTACTCGTGGGGAGTGCACCGGAGCAAAACCTGGCGAATCCCCCATCATCGTGTTTGTCTTCGCCGGGCCAAAGTAACGCGGTACAGCATTCCACTCGATGGCTGATGTTGACTGAATCGTGGTGCATCCCAACCCGAGACCCGACGCCAACATCAACGCTGCCAATCTTGTAAACCCGTTAAAGAGAATCTTTAGATGCATCTTTCCCACAGTCCCTCTTGCATTCATCGCCTACCGGCTAAGTGATATCAGCGTATCCATACTTGGGAAGTTCGCAGCAATTGGCCACAATTGTTCAGATTCAACCAATCAGCCTAAACTCCCGCAGGAATTTTCTTAACGTTGCACTTACGAGATGAAGGAAACACTCGGCATGCGTGTCGCAATACTGGATGACGAACCCGCCGAACTCCGCCGGGTGGAACAGACACTGCGACAGATCCCCGTCACGGGGGAGCAGGCGTGGACGTTGCACAGTTTCGAGCGGGGAGAGGACCTGCTACGGCAACTTCGGCGCGAAACCTTCGATCTGCTGATCCTCGACTGGCAATTGCCCGATATCAGTGGCCTGTCGTTGTTACGCTGGACCCGTGAACACATGGACGCACCGCCGGCCGCGATCATGCTCACCAGTCGCGATACCGAAAGCGATATCGTCCAGGCCTTGAACGCCGGAGCCGACGATTATGTAAGCAAACCGTTTCGCCCCAACGAGCTGATGGCTCGGGTGAGCGCGGTGCTTCGTCGGCATGGACTGCAACGCGCGGCAGCCACTGAAATACTCACCTTCAATGACCTTGAATTCGACGACGCCGAACTCACTGTCACCCGCGCCGACACCCCCATCAGCCTGACCGAACGGGAATACCGGCTCGCCCGTTGTCTGTTCGCCAACCTGGGCCGACCTTTGTCCCGTGAATACTTGTATGAGCGCTTTTGGACCCATGAAGAAATCGTATCCTCCCGGCCCCTGGATACTCATATTTATCGCCTGCGCAACAAGCTGGGCCTGACGGCTGATCGCGGTTGGCAACTGCTGACGATTTACGGGTATGGGTATCGGCTTGAGAGCGTGGCCACCGCTAGCGAATGATTCGACGAACAATAAAAAAGGCCAACGCTGAGCGTTGGCCTTTTTTATTTAGCGATCCTGCCGGATGATTCGGCAGCCCTGGCAAACGCTGGCAAAAATGCATAGTTCTGGCACGACCGGTTCAGTCAGGGCGGAACGCGGCTTTGGGGGCGGCACTGATTATGACGGGGGACTTACGATAGAGGCCGACCGCCAATCCCATAATGATCATTGCAATTGAGATCAAGTTCGGTGTCGAGATGTGTTCGCCGATAATCAGCATCGAACTGCCAATACCGAATACCGGAATCAGCAACGACAGCGGTGCCACTGTTGATACGGGATAAAGCTTTAACAGCGAATTCCATCCCCAATAGGCAAAGTGTGTGGCTAGGTAAACCTGGAAAACAATCGACAGCACAGCCGTCAAGTCGAGACTGCTTTGCAGGTTCTCAAAGGGCGTGGCGCCCTGCATGAGCCAAGCGATGAAGAAGAGCGGGATGGGTGGAAACAGACTGGCCCAGACCATGAATGAAAAGATCTCTTTGACACCGGATTTCTTGATAATCACGTTGCCTACACTCCAAGCGACTGCACTCAACACTATCAGCAGTACTCCAAGTATTGCGTGCTCTCCTTGCTGGGTAGAAATGATGCCCGCCAACCCGCCCAATGCCAGCAGTGCCCCTATAAGCTGAACCCTACGTAACTGCTCTTTAAAGAATAACGCCCCCCACCCCATGGTGAAGAACACGCTGAGCTGGATGATCAGCGAAGCAATACCGGGGCTGACACCGACCTGAATGCCATAGTTGATCACGCCCCACATACCCAATCCGAAAATGAAGCCGTAGGCGACAACATAGCTGAACTTGATGGCGGGGCGCTTTATGAAGAACACCAAGGGTATGGCGGCGAGTGCAAAGCGTATTCCGGTTAACACAAAGGGATCGATAGAGCGTAAACCCAGCTTGGTGATTGAAAAGTTCACTCCCCACACTAAGGTGACGAGTATCGCCAGAACCAAATGTTTTTTCTGCATATCCCTAGCCTCACATTAAGCGGCACACCGCGGTATGCCGCATTCCAATCAGTTCAATGCGAACCGTTTCTACATCAGATATTTTTGGAGATGCGATTCTATGGTCCAAAATTTTGGCCTGCTTGCTATAGCAGGTCTATTTTTGTCAAAATCGGGCCATGTTGATCAATCCAACACTAGATCCCTACGAGCATGGAAGCCCCGATGCTGTGGTGAGCCTGCGCAAGTATTCTTCGGGTACTGTTTTTACGCGGCACACGCACAGTCGTGGTCAGTTTGCATACGCCTCAACGGGCGCGTTGAAGATGTTCACCGATCAAGGGAATTGGGTTGTCCCACCTCAAAGAGCGCTTTGGGTTCCCGCGTGCGTGTCGCATGAAATGCATATGCGCGGCGACGTGACCATGATCAATACTTACCTCAATGAGGTTGCCTCCATCCGCGCCGGTTTGCCGGAGCATTGCCAGGTCTACAATGTTTCGCCGCTGCTCAGGCATCTGTTGGAAGCAGCATTGGCCATTGATCCAGAGCAACCACCCAATATCCGAAGCCAATCCGTGCAGATGCTACTGGTGGATGAAATCGGCGCCATGTCGAAGCTTCCACTGAGCGCACCTTTGCCGTCAGAACCTCGACTGGCCCATTCGTGCCATCGATTCCTTGATGCACCCACGCAGAATATTTCCATCAGTGAAATGGCCAGTTGGTCGAGCATGAGCCGGCGAACGTTCACGCGAAGTTTTCGGGAAGCGACTGGCATGAGTTTTGTGTTCTGGCGGCAACAAGTCTGTTTGCTAGAAGCAACATCCAGATTGAGCAATGGTTCATCTATCACCGAAGTGGCGATTGATCTGGGTTACAGCAGCCCAAGCGCATTTACCTCGGTATTTCGGCGTAACTTGGGGGATTCACCTGGGCGTTATCTGGCAAAGTCCAAAGGTGCATCGATGTTCTGAGCGATTGATCGAGAAGGGGAAACAATCGACCCCTTGGCAGTGTTTCCACCACGAAATGTACATTGCAATAAAAAAGGCCAACGCTAAGCGTTGGCCTTTTTCGTTTTAGCAGTCCTGCCGGATCAGAAGTCCAGGTTGGACACCGCCAGGGCATTGCTTTCGATGAAGTCACGGCGAGGTTCGACCGCATCACCCATCAGGGTGTTGAAGATCTGGTCCGCGCCAATGGCGTCTTCGATGGTCACTTTGAGCATGCGGCGCGAGCCCGGATCCATGGTGGTTTCCCACAGCTGATCAGGGTTCATCTCACCCAGACCTTTATAGCGCTGAATGGTGTGACGCTTGGTGCTTTCGGCCATCAGCCATTCAAGGGCTTCCTTGAATTCGGTGACGGCTTTCTTGCGCTCGCCGCGCTGAATATAAGCGCCGTCGTCCAGCAGAGTGCTCAGTTGAGCGCCCAGGGAAACGACGGTCTTGTAATCGTTGCTGCCGAAGAAGTCGCGGTTGAAGGTGACGTAGTTCGACAGGCCGTGGGAGATCAGTTCGACCTCTGGCAGCCAGACGTTACGCTCACGGTCTTCACGCAGGCTGGCCTTGTAGACCAGGCCGGACTTCTCGACGGTGCGCAGGCGAACTTCGTACTGAGCCAGCCAATCCTGCATCGCTGCGTGATCGGACAGTTGCTCCATGCTGACCGCTGGCAGATAGATGAAGTGCTCGGTCAGCTCCTGTGGGTACAGGCGCGACAGGCGCTTGAGAGTCTTCATCACCAGACGGAAGTCATTCACCAGACGCTCGAGGGCTTCACCGGAGATACCCGGGGCTTCCTCGTTCAGGTGCAGGCTCGCATCTTCCAGGGCCGACTGCGTCATGTACTCTTCCATGGCGTCGTCGTCTTTGATGTATTGCTCTTGCTTGCCTTTCTTGACCTTGTACAGCGGTGGCTGGGCGATGTAGATGTAGCCGCGCTCGATCAGCTCCGGCAACTGACGGAAGAAAAAGGTCAGCAGCAGGGTACGGATGTGCGAACCGTCGACGTCAGCATCGGTCATGATGATGATGTTGTGATAACGCAGCTTGTCGATGTTGTACTCGTCGCGACCGATGCCGCAGCCCAGCGCGGTGATCAAGGTGCCCACTTCTTGCGAAGAGATCATCTTGTCGAAGCGCGCCTTCTCAACGTTCAGGATCTTGCCTTTCAACGGCAGGATGGCCTGGGTCTTGCGGTTACGTCCCTGCTTGGCGGAACCGCCAGCAGAGTCACCTTCCACAAGGTACAGTTCGGAGAGGGCAGGGTCTTTTTCCTGGCAGTCCGCCAGTTTGCCCGGCAGGCCAGCGATGTCCAGCGCGCCTTTGCGACGGGTCATCTCACGGGCTTTACGCGCAGCTTCACGGGCACGCGCCGCGTCGATCATCTTGCCGACGACCAGCTTGGCTTCGTTCGGGTTTTCCAACAGGAAGTCGGAGAAGTACTTGCCCATTTCCTGTTCGACCGCGGTCTTCACTTCGGAGGACACCAGCTTGTCTTTGGTCTGGGAGCTGAACTTCGGATCCGGCACTTTCACCGAAATGATCGCCGTCAGGCCTTCGCGGGCATCGTCACCGGTGGTGGCGACTTTGTGCTTCTTCGCCAGACCTTCAGCTTCGATGTAGGTGTTCAGGTTACGCGTCAGTGCAGAACGGAAACCCACCAGGTGAGTACCGCCATCGCGCTGCGGAATGTTGTTGGTGAAGCACAACAGGTTCTCGTTGAAGCTGTCGTTCCACTGCAGGGCGATTTCCACGCCGATGCCGTCTTCACGCTGGATGTTGAAGTGGAACACCTGGTTGACCGCAGTCTTGTTGGTGTTCAGGTATTCCACGAATGCACGCAGACCACCTTCGTACTTGAACAGCTCTTCCTTGCCGCTGCGCTCGTCCTTGAGGACGATGCCGACACCGGAGTTGAGGAAGGACAGTTCGCGAATCCGCTTGGCCAGGATGTCCCAACTGAAGTGGATGTTCTTGAAGGTGTCAGCCGAAGGTTTGAAGTGAATCTGGGTACCGGTGGATTCGCTGTCGCCAACGATTTTCATCGGCTCTTGCGGAACACCGTGGACGTAAGTCTGTTCCCAGATCTTGCCACTGCGGCGAACGGTCAGGACCAGTTCTTCGGACAGGGCGTTAACCACCGACACACCTACACCGTGCAGACCGCCGGAAACTTTGTAGGAGTTATCGTCGAACTTACCGCCGGCGTGCAGCACGGTCATGATGACCTCGGCCGCCGAGACGCCTTCTTCTTTGTGCACGTCTACCGGGATACCACGACCGTTGTCGCGAACGGTGATGGACTCATCCGGGTGAATGATAATGCTGATGTCGTCGCAGTGGCCGGCCAAAGCTTCGTCGATCGAGTTATCGACCACCTCGAACACCATGTGGTGCAGACCGCTGCCATCGTCGGTGTCACCAATGTACATACCGGGACGTTTGCGTACGGCATCCAGGCCTTTCAGCACTTTAATGCTCGTTGAGTCGTACGTATTTTCTTCGCTCAATGCCTTCACTCCCGATGGTCGTGGGTCTGGGTGATACGGCCCTGTTCCACGTGGAACAGAGCGACTGGCGTTTCCGTCTGCCAGCCTTCCCTCAATAATTCGTGATCTACACAGGTGATAAAGACCTGGCAGCGTAAGTCTTCCAGCAAACGGCACAGCGCGCGACGGTGGTGCTCGTCCAGTTCGGACGGCAGATCATCCACCAGATAAATACACTGGCCGCGTCGGGCCTGGCTAACCAAGTGCCCTTGAGCGATCCGCAATGCACAGACCACCAACTTCTGCTGACCACGGGACAAGATGTCCGCGGCGTTATGTGCGCCCAATCTGAGACGCAAATCAGCGCGTTGTGGTCCGGCCTGGGTATGACCCATTTGCTGATCCCGCTGAAGGGACCCGGCGAGCACTGCACTCAACTCACGGTCTTTGTCCCAGCCTCGGTAATAGCTGAGCGTCAAACCCTCAAGCTCAACCAGTTCGCTCAAGGTCTGTTCAAAGACTGGTTTCAAGGCTTTGATGTAAGCGCGGCGGTATTCATCTATTTCATCGCTGGCCTGGCACAGTTCCCTGTCCCAAACCGCTTGCGAAACGGCGTCAAGTGTACCATGCCGCAGCCAAGAGTTTCTCTGGCGCAAGGCCTTCTGCAGGCGCTGCCACGTGGACATGAATCGCGGTTCCACGTGGAACACGCCCCAGTCGAGAAACTGCCGGCGAATCTTCGGCGCGCCTTCCAACAGGCGAAAGCTATCCGGGTTGATCAACTGCAGCGGCAGGATCTCAGCCAGTTGCGCCGCACTGCGAGCGTTTTGCCCGTCGATGCGAATCTGGAACTCACCCTGGCGATCGCGAGATATCCCCAACGCACTGTGCCCGCCCTCGGCCAATTCGACCTGACCAAATACCGTACACGCCAATTGCTCGTACTGAATGACGGGCAACAGACGGCTGCTACGAAACGAACGGGCAAGCCCCAGCAGATGAATGGCTTCCAGAACACTGGTTTTGCCGCTGCCGTTGGCGCCGTAAAGAATGTTGATGCGGGGGGAGGGGGAGAAGGTCACCGGGTGCAGATTGCGCACCGCGGTGACCGAGACGCGACTTAAGGACATCTAGCTTCTGCTGAGCATGATTACAGACGCATCGGCATGACAACGTAAGCCGAGTCGTCGTTGTCGGACTCTTGCACCAGCGCACTGCTGTTGGAGTCGGACAGGATCAGGCGAACCTGCTCGGTGGTCATCACGCCCAATACGTCGAGCAGGTAGCTCACGTTGAAGCCGATTTCCAAGGAGCCGCCGTTGTATTCAACGCCCACTTCTTCTTCCGCTTCTTCCTGCTCCGGGTTGTTCGCCTGGATCTTCAACTGACCGTTGGCCAGTTGCAGACGGATGCCGCGGTACTTCTCGTTGGACAGAATCGCGGTACGGCTGAACGCTTCACGCAGGGCCTGGCGATCGCCGAGTACCAGCTTGTCGCCGCCCTTAGGCAGGACGCGCTCGTAGTCAGGGAATTTACCGTCGACCAGTTTCGAGGTGAAGGTGAACTCGCCGGTGGTGGCGCGGATGTGATGCTGGCCCAACACGATGCTGACGTTGCCGTCCGGTTCGGTCAGCAGGCGCGCCAGTTCCAGAATACCTTTGCGTGGCACGATGACCTGATGACGGTCCGGCTGACCGATATCGGCCTGCATCGAGCACATGGCCAGACGGTGGCCATCGGTCGCCACGGCGCGGATGATCCCGGCCGAGACTTCCAGCAGCATGCCGTTGAGGTAGTAACGTACGTCCTGTTGCGCCATGGCGAAGCTGGTGCGTTCGATCAGACGACGCAGTTTGCTTTGCTCCAGGCTGCAGGTCAGCGAACCCGGGCCTTCTTCCACCGTCGGGAAGTCATTGGCCGGCAGGGTCGACAGGGTGAAGCGGCTACGGCCGGCCTTCACCACGAGCTTTTGCTCATCGACCTTGATGTCGATCAGCGCGTCATTCGGCAAGCTCTTGCAGATGTCCATCAGTTTGCGCGCAGGCACAGTGATGGAACCCGGGTCTGCAGGCTCTTCGAGTTGCACGCGACCGACCAGCTCGACTTCCAGGTCGGTACCGGTCAGCGACAGTTGCTGGCCTTCGACAACCAGCAGCACGTTGGAGAGCACCGGCAAGGTCTGTCGGCGCTCGACGACGCCTGCGACCAGTTGCAGGGGTTTCAACAGGGCTTCGCGTTGAATGGTGAAATGCATGGTCTAGTCCCTTGCCTTAATAAGCTGCGCTGGTGTTCATCAAGTGGTCAGTGTACGCAGCAGGTTCTTGTAGTCCTCGCGGATGTCCGCGTCGGATTCCTTAAGCTCGTTGATCTTGCGGCAGGCGTGCAAAACAGTCGTGTGGTCGCGGCCGCCAAACACATCGCCGATTTCCGGCAGGCTGTGGTTGGTCAATTCCTTGGACAACGCCATGGCGACCTGACGCGGACGTGCTACCGAGCGTGAACGACGCTTGGACAGCAGGTCGGAGATCTTGATCTTGTAATACTCGGCGACGGTGCGCTGAATGTTATCCACAGAGACCAGTTTGTCTTGCAGCGCCAACAAGTCTTTCAGGGATTCGCGAATCAACTCGATGGTGATGTCGCGCCCCATGAAGTGCGAGTGGGCGATAACGCGTTTGAGCGCGCCTTCCAGCTCACGGACGTTGGAGCGAATACGCTGGGCAATGAAGAATGCGGCGTCGTGTGGCAGATCGACTTTGGCCTGGTCGGCCTTTTTCATCAGGATCGCCACACGGGTTTCCAGCTCCGGCGGCTCGACGGCAACCGTCAGGCCCCAGCCAAAGCGGGATTTGAGGCGTTCTTCAAGGCCTTCGATTTCTTTTGGATAGCGGTCACTGGTGAGAATGACCTGCTGGCCACCTTCGAGCAGGGCGTTGAAGGTGTGGAAAAACTCTTCCTGGGAACGTTCCTTGCGGGCGAAGAACTGAATGTCATCGATCAACAACGCATCCACCGAACGGTAGAAGCGCTTGAACTCGTTGATCGCGTTCAGCTGCAGCGCCTTGACCATGTCGGCCACGAAACGCTCCGAATGCAGGTACACGACCTTGGCATTCGGGTTCTTCTTTAATAGGTGGTTACCCACGGCGTGCATCAAGTGGGTTTTACCCAAACCGACGCCGCCATAAAGGAAGAGCGGGTTGTAACCGTGTTTGGGGTTGTCCGCCACCTGCCAGGCCGCGGCCCGGGCCAGTTGGTTGGACTTGCCTTCGACGAAGTTCTCGAAGGTGAACGTGCGATTCAGGTAGCTGGTGTGCTTGAGCGCACCTTCGACCTGCACCGTGCGTTGTTCGGAACGAACCGGGGCCTGTTGCGAGCTGGCGCCGGCCATTGGGTCGAAGCTGTCGCGGGACGGTTCTTCACTGACCTCGGCAACTTTCTGTGTCGCACGTTTGGTCGAGGCCGATGCCGGGGCTGGCGCCGGGGCGCTGACAGGCGCTTGAGCGGCCTGAGCCTGGGACGCCGCAGCGGCCAACGGGGCATTGGGTGCCGCACGCGGTGCCGAACTGCGTTTGCTGCCTATTAATAAGGAAAGCGCCGGCGCCAGGCCATTGCCATGCTCATCCAGCAGTTCGAGGACGCGGCCCAGGTACTTTTCGTTGACCCAGTCGAGAACAAAACGATTCGGCGCGTAGACACGCAGCTCGTCGCCTTCGGCTTCGACCTGTAGTGGACGGATCCAAGTGTTGAATTGTTGGGCAGGCAGCTCATCGCGCAAAAGCTCTAC